>NZ_RAHU01000014.1:0-36849 GCF_009659995.1 Stenotrophomonas sp. MH181796
TGTCCTCGCCGCCCACGGTCAGCCAAAGGAAGTCGCCCTGCCGGCAGGACAGGTGCTCCTGCTCCTCGCGGCCGAAGGGGGAAATGAAGCCGCGAGAGTTCATTTCCAGAGGGCCGACCGGCTTAAGCACGCCATACGGCAACACGGATTCGACCTCGGAGAAGTCGGTGCTGGTTGGAAAGCGGAACAGCACCAGGTTACGCATGAACATGGCGGTTCTCCTTTGAGTCGGTGTTGCGGTTGCTGGCACGCAGTGCGCCCCAGCGCAGCCGACGCGGATGCTGGGAACACCACGCCAGCCAGAGGCCCAGCGCGTCACCCTTTGCCTGCTGCGTCTGCGCCTCTGGCACACCTGGCACTACCAGCATCCCCTGCATCAGTCCCTTTCCGTGCCTGGCTACCACGCTGATCACCTTGCGCAGCTGTGCGTCGCTCCCTTCGGCGATGAAAACCGCACCGTCCGGCACGTTGTTGCCGAACCCGATCTGGCCATTGGCCCAGCAGTAGGCGATCACGATTGCACCTCGCAGATGGCTTTCTGAACCTGGTGGATCAGATCCAGACGTTGGTGGGCGGCGGCCAGCGCTGCAGCCATCTCAGTCACTGCCTGCTGGGCGCAGGGGCCGCACATGGGCGAAGACGGCGTGCCAGTGGGCATGTCGCAGTTGACGCACGCGTGGCGCGGCCCGGAGGTGGCCACCTCAACGTCCGTAGGCTCTTCGAAGTGCAGCAGACCCGGCTGGGAGATATGACGCTTCAGGCGCCAAGGGAGTGCGTCCCCGCGCGCCTCGATGTACCGCACCGCCTGGCGAATGGCATAGCGAGCAGCGGTCGCGTCTTCGCCCTGAGTGTTACCGCAGGTGGCATCGAAGAAGCGCAGCCCGTCCAGCTCCACGGCCGGCGCGTGGATCTCCACGTCGGCCCGTGCAGCCTGGTCGGCGATCGCCACTGCCAGCGCCAGGGTGCCGGCATTCAGTGCACCGCGAACGCCGTCGAAACGGAAGGTGCAGGTGTCTCGGATCTTCGGCATGTCAGACCCCCGCCACGTCGAGAGAAATCGGCTGGTACTGACCCCGTGCATCGCGCTCGTAGAAGCGCACGTAGGTCTTGCTGCCCACCACCGTCACCGCATCACTGATCGCGGTCATTGCCCGCTGCCAGCGGGCGTCATCGAACTGCAGCCGGCGCAGTGACAGCACCTCTGCCGTCTTGATGCTGCCGTCCTGGCCCACCTTGAACGCGCTGTTGACCAGGGTGCGCAGCTCGGCACGTGAGCCTTCGGTCCAGTCGTTCAGGCACTCATCGATGAGGGCCTTGGCGGCCTGCAGGCGCTCATCGAACTGGATGGTGTCCTGGCAGGCGCGCAGGATCTTGAAGCGGCCATCGTAGGAATACAGGCTGACGTTGCCCTTGTCGCCGCCGATCTTGGCGCCGTACTGCTCGCCGCTGAGCTGCACGAACGCGCCGATATCGGTGAACGTATCCGCTTTGAAGGTGCGCAGGGCTTCGCGCAGCTCCAGGGCGCGCTGGATCTTCTCCTGCACCAGCTGGTCACGCGTCAGATCGATCGGCTTGATCTGTGCCTCGGGCACCAGCCGACCGTTACGGTCCTCGCGGTAGCCTTCGGGAATGGATGGGGTCATTGGGCGCCTCCTTGGGCGGCGGGGGTGACAAACGGTTGAGTGGGCCGAAGGACGTCGGGGACGCCTTCGACGTGGATAGGGCTGGTGGCGGTGAACCAGTCGGCGCGCCAGCGGCGGGCGGCATCCAGCGAGATGCCGAGCAGGCCGGAAATGCGCTGTGGGGTGAGCTGGCGCGGGTTCTGCGTACGGGCCCACAGCGCAAAGCGCATCGCGCGAAGGTGGTCGTAGCGCTGGCGGCCGGTACGTGCCATCACTCCACCCCGCCGAAGATGCGATCGAAGTGGTTATGCAGCGAATCGACCAGGCGACCACCGAGGTAAGGCGGCAGCTCGCCTTCCAGATCCTCCTGGGACTGGCACACGGTGCCGATGGAGGGCGTCAGCGGGCCTTTGTCGAAGGCGGGACCTTCGTAGCCCCCGGCAGCAGATCGGGCCTTCTGCGCCCCTGTCATACCCGGCCGGGTACCACGCACACGCTGCGCCTGCGCGGCCGCCAACGCCGTCGGGTCGATCTTCCAGTCGGGGTTGAGGCGGTAGTTGCGGGCCAGCCCTTCGCCGACGCGCAGGATCATTCCGCACCGCACCGCCTTGGCGACCGCGTTGGACACATAGCCGCGGTAATGGAAGCCGTGCTCCATCACCCGATCGATCAGATCCGCAGAACGGACCACGCTGGCGCCCAGTGACAGGGCGATAGCGTGCTGCATTGCGATGCTGGGGATGGCGCTCATGGCTGAACCACCTGCGGTTGGGTGATGCCGGCTTCCGTACGCGTCAGCACGATGACCGGTGCAGGGCTGGGCGTGGTGCGAGCGACCACGCAGACCACCGCGCGGTGCTTTCCGTCGACCTTGCTGCGGGCCTGGGCGTCTTCGATCGCCTTGGCCGAGTCGGTGAAGGTGTCGCCCCCTACCCACTCAGCAGGGACCACCAGGAACTGGCCGCGCTCAGCCATGAGCCACCTCCCGCAGCATCGGAGGACGCTGGGTCCACTCCAGCTGCACGCCCTGGTACTCAGCGGCCATCACGCGGTCCTGCCCGCCGCTGCCGTTGGGCTGGCGGCGCTTGAGGTGGCCACCCACCATCGTTGGCGGGCGGTCCAGGATCAGCACCGCGCGACGGCCATTGCTGTGCAGGCCCAGGATCTCGATGCCGCTGTTTTCCAGCTCGCGTGCCGTGTTGGCGGCGGCATACAGCACGTCGGAATTGCGTTCATGGTTCATGGTTGGATTCCTCGTCGGTAGCGGGCTTGTCCAGCCCGAGTTGTCCGTACAGATCCGGGAGCGCAACGCGCTTCATCGCGCTGACCTGCTCCAGGGAGGTCATGGCGCGCCCGACCAGGAAGGTGCAGGCGCGGTCCAGTTCGGCCGCACTGGCGGCCAGGTGGTAGCCGTGAGCCGGGTGGGCGCAGATCGGGTGCCCCTCGCGCCGCAGCTGCTCGATGATCTGGCGCAGGCGGCGCTCGTCGGCGGTGCTGGTACGTGAAGTGATCTGCTGCACCAGGTCGCGGGCAGTGATGCCGTTGACGGCGCCACGGCGGCCCTGCAGCTGCAAAAGGACCGTCTGTGGGGACAGCTCTTGCGGTAGCAGGGCCAGCTGCATGTCAGATGGCCCCCCGATCAATGCCGGCGGCGATAGCCAGGTCGAGAATCTCGTCCAGTTCCAGCAGCCAGCGCTTGCTGGTGCTGTGCGCGATCACCACCACGCCGCTGTGGATCCAGACCTCGACCGAGTACTCGCGCCCGGTTTCAGGGTCGTGCACCTGGACTTCTCCCACACGTGACGCTGTCGGGAACGTGTGGCAGTCCTGTACCAGCATCCCGATGGACTTCTTCCGCTGGGGGTGCTGGGCGCTGTGGCGCTGGCGGTTACGCACCTGACCGAGGCAGCGCTGGAGGGTGGGAACGGCCATCATTCCTCCTCGTCGTCATCGCCGTCGCGCAGCTGGTCGACCAGCGCACGCAGCTGCTGCAGGTTGAGGCCGTCCAGCAGTGAAGCCATGCTCTGCCCGTCGCGCCACTCGATGCCGGCGCGACGGAACAGGTCGCGGTGCATCACCGTCACCTGCTGGTCGGGCAGCTCGGCATCGCGCATCAAGTAAAAAGCGAAGCTGCGCAGGTACTGCGACCCAGAGGTGTTGAAATCAACCATGAGTCACCCCCTCGCGCTGCAGCACATCGGCCGGAACATGCGCAGTGATGCGCTCCCAGTTGGCGCGCGGCACGATCACCACCTGCAGGATGTCCACATTCACCGGCGCCGGACGGTCCTGCATTTCAAAGGGAACCGCCACAACACGCGTTGCAAGCGGCCACCGCGCCGTCATTGGCTCAACCACCATGCCTTCTACCGCCGGCCAGCCTTCGGTTCGGATCGCCATCTCACACCCCCCGCACGACATCAGCGGTGACGGTCGGCACGCCCAGGTCAGCGGCGCGGTTCATCGCAGCGGTCAGGGCGTTCTGAACCGCCAGCGGGTACAGCAACGAGCCAGCGCCGCGCGAAGGAACCAGCTTGGCGCGCAGCGCGTCGATGGCACTCTGTTCCACCACCTTGTCCAGCGGCACCTGGGCGCGCTTGAAGCGGTGCGCCAGGTAGGCACCCAGCTCGTTGTCCAGCGGCGGCAGCGTGATGATCTCGATGCGCTGTACTACTTCGCGTACCTCCGGGTTGTGCTCAGAGAGCTTCACGCCCAGCTCGGGTTGCCCGATGAGGATCACCGACAGCAGCGGGCGCAGGCCGTCCTTCAGCTCGCGGAAGCGCTTGAGGTGCTTCAGGGTCGGCAGCGGCAGGCTGTGGGCCTCTTCAATCACCAGGACGTGGCTGTGACCGGCGCGGGCGCTGTCACGCAGCGATTCGTGCAGCTGGCGGAAGCGGGCCTCAGGGCTGCTCTTCGGCTTGGCCAGCGGGGCGACAGCGGCCATGATCGCCTCGGCGATATGGTGGCTGCGCAGGGTCTTGCCCACGGCATCGCTGCCTTCGCTGGCCAGCACGTAGGGCTGGATAACAATGACGGCCTGCTCTTCACGCTGGATGCGATCAACCAGGTCTTCGCGCAGCGTGCTCTTGCCAGCACCACTTTCGCCGATCACCGCAGCAAAGCCGCCGTGGCGGGCCACCTGGTACATGCTCTCGCGGACATAGCGGATATCCGGCGACAGGAACACCTCTTCGGCACTAGCCGGATCGGCGAAGGGATTGCTGGTGAGGCCGAAGTGACGCTTGGCCTGTGGAGTCAAAGCCTGAAAACGCAGTAGCATGGGATCTTCCTCGTCGTGAATGTCGTTGTCGTTATCGGTGTCTTGCGGTGGGGAAACCGGGGCTGGCGTGACCCCGCACGTCGGCCCCTCCTTTTCATGCCAGTGGGCGTCGGTTACGCCGTGCTGGGTCAGGCAGGAACTGATGGCAGCGCGCACCGCTGCCGGATCGCAGCTGGTGGGCAACTGGCCGTGGTTGATCAAGGCATTGAGGGCCGGACGGCTCAGACCTGCAGCACTGGCCAGGTCTCCCTGCTTGATGCCGGCCTCGGTGAGCAGGCGCTTCAGACGCAACGTCATGGGCGAGCCCTCCGCCCCTGCAAGGCAGCCTTCGCAGCTGCATAGGTGTTGAAGCCAGCCTTTCGCGCAGCGATCTCCAGCGCCTGGCAGTAGCCGAATCCGTCGCGTTCCTGGATGAGGCGTGCGTCTTTCTTGATGCTGTCGAGCGAAGCCATCACGCGGCACCTCCTTCCACCAGCCGGAGACCACCACGCTCAGGCGTTGCCAGGGCGTGCGCCCAGGACTCGACCTGATCCACCGGCAGGCCTTCCGGCCAGCGTTGGGCGGTGCGTGCGTAGTGGTCGGGCGACCAAGCCGAACCGGCGGCCTCCAGTAGCGGCTTCAAGCGCATGGCCGCTTCCACATGGTTCAGTGGCGGCAGCTCGGCGCGGATCGGCGCAGGCTCGATGCGCTGGGCCGCCAGCACCTGTGGTGCATCGACCTGGGCGATGCGACCCGAGCGCGGCAGGCTCGGTGCCACATTGGCCTCGCGCAGGTGCTTCATGGGATCAATCTGACCACCGAAGGCCACACGCTTAGCCTTGCGCGCAACTGCTGCCTCAGCATCGGTGTGAACCTGCATGGCCAGCCGATCCAGTTCCTTGCGAGCTGCGTCGGCCGACGTCTCCGGAGCTGTCCGGTACTCCGTGCCAACCTGGGCAGCGCTGTCCAGGAAGCCCCAGTCGTCGCGTCCGATGCGCGGGGCGATGTAGTGCACAGGCGCGCAGTCCTGTGTGCCTGGCATCAGCACGCGTACGCTGCCCTCCGGATCCAGAGCATTGACCACCACGTCCACGCGCTGGCCGTTGATGAGGCCGGGTACGCCACGCACGTCGTACTGCTGCGAACGGAAGCGGATCATGCAATCGCGCACGGTGCAGGCCTTCGGCGCGCTGGTGGCCAGCTGCCGCAATACCTCCACGGCCGGGGCAAGGCGCAGCTGGTCCGGGGTGATGCGCAGCCACCCATCACGGCGCGTGTAGCCGGTACGGCTGTGGGTGCGGGTGGCGTTATAGGCCTGAGCCCACTGTTGGGCAAGGGTGTTGATTTCTTCCAGGCTGGTGACCGGGGCGCGCAGCTTGAGCAGAGCCTCGAAGTGCGTTTCGATCAGGTAGTTGGCGTTTTCGACCTGTCCCTTGGCGCGTGCATTGCCCACTTCGTTGATGATCGGCTCGATGCCGCAGGCCGCCAGGAAGCTGCTGGTGCTGGTGGCCGTCATGGCGCTGCCCGGATCCATCATCAGCAGTTTGGGAACGCCGTGCATCGTGCCGATCTCGCGACGGGTCATCGCATGGATCAGTGCCGAGAGCAGATTGGCGCTGCTTTCGGCGCCCAGCACATAGAACAGCTCGATCGCGCCGCTGGCATGGTCGGTGATGGCATAGCGCCACAGCCGCCGTTCGGCGATCTTGGTGAAGTTGCCTGGCTTGCCGCGGTAGAACTCGCGCTTGTCCATCACCCGCGTGCCATCATCGGCCAGGTAGAACTGCCGGCTGACCGAGGCATCGATCTGCCACAGGTGGTTGGGATGCGGAGAAGACAGGCGTGCAGCCGGTGTTGCTGCTGCCAGCTGATCACGATGGAAGCCGTAGTGGCGGATGGCACGGCAGATCGCCGAGGTGCTCAGTTGAACCACCTCGCCGGTACCCTTGTCCACGCGCATCGCTTCGATCTTTCCGTTGGCGCGCAAGGCATCCACGGCTTCTTCAACCGGCAATGCGCCGGTACCGGTCAAGCGACGGGTTTCCTCCACGAGGGCCGCGATAGAGGCAGCTTCGTCCCGGGTGAGGGACAGTTCGCCCGCATCGGATCTGCGCTTGCGGGGCTTGAGAGCCGCCGTCACCTTGGACAGGTGACGGTAGGCGGTCTGGACCGAGCATCCCAGCTGCTCGGCCAGCGCGGAGGCAATGCGCCCCTTGCTGCCGTGCGGCGCCGCCAGCAACTGGCTGGCCGCAGCCTGGATGAGGACCTCGGACACGTCAGATCCCCGCGTCGTTGGTGACAGGGATCGCGATGGCCAGATCCTCATCGTCGCGGGCGATGCGTACCGACGTGAGGAGGCGGCCAATCACGTCGCTCAGGAACCGTGCAGCGTCCTCTTCGACGTGGTTGTCACAGGCGAAGTCGGCCAACGCCTGGAAGGAGGCGCGCAGGCCGCTGCCCTCGCTGCCGATGGCAGCCAGAACGTTCTGCTCGGCTTCGGTGACCGACTGCTTGAGAGTGACCAGCTGCTCGTCCGCGGTGGCGGCCTGCCAGCGGCGCTGGGCCTTGAGGGTCTTCTCAGACTCCTTGTTCAGATCATCACTCAACTTGTTGATGCGCTGATCTTTTGCGTCGGCATTCGCCCTGGCTTCGCGCAAAGCGGCACGCAGCTGGCTGGCGCTCATGCGCTCCACATCATCCACGGTGATGCCAGCAACCGGCTCGCCGGATTCCAGGGCCTGGAGGTCTTCGTCGTCCAGAACCGCCAGTTCCAGAACCTTGGCTTGGGTGCCGGCGGCCTTCAAAAGTGACACCGTGTCACTTTTGGAGAACTTCAGGGCGACGGTCATCAGGCGCGCCGCCGTCCGGTAGTTGAATCCTCGCGTGGCAATCTGTTCCTGGAACTCACCATGCGCGGTCTGCTCTTTGATGAGCAGCAGACCCCTGCCCATTTCGAGGATGTCCTCGACGGAGCGCCGCTGGCGGTACTCGACCATGCTCCAGAGCGAATCGGTGTCCAGTGCGCCTGCGTAGCCCAGTGTGGTGGCCAAGCTCTTCACCTGCGCTTCGGCCTGCGCCATCACCTGCAGTTCCTGGCTGCGCTCGACCAGCTTGCCCGCATCCAGCTCCGTGCCTACCGGCTCAGCCTGGGCGAGTGGCTTGGCGCCGCGCTTGTTGGGTTGCTTCTCTGCCATTTCGATCCTCGTCATCAGTTGGGGCTACGGCTGTAGCGGTTCTTGAAGTCGTCCAGCTGCCGTTCTTCACGGGCCACCTCGGCTTGATGGGCCAGGGCGATCTGGACAATTCGGGGGGACAGGCGCCAGTTGTCCTGATCGAAGGGGGAGCGTTCGACCAGGCCGTCTTCGGCCAATCGCTGCAGGTTGCGCAGCGTGGTGCTGGGGGATTCGCCGATGCCGTCGGCAATGGGCTTTAGGCGCAAGCCGGTGCGGCTGTGCCCGGCCAAGGCGAACAGCAGGCGGGCGAAGATGCTTTGCTCGCTCATGCCGCAGCGCCCTGCTGGCGGCGCGCCAGCTCCTTCAGGATCCGGACGGCGCGGCGGTCAGCTGCGTCGACGGCGCCAGCCAGCGGCAGGGTGTTGGCCAGAGGCTCTTCCGATTCAACAGCACGCTGCCAGTTGTTCACAGCGGTGGCGTACTGGTCACGGGCCGAGGCAAGCAACAGCTCCAGTTCGCGGGTCGGGACTTCGTCCAGGGGGCGGCCGGCGGTATTCATGCGGAAGCACTCAGGCCTGCGGCCTTCAGCAGCCGGCGCCGCAGGGCCTGACCCTTCGGGCCGTTCCAACGCCCGATGAGGACGTCCCGGGCGTTCTGCGGGGGGACGCCGTTCTCCATGCACCAGCCGCGGAGACTGGTGCCCTTGCCAACGAAGGCGGTGCGGACCTTGAGGTGAAGATCCAGGCTGGGGGCGGGTTCGCTCATCGCGTGTATCCTTTGATCCTTGTTCCATTGGTTGGCTGCTGTAGGCGCTGCCAGTGGAAGTAATGATGTTCCCGTTCGGGAACACTTGTCAATACCCGATCGGGAACAAAATGACTGACGGAAACTCAGAGAACGACAGCCGGCGCGACACCGGCGAAAGGCTTAGGTTGATCCGGGGCGATAGAAGCCAGAAGGACTTCGCTGAGCTGCTCGGCATCGGGCGAACCACGCTCATCCGGTACGAGGCGGGAACGCGTCCAGTAGAGGTCGAACTGCTCGTTAAATTGAATCTGCTATTCGGTACTCAACCGCTCTGGCTTCTCACCGGCATGGGCGCATCAGGAGAAGGGGTGCAGTTGACAAGTCGCGAGGCGATGCTGCTGAACAACTACCGGAACAGTCCTGAAGACGCGAAGGTGGCTCTTGAAAAAACAAGTGCTGCGTTCGCCCAGTCGAAACCGGAACTCAAAACGAAAAAGCACGGCTCGTCAGAGTGATGTGGCGTAAGAGCAAATCAACCAGGGGGAAAACATGAAGTGGAAAGTGCTCGCTATTGCTGGCGCAGTGCTGGTGATATCTGTCAGCGGCTGTGCCACCAAACGCTATGGCCGGTTGCAGCCGTTAACTGGCTACGAGACGTTGAACTATTCTTGTGAGCAGATTCGGATTGAACTGTCCAAGGTTGACGCCTTTGATCGGCAGGTAGAGCAGCAGGCGAAGTTCAGTGGTATGTCCGTTGCGAGCTTTCTGGGGGACTTTGGGATTGGGAATGTCATCGAACGAAATGAAGCCAAGAGGACATCGATAGAACGGCGATCTCAGCTGCAAAGTGCCTTTGCTGCCAAGCGGTGCGGGGATGTAGAAGTTCGTACGGTTGAGGCTCCCCCAAAGACCTTGATTTCCCCTTCGGGGGCGGCGCCTGCCGCTCACTCTGAAAGGCAGACAGCACCGCCGGCCGCGTCTGCCAATAGTTGGTGGGAGGCGCATAGGCCAAAAGGCGATTAGCCTCTTGGCCTGATCGCACTACCAGCATTTCCCAGTGGTTGTGCGGACCGCGGTCCCAAGACTCCGATCCAATAGGAATTGAAACTCTGCC
This sequence comes from Stenotrophomonas sp. MH181796, assembly GCF_009659995.1. Classification (NCBI taxonomy): domain Bacteria; kingdom Pseudomonadati; phylum Pseudomonadota; class Gammaproteobacteria; order Lysobacterales; family Lysobacteraceae; genus Stenotrophomonas; species Stenotrophomonas sp. MH181796. The sequence goes on from NZ_RAHU01000014.1 coordinate 9,916, forward strand.
CATCGGTTTGGTGTGCGCATGGCGCACCTGGCCGACGGGCATCCTCGTCTGCCCGTCGGCCATCTTTCCCTGGAGATGGCGCATGGCAGCAGAGCAACCCGGTAACAAGGCACTGCCCATCGCGGGCGGAATGCTGGCAACCATGCTGGCGTTGCTGCTCGGGTTGGTGCAGCCCTTCGAGGGCTACTCGGCCCAGCCCTATCGTGATGTCGTCGGGAAGCTGACGGTCTGCTACGGCCATACGGCCAAGGTAGAACAGCGCACCTACGCCCGCGCCGAATGCGAGCGTCTGCTCCAGTCGGACCTCGGCGTCGCCTGGAACACCGTGCAGAGTTGCATCAAGGTGCCGATGACGGACTACCAGGCGGCCGCCCTGACGTCGTTCGCCTTCAACGTCGGTCCGGGTGGTGCTGGCGTCAAGGACGGCCTGTGCACGCTGCGCAATGGTCAGCAGCCGCGGATCCGTGTCTACGCCAATCAAGGCCGCTGGGACCTCGCATGTGCCCAGCTGAGCAACTGGGCCAATGCCGGCGGCAAGTCCTATAAGGGATTGGAGCGCCGCCGCACAGCTGAGCGCGCGATGTGCGAGGGCCGGTACTGATGGTCCGCACCCTGACCGCAACGGTCGCCCTGCTGCTGGTGCTCCTGCTGGTCGCCATTGCCGCAGCACTTCTCTATCGCGGCAATGCGCTGGACGCCCAAGCCCGTGATGCCAGGGCGCAGCAGCGCGTGACCACGCTTCAATCGCAACTGGAAAGCGAGCGCAATGCTCGCGACACCGAGCATACCCAGGCCAGGGAAATGGCCCAGATCGGAGACCAACATGAAGATGATCGGGAGGCGTCCGCGTCCATCCCTGCTGCTGTTGTGGCTGACCTGCGCGCTGGCAATCTCCAGCTGCGCGACGACCTCGCCACCTGTCACACCGCCCGCCTGTCCCAAGCCGTCTCTGGCGCCGTCGAACGTGATGCGAGCGCCCAACTACGTCCAGAGGTTGCANTCACACCGCCCGCCTGTCCCAAGCCGTCTCTGGCGCCGTCGAACGTGATGCGAGCGCCCAACTACGTCCAGAGGTTGCAGGCACTGCTCTTCAAATCGTCACCGAAGCTGAAGACCACGTCCGCTCCTGCCAGCGCGTCATCGGCGTCCTCACCGGACAGCGCCTACCCGTCGAGACCAACCCATGATCGTTGAAGTGCAACCGCTCTACCTGGTGTGGTTCGCAGGCATCGGCATCACGCTGCTTGGCGGCCTGATCGCCGGCGGCCGCTGGCTGGTCAACCAGCTGCAACAACGCACTGATCAGCAGCTGGCGATTCTGATCAACGACAGCAAGCGCTGGCGCGAGGTTGAGAGTCACCTCACCGACTTCCGCCTGGAAGTTGCGAAGGATTACGTCCGCCGCGAGGACTATGCCCGCGGACAGAGCGTTATCGAGGCAAAGCTTGATGCAGTGGCTTCGAAGATCACGAACATGCAAAGCAAGGGGAACACGCCGTGAGTCACGGAAATCAAGGCCCGGATTTGGGCAAGCTGCGCAGGGAGCAGCTGCGCTGGCTGATGTTGCTGGTGCTGGATCGCTCACGCCCCTATCCGATCGGTGAAGCCGTCCTGGCCGGCGCGGCCCAGGACATGTACCCGGATGCCACCGCGCTGGAGGTTCGCCGGGAACTGGACTACCTGGACACCCGTCGCCTGATCGACATCACCAAATCCCCGTCGGGGCCGTGGTCGGCGGAGCTGACCCGCCACGGTGTGGACATCGTCGAGTACAGCATCGACTGCGGTCCGGGGATCGCCCGCCCGCCGAAGTACTGGTGACCCCATGCCTCCCGTGAGCAAGATCGACTTGTTGCCGGCCGATGTGCGTGACGAGCTGGATCGGCGCCTGGTTGCCAACGCCTTCGGTGGCAGCATCTCGCTGTCCGAATGGCTGGGCGAACAGGGCTACGAGATCAGCAAGACCACCGTCAACGAACGCGCCAAGCGGCTCAAGCGCCGCTTGGCTTCGATCAGTGCCAGCACCGAAGCCATGAAACTGGTGGCCGAGCAGGCGCCGGACAATGCCGCCGAGCGCGGTAGCGCGCTGATGGGCCTGCTGCAGACCGACCTGTTCGAAGCACTGCTGCAGTTCCAGGAGGCAGCCGACCAGGACGACGAGAGCATTTCCCCCGCCGATCGCATTGCGCTGTACAGCAAGGCGGCCAAGGCCATTGCCGAGCTGACCCGCTCTTCCATCGTGCGCGAGAAGTGGGCCGGCGAGATCCGCCAGAAGGCGCTCGTCGACGCGGCCAGCCGGGTCGAGGAGGCTGCGCGAGCCAAGGGCCTGGACGCCGAGGGCGTGGAGTTCTGGCGCAACAAGGTGCTGCATGGAGTCGGCTAAGTGAGTGCACTGGGTCCCCTGCCGGATACCGAGCGCGTCCTGGACTGGGATGAGCTGCCTGAGAGCGTGCGCTCGATCTCGGCCAACTTCGATCCGAGCAAGGCCGGTGTGCTGATGGCCCATCAGTCCGAATGGATCCGGATGCAGGAAGGGCTGGATATCGCGGTTTGCGAGAAGGGACGCCGCACTGGCATCACCTTCGCCCAGGCGCTGAGCGACACCATCACCGCCGCCTCGGCCAAGGACGCCGGCGGCGACAACGTGTGGTACATGGCCGACACCAAGGAAAAGGGCCTGGAATTCATTGGCTATGTGGCCAAGTTCGCGCCAATCATTGCCCAGGGCCAAGCCTCTCGCATCGAGCAGCACATCTTCCAGGACCAGCAGCCGGACGGCACCAGCCGGCAGATCCAGGCCTTCCGGGTTCGCTTCGCCAGTGGTTTCCGTATCACGGCACTGTCCTCGCGCCCGGAGAACATCCACGGCCTGCAGGGCGTGGTCGACCTGGACGAAGCGGCGCTGCACAAGGACGTGGCCAAGGTGCTCGAATCAGCCACCGCGCTGCTGATCTGGGGCGGCCGGATCCGCGTGTGGTCCACCCACCGCGGCAAGAAGAACCCGTTCAATCAGCTGGTGCAGGACGTCCAGGCCGGCCGGTACGGCAAGAAGGCCGGGGTCATCCGCATCAGCTTCGATGATGCCGTGTCCAACGGCCTGTACGAGCGGGTCTGCGCCATGCGTGGCAAGGTGGCCACCGCCGAGGGCAAGAAGGAGTGGTACACCGCCATCCGCTCGGCTTATGGCCCGCGCAAGGCCGCCATGCGCGAGGAGCTGGACGTCATCCCGCGCGATGGGGATGGTTCGGCCATCCCCTCGGTCTGGATTGATCGGGCCATGCCCGAGGTTCGCCCCGTTCTGCGCTTGGTCTTCGATGACGACTTCCCCAAGCGCTCGGAGAAGGAACGCGAGATCTGGTGCTCGGTCTGGATCGCCACCACGCTGCTGCCGGTGCTGCGTGCTGCGGTGGCCGGGTTCACTGGGCGCTGGGCGGTCGGCATGGACTTTGCGCGCCACCGCCACTTCTCGGTCATCAAGCCGGCCAAGGTCAGTCAGGATCTGCGCCGGGATGTGCCGTTCCTGATCGAGATGGCCAACGCGCCCACCCGCCAGCAGGAGCAGATCCTGTGGGCGTTTCTGGACGCGCTGAATGAGGGCTTCCGCGGCCGCTGGTCGTTCGCTGGCGACGCCACCGGGCCGGGCCAGACTCTGATGGAGTACACAGGCGACCGTTACGGCCGTGCCGAGCTCGATGCCGAGACGGGCCGCTACAGCGGTGGCCCAATCCACGAGGTCACCCTGTCGCGCCCCTGGTACAGCGAATGGATGCCCAAGTACATCGCGTTGTTCGAGGACGGATTCATCACCGTGCCCAGGGACGCATCGCTGGAGGATGACCATCGGGCCGTGGAGTACGTTGATGGCATTCCGATGGTGCCGCGCCTGGAGCGCAAGGACCTGCAGGATCCGGAACTGGTGCGCCACGGCGACGGCGCGATCGCAGGCGCCCTGATGCAGTTTGCCGCGCTCAACCACGTCACCTCGGTACCCATCGAGTTCCAGGCGGCCGGCGCTCGCGCCTACATCGGCGACGGCCGAGCCGACGGCGTGGCCACCGTCGTGACCGATGATGCCTTCGGCACGGTCAGCGGCGGCAATGATTTTGGAGGATTCGCATGACCATCGCCCGCCCAGAGATCGGCCGCGAGATTGCCACCACCGCCGATGGCATCGACATCACCCGTGGCTACACCGGGCCGCTGCTGCTGCCCTTTGATAGCGTGCTGCGCAATCGGGGCGGCTATGACCTGCAGATCTACGAGCAGGTGCTGTCCGATCCGGAGGTGAAAACCACCTTCGGATCGCGCCAGGACTCGGTGGTGGCCTGCGAATGGCAGGTGGAGCCCGGTGGCGAGAAGCGCATCGACCGCCAGGCGGCAGAGTATCTGCAGGAGCAGCTGCACGGGATCGGCTGGGACAACGTCACCCGCAAGATGCTGTTTGGCGTGTTCTACGGCTACGGCGTGGCCGAGATCCTGTACAAGGTCGACGGCACCCGCATCGGCCTGGAGGCGATCAAGGTCCGCAATCGCCGACGCTTCCGCTACGGCAAGGAAGGCGACCTGCGCCTGCTCACCCAGACCCAGATGACGGAGGGCGTCCCGGCACTCGCGCCGTACTTCTGGAACTTCTGCTCCGGTGCCGATCACGACGATGAGCCCTACGGCCTGGGGCTGGCGCACTGGCTGTACTGGCCGGTGCTGTTCAAGCGCAACGGGCTCAAGTTCTGGCTGATCTTCCTGGAGAAGTTCGGCATGCCCACCGCGGTGGGCAAGTACGATGTCGATGCAACCGATCCGGAGAAGTCCAAGCTGCTGCAGGCCACGCGCGCGCTCCAGACCGACAGCGGCATCATCATGCCCAAGGGCATGGAGCTGGCGCTGCTGGAGGCCGGGCGTAGTGGCACGGCTGATTACAAAGCCCTGCAGGACTACATGGACGCCACCATCCAGAAGGTGGTGCTGGGCCAGACCGCCAGCACCCAGGGCACGCCCGGCAAACTGGGCAACGACCAGCTGCAGCGGGAAGTGCGCCGCGACATCATCACCGCCGATGCCGACCTGGTGTGCGAGTCCTTCAACAAGGGTCCGGCGCGCTGGCTCACCGAATGGAACTTCCCTGGCGCGGCCATCCCGCGGGTCTACCGCGTCACGGAAGAGCCGGAGGACCTAGACGCCACAGCCAGCCGCGATAAGAAGATCCTCGACCTGGGCTACAAGCCCAAGCAGGTCTACATGGACCAGACCTATGGGGACAACTACGAGCCTGTCCAGGCGCCGCCGGAGCCGTCTGCGGTACCGACAGCGATCGATGGGCCGCAGTTCGCTGATGCCGGCGGTGCGGTGGGTAGCCTGCTGCGCCGGCACTATCCGGCGGCCTTTGCCGACAGCACCCCGAAGGCGCCTGATCCTGCCATCGGTTTGGGCCGGCAGCTTGATCGGCGACTGTCGCCCCTGGGTGCTGGTTGGGTGGAGCAGATCCGCCAGCTGGTTGATGAGGTCGATTCGCTGGAGGAACTGCGCGACCGGCTGTTCGAGCTACATCCGAACATGACCCTGGACGACTACGCCTCGGTGATGGCCGATGCGATGACGGCAGCGACGCTGGCCGGCCGCAGCGACGTCCAAGGCGCGGGAGACTGATCAATGGCTGGGGTTGCTTACGCTCAACTGCCGTTCCAGGAGCAGATCGAGTTCTTCCGTCGCAAGAAGAACGTGCTCACCGAGAGCTACCTGGACGTATGGGAGGCCGAGCACGACACCAGCTTCATGGTGGCCGGTGCCAACCGTGACGCACTGCTGGCCGACTTCCAGCAGTCCATCGACCGTGTCATCGCCGAGGGCCGCACGCTGGAGCAGTTCCGCGAAGACTTCGACCGCATCGTGGCCACGCATGGCTGGGATTACAACGGCGGCCGGAACTGGCGCTCGCGGGTGATCTACGAAACCAACCTGCGTCAGAGCTACAACGCCGGGCGCTGGGCCCAGCTGCAGCAGCTGATCAAGGTACGGCCGTTCTGGCGCTACAACCACAACGATGCCGTCGAACACCCCCGGCCACTGCACGTGTCCTGGAATGGCATGGTGCTGCGCCATGATGATCCCTGGTGGCGCTATCACTATCCGGCCAACGGCTGGGGCTGCCAGTGCTACGTCGATGCGCTCAACGAACGCGATCTGCGCCGCTTGGGCAAGGACGGCCCCGACACGGCCCCTGAGGTTGTGATGCAGTCGGTGACGGTCGGGCAGCGCAGTCCCGGTGGACCGCGCACGGTGCTGACGCCGGCAGGCGTCGATCCTGGCTTCGGCTACGCGCCTGGAGCAACGGCGGACCACTGGCCCGGCGGGCGTGGTGGTCCGGTCACACCGCCCTCGCTGACAGGCCAACTGACCTCCGCTCTGCAAAGTGCACTGGAGACGGGCGCGCGGCTGCCAGCGGCACCCGCTGCCGCCAGTGCCGCCCAGGCCTTGGCGCGGCCGCGTGCCAGGGACGCCCTGCAGGCCGGCTACGCCAGCTGGCTGGCCAGCATTGACGCTGATGCCGCGCACGCTGCTCGCTACCTGGCCGGCGCACTGTCTCCCGGTCTGGTGTCGCAGCTGCAGCGCGCTGCCGTTCGACCAGCGACGGCGGCCTTTGCAGTGTTGGCTGAGCAGCTCCCCATCACTCGGCCTGGCGCGGTCGCCATCGCCGCAGCCGAGCTGCCTATCCGCCTGCTCGATGCGGTGGCCATCCTATTGGACGTGGCCGCAGGCCACCTGCGGTATGTCCTTGCGGTGGGGCGCCCGGCCTTCATGGTGGTCGACGTGGCCATCTCGGAAACGGGCGTCAGCACCATCCAGCCCCAGCTGCAGATGCTGAGGCCTTCTGATCTCAAGCGCAGCGTCGCCGATGGCACGCTGCAGCTGCTGCAGGGAGCACTCTGATGGCGCAGCTCGAAGTCACCCTGGATTCGGCAACACCTGGTCTGGCTGATGCGCTGCGCCAGCTGGAGGGCGAAGCGCGGCAACTGATCCTGAGAGACTGGGGCGAGTACCTGCTGAGGTCGACACGCGAGCGAGCCAAGAAGGAGCGTGATCCGACCGGACAGCGATGGCGTGCACTGGAACCAAGCTACAAACGCTGGAAACAGAAGAAGCGCCCCGGCGTCCCGATTCTGAAGTTTGATTTCCACATGCTCGGCGACATGGCATCGTGGCAAACGGATGGGAATGAGGCCGTCCTGGTTGGCACCAATGCGCCCTATGGCGCCATCCATCAGTTCGGCGGCACCATCCGTCACCCGGCGCGCCCGGCCAAGATCTACTTGAAGACTGGCAAAGGCGGTAGCCGGTTCGTCAAAGCCAATCGCAAGAATACGCGCTATAGGCGCTCGATCACGATGCCTGCTTACACGAACACCATCGCTGCTCGCCCTTGGCTTGGCGTCAGTCGCGAGGATGAGAAAGAGCTGCTGGATATCGCTCAAGATCACGTGAGCGGCGCCTTCGAGTGATCGTCGCGTGGGAGGCGCTGTGCGCGCTTCAGCATGCCACGCGCCACACTCGGACCTACCCCAGCCCTGATTGGTGTCTGACACGCCTTTGCGGCGCGCGTCGATGCGCTCTTGTGTGCAGGCTGAGCACCGCATGCGCAATGCACATCAGCGCGGCAAGTTTCATGCGGACCGCGGTCCCAATACATGAGACGACTCTGCGGGAAAACTGGCGGCATGAACCAGCCCGCCGCCACCCTGCAGATCTTCAAAGCCGGCACGCATGTTGCCGAAGACGGCCGCACGCTGACCTTTAGCGAAGCGGATGTTCAGCAGATCGCCGACAGCTACGACCCGGCGCTGCATGAAGCGCCCATCGTGGTGGGCCACCCCAAGACCGACGATCCGGCCTATGGCTGGGGCAAAGCACTTCAGGCCAAGGATGGCCTCCTGTTGGCCGAACCGCATCAGGTCGATCCTGCCTTCGCGGAGCTGGCCAACAACGGTCGCTTCAAGAAGATCAGCGCCTCCATCTTCATGCCCGATTCGCCGGGCAACCCGACGCCGGGCAAGTACTACCTGCGCCACATTGGCTTCCTGGGCGCACAGCCGCCGGCCGTGAAGGGGCTCAAGTCGGCCTCGTTCGCCGACGGCGATGACGCCGCCTGCTTCGCCATGTCGTTGGCCCCGTTGGGCTGGACGCTGACGGATCTGTTCCGTCGCTTCCGCGACTGGCTGATCGATACCCAGGGCCTGGAGACGGCTGACCAGGTCATTCCGGACTGGCAGATCCGCGGCATCGAGAGCAGCACACGCGATGACGAAAACTCGCGCACGTCGGCCCTCTTCGCATCGCCATTGCTCACCCAGTTCCCGCGTAGCGCCCTCGATGGACCTGCGCCCGTCCAGGCACCGCCTCCCACTCGTGAACAGGTCAAATCGGAGATCGACCCCATGTCCCAGCAGAACAACGTCGAGCACGCACAGCGCCAGCAGCAGCTCGACCAGCAGGCTTCCACCCTGGACGCTCGCGAGAAGGCCCTCGCCGCCCGTGAACAGGCCGCGCGACGCGAAGACGCAGTGGCGTTCGCCGAAGGCCTGGTGAGGGAAGGCAAGCTGCTGCCGCGCCAGCAGCCGGCCGTGGTGGAACTGCTGTTGGCTCAGCCCAATGGCAAGGATCCGCTGAACTTCGCCGAGGGTGAAACGACGGTGTCCAAGCCGGCCGAATCGGTGCTGCGCGAGCTGCTGACCAGCCTGCCCAAGGCCGTGGACTTCAGTGAGAAGTCTGGTGGTGAAGGTGTGGGGCCAGGCGCGGCCAACTTCGCTGCACCGGCTGGCACCCAGGTCGACCCGGAACGGCTTGCGCTGCACAACAAGGCGCTGGACTACCAGCGTACCCACGCGGGGGTGGACTACCTCACGGCAGTCAAAGCGGTCTCCTGACCTGTATCCAAACGCAGCTTCTCAACTCATTCCTCGCGCTGGAGCGCAGAACCATGACTCAGAAAATCTCGCTGCTCACCCTGGCTGTCATCGCAGCAGTCGCCTTGGAAGCCGAGCGCGTCGTCGGTCGTGACGGACAGTACGCCACCGCCGGCGGCAACGCCTTCGGTGTGACCAACACCAGTGGACTGGTGGGCGACCGGGTGCCCGTTGATGTGGTGGGCACCAGCATCGCCACTGCTGGCGGAGCGTTTGACGACGGTGCCTACCTGCAGGTGGGATCTACTGGAAAGCTCATTGCTCGCACTACCGGCGTTGTCGTTGCTCAGGCTCTGCAGCCTGCCGCGGCAGATGGTGACCGCGTCGAAGTGCTCCTGATCCCCAACGCGCCAGCGACCACCGGCTGATCTCAGCCACAACTGCCGCCGCTCATCGTTCTCACCATCTCGCAGAGAGACCTTCCATGTCCCAGCAGACTCTCCGTCAGGCTCGCATCATCGATCCGATCCTGACCACCCATGCACTCGGCTACGTCCGCCCCGGCAACGTTGGCCAGTACCTCTTCCCGCGCGTCGATGTGGCCACCTTTGGTGGTCAGATCCTGACGTTCGGAAAGGAAGGCTTCCGTCGCTACAACACCAAGCGCGCGCCGGGCGAAGCAACCAAGCGCGTCCAGTTCGGCTACCAGGGCAAGCCTTACGCCATCATCCCTGCAGCACTGGAGGCGGTGGTTCCGGATGAAACCGCCAATGAGGCGGCCAACGGCCCAGGCCTGGACGCTTCGCAGGACGCGGTGGATATCGTCCTGGACATCATGGAGCTGGAACACGAGTGTGAGTGCGCTGACGTAGCGCGCAATGCGGCCAACTACGACAACGAACACAAGGTCGCTCTGGTGGGCGTCAATCGTTGGCGCGGCGCCTCTGGTGATCCGACTGCTGATATTGGCGTCGGCAAGGAGGCCATTCGTTCCAGCATCGGTATGCGGCCGAACACGGCGATCCTGTCGGCGGCGGCATTCGAAGCAGCCAAGGCCAATCCGAAGATTCAGGACTACCTCAAGCATCGCGGCTTCAATGCACTGACCACCCAAATCCTGGCGTCGATGTGGGAAATCCCGAACATCTACATTGGTGAGGCGGTGGTGGCTACCGGCCAGGATGATGACCTGGGCGATGTGTGGGGTCAGGACGTGATCCTGGCGTTCGTGGCCCCGCCGAGCGGCGGCAACCGCCGCAACCGCGCGCGACCGAGCTATGGCTACACCTACAGCATGGCGGGCGAGCCGAATGTGCGTCAGGCCTATCGCGAAGAGAACTGCCAGTCCTGGATTCACCCGGTCAACAACAACCGCACTCCGGTGCTCAGCGGCATGGTCGCGGGCTACCTGATCCAGAACGCAGGCGCGCCCGCAGCGTGATGAAGGGAGCCGGCGAAGGATAGTCGGCGTAGTTGCCGCTTTACCCGTACAACCCAGCGAGCGGCAGCACCAGGCGAACGCGGGACCTGGCCGTGCGAAGCACAGCAAAACCATGCGTGACAGCCGGAGAGCACGGCACCACACCTATTCGGAGATCTCGTCATGGCCAAGCCCCGCACTGCGCCGCCCAGCGCACCCAAGCCCGTCCAGGACGGCAAGCCGGCCGATGTGCCGGCCGTCACGGAAGAGAAGGCTGCCGACGCGTCGCCGGCGCAGGGCGGCTCGGTTCCGGAGGAAGGCCGCGGCGAACTTCAGCCCGCCGAGACGGTCGCCTCGGAGGTCGATGGCGCTGCCGTCGACCAACCGCCGGGCGATCAGTCTGTAGCGGACCAGGATGCCGGCGCCGAGGCGGGTACGCCTTCGGGTGACGCCTCTACCTCTTTCGATGCTGTTGCAACGGGCGACCATTCGACGGACGCGTTGTCCAACGGTCTCTGGCTGTCTGCCTGCTTCGAAGTGCTCAGCCCGTTCAAGCACAACGACGTCGTCGTCAAGCCGCCGGCGTGGATCGAGATGACGTGGGAAGAGGCGCAGGCCTACCAGGATGCTGGCGTCCTCGGTGACGAACCGGCCACCCCGGAAGAGCTGGAGTAATCGGCCGCCATGTCCTACTGCACGCTCGCACTGCTGTCGGCGGCCAAGCTCGCTCAGGAGCTGGCGCAGGTGGCCACGCCGGAGCGCTATCCGATCGTGGACGATGCGCTGATGGATGCCACGCTGCTCGGCAGCGATCGCAGCGCCTTCGACCCAGCCGACGTGGCTATCGCCGATGAGGCGGCCGCGCACGTGCAGCGCGCTCTGGACGACGCCGATGGCTTGATCAACGGCTACCTGGTCATGCGCAAGCCCAAGCCCTATCCGGTGCCGTTGCCGGCGCCGGTACCGGGGATTGTGTCCACGTGGGCACGGTGGATTGCGCGCTACCTGCTGCATAAGGACCGGGTCAACACCGAGGAGCGTACCGATCCGGTGGTGCGCGACTACAAGGAAGCACTGCGCTTTCTGGAGCTGGTGCGCGATGGCAAGTTCAGCCTCGGCGCCGATGACCCGCTGCCTGCGCCCAGTGGCGGCGCGCCCGAGGTCTGTGCACCGTCGCGGGAGTTCAGCCACCGCACCCTGCAGGACTACGGCCGGTGAGCACGCTGCCCTTCGACATTGGCTTGGTGCGCGATCGCATCCGCCAGGGCGTCAGCGACAAGGAACTGCGTCAGGTGCAGGGCAGCGCCGACTACGCCGCAGTCCAGGCGCTGCGCGACTTCCCTGCACCGTGCTGCTACGTGCTGCTGGCCCGCGAGATGCCGCTGGAGACCAAGACCGGCGCTTCGTTTCCCGGGCAGCAGACGCGCCTGGCGCAGTTGGTCGAAGTGAACTTCGCTGTGGTGACCGTGTGCCGCAACTACCGCGAACAGCGCGGCGCCCAGGTGATCGATGAGCTCCGGATCCTGCTGGGCAAGGTTCGCCAACCACTGCTGGGCTGGACGCCGCCCATTGCCGGTGGCCGTGCCTGCCAGCTCATCGAGGGCAACCTCGAGGACTACGACGCCGCTACCGCCCTGTGGGTCGACGTATGGAAGACCCAGGCCCTTCTTCAACCTGAGATCCCCCGATGACCACCCAGAAATGCACGATCAAGAAGCCGGGCCTGACGCTGTCGCGCAAGCCCATTGCCGTCGGCGAAACAGTCGAGGTTCCCGCCGACCTGGTGCCTTGGGCAGTCGAACGCGGCTTCATCGACGCCCCCGAGGCTGATTCTTCCCCCAACACGTCGCGCAAGGCCAGTGGCCAGCCGACCACTGCCAGCGCCCAGGAGGCGAAGTAAGCCATGTCCGAGACCGAATATTTCTCCCTGCAGGGACGCGTGTACCTGGGCCTGCGCAATGCCGACGGCAGCCGCGCACCCGCGCGCTGGGCGTACGATGCCAGCGTCCTGGAGCTGACCATGTCCAGCACCCGTGAAACCAAGAAGGAGAGCTGGTCGGGCGTGCGCGGCGTCGGCGCTACCATGACCACCGAGCGCAACCTCGGCGTCAATCTGACCCTGGGCCAGCTCAACACCGATCACCTGGCGCTGGCCACGGACGGCACTCGCATGGAGCTGGCTGCCGGCTCAGCGGCCAACGAGGCCATTGGTACGGTCAAGCCGGGTGACGTGGTCGCATTGGAGTATGCGGCGATCAGCGCGCTGGCACTGGAAGGGGGCGCCCCGGCCGCGCCGCTGGTGCTGGACACCGACTACACCGTCAACCTGACCACCGGCATCATCACCTTCCTCACCGCTAAGACGGCGGTGGTGGCCAAGACGTACGAGTACGCTGCGCACAGCCTGGTGAAGGTCTTCGAAAGCACCAAGTCCGAGTACTACGTGCTCTTCGACGGCGTCAACAGCGTTGACGGCACCACGATGCGCTTCCGCGGCGAGGTGCACCGCGTCACCTTCCCGGCCTCGGAGACGCTGTCGCTGATCAACGACACCTTCGGTGAGATTGCGCTCACCGGCGAGGCCAAGATCGACCCGGTCCGCCAGGCAGATCCCCGCTTCGGCCTGTACGCCCGTGCCCTGCTGGTGGATGCAGCCTGATGGCCAAGGTGATCGGCAATGTCGGTCAACAGCCCTCCGGATCCGGCTCTACGGATCCGGGGGCCGTAGCCGGTGAGCTGGACGTGCTGGCCGGCCAGCAGCAGGGGCAGCTCGGCGGAAAGACCATCACAGTGCGCGAATACGGCTTCTTTGAGGCCGCTCGCATCCTGCAGGCCGCCGCACCACTGGTTGGGGATCTGCAGCCGCTGTTCGAAGGCACCGATCCGCCTTCCATGCTGCAGGTGATGGATGCACTTATGTCCCACCCGGATCTGATCCGGCATCTACTGGCATGCTCGATCGCAGCGCCGCCGGCTGATGCCAAGGATCACGCAGCCGAGGTGCGGGAGCAGGAAGCGTGGCTGGAGACGCTCAACGAATCCGACGGTGAACAGATGCTGCTGTTGTGGTGGCAGGCCAATAGCAGTTTTTTTCTCCGCCGCCTGCTCCGAAACGCCGTCAGTCAAAAGGCAGTCCCGTCGGCTACGGACGCGTCTTCACCGACCTGATCAACGCGGGCTACGGCCGCAGCTTTGGCGATATCGGTCGCATGACCAAGCGCCAGATATCCCTCGCTTGGGAGCACGTCCAGGCGCAGCAGCGGCGGGCGCGGCGGGAACGCATTACCGACGCCAACGCTGCGTATGCCGGCGGTAATTCGATGACCACCTTGCTGAAGGATCTGAAATAACAATGGCTTCCTCGCGCAACCTCGAACTGGCGATGCGTATCGCCCTGGACATCGAGCAGGTGCGCCAGGCGCTGCCAGTGGTCCAGAAGGGGCTCGCCTCGGTCAAGGGCGCCGGCCAGGATGCCGGCGCCGGCCTGGGCGACGTCACGAAAGAGGCGAAGAAGGCCGCTGACGCATTGGATCGGGCCGCCCGCAACAGTGCCGCCTCGGGCAGCCAAATGGAGGATGCTGGCCAGAAGGCGGCCGCCGGCGCGGCGGGCATGGCCGCGGCAGGAGAATCAGCCAAGGCCATGTCGACGGATGTGGCGGCCGCCGCAGATCGCGTCCGAACGTCCGGCGCGGCGGTGCAGAAAACAGTGGCCGATGAGATCCGCCTCATCTCCGAGCTCGATGCACGTCTGGAGCGCGGCGCGGCGAGCATGTCCGACCTGGCCGACACCGAGGCGATGCTTGATCGGGTGATGGCGCGCGGCCTGATCACCACCGAGGACTACAACAGCGCGCTCAAGGCGCTGGATAAGCAGGAAGCAGGCCTGGCTCGGTCGGAGCAACAGCGCCAGCGTGCTGTTGAGGGCGCCCTGGGGCGCTATGACAGTGCATCGGTAAAGCTGCAGAAGCTGGAGCGGGACGAGCAGGAGCTCAAGGCGGCGGTGGATGCCGGCCGCATCAGCCGCGAGCAGTACAACCGCGCCCTCGCGGGCATCAATGTACAACGCAACGCCGTCAAAGTTGCCGAAGCGACCAGTCGCAGCCTGGGCGCCGGGGCGATCTCGGCCGGCCAGTACCAGATGGCCATGCGCCAACTGCCAGCGCAGATCACTGATATCACCACCAGCATCGTCAGCGGCATGCCGATCTGGATGGTGGCCATCCAGCAGGGCGGCCAGCTGAAGGATTCCTTCGGCGGCGTGGTCCCGGCCGCGCGCGCACTCACCGGTGCGCTCAATCCCGCGGTGGTCGTCTTGGGCGGTGTGGCCGCCGGACTGGGTGTTGTTGGCTTTGCCGCGCTGCAGGGCTACAAGCAGCTGCGAGCCTTCGACGCCGCTGTGATCTCGACAGGCCATTCACTTGGCGTGTCCAGTGGTCAGCTCTATGCCCAGGCGAATGCTGTCGGTGCGGTCACTGGCGAATACTCCGATGCAACGGCAGCTGCGCAGCAACTTGCGGCCAGCGGGAAGCTGACCGCCAACACCCTGTCTACAGCGATCAGCGTCGCAGTCAACCTGGCCAAATTGACGGGCGAGTCGATTGAGGGCACCACCGCCAAGGTGGTCGAGGTCTCCAAGGCGCCTTCGGCCACGCTGGCCAAGCTCAACGAGCAGTACCACTTCCTCACCGCAGCGGTGTACGAACAGGTTCGGGCGCTGGAGGACCAGGGCAAGGCGACCGACGCCGCCAAGACAGCGCTGGAGGCCATCGCCAATGTCAGCGACCAGCGTGTCAGAGAAATGGAGTCGCGGGCCGGATATCTGGAGCAGGCGTGGGATGCCGTTGCTCGTACGCTTAAGCGCGTCTGGCAAGGACTGAAGGACATCGGTCGCACCGACTCCGAAGCGATGCTCCGGGCAGAAACTGCGGCGATGCGTGGTACGACCGAGCAACTGCAGCAGGCGTTGAAGAACGGTAATGCCCCAGCCATCGGCTACTACTACGACCAGCAGATCAAGCAGATCGACCGGCTCCGCAAGGCGCGGGCCGCCTACGATCGTGACGTCAATGCCGCCGAGAGCGCCGGCCAGGCCCAGCGGGTCCAAGATGCCGGCGTCGAAGCCGCCAAGGCGATCGCTTCAGGTCTCGAAGAGGGTGCCAGCAAGGCCGAGAAGCTGAAGAAGGCAACCGAAGAGGTTGCCAAGCAGTTCCGCGAGTTGCGCAAGGCCAATCCAGGAAGCGACCTCCTCAAGGGTGTCAGCTTCGGCGACGATGGCAGCGTCAGCGGCGGCGCCTATGACAAGCGGGTCGCCCAGCTGCAGGAGAAGTTCAAAGAGCGCACTCGAAAGACGCCCAAGACCGAGAGCCAGAAAGATGAGGCCGCCGCACAGCGGGAGCTGGAGCGGCTCAAGCAGCAGATCGATCTGGTCGGAACGCTGGATGAGACCCGCAAGAAGGCGACCGAAACGTCCCGCATCCAGGCGGCCATTGCAGAGGGCAATTTCCAGAACGCTTCGGCGAAGACCAAGCAGGACCTGCTGGACGAAGCCAAGAAGCTGGATCTGGCCAACCTCCGGGTCGAAGCCGACCGCAAGATGCTGGACATCCGTGATCGCATTGCGGCCTTGCAAGGACGTGGTCCCGACGCAGAGCTGGCCAAGACCACGCGCGAGCTGACGAAGCTGAAGGAAGAGCTGGAGGCGGCGGGCCGAGCAGCGGATGCCGCCGACATTTCCAAACTGATGGATCTGAGCAAGGCCAGCACTGACCTCAAGAATCTGCAGGAGACCTACGACAGGGTAATGGGAGGCATTGCACTGGCCCAGCAGCGGATTCAGCTGGAGCTGCAGGCGGGCCTGATCACTCAGGCGGGCGCGCAGCAGCGTGTGGTCGACCTCTACCGCCAGCAGTCTGGTGCTCTCCAGGCGCTTGTCCCCCAAATGCAGGCCGCCGCAGAGAAGCTGAAGGATCCGGCCGCACTGGCAAACGTAGAGCAGATCAAGCTCAAGCTGCAGGAGATGGAGGCGACCACAAACCTGCTCCAACAGTCCATCCGTAACACGCTTGAAGGATCGTTCTCGAACCTGTTCACCTCGCTGATCATGCAAACCGATTCGCTGTCCGAGTCGGTGCGCAACTTCTTCCTCAGCATCGCCCAAGGCATTGCCGAATTCGCGGCCGCGCAGTTGGCGCAGGCCGCGACCATGAAGTTGATGGGGCTCTTCGCCGGCGACAAGGGGAATGGCGGTGGTGACGGCGCGCAGGACATGGCCAAGGCTGCGGCAGCTACTGCGGCGGCGGGCGCGATCGTCAGTGTGGGTGCCTCCAAACTGGAGACCTCGGCCACCACCCTTGGTTCGTCCAGCGTGGGACTCATTGTCGGCGCGCAGGCGATTTCCCAGGCGGCCCGTCAGATGCAGGCTGCTGCTGCAGCAATGGCCGTTTCCAGCGCGGCCGGCTACTCCAGCGGTGGCTTCACCGGACCTGGTGGCAAGTACCAACTGGCGGGCTTTGTTCACGCCGGCGAGTTCGTCCACCGCCAGGAGGTGGTGCGCCAGCCTGGTGCGCTGGCATTCCTGTCGGCCTTCAACCAGGTCGGTATGGCGGCAATCGATCGTTGGCGCGGCTATGCCGATGGAGGGCATGTGGCCGCGATGCCCATGCTGCAGCGGTCCCCCGTGTTCACCAGCGCAGCTTCGGCGCCGCCGAGCACTGCCGCGCAGTTGGGCCTGCGCGTGATCAACCAGGTTTCGCCGGACCTGCTCGACCAGTACCTGGACGATCCAGGCAGCGACACCACCGTCATCAACAAGATCAGCCGCAATTCTGCGGCCATCCGCCAAGTATTGGGACTCTGAACATGGCCTGGGTAACTGACACCGCAGCCAACATCACCGACCTCATGGCCCGCCTGCGGGACTTTCTCGCCACCAACTCCACCCTGGTGGCGGCGAACCAGCAGTGGCAGGTCGTGGGTGGTGTGGCCAGTGGACCGATCGCGGCCAACGATTTCGTGTCACTCAAGGGGCGAGGTCTCGCCGGCGAAGACGAGATCTACCTCTCGCTGCAGGCGTGGATCGTTCCCGCCAGCAACTACTACAACATGCGGATGCGCGGCCACACCGCGTACAACCCCGCGATTCCTGGCGTCGACCCGGCCGGCGCCAACTCGAATTACGTCACTCTGCTGGGCGTCAACTCGGCGATCAAATACTGGTTCATCGCCAACGGCCGCTGCTTCAAGGTCATCACGCGCATCAATGGTCGCTATGACGCCATGTACGCGGGTTTCATTCTGCCCGAACACCTGCCTGGGGACTGGAGCTATCCGCTGTTCATCGGTGCCTCCTGCCTTGATAGCAATGCAATGGCGTCCTTGGACACCTACCAGCATTCAAACTTCTGGAATCCAAATGCCTCGGGGCAGAACAACAATTCGCTGAGTCAGGCCTACCTCTTTACGCCGGTGCAGGCATGGTTGCCGATTCGCAATCGCTACCAGGACAACGCGTTTACCCGAGCACGCATGACGCTGCCGTGGGCGCCGGGCGTAGTGAACCAGAATGTGCGCAACTGCCTCGACGGCCAGCGCTGGCTGAAACGGGGCCGGCTCATGGGAATTGGTTGGCTCTCCAGCAGTCCCGACCGAGGAAGTCGTGTCGATGACATGCCGGAAGGTGGGCAGTTCTATGGCGACTTCGATGGCGTGTTCTACACGCCAGCCTTTGGAGCAACGGCCGAACAGATCGCCACCGTTGGCGGTAAGGATCATCTGCTGGTGCCAAACGTGTATCGCACCGGCGATGGCGAGTACGCCGCATTTGCCCTGGAGTGAGAGATGGCCTACGCAGAATTCAGCAACATTCCGAACCTTCAGACGCTGATCGATCTTGTCGTTCAGTTCGCTCAGGCCAATGGCTGGACCGTGGAGCGCAACAATCTTTCGGGTGCCAACCGCACTGCCACCCTCCGCATTCCAGGGGTATCGGACTACATCCACCTGTTCAACTCGGACCAGCTGTCTTTGCGATCCCGCCTTTCGATTGGTTACGACGGCGGCGCGGCTCCTGCATCGCAACCACTGGTTTCGCCGCGCGACGTATCAACCTATGAACTGGTCGGTGCATTCCCGAGACTGAAGCTGTTCTCCAATGGCTACGCCATTCATGTAGCCATTTCCCAGGCCATCGCCGGCGAGTATCGCCATCACGCTTTCGGTGTCCTGGAGAAGGCGGGTGCCTATACCGGCGGGACCTATGTTGACGGTACGTATTGGGCGCGCACTGGCGGCTACAGTGGGATGGTTTCGTCGAGCGGCAACAATGTCGTCCTGTTCGGTTTTAACACCAGCAACACCGGCTGCGGCCACGTTCGGGCGGATTCGACCGAGGATGGCCGAACCAATAGCTACAACCTGCTGTGCAACTACTTTGGGAGTTCGCTGAATGCTGAGGGCCAGGCAGGCAGCAGTGTCGGCACAATCGCGCAGACGACCAGCTCTTCGAACTACGACAGCAACTGGCTTGGGTATGCCTTGGGGGGCGCGGACGAGAACATCTTCTCGGGTCGCAGCATTCTCCACCCCATCCAGTTGAATGTGCGCCGCGCCGGTGCCTCGCCCTACCTGTCGCCGCTGGGGCGCGTATCGGGCCTTCGGGCCTGCTATCTGGAGAAGCTGGAGCCCGAACAGGAGATCACAATTGGTGATGACACCTGGATGGTGTTTCCTTGGCTGCGCAAGCTGGCAATGAGCAGCGTCACCGACGCGCCGCCGGCCAGTGGTAACTATGGCTGGGCGGTGAAGAAGTCCTGATGGCCATTATTCTTGCCAACCAGCAGAGCGTGGGGCCGAACTGGCGCAGCGCCAATCTGGCAACGCCACGCACCCGCAGGCCCCTATCATTCAATGGGGTGCTCGCCGCGTACAGCCTTCGTGCTGGCCCGACCAGGGAGTCGACCATCGTCGAAGCGGATCAGCGGTCGAGCGGGCCTGAACAACGCACCTCGTTCGATGACTGGTATCACCGAATCCACGTCCTGCCGCTGCGCATTGACCTCGGCAACTTGGTGACCAATCAGGTCCGTTACGTTCAGCTTTGGAATGCCTACCTTGCGCCTCAGACGTTGAACTCGGTGGCGCTGGACAATGGTGAAGGCATCGAGCTGGTCGGTCCTGGCTCGCCGCCGCTGGCCTTCGTGCCGCTGCAGCTTCGCCGATGGCAGCTGTCGATCACCACGGAAGGTGCGCCCGTCATCGCGGCCACCTTGTCCTTCGACTTCGTGGCGCTGGGACGGCGCACCGTCGCGATTACCGGCAATCGCATGTCGGCATGGATGCTGCCGCCGGACTGGGAGCGACCTGTCACCGAAACGCTGGCATGGACGACGGACGTCCAGCAGTCGGTCGGTGGCGGCGAAGCTCGATTCCCGCTTCGTAGTGCGCCAAGGCGATCCTGGGAGTTCAGCGTGCTGGCCGATCGCCGCGAACGCCAGGTGCTTGAGCAGGCTCTGTTCGACTGGTCGGCGCGCACTTGGGCACTGCCGGTTTGGAACGACGTGTCGTGGCTGAGTGCGCGCCTGGCGCTGGGCGTGCAGTCCATCCCGGTCCAGGCCGCCACGCAGCGCGACTACCGCCCCGGCGGCCTGGCCATGCTTTGGAAGGACGTCACCACCTACGAGCTGGTGGAAGTGGCCGACATTGCTGCCGACAGTCTGCAGCTGGCCCGCCCCACGGCCAACGCCTGGGCACCTGGCACACGGGTGCTGCCCTGCAGGACAGCTCGTATTGCCGAGACCCCCAGCCTGGAACGCGTGACCGACCAGGTCATGCGCTCGACCGTGCGCCTGGCGGCGGTGGAGACCTGCGACTGGCCAGCAGCGGCGCCGGCGGCGGTCTATCGCGGTCGACCTGTGCTGGAGCAGCGCCCCGACCTCGACCAGGCGCAGACGGCCGAGTTCGGCCGGCAGCTGGTGGTGATCGATGGCGATATCGGCCCTGTTGCCGTCGATGACATCACCGGCAAGGCATGGCCACTGCAGTCACATGCCTGGCAGACCTGGGGACGCACGGAGCAGGCCAACCTGCGCAGCTTGCTGTACTGGTTGCAAGGCCGGGCGGCCGCTCTGTGGGTGCCGTCTTGGGCCGACGACCTGGGGCTGGTCGAGCCAGCCCTGACCACCTCCAGCGGCATCGTGATCGCCTGGGCGGGTGTGGCTCGCTTCGGGCGTGCTCAGTCCGGCCGGCGCCACCTGCGCATCGAGTTGTTCAGTGGCCAGGTGCTGTACCGGCAGCTGCTTGAGGCCACAGAGCTGGATCCACAGCGGGAGTTCCTGCAGCTGGACGTGCCGCACGGCATCGCCCTGCAGCCGAGTGCCATCCGCTTGATCAGCTGGATGGTGCTGGCCCGCCTCAGTTCCGACACCGTGGAGCTGTCCCATGAAACCGATGGTGAGGGCGTCGCGCGTTGCCGCGTGTCCTTCGCCGGCATTGGCGCTGAGGAGAGCGAACCGTGAGCCTGTTCTCCCGCCATGTCGAACTGTATGAATTTGGGCGCGGTTCCCAGCGCTGGCGCTATACGTCCAGCGATCGAGTCGAGATCTACGATGCGCAGCCGTTCAGCCCCGAGGCCATCAAGCGCGGTCGCCTCGGCCAGTCGGCACAGGAGGCCAGGTCCAATCTGGAGGTGACTGTACCGCTGTCCATCTCTTTGGCGTCAGTCCTGCGGCCATATCCGCCGACCGATCGCATCGTCGTTCGCTGGCGGCGGATTCGGAAGAGCGACGGCGCGATCCGCGGCACCTGGAACGGCGTGCTGAGCGACTTCAGCGAGCGACAGAATGATCTGATCCTGACCTGTCAGAGCAATGCCGGCGCCGCCGCGACGAACGGGCTTCGCCGATGCTGGCAGGCGCAGTGCCCGTTCGCGCTGTTCGATGCCGATTGCGGCCTGAATCCGGAGCTGTTCCGAGTCGATGGCGTGTTGTCGGCCGCATCCGCTCAGACGATCACGTCCACTGCCTTCGCGGCGAAGCCGGACGGTTGGTTCGTCGGCGGCTTCATCAAATGGGTGCAGGGCACGGCCATCGAGTACCGCTTCGTGGTGGGCCATGTTGGGCCGACCCTCACCTTGCTTACCGCAGCGCCGCTCGTTGCGGGCGCACTGGTGTCCGCCTATCCCGGCTGTGGCCATGCCCTGCAGATCTGCCACGAGAAGTTCAACAACGCGCTGAACTACGGCGGCCAGCACACCATCCCGCCGAAGAACCCCTTCGGACCTGATCCCATCTTCTAAAGGAGCCTCCCATGTGGGTTCAAATCGTCGTAATGATCGTGGCGCTGATCGTCAGTTACGTGATGCGCCCGAAGCCTACGGTTCCGAAGCCGGCCGCCCTGGAGGACTTCAATGTCCCCACCGCCGAGGACGGTCGCGAGTGCAGCATGGTCTTCGGCACGAACTGGATCGATGATCCCAACGTGCTGTTCTACGGCGATCTGCGCACCACACCGATCAAGGTCAAGGGTGGCAAGAAATGAAGTTCCAGATCAAGCCGGTCCTCCGGCGCTACTGGTTCGGGCACCCGATCTTCTTCGAATGCCGCCGTGAGGGGTACGGCTACCGCCGTTGCTGGCTCTGGGTCGATTTGGTCGTGGACTACCGCTATTTCGTGGATGGCCGCGAGGTGGCGCTGTGGTGATGGTGACGGTCGAACACGCACGCGCGGCCAAGCTGGGCGAGCAGAGCGGTGTGCTGTGCGCCGCCGGCATCCGCACCTGGATGGATCGGCATGGGCTGGATCTGCGTCGCTTCCTGGATGAAGGCCTGCCGGTAGAGCAGTTCGAAGCGCTGGACGACGCCTTCGCACGGCGCTTGGCGGCGATCGCCCGCGAGGAGGCTGGCCGTGGGTAGTGGCAAGAAACAGACCGTAGGCTATCGCTACTACATGGCCCTCTACATGGGCGAATGCCTTGGCCCGGTCGACGCGCTGCGGGAGATCCGCGTGGGCGATCGCAAGGTCTGGGACGGCAGCGCGCAAACGGCGTGGACCAAGGTACTCGGGATGAACATCCCCAGGACGGTGCCAGCCACCGGCCCGATTACAGCATCTCGATCGATCACCATTCTGGCGCCGGAGATCTTCGGCGGCGACAAGGGCGAAGGCGGCATCGTCGGCACACTGGAGGTGCGCATGGGCGAGCCCGCCCAGATGCCAAGCACCTATCTGCAGTCGC
This sequence comes from Stenotrophomonas sp. MH181796, assembly GCF_009659995.1. Lineage (NCBI taxonomy): Bacteria > Pseudomonadati > Pseudomonadota > Gammaproteobacteria > Lysobacterales > Lysobacteraceae > Stenotrophomonas > Stenotrophomonas sp. MH181796. The sequence continues at coordinate 32,458 of NZ_RAHU01000014.1, forward strand.
TGGTGCCCGGCCCGTGGCCAGCTGCCCGTGGCCTGTTCACGACGGTTTTCAATGGCCAGGTGTCGGCCATGAACCCGTACATCAAGAACTGGACGAAGAAGGTCTCGCGCTGGCGCCAAGGCTGGAAAAAGGGTCTTTGGCAGGGCGACCTGGTGCAGATCGATGAAGGGATGAACCCGGCCCACATCATCTATCAGGTGCGCACTGAGGGCATGGGCCATCCGATCGACGTGATCAACGACGAGAGCTTCCGCAAGGCGGCACAGACGTTGAAGAACGAGGGGTTCGGCCTGTGCCTGAAGTGGTCCCGATCAGTTCCTGCAGGTGAGTTCATGGACATGGTGTGCGACCACATTGGTGGCATGCGCATCGAGGATCCGGTGACGGGGCTGACCGAGCTGGTGCTGGTGCGGCCGGACTATGACCCAGCCACCCTGGAAGAGATCGGCCCGGCGAACATCATCGAGCTGCTGGAGTGGCAGCAGCCGATGCTGGAAGGCAGCGTCAACGAGATCACGGTCGTCTACCGGGATATCGCCACCAACAAGGACGCGGCTGTCACTTACCAGAATCTGGCGAGTGTTCAGGCGCAGGGCCGGGTCGTCAGCAGTCGCAAGAACTATCCCGGCCTGTGGAACGCAGCACTCGCGGGGCGGGTTGCGGCGCGCGAAGTGGCTGCAGTGAGCAGCTTGCCCTGCAGGGTGAAGATCCGGGTGCGCCAGGATGCCGGCCCCTTCAAGCGCGGGCAGGTGCGTGCCCTGTCGTGGCCACGGCGCGGCGTTGCCCGCATGCCAGTGCGCATCCTGGACGTCGACGACGGCACACAGACCGACACGGCCGTGGTGTTGACCGTCGTCCAGGACGTCGCCGGCATGGCCGCTGCCAGCTACATCCAGCCTTCGGAGAACGCCTGGGTGGAGCCGGATACCAAGCCCAAGCCGGTCACCGTGCAGCGCCTGCAGGAGGCCAGCTACCGCGACCTGGCCACGACTCTCGGGGCGTCGGAGCTGGCTGCTGTGTCGCCTGACGTCGGCTACCTGACTTCGATCGGTGTACGGCCGACCTCGGTGGCGTTCGGCTACACGCTGCAGACCCGGCTGGGAAGTGCGCCGTTCGCCGAGGCGGGCGCGGCCGACTTCGCCCCCACTGGCCTGCTGATCACCGCAATGACGGCCACCACAACGGCGATCGCGCTGTCCGCCGGCGTCAGCCTGGACATGATCGAGGTCGGCACCGAGGCGTTGATCGATGACGAGCTGGTCCGGGTGGTCTCGATCGACCCGGTGGCCGCGACGCTGACCGTGGCCCGTGGTTGCGTGGACACGGTGCCGATGCCGCATGCCGTGGGCACGCGGGTGTGGTTCACCGACGAATACGTCGGCTTCGACGGGCGCGAGTACCTGGCCAACGAGTCGCCCCAGGCGAAGCTGATCACCCGCACCAGCCAGGGCGAGCTGAATCCGGATCTGGCTACGACGATCGGGCTGACGCTGCAGCGTCGCCAGATCCGGCCCTATCCGCCCGGCCGCTTGCGCGTGCAGGGTGAGGCCTATCCGCCGGAGCTGTGGACGTTCGGCACCGAACTGACGGTGCAGTGGGCGCACCGCGATCGCATCCTGCAGGCCGACCAGCTGGTCGACACCACGCAGGGCAACATCGGGCCGGAGCCTGGCACCACCTACACCGTTCGCTGGTACCTCGCCGGGGCATTGGTGCGGACGCAGGCCGCCATCAGCGGCACGACCGACACCTACACGCCGCCCGCCGGCAGCGGTGGAAAGCAGATCCGTGTCGAAGTCGAAGCCATCCGTGATGGCTACCGCAGCTGGCAGATCCAGCAGCACACCTTCCTGTACCGCGCGCAGCTGGTGACCGAGGCAGGCGATCGCCTGGTCACCGAAGCGGGCGACCCCCTGATTCTGGAGTAACGAAAATGGTCGACGTAAAGATCGCTGGTCTCCCCAATGCCGCAGCTCTCACTGGCAACGAGCAGATTCCTGCCGTGCAAGGTGGCGGCACCGTGAAGCTCCTGGTCAGCGCGATTCGGGCAGGAATGGCCTCCGACAACAGCGTGGTGCATACGACGGGTGATGAATCCATCGGCGGTACCAAGACCTTCACCGGCCGCCCTGTACTCAACATCGGCATGCGCCTGCCCGTTTCCCAGCAGCTACGCTTCGGCGATGGTGTGGCGGCCGACGTGGGGGCGATTACTGCCAACAGCGTCGGTACGGCGATTGTTGCTGGCAACGCAGCTTCTGGAAGCGGCGGCCTGTTGTTGCGCCCCAATAACGCGGCATCCGTTACTGGTCAGGTAGCTCTAAATGCCGATGGCAGCATGATCTTCGGAGGGTTGCAGGCAGCCAAGCTGGCCACCATGTCCAGCTTGGGGGCGGTCAACGACTCTGGCGCACAGACGATCGCAGGCAACAAGACCTTCTCTGGCGCATCCCTGTTCACCGGATCGATCACCCAGCGCACCGGCACTATTGGTGGCGTGGAGATCCAGTCGCCGACGGGTATCCCCGGGATCGTCGGCCGGAATGGCGATCCAGCGGACGTCAACAATCAGTACCGCCACGACATCCACTTCGGGGCTGGCTTCGTGCGCATGCTGGCCAGTACGGCTGTTGGATCGACTTCTCCGCTCGGCGGCTGGCGCATGGATGCGCACTTCTATCCCGTGCAGAACAACACCATGTCGTGCGGCACACCGTCCAATCTGTGGACCCAGGTGTGCTCGACCAACGGCACGATCAACACGTCGGACGAACGCCTGAAGACGCCTCTCGTGCCCATGACGGACGCGGAGGAGGCAGCTTTCCTGGAGATCAACGAGCTGCCCATGAAGTGGCAGTGGCTCGCGCGCATTGCAGAAGAGGGCGATGCGGCGCGCTGGCACGCAGGCCCCTCCGTCCAGGCGGCGATCGCGATCATGGAGAAGCACGAACTCGAGGCCTTCAGCTACGGCGTGTTCTGCTACGACGCTTGGCCGGCCCAGGACGAGGTGTGGAGGGAATGGCCCGCTGAGGCGGCCGAAGTCATCGAGTGGCCGGCAGTGCCCGAGCAATGGGCGGATGTTCCTGCGGAACTCGACGACGCCGGCGAGATCATCGTTCCCGCACGGCGTGAGCTGATCCAACTGGCCATGCCTGGCGGGCGGGTCGTGCTGAAGGAAGCGGTCGAGGCAGGGCGCGAGTTGGTCCAGCCTGCGATCGCCGCTGGTGACCGCTACAGCTTCCGCATCTCCGAGTTGCACGCCTGGATTCTGGCCGCTACGGCCCGCCGTGACCGCCGCGAGCGAGAGGCGGCCGAGCTGCGTCTGGCCAGCATCGAGCAGCGCCTGGCTGTCCTTGAGGCCGGCAAGTAGTTCAAGAACTGGGCGCCGGCCGATCAGCGGGAACTGATCGGCCGGCGCCGCAACACACGCGACAGCCCGCGTGCAATTGGCCAAGGCCCAGCCCCCTCGCGCGGGGAGGCTCAGTCTGGCCGCGATCCATCGCAGAGGCTGAGAATGAAGACCACAACACTGTTCCCCTGGCCCGGCGGGAAGACCCGCCTACTGCCGCATCTGCTGCCCCTGGTGGCCGAGAACCCCCACCGCACCTATGTCGAGGCATTCGCTGGTGGCGCGGCTCTGCTGTTCGCCAGGGAGCCGGCCAGGGCTGAAGTCCTGAACGACTGCCACGGCGAGCTGGTGCGGCTGTATCGGGTGGTGGCCAACCACCTGGAAGAGTTCGTCCGCCAGTTCAAATGGGCGCTGACGAGCCGCGAGATGTTCCGCTGGTGCCAGCTCCAGCACCCGGAAACCCTGACCGATATTCAGCGCGCCGCGCGCTTCTACTACCTGCAGCGCCTGGCGTGGGGCGGGAAGGCGACAGGGCAGACGCCCGGCTTCGGCCGGGGTGGAAAGGGGCTGAACCTGCTGCGCATCGAGGAGGATCTCAGCGCGGCACACCTTCGGTTGCACAAGGTGACTGTCGAGCACCTGGCGTGGCAACAGTGCCTGACCAAGTACGACGGGACCGATACCCTGTTCTTCCTCGATCCGCCGTACTGGGAGACCGAGGGGTACGGGGCACCCTTCGGCATGGAGCAGTATCAGGAGCTGGCCATCCGCATGGCTGCCTTGAAGGGGGCCGCGATCCTGACCATCAACGATCACCCCGCGATGCGAGAGGTCTTCAGTCCGTTCAGGGACCGGGTGGTCCCCATCCGCTACACGATCGGCCGCCAGGCTGTTCAGCGGCGGGAGCTGATCTACACGACCTGGTAGGGAAGCCAGGGCATGGGGCGGTTTCCGCCCCGTGCAATTTCATTCCGCTGGGTGCAACATTGGCCGCCAACCGTTTATCTCACCTCGGTCGGGCGATTTATCGCGCGCCGTTACAC
>NZ_RAHU01000015.1:0-25000 GCF_009659995.1 Stenotrophomonas sp. MH181796
GGCGATTTATCGCGCGCCGTTACACGTGGCCGGCTTCTTACTGGGCCGGCACGCCCATTTCCTTCAGCAGTTCCGGCGCCGGGTAGACCTTGGCCAGCAGCCAGCGCAGGTAGCGCATGTCCACGTGCACGGCGCGCTTGTAGCGCGGGTCGAACCACCAGCTGGCGCTGACCGATTCCCAGTTGCTGTCGAAGTTCAGGCCGATCAGTTCGCCCTTGGCGTTGAGCACCGGCGAGCCGGAGTTGCCGCCGGTGGTATCCAGGTTGGTCAGGAAGTTGACCGTCTGGGTCTTCAGCGCCGGGTCGGCGGTGCTGCCGAAGTCACCCTTGGCGATCGCGGCCAGCAGCGGCTTGGGCGCATCGAACGGATAGGCGTTGGTGTTCTTCTCGACGATGCCGGCCACGGTGGTCACCGGCGAGTAGGTCACGCCGTCGCGCGGATGCAGCGCCTCGACCTTGCCGTAGCTGATGCGCAGGGTGCGGTTGGCATCCGGGTACACCGCGCGGCCCTGCTTGGCACGCCAGGCGAACAGCGCCTGCATGTAGGCCGGGCGCAGGCGCAGCTGCTCGCCTTCGCGGGTCTTGCTTTCGTTCTCGATGCGCAGCTGCGCGGCCACCAGCGGGCCGGCCACGGTGATCAGCGGATCGGCGGCCAGCGCCTTGCCTTCGCGCGCAGCAGCGAAACGGGACAGGCGCTGTGCCTCCTCACCCAGCTGGGTGCCGGCATACAGGGTATCCAGCGCCGCTGCCAGTTGCTCCGGGGTACGACCGAAGGCCGTATCGAACTCGGCCACGCGCTGCGCGTCCGGCAGCTGCTGGTAGCGGGTCAGCAGGGTGGTCAGCAGCGCCTTCTCGACTTCCGGTGCGTAACGGCGCTGGACCTGCTTGAGCACGCCTTCGATCATCGCCTGGTCGCGCTGCTGGAAACCGCTCTCGCGCTGCGCGTCCGGCTTGGCCGATTCAATGCGCAGGCGTTCCAGCAGCAGCGCCGAGCGCAGCAGCTGGCTCTGTGCGGCCATCTGGTCCAGCAGCAGGTCACGCTCGCCCACCGCCGCGCCCTGCGTCAGGTTGGTCAGCAGCGCCTTGATATCGCCCTGGTACTTGCGGTCGGTGGCAGCCAGCATCGCTGTCTCGTCGGCGGCACGCTGGGCCTTGGCGTCGCTGCGCAGCAGGCCTTCCAGCTCACCGGCGGCGCGCTTGCGGTTGTTCTTCAGCGACTGCAGCTGCGAGGCATAGCGGGTGCGCGCCTGCGCGTCCTTGGCACTGGCGGCCTCGATGGTGTCGATCATCTGCTGGAACACCGATACGCGGCGCGGCAGCACGGTATCGATCTGGCCAGCGAATTCGGCCGCGGTACGGTGGCGGTAGGTGATGCCCGGATATCCGGCCAGCATCGCGTAGTCACCTTCCTTCGGGCCTTCCACCGACATCTGCAGGTGCGCCGGCGCCTGGTAGGGCACGTTGTCCTTGCTGTACGCGGCCGGCTTGCCGTCCTTGCCGACATAGGCGCGCAGCAGGGTGAAGTCGCCGGTGTGGCGCGGCCACATGAAGTTGTCGATTTCATCGCCATAGTTGCCGATCGCACGCGGCGGCGCGTACACCAGGCGCACGTCGCTCAGTTCCAGCTGGGCGATGCGGTAGAAATCGGTGCCGTAGTACATGTTGGCCACCGAGCAGCGCACGCTGCCGTCCTTCTCGCACTCGGCCACGATCTGCTTGCTGGCCGCATCCACGGCATTGAAGTAGGCACGGCCGGTCTTGCCACGCGCCTGCGCCAGCACCTGGTCGGTCACCTTGTCGAAGCCGACGGTGACCAGTACGCGGAAGTCCGGGTTGGCCGGGCGCTCGTCGGCGCGGTCCCTGGCGATGAAGCCACCGTTGATCAGGTCGTGCTCGGGCGAGCTGTTGTACTGGATCACGCCCATCGCCACGTGGTGGTTGGTCAGCAGCAGGCCGTCGCTGGACACGAACGAGCCGGTGCCACCACCGGCACGCACCACCGCGCTCAGCGGCGGCGCAGTGACGTTGGCCAGGTCGGCCGGATTGCCCTTGAAGCCTGCGGCCTGCAGCGGCTTGGCCAGTTCCGGCAGCTGGGTCGGCATCCACATGCCTTCATCGGCGTGGGCACCGGCGGCGAGGGTCAGGCCCAGGGCCAGGGCGGTGGGAAGGGCTTTGCGTGGTGACATGGGGCAATCCGGTACGACAGAACAGCCCGGGACCATAGCCGTTGGGGCCGGATGGGGCAACGGCCGATGGTTGGGGGCGTCGTGCACGGTAGTGCCGGCCGCTGGCCGGCAACCCACGCAACTCGGGAGATACGGTGCAGTTGCCGGCCAGCGGCCGGCACTACCGCATCGTTACTTCTCCCGCCGCCAGTTGATCGAACCGCGGTTTTCCACCGTGCTCGATTCCACTTCCACGTCGAAGCCGCGACGCAGCAGGTACTTCAGCGTGATCACCGAACCGGCACCGACCAGCGACACGCCGTAACCGACGTACAGCTTGGGCGAGATGTACTTGCCGACACCGATCACCGAGCCACCCAGCGCGCGCGACTGGCTTACGCCGGCATCGTCCAGGCCCAGCTTGGCGCCCAGCTGCGAGGCCAGCAGGCCACTGCCTGCAGAGAGTGCCGCCGAGGCCGCGTTGACCTGCTGGGTCTGGTCGCTGCTGGCACCGGTCAGGCTGCGTCCCAGCACCAGGTAGGCCAGCGCTTCGGACTGCGACATCGCCGGATCGGACCACACATCGGCACGCGGCTGCTGCGCACGTCCGGTGACGTCGATGCCGGCGGTGACATCACCGACCCGGCGCTCGGCACGGATGTTGACGCGCGGGTCGGACACCGCGTTGTAGTTCCAGGTGAGGTTGCCACGGGTGATGGTCAGGTCCTGCCCATACGCCTTGTAGCGGCCGCTCACTTCCAGCCCACCATTGGCGGTCATCTCGCGGCCGGGCTTGGCCCAGACCTGCATCTTGCCGGTCAGCGCGCCCTTCAGCCCGAAGCCGGTCATCTTCACCTTGTCGCCGAGGCTGACCACCAGATCCATGTCCAGCGGCGAGGTGCGTGACTCTTCCGGGTCGGCCGGATCGAGCACCACCACGTCTTCAGACACCGAGGTGCCGCGGTCCAGCCGCTCGATGTCGATGTCCGCTTCGGGCACGTGCACGGTACCGCGCAGCTCCATCGCCGCCTTGGCCAGGGTGAAGTCGAGGTTGGGATTGGCGACGATGCGCAGTTCACTGGTGTTGGACAGCAGCACGTTCTCGCCGTGGATCTTCAGCTGCAGCGGCTGTGCATCACCGAACCACGACAGGCCACCGTCGACATACAGCGTGCCCTGGCCCGAGTTGGCCTGCGCGGTGATCTTGGCCGAACCGTCGGGCTGGGCGACGAAGCTGCCCTTGCCCTGATCGAAAGTGAGGCCGAGCGCGGGGAATTCGCCCTTGAAGTTGCTCAGCTGCGCATCACCGCCCAGCGACGGCTGGCCACGCGTGCCACGCAGGCTGACGTGGCCTTCGATCAGGCCGGTGGGGCGCACGATGTCCGGCGAGAACAGCTCCAGCCAGTACAGCCGCGACATGTTGAGGTAGAGCTCGCCGTTCAACGGCGCGCTGGCTTCCCAGCCGGTCTGCATCTTCGCATCGACGAAGCCGTTGCCCTGGAAGCCCATGCCCAGGTAGCCCTTGATGCTGGCCGGGGTCATGTCGAGCTTCAGCGAGAACTGGTCATAGCGCACCAGTTCGCCACGGGTGGTATCGCCCACGGTGTTGCGGCTCTCGCCCAGGCGCACGCCGCCTTCCTTCGAGCGCACTTCCACGTGGCCTTCCCAGGCGTTGCCGCGCGGGCGGATCTGCGCGTCCAGGCTGACATCGCCGCGCAGGTAGATGCGACGACCGGACTGCGGCGGCAACCATGGCTGCACCAGCGCCAGCGGCAGCGCATCACTTCGTACCACCAGGCCCTCGCGTGGCCAGTTGGCCTGTGCACACAGTGCACCGCTGCTGGCGGCGGCCAGACAGGCTTCGCCCAGCGTGTAGCTGCTGCCATTGATCGCGAACGCCGCCGGCGCACGCAGCGACCAGGCATCGCCCTTCACCGGTGCGATGCGCAGCGCGGCCAGCTCGCCACGCCATTGCGCGCCTTGTTGGCGGATACTGCCCTGCAGCTCGACCGCCCCCATCTCGTTGCGGGCCTGCGCCGCCAGGCGCAGGTTGGAGACACTCCCCTGCGCATCCACGTTCAAGCGTTCCAGCAGCATGCCGGCATTGACCTGCTGGCCCTGCACCGCCAGCGTGCCGCTGTCGCCGCGCCACGGCAGGTGGCCCTTGATGCTCACGCTCTCGGCGCCGTAGCCGTCCCAGTTGAGATTGTTGCCAACCAGGTCGGCGGTGATGTCCGGCGCATCGCGCGGGCCCTTCACCTGCACCTGGCCACGCAGGCCACCATCGGCGCCCGGCAACAGGTCGCTCAACTGCAGCGGCTCGAAGCGCGCATCGATGTCGAGGCGGTCACCGACCTTGCCTGAAGCGGTCACCCGGCTGCTGCCCAGCGACAGTTTCAGGTCACCCTGGCCCTGCTCGCCCTGCAGCGCGAACTTGCCCTGTGCGTCGAGGTTGCGCTGGCGCAGCACGCCTTTCAGCGACGGCAGGTCAACCGTGGCTTCCAGCGTACCGGCGGTGCCAGGCGCGGCATTGGCCGGCGGCGGCAGCTGGCGTCCCTTGGAGGCCAGGTTGCCGGACAGGCGACCGTTCCAGCCTGGCACGAAATAGCCGGGGTCGAAGTCCTTCAGCGTGGCCTTGGCGTCCCAGTCCAGCTGCGGCGCCCAGGCCACCTGGCCTTCCACCTGCAGCTGGCCACCCGGGGTCTGCGCCTGCAGCTGGTGGATCGACGCGGCCTGGTCGTTGCCGCGCACGTCGAAGCGCAGCTGCGCCTTCTGCGCGTCACGCTCGACCTCGGCGCGGCCGATCGCGGCCCAGGCCTTCAGGGTACCGGCGAGGCCGAAGCGCGCTTCCTTCAGGGTCACCGGCACCGGTGCGCTGCCGGCGGTGTTCGGATCGGGCGCCGGCACGTAGGTCAGATCGTGTGCGACCACCGAAAAATTGAGCTTCTGCTGGTCTTCCTGGCTGAAATCGGCCGTGCCCTCCAGGCGGGCTTCGCCACCGAGGCCCTTCACCAGCAGCGGCGAGACCTTCAGGACCTGGTCCTGCAACGACACCACCGACGGTGCCAGTTCCAGTTCGTGATCGCCCTGCTTCACCTTGCCACGCAGGTTGGCGTTGCCGCCCTTGCCGGCGGCGGTGAAGTCCAGCGCCAGCGGTGCGATCGCCGAGCTGGCCAACGCCGGTGACAGCAGCGCCAGGTCCAGTTCGTCGCTGCGCACCGTGGCGCTCCAGGTCGGGTCGGTGCGGCCATCGAACACCAGCATCGCGTGCAGCGGCTTCGGCGCACGCCCGGCCACCGCCACTTCCATGTGCGACAGGTCACCGCGTGCCACCAGCCCCACCGTCGCTGCGGTACGGCCACGCGGGGCCGGCAACACTGCGGTGACGGTCACGTCGGTGTCGTAGTCCTTGGCCGGGATGTAGCGGCCCTGGGCGGTGAAATTGCCCATGTCGCTGTCCACGACCAGTTTGTGCGCCTGGAACTCGCCGTTGGCGATCTCGATGCCACCACGCACACGGCTGATGTCGATCACCGGCTCGTTGGCCTGGCTGATGCGGAAGCCGTCGATGGCAATGGCATCGGCCTGGATCGCCAGCGGCATTTCGATCTGCGGCAGCGAATCGGGCCACGACGGCAGCTTGAACGGCTCGTCACTCTTGGCCAGGTTCAACGTCGCGTTGGTCAGCTCCAGCTTGTCCAGCAGCAGCTTGCGGCCCAGCAGCGGGCGCAGGTCCGGCTCCAGATGGGCACGCTCGGCGTGGAAATGGATGTCGTCGTAGCGGAAGTCGACGTTGTACAGGGTCAGCGGACCGGCCACCGGGCCGTCCACCTTGTCCCAGGTGAAGCTGGCGCCCACGGGCAGCCGCGCCACCACCTGTGCCAGCAGCACGTCGCGGCCGGCCACGGTCTGCAGCAGCCAGTACACCGCCAGCAGGGCCAGCAGCACCAGGCCGATCACGCCGGCGCCGGACCATGCCCAGAAGCGGCGGCGACGATAGAAGCGCACGCGCGGCGGCGGCGTATTCGGGGTCGGAGTCGGTGCGGGCGTGCTCACAGGTCCGCTCCGATGTTCAGGTACAGCTGGAACTGCGAATCCGGGTTGTTCAGGCCGTGCGCCACGTCGATGCGCACCGGGCCCACCGGCGATTTCCAGCGCACGCCGAAGCCAACGCCGGTATGCAGGTCGATGGTGTTGTCGAAGGCACTGCCGGTATCGACGAACACCGCCGCGCCCCAGGGGCCGCCATTGAAATAGTGCTCGTACTCGGCCGAGCCGATCACCAGGTTCTTGGCCCCGAGCGCGTACTTGTCCGGTGCCGGGGTCCGCGGACCGACTTCGCGGTAGGCATAGCCACGGATGCTGCGGTCACCGCCGGCGAAGTAGCGCAGGCTGGGCGGCATTGCCACCAGATCGCTGGTCCAGGTGGTGCCGCCTTCGCCACGCAGGATCAGGCGGTTGCTTTCGCCCACCGGGATGTACCAGCGCAGCACGGCATTGGCCTGCACGAAACTGGTGTCCGAGCCGGCACCTTCGACGCCGGCACGCATCGTCGCGGTACCGCTGATGCCCTTGCGCGGGAACATCTCGTCATCGACGTTGACGTAGTCGGCAACCATCTGCGGGTAGACCAGCGTCGACGTGTTGTACACCGCACTGGTGAACTCGGTGCCTGAGGCATAGCGCCAGCGCTCGCGCAGCGCATTGATGGAGGCGATCGCGGTCCAGTGCTCGTTGATCTCGCCGCTGCGGCTGGCAATCAGCTTGAAGTTGCGCAGGTCGATGTAGTCGGTCTGCTCGTCGTACGCGCTGGCGGCGAAGGTGTACCAGCCATCGAGCCAGTTGAACGCCGGGATACGGTAGCTGGTGACCAGGCTCTTGCGCTTCTGCGCATAGTCCAGCTGCGTGTTCATCTTGTGGCCGCGGTTGTTCAGGAACCGCCGCTCGATGCCCCCGCGCACGCCCGGGCCGCTTTCGCTGCCGTAGCTCAGACCGGCGGTATAGATCGTGCGCTTGGCGCGGGTCAGCTTCACGTCCACCGGCACGTCGCCGTTCTCGTCGGCCTCGTCCGGGCGCGGCTGGATGTCGATCACGCTGAAATAGTCCAGCTTGGTCAACGACTGCCGCAGGCGGTCCAGCTTGCCCTCGTGGTAGTAGCTGCCCTGGTCCCAGTACACCAGCGGATCGAACAGCTTGTCGACGAAGTAATCCTGTTCGAAGCGCACCGGGCCCATGTTGTAGCGGCGGCCGCTGTCCCAGGTCAGGTCGATATCGGCGGCATTGTCGGCGCGGGTGATCTGCACCTGGCGCTGGGTGTAGTCGGCGTCGAAGTAGCCGCGCTCGGCCAGGCGGCGTGTAATGGTGATCTTGCTGGCTTCGTACTGGGTATGCACGAAGCGCTGGCCCTTGCGCGGTTTGAACGCGGCCAGGTCGTCCTGCAGGTACTGGTCGTACATCGCCGGGCCGGTGATGTCGATGTGCTCGCGGCGCACGGTGACCGGGGTGCCCTTGTCGACGTGGATCAGCACGCGGACATGCTCGTCCTCGCGCGGCGCCTCGACCTTGATCACCGGGTTGTAGTACCCGAACGGTTCCAGTGCCTGGCGGGTCTGCCGCTCGGCCTGGGACAGCAGGTACTCCAGGCGCGATTCGCCCTGTTCCTTGCCGATCGTGTCGTACAGCGACAGCGATTCCTGGATGTTCTCGATGATTGCGGCGTCGTCGCCCTTGTCCAATCCCTTGATGTCCACCTTGTCGATGGTGCCGCGCGCGTGGACCACGGAGGTGGCGGCCAGCGACAGGACCATCAGCGGCAGGGCGTATTTCTTTGGCTGCATGCGGCACAGCATACCGACCGAAGGTGACGATGCGAAATGCATCACGTCATTCGGGATCGGTTGTTAAGTGGCGGTCAAAATACGCGCCTTTGTGGCGATCATCGCAATCGAAGGCGAGGTTGCCGGCATCGTGCGCGATGCCGGCAATGACCCCGATGGACATCCGCCAGCGGTGATCCGGTAGTGCCGGCCGCTGGCCGGCAACCCACAGATCGATCCGATGCGCGGTGGCAATGCCGGCCAGCGGCCGGCACTACCGGTACGGGCATCAGCTCGACAGATGCTCGATCGCCGCGACCTTGCCCAGGCGCTCGCCCAGCATGGTCAGCAGCGCCAGGCGGTTGCCGCGCAGCGCCGGATCTTCCGCATTGACCATCACGCCGTCGAAGAACGCGTCGACCTGCGGGCGCAGGCGGGCCAGGCGTGCCAGCACAGCCACGTAGTCCTTGTGCTGCAGGCTGGCGCCGGTGTCGTCGATGGCCGCGGTGACGGCTTCAGCCAGCGCGCGCTCGGCGTCTTCCTGCAGCAGCGCCGGGTCGATCTGGGCCGGAATGTCGCCTTCGGCCTTGCGGAGGATGTTGCGGATGCGCTTGTTGGCCGCAGCCAGCGCCTCGGCTTCCGGCAGCGCGGCGAAGGTGCCGATCGCATCCAGGCGGCGGTCGAAGTCGTACAGCGAGGCCGGCTTCAGCTCGGCCACCGCGTTGAAGTGCGTGGCCGGCACGCCCTTGTCGCTGTAGTAGCCCTTCAGGCGGTCGAGGATGAAGTCGTACAGCTCACCGACGTCGGCCTGCACGTTGCGCGCGGCCAGGCCGGCGTTGGCGCTGGCCAGCAGCGCGCGCAGGTCCAGCTCGTAGCCGCTTTCGATGATCGTGCGGGCCAGGCCCAGCGCATTGCGGCGCAGGGCGAACGGGTCCTTGTTGCCGGTCGGCTTCAGGCCTGCGGCGAAACCGCCGGCCAGCGTGTCCACGCGTTCAGCAATGGCCAGCACCTTGCCCAGCGGTGACAGCGCGATGTCGTCACCGCCGAAACGCGGCTGGTAGGCCTCGTCGATGGCCAGCGCCACTTCTTCCGGTTCGCCACCGGCCACGGCGTAGTGGCGGCCAGCGATGCCCTGCAGCTCCGGGAACTCGTTGACCATGCGCGACTGCAGGTCGTTCTTGGCCAGTTCGGCGGCACGCCTGGCCTGCCCGGCGTCGGCACCCAGCTGCGGTGCGATCACTTCGGCCAGGGCGGCCACGCGCGCCACCTTGTCGGCCACGCTGCCCAGCTTGGCCTGGTAGGTCACCGTCTTCAGGCCGTCGCCCATCGACACCAGGCCCTGCTTCAGGTCCTCGTCGAAGAAGAACTTGGCATCGGCGAAGCGCGGGCGGATCACGCGCTCGTAGCCCTTGGCCACTTCGGCCACGTCCTTCGATTCGATGTTGGCGATGCCGATGAACTTCTCGGTCAGGGTGCCAGCGGCATCCAGCACCGGGAAGAACTTCTGGTTGATCTCCATCGTCTCGATCAGCGCTTCCTGCGGCACCGCCAGGAACGCACGTTCGAAGCTGCACAGCACTGCAGACGGCCACTCGACCAGGTTCACCACCTGTTCCAGGTTGTCGTCGGTGATGCGGGCGCTGCCACCGGCCCTGGCCGCAGCGGCCTCGACCTCGGCGACGATGCGCGCGCGACGCTCGCTCGGGTCGACCAGCACGAACGCGGCGCGCAGAGCTTCAACGTAGTCCTGCGGCTGTGCCAGCGACACGGCCTGGTCGTGGTGGAAACGATGGCCACGGCTGACGCGGCCGGCCTGCAGGCCGAACAGCTCGGCCTCGACCACGTTGGCACCGTGCAGCAGCACCAGCCAATGCGCCGGGCGCGCGAAGCCCCAGGCATGGTCGCCCCAGCGCATCGGCTTGGGAATCGGCATCGCCGCGATCGCCTCGCGCAGGATCTCCGGCAGCAGGCTGGCGGTGCTCGCGCCCGGGGTCACCGCGCGGTGCACGAAGCGCTCACCCTTGTTGTCGGTGGTCTTCTCCAGCGCGGTCCAGTCGATCCCGGCCTTGGCGGCGAAGCCCTGCAGGGCCTTGGTCGGCTGGCCTTCGGCGTCCAGCGCGATGTTCAGGTACGGGCCCAGCACTTCGCTGTGCTGTTCCGGCTGTTCCAGGCCGACACCCGGCAGCAGCACGGCCAGGCGGCGCGGGGTCGACAGTGGACGCGCATCGCCCAGCTCCAGTGCGACGCCGCGCTTGCGCAGGCCGTCGACAACGCCATCGAAGAACGCCTGGGCGAGGCCCGGCAACGCCTTGACCGGCAGCTCCTCGGTGCCCAGTTCGATCAGCAGGGGGGACAGTTGGCTCATCGTTTCAATCCTGTGGTGGGGGCGCAGCGCGCGACGCGTCCGGCGCCCCGGAGTAAGGGGGAGAGCGGCCGTCAGGCCTTCTTCGCGCCCGGGAAGCCCAGCTTCTCGCGCTGCTCGTAATACGCCTTGGCCACCGCCTGGGCCAGCGCGCGCACGCGCAGGATGTAGCGCTGGCGCTCGGTCACGCTGATCGCGCGGCGCGCATCCAGCAGGTTGAAGGTGTGGCTGGCCTTCATCACCTGCTCGTAGGCCGGCAGCGGCAGGTTCACTTCCACCAGCTTCTGCGCTTCGCGTTCGCAGGCGTCGAAACGGTGGAACATCTCTTCCACGTCGGCGTATTCGAAGTTGTAGGTGCTCTGCTCCACCTCGTTCTGGTGGTAGACGTCGCCGTAGGTCACCGGCTGGCCGTCCGGGCCGTAGGTCCAGACCAGGTCGTAGACGTTGTCGCAGTTCTGCAGGTACATGCACAGGCGCTCGAGACCGTAGGTGATCTCGCCCAGCACCGGGCGGCACTCCAGGCCACCGGCCTGCTGGAAGTAGGTGAACTGGGTCACTTCCATGCCGTTGAGCCAGACTTCCCAGCCCAGGCCCCAGGCGCCCAGCGTCGGCGATTCCCAGTTGTCCTCGACGAAACGCAGGTCGTGCACCAGCGGATCGATGCCCAGTGCCTTCAGCGAATCCAGGTACAGCTGCTGGATGTTGTCCGGCGCCGGCTTCATCGCCACCTGGTACTGGTAGTAGCGCTGCAGGCGGTTCGGGTTCTCGCCGTAGCGGCCGTCGGTCGGGCGCCGCGAGGGCTGCACGTAGGCCGCGTTCCAGCTTTCCGGACCGATCGCACGCAGGAAGGTGGCCGGGTGGAAGGTACCGGCGCCCACCTCCAGGTCGAGCGGCTGGATGAGCACGCAGCCCTGCTGGGCCCAGAACTGGTTCAGGGTCTGGATCAGGCCCTGGAAGGTGATCGGAACGGTCGGGGTCGCGGACATGCGGACGATTCTTGGCCGGCAAAGGGGGTGCGCTAGTATAACGGCCGACCTGCGGGGCATTCCGTACCCGGGAGGAGCAGGCAGATGGAACATCGGCTGCCGGTCGGCACGCCCGGCGAAGCGGGCGGCGTCGCGCTGCCCTGGGGACGGCTGCATTTCGAGCAGATTGCCGCAGCCCTGATTGCCGATGGCCTGGTGGCCGAGCAGGACCGCGAGCGCATGCGCTTTTCCGCGCAGGGCGCGCGCAACGCCAGTGAAGTGCACCCGCTGGTGCTGCTGTCCAACCTCAAGCTGGCCACCAGCGGCGGTGGCGAACTGACCTTGGAGCGCCTCACCGAATGGCTGGCGCAGCGCACCGGCAGCCGCTACCTGCGCATCGACCCGACCCGGGTCGACGTCGCCGCGGTCACCGCGCTGGTCTCCCATGCCTACGCGCGCCGGCATCGCTTCCTGCCGCTGGCAGTGGATGCCGAGCGCGTGCTGGTGGCCACCAGCGAGCCGCTGGTACAGGAATGGCGCCGCGACCTGCAGCACCTGACCCGGCGCCGCATCGAACTGGCAGTGGTCAATCCGCTCGACCTGCACCGCTACACCATGGAGTTCTACGGGGTGACCCGCTCGGTGCGCGGCGCCCGGGGTGACGTGCGCGGCGAAGCCAACACCACCCTGCCCAGCTTCGAGCAGCTGGTGGAGCTGGGCCGCACCGGCGACGTCAATGCCGACGACCAGCACATCGTGCATATCGTCGACTGGCTGCTGCAGTACGCCTATGAACAGCGCGCTTCGGACATCCACCTGGAGCCGCGCCGCGAGATGGGACGCATGCGCTTCCGCATCGACGGCGTGCTGCACAAGGTGTTCGAGGTGCCGCCAGCGGTGATGACCGCCGTGGTCAGCCGCATCAAGGTGCTCGGCCGCATGGACCTGGCCGAGCGCCGGCGCCCGCAGGATGGCCGCATCAAGACCCGTTCGCCGGGCGGCCGCGAGGTCGAGATGCGCCTGTCGACCATGCCCACCGCCTTCGGCGAGAAGTGCGTGATGCGCATCTTCGACCCGGATGCCGCCTTCAAGAGCATCGACCAGCTCGGTTTCAGCCCGCAGGAGGCGGCGGGCTGGAATGCACTGGTCGAGCGCCCGCACGGCATCGTGCTGGTCACCGGCCCGACCGGCTCGGGCAAGACCACCACCCTGTACTCCACGCTGAAGCGGCTGGCCACGCCGGACGTGAACGTGTGCACGGTGGAGGACCCGATCGAGATGATCGCGCCCGAGTTCAACCAGATGCAGGTGCAGACCAACATCGACCTGGACTTCGCCAGCGGCGTGCGCACCCTGCTGCGGCAGGACCCGGACATCATCATGATCGGCGAGATCCGCGACCTGGAAACCGCGCAGATGGCGGTGCAGGCCTCGCTGACCGGCCATCTGGTGCTGTCCACCCTGCATACCAACGACGCGCCCTCGGCGGTCACCCGCCTGCTCGACCTCGGCGTGCCGCACTACCTGCTGGCCAGCACCCTCAACGGCATCCTCGCCCAGCGCCTGGTGCGCACGCTGTGCCCGCACTGCAAGCAGCCACACAGCCTCGGCGCCGCCGATTGGGCGGTGCTGGCTGATAGCCAAGCTGCATATCCAGATGCCGCCACGCCCTGTCGGCCGGTCGGTTGCCTGGAATGCCGGCGCACCGGATTCCTCGGCCGCATCGGCCTGTATGAGTTGCTGCCATTGGGCTCGCGGCTGCGCGGGCAGATCCGCGCCGACATGGATCTGGCCGGTTTCACCCGTGCCGCGCGGGCTGAAGGGCTGCGAACCCTGCGTCAGGCCGGGCTTGAAAAGGTGGCGCAGGGGCTGACTACAATCGAGGAAGTCCTGTCAGTCCTGCCGCCCCCGGATGAACCCAGCCCCGTTCCTGATCCTTGAAACCGGCCGCCCGGTACCGTCGCTGCGCCGCTACGGGCGCTTTCCGCACTGGATCCGCGTCGCCGCCGGGCTGGAAGAGCACGAGACGGTGGTGGTCGATGTCGAACACGGGGATGCCCTGCCCGACCCGCATGGCTTCGCTGGCGTGCTGGTGACCGGCTCGGCCGCCTTCGTCACCGACCACGCCGAATGGAGTGAGCGCAGCGCCGCATGGCTGCGCCAGACCGCGCACGACGACCTGCCCGTGTTCGGCATCTGCTACGGCCACCAGCTGCTGGCGCACGCGCTGGGTGGCGAGGTGGCCTACAACCCGGCTGGCCGCGAGTCCGGCACGATCGAGCTGGAACTGCAGCCGCAGGCCGCGCAGGACCCGCTGTTCCAGGGCCTGCCGCAGCATTTCGCCGCCCATGCCACCCACCTGCAGACTGTGCTGCGCGCGCCGGAAGGTGCCGAAGTGCTGGCACGCTCGCCGCTGGACGGCTGCCACGCCTTCCGCTGGGGCCGCCAGGCGTGGGGCGTGCAGTTCCATCCGGAATTCGCCACCCACCACATGCGCGGCTACGTGCGCGCCCGCGCCGACTGCATCGGCCGCCACGGCGGCTGCGCCCGCAGCATCGAGCGCGCGGTCAGCGCCGCACCGCTGGCCCGCCAGCTGTTGCGCCGCTTCGTCCGCCAGGCGCGGCTGTCTTCAGCCCAGCCGGTGGCAAAACAGGGATAATCGGCGGCACGGGCAGCCGCCCGGCCCCCTCCTGTCCTTCCCGGATGTCCATGAAAGAGATTCGCAAGCTGCCGGCCTCGGCGGGCGCCCAGTGGTTGCTGGATACGTTCTCCCTGTACCGGCGTGCGCCGCTGCAGCTGGCCCGGATCGGCCTGACCTGGCTGCTGGTGAGCTGGGTGGTGACCCTGCTGTCGACCTTGATTCCCGGCGCCGCCGGCATGGCCGTGCAGCTGATGACCCTGGCCATTTCGCCGATCATGTTCGGCGGCATGCTGTACGCCGTGGGCGAGATCGACGAAGGCCGCCCGGGCCTGGCCTCGCACCTGCTGCAGCCGATCCGCGACCACCGCGTCAGCCACCTGCTGGTGCCGCTGGCGATCCAGGTGCTGGCGGTCCTGCTGCTGGGCGCGCTGTTGTTCATGATGATCGGCCGCGAGGGCTTCACCGCCTTCAGCGAGGTCATGACCAAGATGGAAGAGATCAGCCGCAGTGGCCAGCAGATCAAGCCGGATGATGCGGCCGCGCTGGTCGCCAACCTGCCGGCCAAGCGCATCGCGCTGTGGATGCTGCTGGTGTTCCTGAGCGCGGTGGCACTGTCGCTGGCGATGTTCACCCAGCCGGCGCTGGTGGTGTTCGACAAGCAGAGCGGCATGCATGCGCTGCGCCTGAGCCTGCAGGGCTGCATCGAGAACATCGGCGCGATGTTCGTGTTCGCCGTACTCGGCCTGATCGCCGCGTTCTGCATGTACATCCTGTTCGTGATCGTGATCCAGATCGCGATGCTGATCGGTGGCCCGCTGGCCGCCGCCTTCATCGCCCAGCTGGTGCTGACCACGGTGCTGATGCCGCTGTATGTCGGCGCGGTCTACGCCGCATGGAAGCAGATGTTCGTGCACCGCGGCAGCCGCGCCGCACCACCGATCCCGACCACGCCGACCTCGAGCGACGTGTTCCACGCCTGACGGAAAAAGGGGACGGAGGGGATTAAGTCGTTAGCTGCACACACTGGGCATGAACGACTTAATCCCCTCCGTCCCCTTTTTTCTTTCAGGCGGCGGGTTTCTTCACTACCGACGACGGCACCAGCCAGCGTGCGGCGTGGATGCCCAGCTCGTAGAGCAGGCACATCGGGATCGCCAGCATCAGCTGCGAGACCACGTCCGGTGGGGTCAGCACCGCCGCCACCACGAAGATGCCGACGATCGCGTAACCGCGGCCTTCCTTGAACTGCTGCGGCGTCACCCAGCCCAGCAGCACCAGGATCACCATCGCCACCGGCAGCTCGAAACTGCCGCCGAAAGCGAAGAAGATCGCCAGCACGAAATCCAGGTAGGCGTTCGCATCCGGGGTGATCGCGATCACGTCCGGGCTGAAGGTGGTGAGGAAGTGGAACACCGCCGGCAGCACCAGGAAGTAGGCAAAGGCACAGCCGGTGTAGAACAGCAGCACCGAGGACACCAGCAACGGCACCGCCAGGCGCTTCTCGCGCGCATACAGGCCGGGCGCGACGAAGGCCCACAGCTGGTACAGCAGCCACGGCACGGCCACGAACAGGGCCACGAAGAAAGTCAGCTTCAGCGGTGCGAAGAAGGCACCGGCCGGATTGGTGGCGATCATCGTCTGCCCGTTCGGCAGCTGCGAGACCAGCGGTTCGGCCAGTGCGTTGTAGAGCTTCTGGGTAAACGGCAGCAGGCCCAGCAGCACCACGCCCAGTCCCAGCAATGCGCGTACCAGGCGGCCACGCAGTTCCACCAGATGCTCAACCAGCGAGCTTTCGCCGAAATCCTGTTCACTCATGGCTGGCGCTCCGTGCTCTGCGGCGGCGTCGCACCGGCTTCAGGGGGTGTTGCCGGCGCCGGCTCGGGAGCAGCGCTCTCCGGTACGGGCACATCGGCGTCGGGCGCGGTGCTCATGTGCGGCGGAAGATCCGCGGGCGCCGGCGCGCGTACTTCCTGCACCAGGTCATCACCCTGCTGCTGCGCCTGCTGGGCTTCGCGACGGATCGCTTCGCCGCTGGCACGCAGCTGGTTCTCGGTGTCCTGCATGCCCTGGCGCACGTCCTGCATCTGCCGCTTGATGTCCTCGGCCTGCAGTTCGCGCTCCAGTTCCTGTTTCACCGAATCCCACTGATTACGGGCACGTCGCACCCACAGGCCGGCGAAGCGGGCCGCCTTGGGCAGGCGCTCGGGACCGAGCACCACCAGGGCGACCACCGCAATCACCAGCAGCTCGCTGAAGCCGATATCAAACACCGCGACCGCTCCGGATCAGCGAGCGTTACGGTCGTGCTCGTCCTGCGCGGCGCGCGAGGCGTCCTGGCTGCGCGATTCATCGCCCAGCTGCGCGTTCGGCTTGTCCTCGTCGCGCATGCCCTTCTTGAATTCCTTGACCGCCGAACCGAGATCCTTGGCGCCACTGGTCAGGCGCTTGGTGCCGAACACCAGCAGGACGATGGCCAGCACGACCAACCAATGCCAGATGCTGAAACTGCCCATAAAGACGCTCGTTACGTTAGTGATCAGGCTGTCGAGCATAGCGCACCGGGTGTTAGCCGGCGCGCGTGACGAAAGTCAGTTTCCGCCCAGCGTTTCCGTGCGGATCTCGCCGTCGTTGACCGGCTGGAAGCCCTGCTGCTGCTGCGGCGGGTTCTGCGGCACGTTCTGCAGCGGCGCCGTGGTAGCTTCAGCGGGGGCGGCCGGCGCTGCCTGAACAGGCGCCGGAGCTGCCGCCGGGGCCGCTGCCGGGCGCGGCGCGTTGCCACCGTTCCCGTTGCGGTTGTTGCGGGCGGCGTAGGTGGCCTCTTCCAGGCGGTCGCGGAACGCGACCACATCCATCGACGGCGAACCGGCGGCACGGCCTTCAAAGATCATGCGCGGCGTAGTGTTGCTGCCGTAGGCGTCAAGGTTGGCGGCATCATCGATCTGCAGCACCGCACCATCGAGGGCGACGCCCGCAAACAGGCCGCGCGCGCGCGACCAGGACCAGATCTCGGCCTTCAGCTGGCCGTCGGTGGCCGCGGCGGCGTTGCGGCCCACCGGACCGGCGGCAACGCCTGCGTCGGCGCCCAGCGTGAACTTGCCGTTGACCAGGTTGTCCAGGCTGCGGTCGTTGCGGAACACCAGCACTACGTCGGAAGACTGCACGCCGGCCTGGAAGCCGATGCTGCCACCGGTCAGCTTGACGAATACCGGGCTGGACCACGCGCCATTGGGCATGCGCACCGACATCAGGCCGTGGCCCCGACGGCCACCAATGACCAGACCGGCCTTGATCGTGTCGGGAATGACGATGACCGCGCGGCCTTCGTCGAGCAACTTGTCCGGAATGCCCTGTTCAGGGATTTCCTGGATTTCAGCCAGCACGCGCACGGCATTGCGCGCACGCTGGTCTTCCTGCGGTCCGGCCATGGCCTGGCTGGACAGCAGGCTGGCGGCGATCAGCAGGGCTTGGATCGGGCGACGCATGGCAGGCTCCAGAAGTCAGTCCATAGGAAGATATAGCAAGTGACTGAAATTAGTAGTGTTGTCATGAATCCCCAATGAGCGTTCCCTGCTCACATTGATGCGCGCTATGCCAGCAATCCGAACCCTGCATCCCGGCGCGGCACCGGATCGGCGACAATACCGCTTATGCTCGACGCACCCGATACCGCCGTGCTGGCGGTCAACCTAGGCACGCCCGAGACGCCGACGGCTCCCGCCGTACGCCGTTACCTGGCTGAATTCCTGTCCGACCCCCGCGTGGTCTCGATCCCGGCACTGCTGTGGCAGCCGTTGCTGCGCGGACTGATCCTGCCGCTGCGCAGCAGCCGTTCAGCGGCCAAGTACGCCCAGGTCTGGCTGCCGGAGGGCTCACCGCTGATGGTGCATACGCGTCAGCTGGCGCAGGCCATGCAGGCCCTGCTGCCGACCCTGAAAGTGCGCCACGCGATGCGCTACGGCAAACCGGCCCTGGCCAGCGAGCTCGACCGCCTGGCCGCCGAAGGCGCGCGCCGCATCGTGGTGCTGCCGTTGTATCCGCAGTACTCCACCACCACCACCGCCTCGGTCGAAGACCGTGTTGATGCCTGGCAGCGCCGCAATCCTGGCGTCACCGTCAGCCTGGTGCGCGACTATTCGGTCGACCCGGGCTGGGTCGAGGCCGCGGCCGGTTCCATCCAGCGTTACTGGGAACAGCACGGCCGTGGCCAGAAACTGATGTTCTCCTTTCATGGCATTCCGCAGCGCCTGGCTGATGGGGGCGATCCGTATCCGCAGCGCTGCGAAGCCAGCGCACAGGCCATCGCCAACGCGCTGGGCCTGGGCAGGGACGAGTGGCAGATGGGCTACCAGTCGCGCTTCGGCCGCGAGCGCTGGCTGCAGCCGTATGCCGAGCCGAGCCTGTGGGCGCTGGCCGAATCCGGCGTGAAGCAGATCGACGTGGTCTGCCCCGGCTTCGCCACCGACTGTCTGGAAACGCTGGAAGAAGTGGCACTGGGCTTCACCGAAACACTGGCCGAGCGCGGCGCGACGATGCGTTACATCCCCTGCCTCAACGCCGAACCGGAGCACGCACGTGCGCTTGCGCGGCTGGCCGTGGCCTCGCTGGCATGAGTCTGCAACCGTTTGAGCTGGAGGTCGCTGGCGCGCGCGTCGCCGGTCTGCGCAACCACGCCGACGGCCCGCGCGTGCTGGCCCTGCATGGCTGGCTCGACAACGCGGCCAGCTTCGTGCCGCTGGCGCCGCACCTGTCGTCGTTGCAGCTGGTGGCCATCGATCTGCCCGGCCACGGTCACAGCGCACATCTGCCGGCCGGTGCCAGCTACACCACGGCCGCCGCCATCTGCCACGTGCTCGATGTGGCCGATGCACTGGGCTGGGACCGTTTCAGCCTGCTCGGCCATTCAATGGGCGCCGGCATCGCCAGCCTCACCGCCTCGGTCAGTGATCGCGTCGAGCGCCTGGTGGCGATCGAAGCACTCGGCGGCCTGCGTGGTCCCGAGGAAGAAACCGCCAACCGCCTGCGCGAGCATGTGAATGCCACGCGCGCACTGGCACGCAAGCAGCTGCGCGTGTTTCCCGATCTGGCCGCACCCATCCGTGCGCGGATGATGACCAACCAGCTCAGCGAAGGCTGCGCACGCCTGCTGGTCGAGCGTGGCGTGGAACCGGTTGAAGGCGGCTACCGCTGGTGCAGCGATCCACGCCTGATGCTGCCCACCGCGATCCGCCTCAGTGAAGGCCAGATCGACAACCTGCTGCAGGCCATCGCCTGCCCGACACAGGTGATCTATGCCACGCCGGCGCAGTCCTATTATCCCGAGCCGATGCGCAGCGATCGCCTGCAGCACCTGCGTGATGGACGGCTGGCGGTGTTTCCCGGCAATCATCACCTGCACATGGAAGACCCGCAACAGATCGCGGGCGTGATCCTGCACTTCTTCAGCAACGGCAACGCGGGCTGAGCAAAGGTATCCGCGCGCTTCACTCCGCGCGTTTGCGGCCGATACATCAGTTGCGGGCCCCTGCGTCCGCAGCACGCAGGTCCGGTCGGACCTGCGGCGTGTGTCTGGTCCTGCAAGGAAGTCCGCATGCCTGCTCCATCGCACCGTCACCCACAGGATGTGGTCACGGTGCCCCGTCTCCGCGACGTTGATTGCGTCGCATTCCCCGAATTCCCGGTCCCTGCCCTGGCCACGCGCTCATGCGTGCGTCACCGCGTGGCCGCTGTCGTCTGCTGATCCAGGAGTCGCCGATGTCCGCTGCATCCTCCCGTCCCCCCGATACCGTTCGCCTGCCGCATCTGCAGCAGCTCGCTCACCGCGCTGACCGTCGACTGCTGATCGGCAGTGCGGCGTTGGCTATGGCTGGCCTGGTGCTGGCCCTGCGTGGGCCCCACGTACCGGGCGCCGCGTTGGCGGCGGCCGCCGTGCTGCCCGCCCTCTGGCTCGCCGGTCCACAGGCGGGCCGCAGCATCGCCCGCAACGGCCTGGCGTTGTTGCTGTCGCTGCAGTTGGCATTGCTGTGCGCGATCGTCGGCCTGCCGCCAGCGTTGCCGATCGCGTTGCTGCTGGGCGTGCTGCTCAGCCACCGCGATCGCCTGCCGGTATGGCTGGCCGGTGGTGTTGGCACCCTCGCCCTGCTGGTACCGCTGCTGCACGGCGCAGCCGTGGGACCGACGTTGCTGCAGGCCGGCCTGTTCGCCAGCCTGACCGTGTTCCTCGGCCAGGTCGCGCTGCGCCTGCGCCAGCAGACCGAGGCGCTTGGCCACGGCCCGCGCCGCCTGGCGGCACTGGCGCGCGATATCGCTACGGGCACCGATCTGAGCGCACATGCAGATACCGCGGCCTATGCACCCGGTTCGCTGGCCCATGCGCTGGCCGATACCGCCCGCCACGTACAGGCGCAGCGTGGGCGCGAGGCTGAAGCGCATGCCGAGAATGCGCAGATCCGCCAGGCGCTCGATGCCTCGCGCACCGCGATGATGATTGCCGACAACGACCACGTGATCCGTTACGTGAACCGCTCGGTGGTGGCCCTGCTGCGCAACCAGCAGGCAACACTGCGCCAGGCCTTCCCCGACTTCGATGCCGAGCGCCTGGTGGGCAGCAGCATCCACCGCTTCCACGCCAACCCGGACCGCATCCGCGCGATCCTCAACGGCCTGCAGGTCACCCACAACGGCAAGGTGCAGATCGGCCCGGTGCACTTCGCACAGGTGGTCACGCCGGTGTTCGATGCGCAGGGCCTGCGCCTCGGTTTCGCCGTGGAATGGCATGACCGGACGCATGAACTGTCGCTTGAGAACGCAGTGGCCGGCATTGTTGCCGCCGCTGCCGCCGGCGATCTCGACCAGCGTCTGCAGGCGAGCGAAGGTGCGAGCTTCCTGGATGGACTGACCGGTGGCATCAACCAGCTGCTGGATACGCTGGGCGGCACTGTCGACGAGGTGCGGCAGATGCTTTCCGCCTTGGCCAATGGCGATCTGGACCGGCGCATGCACGGCGAGTATCACGGCGCCTTCGCCGCGATCCAGCGCGATGCGAATGCCACGGCCGGCCAGCTGGCGCGCATGGTCGGGCGCATCCAGCAATGTGCGGCCTCGATCAGTACCGCGGCCAGCGAGATCGCCGCCGGCAATGGCGCACTGTCTGAACGCAGTGAACGCCAGGCCGCGCATCTGCAGGAGACTGCTGCATCGATGGAGGAGCTGACCTCCACCGTGCGCCAGAACGCCGCTCATGCCCGTCAGGCCAGTGAGCTGGCGGCGTCTACGCAGAGCGCGGCGAGTGACGGCAACACCGCCATGCAGCGCGTGGTCGATACCATGCAGGCAATTGAAGGTGCATCGAAGCGCATCGGCGATATCACCGGCGTGATCGACGGCATCGCCTTCCAGACCAATATCCTGGCGTTGAACGCAGCGGTGGAAGCCGCCCGCGCCGGCGAGCAGGGCCGTGGCTTCGCCGTGGTGGCCAGCGAAGTGCGCGTTCTGGCGCAGCGGTCAGCCGCCGCCGCGCAGGAGATCAAGAAGCTGATCGACGAAGCCGGACGCCAGGTCGGTGAAGGCGCACAGCTGGTGGCCGACGCTGGTCTGCGCATGCAGGGCATTGCCGGTGGTGTGGAGAACGTCAGTCACCTGATGCGCGAGATCTCGGCGGCCTCGCAGGAGCAGTCGATCGGTATCGAGCAGATCAACCAGACCGTGGTGCAGATGGACCAGGCCACGCAGCAGAACGCGGCATTGGTGGAAGAAGCAACCGCAGCAGCACGCGAGCTGCAGAGCCAGGCCTGGACATTGACCGAAGCGGTCTCG
Organism: Stenotrophomonas sp. MH181796; assembly: GCF_009659995.1. Taxonomy (NCBI): domain Bacteria; kingdom Pseudomonadati; phylum Pseudomonadota; class Gammaproteobacteria; order Lysobacterales; family Lysobacteraceae; genus Stenotrophomonas; species Stenotrophomonas sp. MH181796. The sequence continues at coordinate 21,761 of NZ_RAHU01000015.1, forward strand.
GTCTTCCGCCAGCAGGAACCGCACGAGGTCTCGCGGGCCGCCTGATCCGGGCCTTCAATTCGATCCTGATCAGAACGGCGCCCGCAGGGCGCCGTTTTTTTGCCTGCTTTTGCGTGATGGGTCAGAAAAAGACCGCTTCCAGGCCTTCCGTGGGGCGGTGCCAACCTTGGCTGGCACCGCATCCACGCACGGCATGGATCTGCGGGTAGTGCCGGCCTCTGGCCGGCAACCGCAGCCGCGTGCACTGTCTGGGCCTGCTGCCGGGGTTGGCACCGCTCTTCGCAGGGACAGCCCATCCACGCACGGCGTGGATCTACTGTGGGTCCGCATGCCCTCGGTAGACGCCAACCTTGGTTGGCGCTCTGGCTGCCCGCGGAGAATATCCACACACGGCGTGGATCTACCGGGTTGTTGGTGTACAGCCACGGGGGTGCCGGCCGCCGGCCGGCACGACCCGCATTTTCTGCGCACAAAGAAAAACCCCGCTGCGTAAGCAGCGGGGTTTTGGGTGTAAACCCTGGCGATGACCTACTCTCGCATGGCTTGAGCCACACTACCATCGGCGCAGCTGCGTTTCACTTCCGAGTTCGGGATGGGATCGGGTGGTTCCACAGCGCTAATTTCACCAGGGAGGCTTTTGGAGAGTCGCACTCGTCCCGGAGGACAAGGCGCCAGCCTCGCATAGTTCTTGTGACGTAGCGTGCACTTGGATGCTCTTACGACGCTGTCGTAAAGCCAAGGCAACTTGAGGTTATATGGTCAAGCCTCTCGGATCATTAGTATCAGTTAGCTCAATACATTGCTGTACTTACACACCTGACCTATCAACCACGTAGTCTACATGGTTCCTTCAGGGGGCTTGTGCCCCGGGAGATCTCATCTTGAGGCGCGCTTCCCGCTTAGATGCTTTCAGCGGTTATCGCTTCCGAACATAGCTACCCGGCAATGCCACTGGCGTGACAACCGGAACACCAGAGGTTCGTCCACTCCGGTCCTCTCGTACTAGGAGCAGCCCCTCTCAAATCTCCAACGCCCATGGCAGATAGGGACCGAACTGTCTCACGACGTTCTGAACCCAGCTCGCGTACCACTTTAAATGGCGAACAGCCATACCCTTGGGACCGACTACAGCCCCAGGATGTGATGAGCCGACATCGAGGTGCCAAACACCGCCGTCGATATGAACTCTTGGGCGGTATCAGCCTGTTATCCCCGGAGTACCTTTTATCCGTTGAGCGATGGCCCTTCCATACAGAACCACCGGATCACTAAGTCCTAGTTTCCTACCTGCTTGATCCGTCGATCTTGCAGTCAAGCACGCTTATGCCTTTGCACACAGTGCGCGATGTCCGACCGCGCTGAGCGTACCTTCGAGCTCCTCCGTTACTCTTTAGGAGGAGACCGCCCCAGTCAAACTACCCACCATACACGGTCCCCGACCCAGATAATGGGCCCAGGTTAGAACGTCAAGCACGACAGGGTGGTATTTCAAGGATGGCTCCACTGCAGCTAGCGCCACAGTTTCATAGCCTCCCACCTATCCTACACAGACGAACTCAACGTTCAGTGTAAAGCTATAGTAAAGGTTCACGGGGTCTTTCCGTCTTGCCACGGGAACGCTGCATCTTCACAGCGATTTCAATTTCACTGAGTCTCGGGTGGAGACAGCGCCGCTGTCGTTACGCCATTCGTGCAGGTCGGAACTTACCCGACAAGGAATTTCGCTACCTTAGGACCGTTATAGTTACGGCCGCCGTTTACTGGGGCTTCGATCAAGAGCTTCGCCTTGCGGCTGACCCCATCAATTAACCTTCCAGCACCGGGCAGGCGTCACACCCTATACGTCCACTTTCGTGTTTGCAGAGTGCTGTGTTTTTGATAAACAGTCGCAGCGGCCTGGTTACTGCGACCCTCTTCAGCTATAGCTCGCATGAGCCACCAAAAAGGGTGCACCTTCTCCCGAAGTTACGGTGCCATGTTGCCTAGTTCCTTCACCCGAGTTCTCTCAAGCGCCTGAGAATTCTCATCCTACCCACCTGTGTCGGTTTACGGTACGGTCTGCGTAAGCTGAAGCTTAGGAGCTTTTCCTGGAAGCGTGGTATCAGTGACTTCGCCATAAAGGCTCGTCTCGGTGCTCGGTCTTAAAGGATCCCGGATTTGCCAAAGATCCAAACCTACCGCCTTTCCCCAGGACAACCAACGCCTGGTACACCTAACCTTCTCCGTCCCTCCATCGCACTTACGCGAGGTGCAGGAATATTAACCTGCTTCCCATCGACTACGACTTTCGTCCTCGCCTTAGGGGCCGACTCACCCTGCGCCGATTAACGTTGCGCAAGGAAACCTTGGGCTTTCGGCGTGCGGGTTTTTCACCCGCATTATCGTTACTCATGTCAGCATTCGCACTTCCGATACCTCCAGCAGACTTCTCAATCCACCTTCAACGGCTTACGGAACGCTCCTCTACCGCGCATACAAAGTATGCACCCCAAGCTTCGGTTCACTGCTTAGCCCCGTTAAATCTTCCCCGCAGACCGACTCGACCAGTGAGCTATTACGCTTTCTTTAAAGGGTGGCTGCTTCTAAGCCAACCTCCTGGCTGTCTGTGCCTTTCCACATGGTTTTCCACTTAGCAGTGAATTTGGGACCTTAGCTGTGGGTCTGGGTTGTTTCCCTTTTCACGACGGACGTTAGCACCCGCCGTGTGTCTCCCATACAGTCCGTCTCGGTATTCGGAGTTTGCAATGGTTTGGTAAGTCGCGATGACCCCCTAGCCATAACAGTGCTCTACCCCCGAGAGGATACATATGAGGCGCTACCTAAATAGCTTTCGAGGAGAACCAGCTATCTCCGGGTTCGATTAGCTTTTCACTCCTAATCACACCTCATCCCCTACCTTTGCAACGGGAGTGGGTTCGGGCCTCCAGTGCGTGTTACCGCACCTTCACCCTGGGCATGACTAGATCACCCGGTTTCGGGTCTACTGCCCGCGACTATGCGCCCTTATCAGACTCGGTTTCCCTTCGCCTCCCCTATACGGTTAAGCTTGCCACGAACAGTAAGTCGCTGACCCATTATACAAAAGGTACGCAGTCACTCCTTGCGGAGCTCCTACTGCTTGTACGCACACGGTTTCAGGTTCTATTTCACTCCCCTCTCCGGGGTTCTTTTCGCCTTTCCCTCACGGTACTGGTTCACTATCGGTCGGTCAGTAGTATTTAGCCTTGGAGGATGGTCCCC
>NZ_RAHU01000016.1:0-17906 GCF_009659995.1 Stenotrophomonas sp. MH181796
CGTTCGCATACCGATACCGATTGAATTGCCCAACCGGCTGGTCATACGCCGTGACCGGATCCATTGACAGGAACACACCCAACTGCGGATCCATGTACCGCTGCTGCATGTAGCTCAGCCCGGTGGCCGCATCGCTCACATGCCCGGTTTACCCCGGCCCGTCCGTGACCTGATCACCCACCAGAGCCCCATCGGGCTCGTAGTCGTAGCGCTTGATCACATTGCCGTTGGCATCGCTCTCAGCCACGACCGAGCCCAGGGCGTCAGTGTGGATGTACGTCACCGTGGTCTGGGCGATTGCGGTTGGCGACAAGCCAAAGCCGATCAGCAGCACGCAGCACAGCCAGGCGCCTGATGCCCCCAGCTTCCGAATTCGATCTTCAAATCCCCTCAAGCGGGTAAATACACCGCCTGCAACTCCCCCGAACCTGCGCATCCTTCCAATCCCTGAAAGTGCCTCGAAGCAAGGCTGTGTATTCATAGCACAGGAATGAACGGCTGCGGTTGCCAGGTCAGGAACTGTGCGTGGAGCTAAGCGCTTGGGAAGCCGGCTGGGTGAGAAGGCCGCGAGACTCAGAAATTGTGAGCTGCCAGCCATGGGCTGGCACTACAGGGTTCTTGCGAAGCCCCAACGCGACGGAGACGGGACATGAAAAACGATTTCCCTAAGAATGAATCATCACTTTCCTGCTTGATTTATAGATCCGCATGACGGTGAAAGACCTATCCCGCCGGCACACGCTCAGTGAAGCCCCGGTTCCCCGTAGCACGGGAGGGTTCGGCTGCGGAGCGTGCTGGCAGCCAAGCGGCTCCAGGAGTCGGAGGCGGACAATGCGCGACTGAAAGGCTGCCGTCCGAACGATTGCTGGCAAACGACGCCATCAAGGACGCCCTGTGGAACGCAGCCGGACCCGAATCACCGCCGGAAAACACGCCATTGAGAACCACAGCTCAGTGCGGACTACGACACTTTTTCGGAAGTTTCTCAACGACATGAGCGACACACACATCAAAGCGTGAAGTACACCGCTCGCTTACGATCTGCGACGAGGGCGAGCGGACCCTGAAATCGACCCAAAGAGAGCCATCAATATCGCCATCTTTATGCAGAGGATCTGGTCGTGCGTCAACAATGGTGACCTGCCAAGCCTCACCAGATTTGAATGCGGATTCCGGCGCAAGATTGACTGCATCCATGAGGCTCACGAAGTACCGCTGCGCCAGACCGACGCTGGGCGACTCATTTGTGACCAGAGCCTCGCAGCGTTCGCTTCGACAAGCAGCCAGAGTCACCGCTATTCCAATGACACTCACAGCAATCCAGAATTTCCTCGAGGTTGAATTGCGCATCATTTCCCCTTCAGATTCTTCTCAAGGCGCATCGAATCGAGCCTTCCGTCAACCCTGAAAACACCTTGAAATGATCCCAATTGGACCCTCGAAGTCGAGTCATTCCCCCTGATCGCATCCTCGTCCATCGCGCGCAGACTGGTACCTCGCCGATCTGCCATGATGTGCTGCTGTGAGTACCCCGGAAGATAACTACCCGTCCTGCCCTCTCGACTCCCGTTGCTCGCGTACCCGTCTCGCGCTCCGGCAAAATGAATAATGTCATGCGCGGCAGCACCGATACCATTGTCGGCAGACATATCAATGTACCCCCTGCGTCCACCCCGGGAATCAACCCCCTCGCCGGCAAGGGGGAAGTCCTTGTAGTTTTTCCCCGCGCCCAACTCCATGACGTTCGTCCCTGCGCCACTGGGCGAAGACAACACTTGAAGCCTTATCTTCATCCCTGAGAACTCGGAGGATATGGAGTCCACTCTCGCCTTGATCTGCTGGATGTTCTCCTTGGTTGCTTCCGCCCCCTTGAAGTAGACAGGAATGACAACAACATTCACATCCGTAAAATATATGGCGTCGGCACCATCAGGGTCCGCATATCCGTAAGGATTGCCATTCCCGTAGCGATAGCGATTGAACTGTCCTACAGGCTGCTCATACGCAGTCACCGGATCCACCGACAGGAACACACCCAACTGTGGATCCATGTACCGCTGCTGCATGTAGCTCAGCCCGGTGGCCGCATCGCTCACATGCCCGGTATACCCCGGCCCATCCGTGACCTGACCACCCACCACGGCCCCGTAAGGCTCGTAGTCATAGCGCTTGATCACGTTGCCACTGGCATCGCTCTCAGCCACAACCGAGCCCAAGGCATCCGTGTGGATGTACGTGACCGTCGTCTGGGCGATTGCGGCGGGCGACACACCCAAGCCAATCAGCAGCACGCAGCACAGCCAGACGCCTGATGCCCCCAACTTCCGAATTCGATCTTCAAATCCCCTGAAGCGGGTCGACACACCGCCTGCAGTTCCCCCGAACCTGCGCATCCTTCCAATCCCTGAAAGTGCCTCGAAGCAAGGCTGGGTATTGATAGCACAGGAATGAACGGCTGCGGTTGCCAAGTCAGGAACGGTGCGGGGGAGCTAAGCGCCTGGGAAGCCAGGCTGGCCGCGAGGTCTGTAATTCCTGAGCTGCCAGCCATGGGCTGGCGCTACCGGACCAGCACCTGCCCATTCCGCCGGTCATGGGCCGGCAACACCCCATCACAAACAAAAAGCCCCGACCTAGGCCGGGGCTTTTCATCAAACATGGTGCCGGAAACAGGAGTCGAACCTGCGACCTACGCATTACGAACCCAGCCTATTGACCCCGACTAGCGATCCAAGCGAGTCGCAGCTCAGCGGATCAGACCGACTCCGACCGAGCGGACCGGCATGGACCATTGCCACCGGTACGCTCTCGAGCGCTCGCCTGGCAAGCACCCAATGGGGTGTTCCGGAGACTGACCTGAACTGGCCCGACTGACGATAAGCGCCAACTAAGCCATGGGCCGAGGGTAGCTCCACTCCGCCAGTCCCAGATGCGGACGAGGATGAGGACACTTCTTATCTATAGGGTCACTCCAACGCTGAAGACCATACCGAGGAGCGTCGCACTAGATAAGCGACACTCATACGGACAAAACGTCAGCTAAAACAATAATTTATTCGCCTCCAAATGTGCGGTAAGTGGCACCTAAGCCAAACAGGCTGACCCTTAGCAAGTGTATCTGCCGGTGCGCTATCCTGAGCCCACGAGGGCGCTAGTGGGAGATCGTCGATTCCCGTGCTCACCGCCCAACACTCGGAATGAATCGCTGGAACGAAAAATAGCCAATACCACTCAGTCAAGGAGAGTTAAGTGGACCCGCTAATGGCAGCCACGAGCTTCGCAACCATCGTTGGGCTTCTCAGCAACTACAAGAGCGAAAGCTCAGGAACGCAGCTTTCCGAGTTTATTCAATGGCTGCGAGATAAGCGGCACGAGGATGTCGCGATTGACATCGAGCGCAACCAGATGCTCGCAATCCATCTCAAATCAATACTTTCGCTAAATCATCAAGAGCTGCTCCTGCGGCTTGATTCGCTGGACGAAGTTTTAGCATCCGTTGCTTCCCACATACAGACCTTTTCTGATCTAGCCGAATCCATAAGGCCCAGCGGCACTCTTTCCGCCCAAGCAATGTCAATTGTCAAGCAGTTCGCCGATTCCGGGGCGAATGAACTCTGGGAACACAAATCCATCAACTCGACGCGATATCATTTTATCAGCGGCGCAGGGCAGCTCGACGTTCAGGAACCAAGATTCATTGAGGATGACTTGAATACCTTGGTAGAGCTTGGATTATTCAGACTCGATTACGGCAGCAAGGGCACCCGTAAGTTTATTATCACGCGCCAAGCAGTCCAACTTGCCAACTCAGCTGGTTAGCGCGCTCGATACTAAAAGTCTATCCGCTCAAGCTACTCGACACCCCAACTCCCCTGTTACGTATAAACAGAAGCCGCAAGGACGATTTGCTGATGAGATTCAAGCAGCCATCCGGAATCGATGCCAACGCCGTAGGCGTAATATTTTTCGCACAATGTCTCGACGAACTACTGTACGAGTACACTCCGGCAACATATAAACCCAGAGTGATGAGCCCCGGCAGCCTAGGCGCAGAGGCACTTTCAATAATTGAGCATATAGAAGCTGGATCTATGGATAGGAACCGGCTCACGCCTGTACTTGAGGAGCTGGCGTCGATAATCAAGTCAGACAATGTAGCAAAGCGACTACTACCCTTTGAGTCGGAGTTCTACTTATCGCTCAGCGCGGAAGATAAGCTAGTTGACATCCGGTTGAGGCTATCACTACTAATCAACGTACTCAAAGGGCCGAAATACACTGCCGAGCTACAACATCAAATAATCAAGCTTTGTGCATCTGACAGGCAGAAGATGCATATCCGCACCTCTGCGAAGAGCTGGGTATCTGCCATGCTCTCACTGGGATACAGCAAGCAACACATTGCCACCCAGACCTCAGTGTTCTACGACGGAACTGCAGGACTGTCAGATCCAGCGCACCTCGCCACCTTCTTTCGCTCCTTTGACATGCGATCGCACAAGTATGACGTGCTCTTCGTAGCACCCAAGATAATCAAGGAGACCGAGTCCTCCGCTCAATACTTCAGAATTTACTTGCCGGATAATGAGGACGAAAGAGTCACAATTGCTCATCGTGAGGATTTTCGTGCCAATGACGACGAACTCCTTGTCGCGGTTTGCGACGTAACAGCGAAGGATGCATATACCGCGAAGAACGATGCTGAGAAGCGGCTAGAACGCCTATCCGACATGTTCGCGCTCTTTCATCACAAGCGCAAAATTCACTGGCAGTCCAATGCGCTATCTATTGATGGCAATGCACTGGCCGTCAGGGTCAGTGCAGCTACATCCGGCGCAAAACGATCTCGAGACAGCCTGCCAACAAGGGCCTCACAGAAGCTGGCCGAGGCGATGAATGGACTTAGCTTTGCTGATCGACAGTCATTTGATCGCTTCATTAGCGTGGTAAGGCTGCATGGGTCAGCCCAGGAAGCAACCAGCTCAGAGGCTCAACTCATCAATCTATGGACTGGAATGGAAGTCCTGGTACCAAGAGCTTCAGGCTCAAAGCTTCGAGAGGTGCTGAGGCTCATCATGCCGTTCCTCAATCATGGGTATTTTAACCGCCTACTGTTTGCTTTAGCGGGCGACCTTTATCGCTGGAATCGCAAAGGCACCTCCAAGCTTCTCAAGCGAGTGCAGCAGCCAGACTGGAAACCTCACCAGAAGCTAGCACTTGTACTGCTTGGCGGAGATTACGAGGAAATTCGCAGCGACCTATACAGAATGACAGAAGGTTATGCCCTCCTCATGAATCGCTGTTTTGAGATGTCAAAACTAATCTCCAAGAAAGACCATCTCAATGAACGAATCATTGAACACGAGAGACGCATCACCTGGCAGATCGAGAGGATTTATCGCGCACGCAACTCAATCATTCACGACGGAAAATCACCAAGCCAGACGGATGCACTAGTCGAGAACGCGCATGAATATCTCGACGGCTTCATTGATAGGTTTATAGACTTGTGCGCTCGACACAAGTACGCCAAGACTCTAGACGAAGCGATTGAGTTCCAGTCCAGATATCACCTAGCTTGGAGGAAAAAGCTTCGCGCACACGGTGAAGTCACCCCCTCCGATCTCCTCGAAGTCTGTGGACTCGACGCGCCTTAACGGCGAGGACTTTAGCGTACCAGCGATGGTCTGGAGGCACGCGAACGCTGAGGGATCAGCGAACTTGATCCCGCGCTTCCGGTGAAAGCTGCCAGCTTGAAGCTCATTCAGACCGCCAGTGAACGGATGCCTCCCCTCACTGGCGGCAAATTTGCGGCGAGGCGTCTGAAGAAAATTCGGAGAAGCCTGCTTGCCATAGCCGCCACGCAGCACGCCAGTGCGTAAATCCTTGCGAGCAATTGACGCTTCATGTCTAAGCCAACCCAATTACCAGCGGTGCTACTGCTGGGACTTAATTCCTTAGCATCATCCACGTCCAACGATCCATGTAGCTGTCCCGGTGATTGCTTTATGCATCCTTGAGCATATCGGTCGCAGGGGATGAGACTTGAACGGCGAACTTTCTTTGCCGCCCGTACAAGGCCGAACACCACCGTACGCTTCATATATGGCCACCATGTCTTGCGACTGCAGGCACCGGCTCATACACCGCCGCCCGCGTCCTGCGTGCTGAACTCAGGCAGCATGCGCTTTAGTAGCGCTTAGCATGGAGTAGACGGCAGCATTCCTTCCGTTCGCGAAAGTGACGGTCAGCCCTGCCCGCACTGGCACCTGGTCGGAAGGGACAGACTTGCGCTATCAATGCTTAAACCACAACTGCATCACCCAGATCTCCGGCTAATGATCACGTCACATAGGCTCGGTATGACGCGGATCGGCAGCAGCGCTTCATACATGGCAGAGGCCGCAAGGGCATGCAGAGCTCCCGAGACAGGGTCCTAACGGACGCGAAACCGGTGTGCCTCCAGAAGGCCGGAGGATCGGCTACGAGGGATCCAGCCGAGGGAGAACTCGTAAGGAGATGCAAATTGAACACCAACTCGTACCCTCCCGGGGGGGCGTCGGGGCGGCAGCGCCTGCCGGAAGCCGACCTCTAGAGCGCTAGGATCTCCGGGCTGTGAGGCCTCGATGTCACGCTTCCCTATATATGTTAGAGCTTATAAATAAGAGCTAATAAATATTAGGGAAGCGTGACATCTCGGCCAGTGCTGGGAGCCTCGCCTATTCTTGGCTCTTGCGTTTCTTCCCATCCCGGCGCTGTTTGTCCCTCTCGCGCCTCTGGATCACCTTGGGATCCGCTGCCTCCTTAAGCACCCGGTGAAGCTCCTGATCCGTCATAGCGGCCCCACTGCGCTCTCGCTCTCGCTGTCGACGCTTGCGGTCTCGGGCCGCAATACGCTTACGCTCCTTCGGAACGTCCAGCACCCCGAACCGCTCCTGGACGCCTTCCTCGACTTTAGTTCGCAATTCGGTGCAACGCTGGGCTACCGGACATTGGCTGCAGATTGCGTGCCCTTCGGTGCGCATACCAAAGCAGGCTGGATCGGAGGGCCCGGGGGCATCAAGCACCACCGGAGTGCGCGACGTGTAACCCCCTCGGTGGGACTTAGCCTCATCGACGAGCTCCTGCCCAAACCGGCGCGTAGCCTCTGCTTCCGAAATCAGCTGCTCGACGCACATGAAGCGGCTAAGCAACACCGGCTTGCGAGCACGTCCGGCCTTAGCAATCTGCTCCTCGATCCACGCCAGGGCGTCCAGCTGCTGTTGGTCGCCCACAAAGTTAGCCGCATAGAATCGCGGGTCGAAGTCCTTTGCAAAGGGATCGAAAGTACCTTCGGCCCGCTTCTGCTCCAAGCGCTCGATCAGCATAGGCAGCTTGGAGTCACTGCAGAGCTGGTTCGGCCGGGGCAGCTGTCGCGTCCCATTAGCGTCCGCCTCCAGCATCAGCTCAATGACGAAGCGCTCGTAAGGAACTCCCATTGCATCCGCGCGCTGTCGCGCTCGCCAGATACTAGCGAAGTCGCCTACCTCAAGGCCACTAATAAGGCTCGGGAACCCCTGCGGCTCGCGTCCCTTACGTCGCAAGAAGCGATGGACGTAGTGTTTGCGATACGCTTCATAGAAGCTCTGCGTGCGCTCGTACGCACTCATGTATCGGTACGTCAGATGTGCAGATCGCGCAAAGTCCGGTTCTTCATTGAAGTCGCTCGGCGCAATCCACTCCCGTGCTTGGACCATCTGCTCTGTCGCCAGCGCTTCAGACCCAGCCCTCTTTGCCGCTGCCAATTTCTGGGCACGACGATATGCTGCCATTGTCATTGTTGGACCTCATTTCTGATAACCCGGCCAGGACCGACTAGATGGTTGGCGTGACGCGCGCTGCGTCACGTTCCGGTAAGCGCTGGGTGCGAAGGACCCTTCCACACCTAGCGCAGGAACTACGTGCCGTGTGGAGTGCGGGATTCCTTAACGGCTGACGAGATCGAGCTCCATGACGTGCAACTGCACATCAGCAGAAACAAGCATCGCAGGCGTGATGCGCTTCTTGCCACAGTGGCGCAGGTAGGTCACGGCACGCTGAACGTAGTCGCGGTAATTGATACCGGTCATGTCGACCATCTGGCGAGCCTTCCAAATCGCACGGAACATCGAGGCATCGCATACGCGCAGGTCGAAGCGACGGTCAGTAGTCCCGATGTAGCGCTGCAGCATGTTCGCAAACTCAGTAGTGACATCGAATGCAGTCATCTCGCCGTAGATGGAGGCGCGATGGATTTCGCACGCCTTATCCGCGACCAGCTGCTCACCACCCATGATCGTTTCAGAAATTGAGCTCTGCGCGGCGTGCAGCGCGTCCCTGCCCTCGCGCTGCGCGGCGAAGAGGCGGGTGGAACGATCAATATTGTTGTGCTTGTGCATAGTAGCTCTCCTAGTTGATAGCGGCTGCGAAATTGCCGTCGCTGGAAACAAGGTTGCCAAGCGAGTAAGTGGCGGACCCATTGAATTCAACTAGTCCACCATCTTAGGATGTGGCATGACCCAACTGCCGCACGCCGAATTCAAGGCGCTAATGATCTTGATCAATGGGCTCTCGAGCGATCTCGAGGCCCGCTTGAAGACATACAAGTTGTCTACCTCAGCTTTCCTGGCACTAGATGCGATTGCCCGGACAGAAGTAGGAAGTGCGTATCCGATGACCCGTGCCAGTCTTGCTAGGATGATCAACACAACACCCGGATCAATGTCAGTGCTCGTCTGCCGCATGAAGCGCGACGGCCTTGTGACAGAAAAGTCGCTGAATGAACGTTCTAAAGCGCTTGCCACTACGAAGCTAGGTCGCTCGATGTTGGCCGGAGGATCGGTCGCTTGGGAGGACACCTTCGACGGTCTTAGCGAGGCGCTCTCGCCCACGGCGAAGAAGCAGCTGCTACAGACCGTGGCTAAGCTGAACCTAATTCGTACGCATGAACAGGATGAGGGGCGCAGGGTTGCTCACATGCGCACACTGTCGAAGAAGGAAACGAAGATCGCAGTAGGGAAGCATCAGGAGGAATCGAGGGCTGCTGCTTCGCGAGCGCGCGCCCGGTTCGACTGAGCATGCCTGTATGGAGTTGTCCGTACCTCGCTTCCACTTCGTCGGGCAGGCACTGCGTTCTCCGCGTACCGCCTAGGACTTCGCGACTTGGATGCGGATGATCCTGACCCTCTGCTTGATAGGAGCGTCAGCAATGCCAATCAATCGCGTCATAGCGCTCGTCGGACTGAGCAGCTGCATCCCTGCATGCATAGTCGACGGAGCGCCCCACATCGCGCGGCAGGGCGTGCCAGTACGCTTCTGACTACGGATAGCATCCTCAATAGAAGATGGCCCCAGATCGCAGACATTCGCACATACGAAAGGCCCGCTGACATCTCTGCCAACGGGCCCGATCAAGCTAGCGAGCAAGTTATCGAGGGCGAATGCCGAACCCAAGCAAGACAGCCCCAGCGACGGTCAGAGCTTGCCCCACAGCGAGCGCGTGCATGTTCGCGATGTTGCTGTAGCTGCTTGCTGATGGGTTGATAAGGAAGTAGAGCCCGATCCCAAGCCCAGCTAGGCCCAACACCACGCACAACGTCGCAGACCCAAACTCCTGCCCTGCGCTCGCGGTAGCGCGATTCGATTCAACAACTGCCTTGGGCAGGTCCGTGTAGCACTTAGGACACTTCGCGGATGATCTACCCGAGGGGATGGCAGCACGGCAAGCCGGGCATTGATAGAGATTGATTGCTGAATCGCTGGCTTGCATGTTCTCTCCTCCATGATTGGATGTGCGAGGGTTTCCGACATCAGCCACCGGTTGAGCTACCCATCTGAGCGTCCTTAACCAGATCACGCAGTGCAGCGCGTTGCTCATCGTCCAGGCTGTACTCGGTATCGCAGACCCGTACCTCGATCCTCTTGGCACCGGTGAAGGCCCCTACTTCTGCCAGGGTCATCTTCTTGCCGAACGAAAGGATGGCGTACTCGTATCGATTGAAAGCGGGCATGTCACTGGGAAGCGAAACAGCCTTTCCATCCACGAGCATGTCAAAGCTCGTACCGGCACAGCGAACGTCATAGGACATGTTGAAGGTGACGATAGCCGAAACGGTGAAAGAGTCCGACTTCGTTACAGCGCGGTCTCCGTCTACCACGCTCTTCAGGCTCAGAGAAATGCCCCTGCTGGTCTTGGACAGCTCCGATAGCTCCACCTTGGCCTCGTAGGAGGTTCGATCCTTGAAACGGTCGTAAGACCGCTGTTGTTGAGCCACTCCCTCCCCGGGAACAACAGCCGTCAGCACCAACGACATGACGGCAACATGCGTAATCCGGTTCTTCATCTCAACGTCCCCGACTGAGCGCTGACGGGCCCGGCCACCCCTTGCGGCCAGTCATACCTCGCACAACACCATATACTGGTATGGTAATGACTTCTACTGATCAGGTATATGGCTCATGCTCCAACAGGTTCACTCACCGTTACCTCCGCGTGCCATCGCCCACAGTCATCACTGCTACGTTTTCCAAACGGTTGTCCGAAGCTCGAGCACTGCGCGGGCTGTCCCAGCGCGCGCTGGGGGCAATGGTGGATAAGGACCAGGACAAGAACCGTGGTGCCGTGCTGATCAACAGGTACGAGCGCGAACGAAACCAAGCTGACATGACCAAGGCTGCAGAGTTGGCCAAGGCATTGGATGTACCGGTCGCCTACCTGTTCGCTGAGGACGATGACCTAGCTGCGGCGATCTTGGCTTTCGCCAAGCTTACCTCTGGGGAGCGCCAAAGGATGAGGGAAGAGCTCGAGCGTTTGGCTGGGGAGCAGAGGGATTAGCCCTCTCACGCCGCCAGCTTGGCAACTGCCGCCGCCAGAGTGTCCGGGGCCAGGTGGGCGTAGCGAAGAGTCATGGTGATGTCTGCGTGTCCCAAGAGCTCCCGCACGGTGTTCAGGTCCACGCCTGTCCGCACCAAGCGTGATGCGAAATGATGGCGCAGATCATGGAAACGGAACTCTTCAATGCGGGCATCGGCTATGAGTCTTCCCCACCCCTTCTTGATGTCGGTCACGTCGAAGACCTTGCCCGCACGGCGCTCGCCCGCTTGTCTAGCCCAACGCTGCAGGACTTCCATGGCTTCGACGTTTAGCGGGATGTGACGCTGCCTACCGGACTTGGCGTTCTCGGCTCGAATGGTCAGCATCTTGGCTTCCCAGTTGATGTCAGCCCAGCTCATCGACAACAACTCACCACGTCTCATACCGGTATTAATGGCTGTAAGAACCACCGGGGTCAGGTGATCGACGTACCCGTCCATCGGCAAATCAGGCAGAACCGCTTGCCGGTACTTGCGTCGGGCCGCATTTGCATTTGCCCTGCCCTCAACCCCAGCCAGATCGCGCGATGCCAGCGTGGCCCGAAGCATCGCTTCTTCGTCCGGGGACAGGAACCGAACCACCTTCCGGCTAGCTGCCGATCGTTGACGCATGCCCATCAAAGGATTGGTCTCGATCAACTTCCACTCGACCGCACGGGACAAGGCAGACCGCAGGCAAGCAAAGTCGCGCGCTGCGGTAGCCTTGGTGACGGCATCAGGGCCAGTGACACGCCCGCGCCACCATCGCTCCATGGTGGGCACATCAATCTCAATGATCTGACGGCGCAACAGCCACGGGAACACGGATCGGATGCGATCCGGGTACTGGCGACCGCCCTTGAGCTCAGCTATCGCCCAGGGCTCGAAATGCTCGTTGAGCAGTGTTTCGAGCGTGCAGCTAGTGGGCTTGGACTTTGCGAGTGCCGGCAATCCGGACTGAACATATTCAGCAACCGCTTGCCGGGCTTGGTCACGGGCCTGATCAAGTGTCAGATATTCGACCGACCCCAAGGTACGACGCTTACCGTGCGCCCATGTCACGATCCAAGCTTTGTACCCTGACGGCTGCACGCGAAGAATGAGCCCACGAACTTGAGCGTCCCTGAGCTCGTAGGGGCGATCTCGGGGCTCAGCTGTGTGCACAGTGCGCTTGGTGAGGGCGGATGACATCGGGCGGGTTGTCCATAAGTGGCGATAGAGCCAACTTAGGACAGGATGCGAGGCGGTGTTTGGATGAGGATCATCCGCTGTGCGAACGCAACCAACATCCTCTGCCAGTAATACTCCGCAGTAGTGACGAAAGCCCCGACATGTGATGCAATTGGCTTCGCGCCTCAAGCATAAACATGGATTAGGATGATTCAGAACACTAGAAACAACAGCGCTTCGCGAATTCACCGTCGAATGCAGAGGTGGAATGAAATAGATCCGAACAAAGCCGCCCTATCGGGATGGCAGCATGTACTGGAAATCGAACCAAGAAAAGGAGCTCGCGGATACATTCAAGCGTCCGAGCGGATTCTCATTCTTGTCGATGAACTCGACATACTACGTGACAAGCTGCAGCTACTAGGATTTTCCAGCAACGCCTATGGTCCGGCCTTCGCCAAACTTGACAATGCTCTGTCACCCCAGCATCTCCTCAACCCAAGTGGGAATATCCGACAATATTTGAGCGAGGACGTTTTCGCAGTCCTTATATTCTGTAGTGAGGTTCTGCCGGATGAAGAGGACGGCATCGCACTTGAAGAATTTGCTGAAATTGTTAGTATTATCAATGATTTAGAACTACTCCTTGCAGACAACTCATTCCCATCAGAGTTGAAGGCAGTTCTGCGGCGCCATATACGGCTTGCTGAAACGGCACTAGCAGACTATCCATTGAGAGGCGCGTCCGCAATCAAGGAAGCTGTTAAATCTGCTACAGGCGACATATTCTTCAGCGAGTCTGAAGTATCGAAGCTTCAGCCCGATCAACGAAATTCGCTTAGCGCACTTTGGCGGAAGATGAACGCCGTGGCAGATAAAGTGATAAAGGTTGACAACATCATTCAAATCAGTGGACGCGCAGTGACCTTCCTTGAGAATTTCGCAAAAGATTGACTGAACGCCATGAGATTTGAAGATTACTGTAAGGTCATTCTGCAAGGCGCTTCGAAGCCAATTGAGAAAACGAAACCGCCCTTGAGGGATGAATACGAACCATCCGCAGCTGCAGCGTGGAAGGGGAGGCTAGCGAACACCTCTCCCCTTCCCTGACCAATCAACGGGATCCAACGCCCCCAAACAAAAAGCCCCGGCCAAGGCCGGGGCTTTTCATGCAACCGGTGCCGTAAACAGGAGTCGAACCTGCGACCAAGCTGTTATCGCAATGTTTAGAAGAGAAAATTTAGGACACCCTGAGAATTTCGGATACCATCACCACGTATAGAATTCCAATCGATCAAGGTCAAAAGCATGGACGTCTTTCTTAGTGTCGGCGGGACTGCAAATGAACTGCAAGAGTCCTTTGTACAAGCGGTCGAAGCTCGCCTCCGCAGCGAAGGCCTGACGCCCAAAACGGTAGGAAGAAGCCACTTCAGCTCAGACGCCCCACTTAAAGCTGTAAATGACCTTCTTGACAAGTGCGCAGGAACTATCGTAATCGCCCTGGAAAGAATATATATACAGCAGGGTTTAGAGCGCAGGTCCGGCCCCAGTGAAAAGCCGCTTTCTGGCGTAAGCTTAACGACGCCATGGAATCAAATAGAAGCTGCTTTATCGTATAGCCGAGCACGCCCCCTTCTCGTCATCGTGGCCAACGAGATACGTCCCGAAGGTCTTCTAGAAGCGGGCTACGACTGGTACGTACAGCGCCTGGACCCCAAGCCTGAGTCACTAAACACGGTGGAATTCAATGGAATCCTCGCCGACTGGAAAAGAAAACTAAACGAAGCTCAACACAACGCAATAATAACAAAACCCAGACTGGCGACTATGAGCATAGGCGACATCATTTCACAGCTCAAACCTTCTGAGCTCGCAAAGATCATCGGGTCCATTGTTGCGTTCACAACCGCGATATTCGCCCTCGGCGCCTGGGCAGTCACACTAACTTAGGCGACATCAACTCGTTAAAATCGCAACACAATTCTTTGCGCCAGAGCCGCACTCATTGTAAATAATCCGCAAATTCATCCAAAATAGCGACTCACAAGCATTGACATCCAAACAAAGCCTGCCCCCCAACCCAAGAATGAATCGGATAAAGTTTCAGTTTGATTTTTTTAACAGAACTTCAGCCAGTTTTTCACATCCCAGATACATTTATTGACATTAAATGGGGCCACAGAATTTTAAAATCTACCCATACAGTAGAACAAACATAAAATAGACGAACACTCACCAAAGGAGGCTTGAGAACCTTGCCGAACTCTGCATAGCACCATTCTCCACATGTAGATCGGATAGCTGCACCGCCGCCTGAATTCGGGTAATTAGGCTTAGCATCTCACCCCATGCACCCCCAACTACGATATCGTACTGACTGTGTGCAAGCGAATTTCTAAGCGCCTCGACGCTTTTGAAGAACTTTTCCCCTGAATTCTTCGAACTCAACCCGAATAGCTGCCTAAGGGCTTCGGATTGCAAAACAAGATCTCGCTTATCACATAACTGAAGACACTGAATCAGCGGCAGTTCTTGACCAAATCTTCTCCGCCCCTCCTGCACCGCTACCGCAGCTAAGACTCTTCGATCCCTAAGTACGGCTTTCCATTGATCATCTCTATATGTAGAAGCGACCCAAAAGCTGAGGTGCATTTCAAGCAGCGAAATTAGGCCGAAGATGTAGATGCGAACAATGGGCTTGTTGATATCCGCCCAAGTCAGTATCGCGTCCACAACCGAGTCGTTCTCCACAAATACGAATGGACTTCTCTGCAATTGCTGCAGAAGACATACGACATTAGTGGTGTTTGGAATTGCAGCTGCCATTGATAGAGGGCAAAGGTGATCGCGGACCTTACCGTGAGTAAGGGAATCTCGTTCAACGAAACCAATCACCGGTCCCAACTCAAGGTCTTTTACACCAGCGACGGTAAAGTCAAGTCTCTCGAGCTCCACGCGCATTTCATCTGCGGGCGCGCCAGCCGGGCAACATTTCAGTGGCTCGCAGATGTCACTCACCATGGACCTGCACCCAAGAACATCGTTAAAGTCATTCAGCCGCGTGCCGTGACGGCGATAGCCCGTGACCGGTGATGTCCACAACTCGTGTCCCATTTGCTACTTCCTCCACTCCTCTAGCAACTCAGCCGAGTCTAGGCGATCACTACCGCACGTCGCTGGAGACGTTCCCGCACCTGAACTGAAGCACCAAGCTTCACTTCGTCGAGCTATTGGGTTAGGGGCCGATCCTGCTCGGGCGTAAGTACGTTGGAAGCCGGACCTCCGAATGCGACCCACGGCATCTATGCGGAAGAGAGCCATCCGCAACGAGCAGCATTGACGCTTGCAATGATCAGCTCGGCGCGAACCCCTCACCAATCAACGAGTTCCGAACGCACCGAAAACAAAAAGCCCCGACCAAGGCCGGGGCTTTCTGCTGTATCTGGTGCCGGAAACAGGAGTCGAACCTGCGACCTACGCATCCATCATAGCGTAGGGCTATAGGCCAGCAGCATTGGCTCTATCAACTTCAAGCCTCCCTCCAGCCGCCCTTCGTCCAGTGCTTCTTTGGAGAGCAAGGCGATCTCCAATCCCGCTTCATCCAGCGGTCCAAGTGAAAGCAGCGCCAGCAGGTTCAGTAGATCGAGCCGATCAACATAGCCATTCTCAAACAGCCACCGCACCAAGCCCAAGTGTTGCTTGGGCATCTGCCCGGAAAGGACATGATTCCTTGCAATCCACGTTGATGCTCTTGCAAGAGCCCCTAAGTCGTGCAGCGAAAGATAGGAGGCAATGTCGGCATCGATAGCCGAGGGCACACTTATTTCGCCCGACCAGTAGCGGTCCAGCAAGCCAGGAGCCAATTCGCTAGCAGATCCGAGAAGCCCTGTCTCCACAATTCTGGCCAGAAGCTCGCAGCTATCACTGTTCATCCCCAAAGCCCCCCCCTTGGGCAGGATCAGGATGGAAGCTAACGCGCCCGTCATTTGGACTTAGCTCTTGCTTCCCCCCCCGATCGGGCAGGGAGCATCTCCCAACCTAACCAACCACGGGCTCCAATTTATGCAGTTGGATGAGGATCGTCCGCATGCGATTTGATCTAAAGGGAACCTACCGCCGGCATGCGGGGCTTGCCGTCGAGATCCGCTGCATCGGCTGAGATACTGATCATGCCTCCTGACTGCATCTCAACCTTCAAACAAACTCCGCCATCCATTGACGAATCGTCCCAGGAGGCCTCATTGATTGAACTGCTTGCCCCCAGTGCTCTCGCCTATCAGCTGAGAATTCGCGTAGACCTCTGAAAAATATCGACCGGCTCAAAGAGCGTTCGTCCAGCACAATGAGCACCGCCGAGCTTGCAGCCCAGTCGATTCGTATCTCCAGAAGCATCCAATCGTGCATCAGGACCTCACTTTGCCTCGAGGGGAAGATGCGCTCCCGGTGATTCCGGAGCGACATGCTTCCCATTGATATCCAAACGTTGGCCACTAGCATCATTCACATGACAATGGGGCCACAGGCAGCGGCGTCCGTGTAGATGGATGACATCGGGCGAGTTGTCCATAAGTGGCGATAGAGCCAACTTAGGACAGGATGCGAGGGGATGTCTGGATGCCGATCGTCCTCATCTAGGCATCTGCAGGCATCAGAGAAGGCACGACACGCGAGAGAACTTCAACGCAGACATCGTCGGAGAAGACCGCATAATGCGCCATATTGTCCGAAGAATGAACACCACCGCTCGAATTCTCCAACCACGTCAACAACGATGAGCTGGTTGCACGCATCAGGTTATGCCCGGCCACCACTACTCCTGACTCCCAGTATTCTTGGAGACTTCCCTCCTGAGTAATTCGAACGGTCAGCGGCGTTGCGAACATCAGAATCCACGCCTTCCTCCCCGTATTCTCGAACAAATCTACAGTCAGAGACCCGTCAATCGAACATCTGACTTCCCCCACATTCCACGAGTAATCCTTATCAATTCCGTCAGGTCGCCACTCTTCAAAATCTGCAGAACGCTGTCCCATCATGGCTTCTTCCCATATCTAAACTCATCAGTGGTTCGACCATCCTGGCGCTGAATCTCCAGCGTCGGCCGTCCATCCTTGGAGTAATTCCTGTCAATCACTCGACTTCCATCCTCCAATTGCCCCACGCGAGTTCCGTTGGCCTTTGTGTCGACATCCTTGGGACCCAGCGCGTCAAAATCCTTTGCTTTCTGATCTGATTCGGCTCCTCTATCCCATACCCGGGTGCCTCGGGTAGTGACATTTTCAATAGTCGATTCACCTCGTAGTCCGGCTACGCTATCGGGCGACTGCTTTCCCCCTCCCCCCTCCGTGGAGTCGGCCGGATCAGTCCCTTCACTCCGCTGGGTGGAATCAATTGCATTTGAGACTAATCTCCCCCCGTACGCTATCGTCAGAATTGCAGGAAGCGCCAGAGCATCAGCGATGGTGTTCACCTCACCAGAACATCGATTCTCGTTACAAGTGACTGCACGTCCATCAGGATCAGTGAACTTGTACGGATTCCCGTTCGCATACCGATACCGATTGAACTGCTCAACCGGTTTCTGATACGCCGTTACCGGGTCCACCGACAGGAACACACCCAACTGCGGATCCATGTACCGCTGCTGCATGTAGCTCAGCCCGGTGGCCGAGTCGCTCACATGCCCGGTATACCCCGGGCCATCCGTGACCTGGCCGCCTACCACGGCGCCGTACGGCTCGTAGTCATAGCGCTTGATCACGTTGCCATTGGCATCGCTCTCAGCTACGACCGAGCCCAAAGCGTCCGTGTGGATGTAGGTGACCGTCTCCTGGGCGATTGCGGCTGGCGACAAGCCAAAGCCGATCAGC
>NZ_RAHU01000017.1:0-16410 GCF_009659995.1 Stenotrophomonas sp. MH181796
CGTGGTCTCGAAGATCATCGAGTAAGCCTGCAGTACCGGTGGTTGCATAGCGCCGCCGGTTACGCGAATGGCGGGCCGGGAACCTCGGTCCGCCTTCGCCGTCTAAGGGAAGGCAAGTTTTCAACGTACGCCAGTAGCTCAATTGGCAGAGCAGCGGTCTCCAAAACCGCAGGTTGGGGGTTCGAGTCCCTCCTGGCGTGCCATCTGCCCACCTTATCCAGCGGCCTGGGCCGCTAAAGCAGACACAGCCGGATGAATAGCAAGATCGAACACTCCAAGGACAACTCCGCCCACGGTGGAGATATCGTCAAGTATGTCGCCGCATCGCTGCTGGTGCTGGCCGGTCTGTTCGTCTGGTTCTGGTTCTCCGCCGACTCTGGTCGCGCCGCCCAGCTGGGTGCGTGGGCAGGTCAGCTGCGTGCGTTGGCGGTCGTGGTCGGTCTGGTTGGCGGTATCGGCGTGTTCATGCTGACCGGCAAGGGGCGCGACACCCGCGAATTCCTCTCCGAGTCGCGCTTTGAACTGCGCAAGGTGGTCTGGCCGACGCGCCAGGAAGCCATCCGCATGACCTGGGTCGTGATCGTCGTGGTGCTCATCCTCAGCCTGCTGCTGGGTGGCTTCGACTTCCTGATCCAGAAACTGACTCAGTGGTTCCTGAGCCGCTAAGGAGAATTGCATGAAGCGTTGGTACGTCGTTCACGCCTATTCGGGCTTCGAGAAGTCGGTGGCGCAGGCTCTGCGTGATCGCATCGTCCGTGACGGCATGGAAGAGCGCTTCGGCGACGTCCTGGTCCCGACCGAAGAAGTGGTCGAGATGCGCGCTGGCCAGAAGCGCCGTTCCGAGCGCAAGTTCTTCCCGGGCTACGTGCTGGTCCAGATCGAGACCCACGAAGAAGCCGGCATTCCGCGCATCGACAACGAAAGCTGGCACCTGGTCAAGGAAACCCCGCGCGTGATGGGCTTCATCGGCGGCACCGCCGATCGTCCGCTGCCGATCGCCGATTCCGAGGCCGAGGCCATCCTGAATCGCGTTCAGGAAGGTGTCGAGAAGCCGCGTCCGAAGGTGCTGTTCGAGCCGGGCCAGATGGTCCGCGTCACCGACGGCCCGTTCAACGATTTCAATGGCGTCGTCGAAGAAGTCAACTACGAGAAGAGCCGTCTGCGCGTCTCGGTGCTGATCTTCGGTCGTGCCACCCCGGTCGAACTCGAGTTCGGCCAGGTCGAAAAGGCCGTCTGACCGGTCCTGTAGAGTCGAGCCATGCTCGACTCCAGGCTCCGGATGGCGGTGCAGTCGAGCATGGCTCGACTCTACAAGGGGAACCGGGCTCTGCCCGGTTTCGTCCGTTTATGTGCCGCTTCAGGCATGTGAAGAAAAAACCTGTTATAGTGCGCGGCTCCCCNAACCGGGCTCTGCCCGGTTTCGTCCGTTTATGTGCCGCTTCAGGCATGTGAAGAAAAAACCTGTTATAGTGCGCGGCTCCCCGCTGGGAAGCCAGTGGGACGAGGCCGCCGCAAGGTGGCCTTCGGCATGATTTCAAAACGCGATGCCGGGACGCGTGATTCCCGGTCCGATGGGGAGCCTGTTGTCGAAAGGCGCTAGCACCCGGAGAGCATACTCATGGCAAAGAAAGTTGTCGGTTACATCAAGCTGCAGGTGAAGGCCGGTCAGGCCAACCCCTCGCCGCCGGTCGGTCCTGCGCTGGGTCAGCGCGGTCTGAACATCATGGAATTCTGCAAGGCGTTCAACGCTGCCACGCAGAAGCTCGAGCCGGGTCTGCCGGTTCCGGTGATCATCACGGCCTACTCGGACCGTACGTTCACCTTCATCACCAAGAGCACCCCGGCCACCACCCTGCTCAAGAAGGCCGCTGGCATCTCGTCGGGCTCCAAGCGCCCGAACACCGAGAAGGTCGGCAAGGTCACCCGTAAGCAGCTGGAAGAGATCGCCAAGGCGAAGGAACCGGATCTGACTGCCGCCGATCTGGACGCCGCCGTGCGTACCATCGCTGGCTCTGCCCGTTCCATGGGCCTCGTGGTGGAGGGTTAATAAGATGGCACAGACCAAGCGTGAGAAGGCCATCAAGGCCGCCGTCGTTCCGGGCAAGGCATACGCCTTCGAGGACGCGATCAACATCCTGAAGAGCGCCACCAAGGCCAAGTTCGTCGAGTCGATCGACGTCGCTGTGCGCCTGGGCGTCGATGCGAAGAAGTCCGACCAGCAGGTCCGTGGCTCCACCGTGCTGCCGGCCGGTACCGGCAAGTCGGTCCGCGTCGCCGTGTTCGCTCCGGCCGGTGCCAAGGCTGACGAAGCCCTGGCCGCTGGCGCCGAAGCCGTCGGTATGGACGATCTGGCCGAGAAGATGCAGGCCGGCGATCTGAACTACGACGTCGTCATCGCGACTCCGGACGCCATGCGCGTCGTCGGTAAGCTGGGCACCGTGCTGGGCCCGCGCGGCCTGATGCCGAACCCGAAGGTCGGCACTGTTTCCCCGAACCCGGGTGAAGCCGTGAAGAACGCCAAGTCGGGTCAGGTCCGTTACCGCACCGACAAGGCCGGCATCATCCACTGCACCATCGGCAAGGCCGACTTCGCCGAAGACGCGCTGAAGTCGAACCTGACCGCGCTGCTGCTGGATCTGATCAAGGCCAAGCCGGCCACCTCGAAGGGCACCTACCTGCAGAAGGTTTCGGTCAGCTCGACGATGGGCCCGGGCGTCACCGTCGACCAGTCGTCGCTGACCCTGAAGTAATTGTTTCAAGCGGTCACGGTACCTTCGGTGCCGTGACCGTGACATTTGAAGGCATCGCTGGCAGTGCATCGCCCGCGGTAGCCGTCAAAGACCGCAGGCGCGGTCGTGGCAATACCGGCGACGGGCACGGAAGCTCGATCTGGCAAGGAGTCGCCGCCGGAGCAGTCATGAGCGCTTAATCGATTCCCCGGAATCACCCTGCGTAGATGGTGCCCTTCTGGAGTTTTTCTGGTTCACGCACGTCTGGGTTTCCCAGGTTGGCCCACTCCAGGTCTAGAACGGCCCACCCCCGGAACATCATCCCGATGTTCCCGGCGTCCAGGACGGATGCCGCACAGGACCGCACACGGCAGGAGCCGTAAGCGGAGTTCAATAGGAGGAGTGCAATGGCTCTCAATCTGTCCCAGAAGCAAGAAGTAGTCGCCGAGCTGGCAGACGTCGCCGCCAAGGCCCACTCCTTGATCGCAGCCGAATACGCTGGCACCACGGTCGCCCAGATGACCGCGATGCGCAAGCAGGCTCGTGAAACCGGTGTTTTCTTGAAGGTTGTCAAGAACACCCTGGCTTCGCGCGCCGTTGAAGGCACCGAGTTCGCAGTCGCCCAGGACCAGATGGTTGGTCCGCTGCTGTACGCGTTCTCGCTCGAGGAGCCCGGCGCTGCCGGTCGCCTGATCAAGGAAGCCGCCAAGGGCAACGACAAGCTGAAGGCTAAGGTCGTCGCCATCGGTGGCGAAGTGTTCCCGGCAAGCCACGTCGACGTGCTGGCCTCGCTGCCGACCCGCGACCAGGCCCTGGCCATGCTGGCCCGCGTCCTGACCGAGCCGGTCACGATGTTTGCCCGCGCCATCAAGGCCGTTGGCGAGAAGCAGGGTGGTGGCGACGTCGCCGCCGACGCTGCCGAGCCGGCCGCCGAGACCGCCTGAGTTTCGACTTACCGTGGTTCCTGACGGAACCTCAACCCAGAAAATCATCCAAAGGTATTTATCATGTCCCTTACCAACGAACAGATCGTCGACGCCATCGCCGAGAAGTCCCTGATGGAAGTGATGGAGCTGGTCAAGGCCATCGAAGAGAAGTTCGGCGTCTCCGCCGCTGCTCCGGTTGCCGTGGCTGCTGCCGCTGGCCCGGCCGCTGCTGTTGAAGAGCAGACCGAGTTCACCGTCACCCTGAAGTCGGCCGGCGACAAGAAGGTCGAAGTCATCAAGGCCGTCCGCGCCATCACCGGCCTGGGCCTGAAGGAAGCGAAGGACCTGGCCGAAGCCGGTGGCGTCCTGAAGGAAGGCGCTTCGAAGGACGACGCCGAGAAGATGAAGAAGGACCTGGAAGCTGCTGGCGCGACTGTCGAAGTCAAGTAAGCAGTTACCTTGCATCGTCACCGATTCACGGCGATGCAGCCAAGGCTGGGGGCGTAAGCCCCCGGCCTTTGGTCGTTGTTGCAAGGTTGTAGATCCACGCCACGCGTGGATGTAACGAGCGGCAAAAAGCCCAACACGGGCTGCGGTCAGACCCCGGCAGGCCAGCGCAGAGCGCGGCAGCGGGGGAGTGGATGCAGACGAGTTGGCAGTTGGAAGTAGCGGGAGAAGGCGTGCTGGTGCCGGCAATACCAGCGACTTCCAACTGACAATTTCAAGTTCCCTTCGGATCGTGGGCGCACGATCCGCACAACAAGGTGGAAGACCTCATGACGTCCTATTCGTTCACCGAAAAAAAGCGTATCCGCAAGGATTTCGGCAAGCAGCGCTCGATTCTCGAAGTGCCGTTCCTGCTCGCCATCCAGGTGGATTCCTATCGTGAATTCCTGCAGGAAAACGTCGATCCGGCCAAGCGCACGGACCACGGCCTGCACGCTGCGCTGAAGTCGGTCTTCCCGATCGCCAGCTACAGCGGCAACGCTGCCCTGGAATACGTCGGCTACAAGCTGGGCGAACCGGTCTTCGACGAGCGTGAGTGCCGCCAGCGTGGCATGAGCTACGGCGCCCCGCTGCGCGTGACCGTGCGCCTGGTGATCTACGACCGTGAGTCGTCGACCAAGGCCATCAAGTACGTGAAGGAGCAGGAGGTCTATCTGGGCGAAATCCCGCTGATGACCGAGAACGGCACCTTCATCGTCAACGGCACCGAGCGCGTCATCGTCTCGCAGCTGCACCGCTCGCCGGGCGTGTTCTTCGATCACGACCGTGGCAAGACCCACAGCTCGGGCAAGCTGCTGTACAGCGCCCGCATCATTCCTTACCGCGGTTCCTGGCTGGACTTCGAGTTCGACCCGAAGGATGCGCTGTTCACCCGTATCGACCGTCGCCGCAAGCTGCCGGTGTCGATCCTGCTGCGCGCGCTCGGCTACAGCAACGAAGAGATGCTGGCCGAGTTCTTCGAGATCAACACCTTCCACATCAACCCGGATGAAGGCGTCCAGCTGGAGCTGGTGCCGGAGCGCCTGCGTGGCGAAACCCTGGGCTTCGACCTCGCCGACGGCGACAAGGTCATCGTGGAAGCCGGCAAGCGCATCACCGCGCGCCACATCAAGCAGCTGGAAGCCTCGGGCATCGCCGCCCTGGCCGTGCCGGACGACTACATCGTCGGCCGCATCCTGTCGCACGACGTGGTCGATGCTTCGACCGGCGAACTGCTGGCCCAGGCCAATGACGAGATCACCGACGAGCAGCTGCAGGCCTTCCGCAAGGCCGGTGTGGATGCCGTGGGCACCCTGTGGGTGAACGATCTGGATCGTGGCCCGTACCTGTCCAACACCCTGCGCATCGACCCGACCAAGACCCAGCTGGAAGCCCTGGTCGAGATCTACCGCATGATGCGTCCGGGCGAGCCGCCGACCAAGGACGCCGCGCAGAACCTGTTCCACAACCTGTTCTTCACCTTCGAGCGCTACGACCTGTCCGCGGTCGGCCGCATGAAGTTCAACCGTCGCGTGGGCCGCAAGGAAACCACCGGCGAAGCCGTGCTGTACGACCGCAAGTACTACGGTGAGCGCAACGACGAAGAGTCCAAGCGCCTGGTTGCCGCCCATGGCGACAGCTCCGACATCCTGGACGTGATCAAGGTCCTGACCGAGATCCGCAACGGTCGCGGCGTGGTCGATGACATCGATCACCTGGGCAACCGTCGCGTGCGTTCGGTCGGCGAAATGGCCGAGAACGTGTTCCGCGTGGGCCTGGTCCGCGTCGAGCGCGCGGTCAAGGAGCGCCTGTCGATGGCCGAGTCGGAAGGCCTGACCCCGCAGGAGCTGATCAACGCCAAGCCGGTCGCCGCTGCCATCAAGGAGTTCTTCGGCTCCTCGCAGCTGTCGCAGTTCATGGACCAGAACAACCCGCTGTCGGAAGTGACCCACAAGCGTCGCGTCTCGGCCCTGGGCCCGGGCGGTCTGACCCGTGAGCGCGCCGGCTTCGAAGTGCGCGACGTGCACCCGACCCATTACGGCCGCGTCTGCACCATCGAAACCCCGGAAGGCCCGAACATCGGCCTGATCAATTCGCTGGCCGTGTACGCCCGCACCAACCAGTATGGTTTCCTCGAGACTCCGTACCGCAAGGTCGTGGACGGCAAGGTCTATGACGAAGTCGAGTTCCTGTCGGCGATCGAAGAAAACGAGTACGTCATTGCGCAGGCCAACGCGCTGACCGACGCCAAGGGCACCCTGACCGAGCAGTTCGTTCCGTGCCGCTTCCAGGGCGAATCGCTGCTGAAGCCGCCGGCGGAAGTCCACTTCATGGACGTCTCGCCGATGCAGACCGTGTCGATCGCGGCCGCGCTGGTTCCGTTCCTGGAGCACGATGACGCCAACCGCGCACTGATGGGCGCCAACATGCAGCGTCAGGCCGTGCCGACCCTGCGTGCGCAGAAGCCGCTGGTCGGTACCGGCATCGAGCGCGCCGTGGCGCGTGACTCCGGTGTGACCGTGAACGCCCGTCGTGGTGGCGAGATCGTGCAGATCGACGCGGCCCGCATCGTGGTCAAGGTCAACGAGGAAGAGATCGTTGGCGCCACCGACGCAGGCGTGGACATCTACAACCTGGTCAAGTACACCCGTTCGAACCAGAACACCTGCATCAACCAGCGTCCGCTGGTCCAGGTGGGTGACGTCATCGCCCGCGGCGACGTGCTGGCCGACGGTCCGTCCACCGACATCGGCGAACTGGCCCTGGGCCAGAACATGCTGATCGCGTTCATGCCGTGGAACGGCTACAACTTCGAAGACTCCATCCTGCTCTCCGAGCGTGTGGTGGAAGAGGATCGTTACACCACGATCCACATCGAAGAGCTGACCTGCGTCGCGCGTGACACCAAGCTGGGGCCGGAGGAAATCTCGGCCGACATCCCGAACGTCTCCGAGCAGGCGCTGAACCGCCTGGACGAGAGCGGCGTGGTGTACATCGGTGCGGAAGTCCGCGCCGGCGACATCATGGTCGGCAAGGTCACCCCGAAGGGCGAAAGCCAGCTGACCCCGGAAGAGAAGCTGCTGCGCGCGATCTTCGGCGAGAAGGCTTCGGACGTGAAGGACAGCTCGCTGCGCGTTCCGCCGGGCATGGACGGCACCGTCATCGACGTGCAGGTCTTCACCCGCGACGGCATCGAGAAGGACAAGCGCGCCCGCCAGATCGAAGAGTCTGAAATCAAGCGCGTCAAGAAGGACTTCGACGACCAGTTCCGCATCCTGGAAGCCGCCATCTACATGCGTCTGCGTTCGCAGATCGTGGGCAAGGTGGTCAACGGTGGCGCTGGCCTGAAGAAGGGTGACGTGATCACCGACGCCTTCCTGGACGGCCTGAGGAAGGCTGACTGGTTCGCCCTGCGCATGAAGGACGAGGACGCTTCGGAAGCCATCGAGCGCGCGCAGAAGCAGATCCAGGCGCACGAGAAGGAATTCGAGCGTCGCTTCGCCGACAAGCGCGGCAAGATCACCGCCGGTGACGACCTCGCCCCGGGCGTGCTGAAGATGGTCAAGGTGTTCCTGGCCGTGAAGCGCCGCATCCAGCCGGGCGACAAGATGGCAGGCCGCCACGGCAACAAGGGTGTGGTTTCCAACGTGGTGCCGGTCGAGGACATGCCGTACATGGCCTCGGGCGAAACCGTGGACATCGTGCTGAACCCGCTGGGCGTGCCGTCGCGTATGAACATCGGCCAGATCCTGGAAGTGCACCTGGGCTGGGCGGCCAAGGGCCTGGGCCGCAAGATCCAGGCGATGATGGAAGCCCAGGCGGCGGTTGCCGACCTGCGCAAGTTCCTGGACGACATCTACAACCACGACGACACCAACGTGGCCAACCGTGTCGACCTGTCGCAGTTCAGCGACGAGGAACTGCTGCGCCTGGCCCGTAACCTCACCGACGGCGTGCCGATGGCCACCCCGGTGTTCGACGGCGCCACCGAAGCGGAAATCAAGCGCATGCTGGAACTGGCCGACCTGCCGAGCAGTGGCCAGACCCAGCTGTACGACGGCCGCACCGGTGAAGCGTTCGATCGCCACACCACCGTGGGTTACATGCACTACCTGAAGCTGAACCACCTGGTCGACGACAAGATGCACGCCCGTTCGACCGGTCCGTACTCGCTCGTCACCCAGCAGCCGCTGGGCGGCAAGGCGCAGTTCGGCGGCCAGCGCTTCGGTGAAATGGAAGTCTGGGCGCTGGAAGCCTACGGCGCGGCCTACACCCTGCAGGAAATGCTGACGGTGAAGTCCGATGACGTGCAGGGCCGCAACCAGATGTACAAGAACATCGTCGACGGTGAGCACGAGATGGTCGCGGGCATGCCGGAATCCTTCAACGTGCTCGTGAAGGAAATCCGCTCGCTGGCCATCAACATGGAACTGGAAGACAACTGATCCATGCCGGCGCGGCGGCCTCTGCCGCCGCGCCGCTGGCAGTCAACTGAAAGCCCATCGACACAGCATTCCTCCTTCTGGAGAACACCATGAAAGACCTGCTCAACCTCTTCAACCAGCAGCGCCAGACGCTGGACTTCGACGCGATCAAGATCGCGCTGGCCTCGCCGGACCTGATCCGTTCGTGGTCCTTCGGCGAAGTGAAGAAGCCGGAAACCATCAACTACCGTACCTTCAAGCCGGAACGCGACGGCCTGTTCTGCGCCGCCATCTTCGGCCCGGTGAAGGACTACGAGTGCCTGTGCGGCAAGTACAAGCGCATGAAGCACCGCGGCGTGGTCTGCGAAAAGTGCGGCACCGAAGTGACCCTGGCCAAGGTGCGTCGCGAGCGCATGGGCCATATCGACCTGGCTTCGCCGGTCGCGCACATCTGGTTCCTGAAGTCGCTGCCGTCGCGCATCGGCCTGATGCTGGACATGACCCTGCGCGACATCGAGCGCGTGCTGTACTTCGAAGCCTATGTGGTGACCGAGCCGGGCCTGACCGCCCTGGAGCGCCGCCAGCTGCTGACCGAAGAACAGTACCTGCAGGCCCGCCAGGA
Source organism: Stenotrophomonas sp. MH181796 (assembly GCF_009659995.1). Taxonomy (NCBI): domain Bacteria; kingdom Pseudomonadati; phylum Pseudomonadota; class Gammaproteobacteria; order Lysobacterales; family Lysobacteraceae; genus Stenotrophomonas; species Stenotrophomonas sp. MH181796. The sequence goes on from NZ_RAHU01000017.1 coordinate 9,188, forward strand.
GCACGGTGACGACTTCGACGCCGCGATGGGCGCCGAGGCCGTGTACGAACTGCTGCGCACGATCGACCTGCAGTCGGAAATGACCCGCCTTCGCGAGGAAATCGCCGCTACCGGTTCGGAAACCAAGCTCAAGCGCCTCACCAAGCGCATCAAGCTGATCGAAGCCTTCCTGGAGTCGGGCAACCGTCCGGAGTGGATGGTCATGACCGTGCTGCCGGTGCTGCCGCCGGACCTGCGTCCGCTGGTTCCGCTGGATGGCGGCCGCTTCGCGACCTCCGACCTGAACGACCTGTACCGCCGCGTCATCAACCGTAACAACCGCCTGCGCCGCCTGCTCGAACTGAGCGCGCCGGACATCATCGTGCGCAATGAAAAGCGCATGCTGCAGGAATCGGTCGATGCGCTGCTGGACAACGGCCGTCGTGGCCGTGCCATCACCGGCACCAACAAGCGCCCGCTGAAGTCGCTGGCCGACATGATCAAGGGCAAGCAGGGCCGCTTCCGCCAGAACCTGCTGGGCAAGCGCGTCGACTACTCGGGCCGTTCGGTCATCGTGGTCGGTCCGTACCTGCGCCTGCACCAGTGCGGCCTGCCGAAGAAGATGGCGCTTGAGCTGTTCAAGCCGTTCGTCTTCGCCAAGCTGCAGCGTCGTGGCCTGGCCACCACCATCAAGGCCGCCAAGAAGCTGGTCGAGCGCGAAGAAGCCGAAGTCTGGGACATCCTGGAAGAGGTCATCCGCGAGCATCCGGTGATGCTGAACCGTGCGCCGACCCTGCACCGTCTGGGCATCCAGGCGTTCGAGCCGGTGCTGATCGAAGGCAAGGCCATCCAGCTGCACCCGCTGGTCTGCACCGCGTTCAACGCCGACTTCGACGGTGACCAGATGGCCGTCCACGTGCCGCTCTCGCTGGAAGCCCAGCTGGAAGCGCGTGCGCTGATGATGTCGACCAACAACATCCTGTCGCCGGCCAACGGCGAGCCGATCATCGTGCCGTCGCAGGACGTCGTGCTGGGTCTGTACTACATGACCCGCTCGCTGGAAAACAAGAAGGGCGAGGGCATGGCCTTCGCCAACATCGCCGAAGTGAAGCGTGCCTACGACAACCGCGTGGTGGAACTGCACGCGCGCGTCAAGGTCCGCATCACCGAGGTGGTGACCGACGAAGACGGTGTGAAGCAGAACAAGACCTCGATCGTGGACACCACGATCGGTCGCGCCCTGCTGGCTGAAATCCTGCCGGAAGGCCTGCCGTTCGCGCTGGCCAACACCGAGCTGACCAAGAAGAACATCAGCCGCCTGATCAACTCCAGCTACCGCCAGCTGGGTCTGAAGGACACGGTCGTGTTCGCCGACAAGCTGATGTACACCGGCTTCGCCTACGCGACCCGCGCCGGCGTCTCGATCGGCATCGACGACATGCTGATCCCGGACGAGAAGAAGGGCATCCTCACCGAGGCCGAAGCCGAAGTGCTGGAAATCCAGGAGCAGTACCAGTCGGGTCTGGTCACCGCCGGCGAGCGCTACAACAAGGTGGTCGACATCTGGTCGCGCACCAACGAGCGCATCGCCAAGGCGATGATGGACACCATCGGTACCGAGAAGGTCGTCAATGCCAAGGGTGAGACCATCGACCAGAAGTCGATGAACTCGCTGTACATCATGGCCGACTCCGGTGCGCGTGGTTCGCAGGCGCAGATCCGTCAGCTGGCCGGCATGCGCGGCCTGATGGCCCGCCCGGACGGCTCGATCATCGAGACGCCCATCAAGGCGAACTTCCGCGAAGGCCTGAACGTGCAGGAGTACTTCAACTCCACCCACGGTGCCCGTAAGGGTCTGGCCGATACCGCGCTGAAGACCGCGAACTCGGGTTACCTGACCCGTCGTCTGGTCGACGTCGCGCAGGACGTGGTGATCACCGAGGTGGATTGCGGTACCACCGAAGGCCTGATCATGACCCCGATCGTGGAAGGCGGCGACGTGGTCGAGCCGCTGAAGGACCGCGTGCTGGGTCGCGTGGTTGCCGAGGACGTGTTCCTGCCGGGCAACGACGAGGATCCGATCGTCACCCGCAACACCCTGCTGGACGAAGCCTGGGTCGCCAAGCTGGAAGATGCCGGCGTGCAGACCATCAAGGTCCGCTCGACCATCTCCTGCGAATCGGCCTTCGGCGTCTGCTCGCGCTGCTACGGCCGCGATCTGGCCCGTGGCCACCTGGTCAACATCGGTGAAGCGGTCGGCGTCATCGCCGCCCAGTCCATCGGTGAGCCGGGTACCCAGCTGACCATGCGTACGTTCCACATCGGTGGTGCGGCGTCGCGAGCTGCTGCGGTCGACAACATCACCGTCAAGACCACCGGCTCGGTCAAGTTCAGCAACCTCAAGTCGGTCGAGCACGCCAACGGCTCGCTGGTGGCAGTGTCGCGCTCGGGCGAAATCTCGGTGCTCGATGCCCACGGCCGTGAGCGTGAGCGTTACAAGCTGCCGTACGGTGCGACCATCACGTCCAAGGACGGTGATGCGATCAAGGCTGGCCAGACCGTGGCCAACTGGGATCCGCACAACCACCCGATCGTGTCGGAAGTGGCCGGCTTCATCCGCTTCATCGACTTCGTCGACGGCATCACCGTCATCGAGAAGACCGACGAGCTGACCGGCCTTGCTTCGCGCGAAATCACCGATCCGAAGCGTCGTGGTACCCAGGCCAAGGACCTGCGCCCGATCGTGCGCATCGTCGACGCCAAGGGCAACGACCTGTCGATCCCGGGCACCGACCTGCCGGCGCAGTACCTGCTGCCGCCGCGCTCGATCGTCAACCTGCAGGACGGCGCCCCGGTGGGCGTGGGCGACGTGGTCGCCAAGATCCCGCAGGAAGCGTCGAAGACCCGCGACATCACCGGTGGTCTGCCGCGCGTGGCCGATCTGTTCGAGGCCCGCAAGCCGAAGGATCCGGCGGTGCTGGCCGAGCGTTCGGGCATCATCAGCTTCGGCAAGGACACCAAGGGCAAGCAGCGCCTGATCATCAAGGACACCGATGGTTCGGAGCACGAAGAGCTGATCCCGAAGTACCGCCAGGTCATCGTGTTCGAAGGCGAGCATGTCACCAAGGGTGAAACCATCGTGGACGGCGAGCCGAGCCCGCAGGACATCCTGCGCCTGCTGGGTGTCGAACCGCTGGCGGCCTACCTGGTGAAGGAAATCCAGGACGTGTACCGCCTGCAGGGCGTGAAGATCAACGACAAGCACATCGAGGTGATCACCCGCCAGATGCTGCGCAAGGTCGAGATCACCGATCAGGGCAGCAGCAAGTTCCTGAACGGCGAGCAGGTGGAGCGCCAGCGCGTTATCGAGGAGAATGCGCGCCTGTCGACCCGCAACGAGCTGCCGGCGCACTTCGATCCGGTCCTGCTGGGTATCACCAAGGCCTCGCTGGCGACCGAATCGTTCATCTCGGCCGCGTCGTTCCAGGAAACCACCCGCGTGCTGACCGAAGCGGCCGTCCGCGGCACCTCGGACAACCTGCGTGGCCTGAAGGAAAACGTCATCGTGGGCCGCCTGATTCCGGCCGGTACCGGCCTGGCGTACCACAGCAACCGCCGTCGCGGCGCTTCCGGTCTCACCGAGTCGGAAATGCAGACCCTGGCCGGCACCCCGGCTGTGGTCGAGGCACCGGTGGTTGAAGCCGAAGCTGAACAGGCCTCGGGCGAAGAATGAGGTATCCGGTCCGGCCGCTAGGCCGGACCACCCCATCGGTCCATCGATGGGATTGGGAAAGGGCAGGGGAGATCGTCCGCGATCGACCCGGCCAACCTGAACGGGGTACATGGAGGCCCCCCAGTAACGTTCCGGGATCAGGAACGGGCTTGACAGGAGGCGTTTGACTGCTTTCCTGGCAGGTTGCTACAATCGTCTGTCTCAGCAGGCCAGAATTTTGGCCTGCTTTAACATTTCCGCATCTCTGGTCGGATTTTCCGGCCACCAATCAGAAGAACCTACTGATGGCGACGATCAACCAGCTGGTCCGCAAGCCGCGGCAAGCGACCACCTACAAGAGTGCCTCGCCGGCGCTCGACAAGTGCCCGCAGCGCCGTGGCGTCTGCACCCGTGTCTACACCACCACTCCGAAGAAGCCGAACTCGGCTCTGCGCAAGGTTGCCAAGGTCCGCCTGACCAACCAGGAAGAAGTGATTTCCTACATCGGTGGTGAAGGCCACAACCTGCAGGAGCACTCCGTGGTCCTGATCCGCGGCGGTCGCGTCAAGGACCTGCCGGGTGTGCGTTACCACACCGTTCGTGGCTCGCTCGACGCCGCCGGCGTTGCCAAGCGTCGCCAGGCCCGTTCCAAGTACGGCGCCAAGCGTCCGAAGGCATAAGGAGAGAGCACTATGTCGCGTAAGGGTAATACTCCGCAGCGTTCCGTCCTGCCCGATCCGAAGCACGGAAGCGAAACCATCGCCCGCTTCATCAACATGGTCATGCAGAGCGGCAAGAAGTCCGTCGCCGAAAAGATCGTGTACGGCGCCATGGACGTGATCACCGAGAAGAACAGCAGCGCCAACGCCATTGAACTGGTGCAGAAGGCTCTGGACAACGTCGCTCCGGCGGTCGAAGTCAAGTCGCGCCGCGTCGGTGGTGCCACCTACCAGGTGCCGGTCGAAGTGCGTTCGTCGCGCAAGATGGCCCTGGCCATGCGCTGGCTGATCGACTCCGCGCGCAAGCGTGGTGAGAACACCATGCCGAAGAAGCTGGCTGCTGAACTGATCGACGCCTCGGAAAACCGTGGCGGCGCCATCAAGAAGCGCGAAGAAACCCACCGCATGGCCGAAGCCAACAAGGCATTCGCCCACTACCGCTGGTGAGTTTGACGGCCTTGTAAAACAGGCAGGGCAGCACCACTTCGGTGCGTGCTGCCTCGCGGTCCCAGAAGGACTGCGCCAATCCGAAGGCCGCCGAAAGGCGGCGTTCGGCCATCCGAAATCCAAGAAATCTGAGAGGCTCCCGTGGCCCGTTCCACTCCCATCGAGCGTTACCGTAACTTCGGCATCATGGCTCACATCGATGCCGGCAAGACCACCACGTCCGAGCGCATCCTGTTCTACACCGGCAAGAGCCACAAGATCGGTGAAGTGCACGACGGCGCCGCCACCATGGACTGGATGGAGCAGGAGCAGGAGCGTGGCATCACGATCCAGTCCGCTGCCACCACCGCGTTCTGGAAGGGCATGGACAAGTCCCTGCCGGAGCACCGCTTCAACATCATCGACACCCCCGGGCACGTCGACTTCACCATCGAAGTGGAGCGCTCGCTGCGCGTGCTCGACGGTGCCGTCTTCGTCCTGTGCGCCGTCGGTGGCGTGCAGCCGCAGTCGGAAACCGTGTGGCGCCAGGCCAACAAGTACCACGTGCCGCGCATCGCGTTCGTCAACAAGATGGACCGCACCGGTGCCAACTTCCAGAAGGTCGTCGGCCAGCTGAAGGCCAAGCTGGGCGCGGTTGCCGTGCCGATGCAGCTGCCGATCGGCGCTGAAGACAACTTCAAGGGCGTCGTCGACCTGCTGAAGATGAAGGCCATCCATTGGGATGAGGCTTCGCAGGGCATGAAGTTCGAATACGGTGAAATCCCGGCCGAGCTGCAGGGCCCGGCTGAAGAGGCTCGCCAGTTCATGGTCGAGACCGCTGCCGAAGCCAGCGAAGAGCTGATGGAAAAGTACCTGGGCGGCGAAGAGCTGGCCGAGGCTGAAATCATCAACGCGCTGCGTACCCGCACCCTGGCCACCGAGATCGTGCCGATGTACTGCGGCTCGGCCTTCAAGAACAAGGGCGTGCAGGCCATGCTGGACGGCGTGATCCAGCTGCTGCCGTCGCCGGTCGACGTGCCGGACGTGAAGGGCGTGGACGTTGACGACGACACCGTCGAAATGACCCGCAAGTCGGACGACAAGGCTCCGTTCTCGTCGCTGGCCTTCAAGATCATCACCGACCCGTTCGTCGGCGCGCTGACCTTCTTCCGTGTCTACTCGGGCACCCTGAACGGTGGCGACACCGTGCTGAACTCGGTGAAGGGCAAGAAGGAGCGCATCGGCCGCATCCTGCAGATGCACTCGAACAACCGCGAGGAAATCAAGGAAGTTCTGGCCGGTGACATCGCCGCTGCCGTGGGCCTGAAGGACACCACCACCGGTGACACCCTGTGCGCCGTGGACGCCCCGATCATCCTGGAGCGCATGACGTTCCCGGAGCCGGTGATCTCGATGGCCGTCGAGCCGAAGACCAAGTCGGACCAGGAAAAGATGGGTCTGGCCCTGGGCCGTCTGGCGCAGGAAGATCCGTCGTTCCGCGTCAAGACCGACGAAGAATCCGGCCAGACCATCATCTCGGGCATGGGCGAACTGCACCTGGACATCATCGTCGACCGCCTGAAGCGCGAGTTCAACGTTGAAGCCAACGTCGGCGCGCCGCAGGTGGCCTACCGCGAAACCATCACCCTGGCCGACGTCAAGTCGGACTACAAGCACGCCAAGCAGTCTGGTGGTAAGGGTCAGTACGGTCACGTCGTGATCGAACTGTCGCCGATCACCGCTGCCGACCGTGCCGATCCGAAGCTGGCTCCGGCCATCAAGGACGACTTCCTGTTCATCAACGACATCACCGGCGGCGTGATCCCGAAGGAATTCATTCCGTCGGTTGAAAAGGGCCTGCGCGAAACCATCACCAGCGGTCCGCTGGCTGGCTTCCCGGTCGTGGACGTCAAGGTGAAGCTGGTGTTCGGTTCGTACCACGACGTCGACTCCTCGGAAATGGCGTTCAAGCTGGCTTCGTCGATGGCCTTCAAGCAGGGCTTCGCCAAGGCCAAGCCGGTGCTGCTGGAGCCGATCATGAAGGTCGAGATCGTGACCCCGGAGGATTACCAGGGTGACGTGATGGGCGACGTCAGCCGTCGTCGCGGCGTGCTGCAGGGTTCCGACACCACCGGTGACGGCTCCGCTTCGATCATCAACGCGATGATCCCGCTGGGTGAAATGTTCGGCTACGCCACTGCGCTGCGTTCGCAGACCCAGGGCCGCGCCACCTTCACCATGGAATTCGATCACTACGAGCCGGCTCCGACCAACATCGCCGAAGCCGTCATGAAGAAGGGCTGAGCCTCGCTCAGCCTCTCTTGAAACCACTTACGAACAATCAAGGTATAGAACAATGGCAAAGGGTAAGTTCGAGCGCACCAAGC
>NZ_RAHU01000018.1:0-4444 GCF_009659995.1 Stenotrophomonas sp. MH181796
TGGTGGTGACCACCTGGCCGACCACATCGCCGCCCTGCGAGGCGACGCCATGCGCGCCGATGGCGAGCTGGTTGGCCTGGCGGGCATGCTCGGCGTTCTGGCGCACGGTGGAGGTCAGCTCCTCCATCGAGGCGGCGGTTTCTTCCAGGTTGGCGGCCTGCTGCTCGGTGCGGCGCGACAGGTCGCTGTTGCCCGATGCGATCTCGCCGGCGGCCGAGCTGATCGCACGGCTGGACTGCTTGATGCGGGTGACGATCTCGCTCAGCTGCGCGGCGGTGGCGTTGGCGTCGTCACGCATGCGGGCGAACACGCCCTGGTAGTCGCCGTGCATGCGCACGGTCAGGTCACCCTGCGACAGCGCGGCGAGCAGGCCGGAGATCTGTTCGATGCTGCCGGCGTTGGCGTCGAGCAGGCCGTTGATCTGCTGGGCCAGCTGCAGGAAGAAGCCTTCCTTGTCGCTGGAATCGATGCGGCCGGACAGGTCGCCGGCAGCAGCCTGGGCGATCACGCGGGCCACTTCGGCTTCCACCAGCGCTTCCTGGGTGCGGTCGCGCCATTCCACCACGTAGCCGACGGTGTCGCCGCCTTCATTGCGGATGGTCGAGACCACCTGGGCGAACTGGGCATCGCCGTACTGCATCGGGCGACGGGCGACGCCGTGTGCTTTCAGGTTGCCCAGCAGGGTCTGGTCCATCTCGCCGCGATGCTCCAGCACGGTGACCGGCTTGCCGATCAGCGAGGCCTGCGCGTCGAAGTCCGGCAGGTCGCGGCGGACTTCGTCCTGGTACTGGCTCAGGGTCTGCTGCAGGGCGCGGTTGCTGTAGACGATGGTGTTGCTGGTGTCGGTCAGGTACACGCCGGTCGAGCTGTAATCCAGCGCGGTACGGATGCGCAGGTTCTCGCGGGCGACGGCCTGGTCGGTCTCGATGCGCTCGCGCAGATCGCGCTGCATGCGCTGCATCGCCTGCATCAGTTCGCCCACTTCGTCCTGGCGGCTGACGTCGATGTGGCCATCGAGCTTGCCGCCGGCCACATCGTTGGCAACCGAGACGGCGCCGCGCACGCTGCCGACCAGGGCACGGGCAAACAGCCACACCAGCACCAGGCCGAGTGCGGCGCCGCCCAGCAGGGCGATCACGGTCAGCACGGCCGAGGCGGAGTAGGTGGATTCGGCCTCTTCGCGCGAGGCGCGGGCGAGGCGGTTGTCTTCGGCGATCAACGCTTCCAGCGCCGAAGCGGCCTTACGGTGCTTGGTGCGGGTCTCGCCGACGAAGGTATCGATGGCGTCGTCCGGCAGGTCCAGTTCCAGCATCTCGGTGACGCTGTCATAGGAGGCCAGGGCGTCCTTCCATTCCTTGGCGAAGGTGTCGAACAGCTTCTTCTGCTGTGCATTGTCGACCAGTGCCGGGTAGCCCTTGATCGACTTGTCCATGCTCTCTCGCAGTTCAACGGTCTGCTTGCGTGCGTCGGCCTTGACGTCGTCGCTGGCGCGGATCAGCTGCTGGTACGCGGCGTTGCGGTACTCACCGAGCATGCCGCGCATTTCGCCCGCCATGCGGATGCTCTCCATGCGTGAACCGGCCAACTCGGTGGTGACGTTGTTCAGCGAGTGCAGGCCGCGATAGGCGACGATGCCCTGCAGCAGCATCACCAGCAGGAGGACACCGAAGGTCAGCAGCAGCTTCGGCATCAGTTTCAGGTTGTTGATCCACGGCATGGGCGTTGCGAGCTCCTAAGGCAGACGCGCCCGGGCATCGGGCCCGGTTGCAGCAGAAACCACGCCGGCACCAGGTCCGGCGTGGTTCGACGGACAGCGGATTACTTGATGTTGGCCAGCTTCAGGCCGGCCGGCGAGCTGACTTCGATTTCGGCGCGCGAGGCGTCGCGCTGGATCTTGCCGATCACGCAGACGGTCTTGCCTTCCAGGGTTTCCAGCGGGAAGGAGAACTTGCCGCGGTTCTCGCCAGCGATGCGGGCCGAGAAGGTGTGGCGCGGGAAGGCGCCGCCCATGTACAGGAAGGTCGGCTGGCCTTCGGAACCTTCTGCGTAGCGGGCCTTCTCGACCTTGCCGCAGACCATGCCGTCCTTGCCGACCGAGCGCGGTGCCAGTTCCGGCGGGATCATGTCGGCCGACTGGGCGAACGCGGCGGAAGCAGTGGTGGCCAGGACAGCGGCCGAAACGAACGCAAGCAGGGACTTCATCGAGGTGTATCTCCGGGGATGGTGATGGTCGTTCCGGTCCTGCGCGCTCCTGCGCGACCGGCTTCTGTCCCCCTATCGGCACTGCCGGAGGGAACTGAAGGGTTTTGTGACCAGAACGTGAAGCAGGTCCGTTCGATCAGGCAGCGGCGTCTTCAACGACGCTGGCCTGGCCCATGTCGGCGCTGTCCAGCAGGGTCTCGATGTCGAGCAGGATCAGCATGCGGTCGTCCTGCGTGCCGATGCCGGAGATGAAGCGGGTATCGACGGCGGCGCCGAATTCCGGGGTCGGGCGGATCTGCTCGGCCGACAGCGGGATCACGTCCGAGACGCTGTCGACGACGATGCCGACCACGCGGTCGTCGACGTTCAGCACGATCATCACGGTGAAGGCGTCGTAGCGGGCATCGTCCAGGCGCAGCTTCAGGCGCAGGTCGATGACCGGCACGATGGTGCCGCGCAGGTTGATCACGCCCTTGATGTAGTCCGGTGCATCCGGGACCCGGGTGACCGCGTCATAGCCGCGGATTTCCTGGACCTTGAGGATGTCCACGCCGTAGTGCTCGGCACCGAGGGTGAAGCTGAGGAATTCGCCACCGGCGCTGGCGGCGGAGCTGGTCTTGTCGTTCATCGAGGGGTCCTGGTTCTGCCGGAAGTCCCGGTGTCAGGCTCGATATCGGCCCCTCGTCGGGGGACTTTAGGTGCCCGGGGAAGGCATCCACGCATGGCGTGGATCTACACGGGAAGCGGTAGTGCCGGCCGCTGGCCGGCAGCGGCCGTATCCACGTTGTCGGGGATGGGGGTCAGATCCCTTTTCAGGGAAAAGGGATCTGACCCCGGTATACGTTCCAGGGTTGCCGGCCAGCGGCCGACACTACCGGTTGGACCGTCTCAGAGCTCGCCGTTACGGCGTGCCTTGCGCTGGCGGTCGATGCGGAAGATGTAGCGCTGGATGGCGCTGTCGGCGCCGCGCGGCAGGGTTTCGAAGCGCATGCCCACGCGCTTGACTTCGATGCCGTTGGGCTGGCGCTGCGGCAGTAGATTGCAGACGACCAGCTCGATGTCCAGGTCGGGGCCGTCGGGCAGCGACAGCTGTGCCGGATAACGCTTCTGCAGGCCGAACACCGCGCAGTCATTGGGGACCACCACGGCCAGACCGCCACCGCTGATGTCCACCACCCGCATCGACAGCGCTTCGGCACGTGCTTCGCCGGGTGGCAGCAGCAGATGCGGCGAGTCGGTGACCGGGGTCTCCAACCGGTACAGCTCGCGGCGCTGCAGGTGCACCAGTTCGTCCGGCAACGGGGCGCGGAAGGCGACGTGACCGTCGTTGTCCACGCGTTGCAGTTCGTGCAGGCGGAACCGCACCAGCACGCGCTCGAGCTGGGCAAAGCACAGCAGGTGGTCAGCCTGTTCGGCGGCACGGTTGGACGCCTCCTGCGGGCTGCCATCGAGCAGCAGAGTGTCCTCGTCCTCATCGAGATCGAGCAATGCGGTCGGGAACGAGCGGTCGCGACCGTCGATATGCGCATTGATCAGTGATCGCTGGTCGATCAGCGAGCGCAGCAACTGCCGCAGCTGGCGCGGGTTGCGGACCAGGAAACGTTCGTCGGCGGCATCAGCCGCGTGGACATCATGCACTGCAGTGTCGTTGCCGTCGGACATGGAATCTACGGTCAGGGGCGGGCGCCAGCACGCGTTGGCGCGAGGCTCGATGGGGATATCGGCCTCTGCGTCGGATTATGAAGTGAGAATTGCATCACTTTCCATGCGTGCGGGGTCGGATCCCTCTTCCGCAGAAGAGGGATCCGACCCCGGGTAGATCAGAACTCCTGCCAGTCGCCGTCCGCGGCCAGTGCCGGCTGTGCCGCGGGGCTGCGCAGTGGGCGCGCGGGAGCCAGCTTTGCCGCAGGTGCGGCGGCCGCGACCTGGCGCGGTACCGGTGCCGCCAGCGGGCGTGCCGGGATGGCCGTCGTTCCCTGAGATGCCAGCCGGAAGCGGGCCACGGCTTCACCCAGCTGCACCGCCTGGTCTTCCATCGCACGCGCGGCGGCGGTGGCTTCTTCCACCAGTGCCGCATTCTGCTGGGTGGTTTCGTCCATCTGCACCACGGTCTGGTTGACCTGCTCGATGCCGGCCGACTGCTCCTGCGAGGCGGCGGAAATCTCGGCCATGATGTCGGTGACGCGCTGCACCGAGGCGACGATCTCGCCCATGGTGCTGCCGGCCTGGTGCACCAGGCTGG
>NZ_RAHU01000019.1:0-2883 GCF_009659995.1 Stenotrophomonas sp. MH181796
TGGGCGGCGAGGACAAGATCCTGCCCGGCGCGGTGGTCAACCGTGCGCTGGAGACCCGTCTGCAGGTCATGGAACAGGAACAGGGGCGTCGACCGGGTGGTCGTGAGCGCAAGCGCATGAAGGACGACATTCTGCACGAGCTGCTGCCCAAGGCCTTCGTCAAGAACAGCCGCCACGACGCCATCCTGGACCTCGCCCACGGCTATGTGGCCGTGGATACCTCCAGCCGTAAGGTGGGCGAGGCCTTCGTGTCCGATATCCGAGGCCTGCTGGGCGGCTTCCCGGCGGTTCCGCTGAACGCCCAGGTTGCACCGCGCTCGATCCTGACTGGCTGGATCGCTGGCGAGCCCCTGCCGGATGGCTTGTCCCTTGGGGAATCCGCAGAGCTGCGTGATCCGGTCGAGGGTGGCGCCAAGGTGCGCTGCAGCGACCAGGAACTTCGCAGTGACGAGATCGACAAGCACCTGGATGCCGGCAAGCAGGTCACCAAGCTGGCCCTGGTGCTGGAGGACGCGCTGTCCTTCGAGCTGGGCGATGACCTGGTGTTGCGCAAGCTGAAGTTCCTGGACGGCGCGCTCTCCCAACTGGAGCAGGCCGATGCCGACGGCCGCCGCGCAGAGTTCGACGCCCGCTTTGCCCTGCAGAGCGGCGAGATTCGCCGCCTGTTCCTGGTGCTGGAACAGGCCTTTCACCTTTCAGCGACCCCGTGAGGACCGACATGACCATCAAGCGCTACAGAATCGAACGTAACTGGGGCGAAGGCCAGGTACAGCTTGAGATCGACCACAGCATCCTGACGCCGGAGCTGGCGACGGAAATCAACAAGTTCTGGACCGGTGCCGATGAGCGCCTTGGAGAAGCCGACGGCGACGCGGTACTGGCCGTCATCAAGATGGCTGGTGCCGAGTTCATGGGGTGGGTGCTGGACGTGAACTCCAGCTACTCGACCGAGGGTATGCAGCGTGAGTTCGATCAGCTGGAGGGCTGGCCGTCGCCCCACGGTATCCGCTTGGTCGACTGGGACGACCGGCCCGATCTCGATTCCTGCCTCATGCAGGTCGAGGAAGTGGAGGTGTCTCATGGATGAGACCGTGTACGACGCGGCATGGCGGGCCTACAAGGCCGCGCCTCGCGCCGTGGCCAACGGCCCGTCACGCTCAGCCGTTCGAGCGGCGGTGGATGCGGTTCTTGGCTACCTGATGCCGCCTGGTTCGACGCCAGCGTTCTTCGCCGACCGCGAACTGCGGCGGGCAGTGGCTGCGGACCTCATGGAGATGGGCAGTGAGAGCCAGCGCGGCGGCTGGCCGGCCATGCGGGCAACCTACACCGTCCCGCTTTTCCAGGTCCCGCCAGGCCCTTCGCAGACCGACGTTCTGAAGCGGCTTCACTGTGTGCCGCCGATGTGGTTGAGCGAACAGATTGGAGGTCCGTTTGATGACCTGACTCCCGGTCAGGCATGGCGCGACGGGTTCAACGAATGCCGTAGGCGTTCGCTACTGCTGATCGAGCAGGAACTGACCGAAGCTGGCCGCGAGGAAGGGGCTGTTGATGCGCCGTGATCCGCTGACAAAGAAGTCCCAGGTGGCCACCGTCCTGAAGGACGGTGGCCGTATCGTGCCTGGCGTGCGCGAAGGGCTGCTGCAGTTGCTGGACCATGCGGGCCAGGAAGTGCCTGCATGGCAGACCGCCCTCCGGGCCGTTCAGGGCGCAAGGAGCAAGGCATGACGCGCGTTCGCAAGGCCGGCGACGGCCGTAACCGGGTGCTGGCCGCGATCCACGCCGGCGCCAAGAAGCTCGGCCTCTCCGAGGACGTCTACCGTGACCTGGTCGAGCGTGTATCCAGAGAGCACGGCGTTGCCCAGCGCAGCGCCGGCAAGTGCGATCGCCGGCAGCTCGATGCGATCGCCAACGAGCTGCGTCGCCTGGGTGGAATTCCCGCCAAGGCGGCGTACGCAGCCAAACGTTGGGCAGGCCGCCCCAAGGGCGACCTATCCCCCCAGCTGTCCAAGATCGAAGCCCTGCTGGCCGATTCGGGGCGTGAGTGGGAATATGCACATTCGGTGGCCCGCCACATGTTCAAGGTAGGACGCCTGGAATGGTGCAACCCGGATCAGCTGTCCAAAGTGATTGCCGCTCTTCAGATCGACGCCAATCGCCGTGCCCGGCGGGAGGCTCCTTCGGCATGAAGTCGATGGAGGCCCGCCGTCACGAACTCCTCAGTGAAATCGCCGAAGTGGTGGCGGGTTTGCTGGGTCGTGAGCACGCGCTCCCCACCGAGGTTGCTGACTTGGTGGGGGCAGCGGTGGCCGATAGCTTGGCCGAGCACTGGGGCGGACAGACCATCACGTACCCGAAGGACGCGCACTTCAAAGCTACGCAGCGGGAGATCGAGATCTTGCGGGCCTACCTCGCAGGCACCTCTACCGCTAAACTTGCACACGACACCGGTATGCACGAAAGAAGCATCCGTCGGTTGATTCGCCGGGCCCAGGCGCGGGCAGGCGGACTGGATCAGCTGGATCTGTTCGCCTGATTCAGGGATTGCGCCAGGCGCAACGGCTTTTCATATCGATCCGCCATTGTCAGCCTTCTTCCGGGTACGCTTGATGCTGAGGGTGGGGGTGTCATCGCCACGATGATGCAGCGCCGCCGACAATCCGGGGCTTTGAACAGCAGCAAGATCGGTCTACTGGTCGAACTTGGCCAGCTAAGGGTCCGTGAGCATCAGATCCTCGCCGAGCTCGCGGCCTTGGAACGAGCAGGGGAGTGATTGCGCCTGGCGCAATGAGTCTCCGACAGAGGCGAGCGGTAATCCTGCTTTGTCCGGGGTAGTCCCGCATATATCACGCCAACGCCCCCCCATATATCCCACCCCTGCACAGC
>NZ_RAHU01000002.1:0-716596 GCF_009659995.1 Stenotrophomonas sp. MH181796
CGCTGGTGGAAGAAGCCACCGCCGCTGCACGTGCAATGGAAGACCAGGCCGCACAGCTGGCTGATGCCGTAGCGATTTTCCGCCTCGACAACCAGGTCTCGGCCGCAGTGAAGGCCGTGGCCGCGCGCGTCGAGCCGGCCCGCGTCACCACCGTGGCGCGTCCGCAGCCGACCAGCACGCCCACCCCGGTTCGCCGCAGCAGCAACGCCAGCACCTTCGTCGCCAGCGAAAGCGACTGGCAGGAATTCTGAGACCCACCCGCGGCGGCTTCGGCCGCCGCCTCTGCCGATGGACACGTCCCCCGTGCAAAGTCCTACTCCCATCGTCACCGGCCCGCGCGAATTCGAGTTCGCCGACCGTGATTTCCGCCGCGTGTGCGACCTGATCTACCAGCGCGTGGGTATCGCCCTCGCGCCGGCCAAGCGCGACATGGTCTATGGCCGCCTGTCGCGCCGCCTGCGCACGCTGGGCATGCGCAGCTTCCAGCAGTATCTGGACCATCTGGAGCAGGAAGACGGTGACGAGTGGCAGGCGTTCACCAACGCGCTGACCACCAACCTGACCTCGTTCTTCCGCGAGCCGCACCACTTCGACAAGCTGCGCGAGGAGCTGCAGCAGCGCTCCAGCCGCACACCGCTGCTGCTGTGGTCGTGCGCCGCCTCCACCGGCGAAGAGCCCTACTCGATGGCGATCACTGCCTGCGAAGCCTTCGGCACCCTGAAGCCACCGGTACGCATCATCGCCACCGACGTCGATACCCAGGTGCTGGCCACCGCCGGCCGTGGCGTCTACAACATCGACCGCGTCACCAGCCTCGATCCGGACCTGCGCCGTCGCTACTTCCAGCGTGGCAGCGGCCCCAACGAGGGCCAGTGCCGTGTGCTGCCGGCGCTGCGCGAGCTGATCGAGTTCCGCCCGTTGAACCTGCTTGCCCTCCGCTATGACGTCGGCGGCCCGTTCGACGCACTGTTCTGCCGCAACGTGATGATCTACTTCGACAAGCCGACCCAGCGCGCGATCCTCGGCCGTCTGGTACAGCACCTGGCCGACGACGGCCTGTTGTATACCGGCCACTCGGAGAACTACCTGCACGCCGCCGACCTGATCCAGCCCTGCGGACGCACCCTGTACCGCCGTGCGGCAAAGGCAGGCGCATGAACGCATCGCTGCGCACCGATGATGTGATGCGTTACCAGGACGCGCGCTTCAAGACCATTGCGGCCAAGCTGCTGCCGACCCAGTACCTGGTGGTCGATGACACCACTGCGCTGACCACCACGCTGGGCTCCTGCGTGGCGGCCTGCCTGCGCGACCCGGTGCTGAAGATCGGCGGCATGAACCATTTCCTGTTGCCCGAGGGCAACGCCGGCGATGGCGCGCCCGCGCGTTACGGCAGCTACGCGATGGAACTGCTGATCAACGACATGCTCAAGCGCGGCGCGCACCGCAAACGCATCGAAGCCAAGGTGTTCGGTGGCGCCAACGTCCTGAAGGGCTTCACCAGCAACCCGGTCGGCACCCGCAACGCCGAGTTCGTGCGCCAGTACCTGCAGGCCGAGCACATTCCGATCATCGCCGAGGACCTGTGCGGCATCCATCCGCGCAAGATCTGGTTCTTCGCCGATACCGGCCGCGTGGTGGTGCAGCGTCTGCCGCATGCCCATGAAGCCGAAGTGGCTGCGACCGAATCGGCCGTGCGTGCACGCCTGTCCAAGGCCCCGGTCACCGGTGGCGTGGAGCTGTTCGAATGACCCTGACCGGCAACGCCCCCTGCCGGGTCCTGATCGTCGACGACTCCGCCGTCGTGCGCCAGATGCTCACCGAGATCCTGTCCAGCGATCCGTCCATCGACGTGGTCGGCACCGCCGCCGACCCGCTGCTGGCACGCGAGAAGATCAAGCGCCTGGCCCCGGACGTGATCACCCTGGACGTGGAAATGCCGCGCATGGACGGGCTGGCGTTCCTGGAAAACCTGATGCGCCTGCACCCGCTGCCGGTGGTGATGATCTCCTCGCTGACCGAACGCGGCGCCGACACCACCCTGCAGGCGCTGGCGCTGGGTGCGGTCGACTTCGTCTCCAAGCCGAAGCTGGACGTGGCGCGCGGCCTGCAGGGCTACGCCGACGAGATCATCGCCAAGGTCAAGATGGCGGCGCGCTCACGGGTGCGCCCGCTGGTGCGTGCGGCCGCTCCGAAACTCCTGCTCGAAGCAGCTCCTGCAATGCGGCCAGCTGCACCGCAGTTCCGCACCACCGACCGGCTGATCGCAATCGGCTCATCGGCCGGTGGCACCGAAGCGCTGCGTGTGGTGCTGGAAGGCATGCCCGCCGACGGCCCGGCCGTGGTGATGACCCAGCACTTGCCGGCCAGCTTCAGCAGTGCCTTCGCCGAACGCCTGGACCGGCACTCGGCGATGGCCGTGCGCGAGGCCAGCGATGGCGAAGCAGTGCTGCCTGGCCATGCCTACCTGCCACCCGGCGGCAAGCACCTGCGGATCATCCGCGACGGTGCGCGCTGGCGCTGCCGCGTCGACGACGGCCCTGCGGTGAACCGGCACAAGCCCGCGGTGGACGTGCTGTTCCGCTCGGTCGCGCAGAACGCCGGCGGCAACGCCATCGGCGCCATCCTCACCGGGATGGGCGATGACGGCGCACGCGGCCTGCTGGAGATGCGCCAGGCCGGCGCACCCACACTGGTGCAGGACGAGGCCACAAGTGTAGTCTGGGGCATGCCCGGTGCAGCGTTCAAGCTGGGCGCCGCCGAGGAACAGGTGCCGCTGGAACGGATTGCCGAGCGCTTGCTGGCGCTGGCGCGTGGTTGATTGCGCTCGCGGGACGATCAGACGTCCCGCGCTCGCGGGTCATGCGGCTTTCACCTTGAGCTTCACACCACCATGCGTGTTCGGAACAATGACGACGAATCCTGCCTCGAGGATCTTCTTCACCTCCTTGTAGCTCGGGCCCTCATTGCCATTGAGCTGTTTGAACTTGGTGTCGAACGTCGCAACATCCACGACCATGTCGGTCGCGGCAGCCGCAAGAGCCTTGTTGATCTTGGTGTGGAAGACATAGCAGAACGTCGGAAGCAGTGCACCACTCTCATTCTTCAGCGCAGCGCCAAGCCATTCCTTGTTCTTGTCCTCGGTCCACTCACCTTCCATGCCCCATGACAGGCAATTGGGCACCACCTTCCCATCCGTGGACGCCTTGACCAGCGACATCACTCCCTTACACAACAGATCTGCACCGGAATACTCGCTGCTATCGGTTCCCACGGCGATGACGCCGAGATCGAGTGAAAGCCCTCCCTTCGCCTTGAGCCCAGTCAGATAGGCCTGCAACGGGGTGGGTGGCTTCTTCTCTGTTTCCGTCAACACAGCACTCATGTGCAGCTCCTTCAGCCTCGTCGGCAGTCCCGACCATGGGCGATGCTACGGTCCGCCCCGCCTGGCGTACGACATTCCGTCTCACCGTGCCAATGCCCGGCACCGGGTGGATCGGCCAACAAAAAACCCCCGGCGCTCACCGGGGGTTCTTCGTTTCAACGGCGTGCCGGCCAGCGGCCGGCGTTACCGCATCAGGCAGCGACCGTCTTGGCCACGTCCTGGTATTCCTCGATCTGGTCGAAGTTCATGTAGCGGTAGATCTCCGCACCATTGGCGTTGATCACGCCGATGTCCGCCATGTACTCCTCCTTGGTCGGGATGCGGCCCAGGCGCGAGCAGATCGCCGCCAGTTCCGCCGAACCCAGGTACACGTTGGTGTTGCGGCCCAGGCGGTTCGGGAAGTTGCGGGTCGAGGTCGACATCGCGGTGGAACCTTCGCGGATCTGCGCCTGGTTGCCCATGCACAGCGAGCAGCCCGGCATTTCCATGCGTGCGCCGGTGGCGCCGAAGGTGCCGTACACGCCTTCCTTGGTCAGCTCCGAAGCATCCATCTTGGTCGGCGGGGCCACCCACAGGCGGGTCGGCAGGTCACGCTTGCCTTCCAGCAGCTTGGCAGCCGCACGGAAGTGACCGATGTTGGTCATGCACGAACCGATGAACACTTCGTCGATCTTGGCGCCGGCCACTTCGGACAGGGTCTTCACGTCGTCCGGGTCGTTCGGGCAGGCCACGATCGGCTCGTGGATGTCGGCCAGGTCGATCTCGATGACAGCGGCGTACTCGGCGTCGGCATCCGGCTCCAGCAGCTCCGGGTTGGCCAGCCACGCTTCCATCTTCTCGATACGGCGCTGCAGCGAACGCGGATCCTGGTAACCCTCGGCGATCATCCACTTCAGCAGGGTGATGTTGCTGTTGAGGTACTCGATGATCGGCTCCTTGTTCAGGCGCACCGAGCAACCGGCCGCCGAACGCTCGGCCGAGGCGTCGGACAGTTCGAACGCCTGCTCGACCTTCAGCTCCGGCAGGCCTTCGATTTCCAGGATGCGGCCGGAGAAGATGTTCTTCTTGCCAGCCTTGGCCACGGTCAGCAGGCCCGACTTGATCGCGTACAGCGGGATCGCGTTGACCAGGTCACGCAGGGTCACGCCCGGCTGCATCTTGCCCTTGAAGCGCACCAGCACCGACTCCGGCATGTCCAGCGGCATCACGCCGGTGGCAGCGGCGAAGGCAACCAGGCCCGAACCGGCCGGGAACGAAATGCCCACCGGGAAACGGGTGTGCGAGTCACCACCGGTGCCGACGGTGTCCGGCAGCAGCATGCGGTTGAGCCAGCTGTGGATCACGCCGTCGCCCGGACGCAGCGAAACGCCGCCACGGGTGGAGATGAACTCCGGCAGGGTATGGTGGGTCTTCACGTCCACCGGCTTCGGGTAGGCGGCGGTGTGGCAGAACGACTGCATCACCAGGTCGGCCGAGAAGCCCAGGCAGGCCAGGTCCTTCAACTCGTCGCGGGTCATCGGGCCGGTGGTGTCCTGCGAGCCGACCGAGGTCATCTTCGGTTCGCAGTAGGTGCCCGGGCGCATGCCCTGGCCTTCCGGCAGGCCACAGGCGCGGCCGACCATCTTCTGCGCCAGCGAGAAGCCCTTGCCGGTATCGACCGGCTGCACCGGCAGGCGGAACAGGTCGGTCGGGGCCAGGCCCAGCGCTTCGCGCGCCTTGCCGGTCAGGCCACGGCCGATGATCAGCGGAATGCGGCCACCGGCGCGCACTTCGTCGAACAGCACTTCGGACTTGACCTGGAACTCGGCGATCACTTCACCGTTCTTCAGCGCCTTGCCTTCGTACGGACGCAGCTCGACCACATCGCCGTGCTCCATCTTCGACACGTCCAGCTCGATCGGCAGTGCGCCGGCATCTTCCATGGTGTTGTAGAAGATCGGGGCGATCTTCGAACCCAGGCAGACGCCACCGGCGCGCTTGTTCGGGATGAACGGAATGTCATCGCCGGTCCACCACAGCACGCTGTTGGTGGCCGACTTGCGCGAGGAACCAGTGCCGACCACGTCGCCGACGTAGGCGACCAGGTGACCCTTGTCTTTCAGCGACAGGATCTGCTGGATCGGGCCGCGCTTGCCGTCTTCTTCCGGGGTGAACGGCGCGTCGTCGCGCTTGTTCTTCAGCATCGCCAGGGCGTGCATCGGGATGTCCGGGCGGGTGGTCGCGTCCGGCGCCGGCGACAGGTCGTCGGTGTTGGTTTCGCCCGGCACCTTGAACACGGTGACGGTCAGGCTCTGCGGCACTTCCGGATTGCTGGTGAACCACTCGGCGTCGGCCCAGCTCTGCAGCACGGCCTGGGCGTTGGCGTTGCCGGCCTTGGCCTTTTCCTGCACATCGTGGAAGGCATCGAACACCAGCAGAGTCTTCTTCAGACCGTTGGCGGCGATGGTGCCGACGCTGGCATCCTCCAGCAGCTGCACCAGCGGAGCGACGTTGTAGCCGCCGAGCATGGTGCCCAGCAGTTCGGTGGCGCGCTCGCGGCTGATCAGCGGGTTCTGCTCGCTGCCCAGGGCGATCGCCGCCAGGTACGAGGCCTTGACCTTGGCCGCGTCGTCGACGCCGGCCGGCACGCGGTGGGTCAGCAGGTCGAGCAGGAACTCGGCCTCGCCCTGCGGCGGGTTCTTCAGCTGTTCGATGACATCGGCCGTCTGCTGCGCGCTCAGCGGCAGCGGCGGGATGCCAAGCGCAGCGCGCTCGGCGACGTGGTGGCGGTAGGCTTCCAACATGACAACTCCCGGGTAATGCGTAGGTTGAAAAAACAAAGTGGGCTCAGGCTTGCGGCACGATCAGCTTCAGGCCCTTGAAGTAGTCGCGGTAAAACGTGTCGTTCCAGGTGATCAGGCCATCGCACTGCAACAGTGCGTGGGCGCCGACCATGAATTCGTCCAGGCTGCGGCGGCTGCCGCTGCGCTGGCGGTGGCGACGGTGCATCTCGCCGGCACGCAGCGCCGACTTGGCTTCCATCGGATTGAAGTGCACGCCCATTTCTTCCAGCGCTTCCAGCACCTCGGCACCGCCACGCAGCGATGCGCAGACCTCGGCCAGGGTGGCGCCGCAGACCACCACGCGGCCACCGACCAGGCTCTGCCTGAGGATGGCTTCCACTGCATCGGCCTGCGGACCATTGCTGAGCAGCTCGACCAGCACCGGAGAGTCGACGGCGATCATCACGGCTTATTCCTCGTCACGCACCGCGCGTACCGCCGCGTCGGACGATTCGAAACCGTCCAGCGCGAACTTGCCGCGCGCCCGTGAAATGGCATCGTCAACACTCTTGCGCAGGATGATGCGGCTGCCGTCCAGTTCGACCTTCAGCAGCGTGCCCTTGGTCAGGCCGAGGGCATCACGCACCGCCTTGGGCAGGGTGATCTGTCCGCGTTCTGCAACAGTGGCTTCCATCGGTAGGCCCTCCAGAGTATGCACAAATTATACATACTTCCCCGGGCATACTTCCACCCTGAACAGGACCGGCACCCCGCCAGCCCTTGCCTCGCAAAGGATCGGCCACAAACGTGACATACGCCATACACCTTCCCCTGTAGTCTGGAACCGATGCCGCAGGCCGGAACCCGGCCCGGATGAATCCATTCAGTCTGGGGTTCATACTGGGACCACCGGGGCCGTCAGGCCCGCGGCGACCGCAAGCAGGTCCGCCCATGCGCGGGCCACTGCAAGCCATCCGCAAGAAGGAGTTACCCCGCATGAGCGATTCGTTCTCCACCCGCAGCCAGCTGAATGTCGGCGGCAAGACCTACGACTACTTCAGCCTGCCCACGCTGGGCCAGCGCTTCGATATCTCCCACCTGCCCTACTCGATGAAGATCCTGCTGGAGAACCTGCTCCGGCACGAGGACGGCGGCGTCACCGTCGGCAAGGACCACATCGAAGCCGTGGCCCGCTGGAACCCGGCCGCCGAGCCGGACACCGAGATCGCCTTCATGCCGGCGCGCGTGGTCCTGCAGGACTTCACCGGCGTGCCCTGCGTGGTCGACCTGGCCGCGATGCGCGACGCAGTGGTCAAGCTCGGCGGCTCGCCGGAGCAGATCAACCCGCAGATTCCCTCCGAACTGGTCATCGACCACTCGGTGCAGGTCGACGTGTTCGGCAAGCCGGACGCGCTGGACCTCAACGGCAAGATCGAGTTCCAGCGCAACCAGGAACGCTACGGCTTCCTGCGCTGGGGCCAGAAGGCCTTCGACAACTTCAAGGTGGTGCCGCCGAACACCGGCATCGTCCACCAGGTGAACCTGGAGAACCTGGCCCGCGTAGTGATGACGGCGGACAAGGACGGCAAGGCGGTCGCCTACCCCGATACCGTGTTCGGTACCGACAGCCACACCACCATGATCAACGGCATCGGCGTGCTGGGCTGGGGCGTGGGTGGCATCGAAGCGGAGGCGGCCATGCTTGGCCAGCCGTCGTCGATGCTGATCCCGCAGGTGGTCGGCTTCAAGCTGACCGGCAAGCTTCCCGAAGGCGCCACCGCCACCGACCTGGTGCTGACCGTCACCCAGATGCTGCGCAAGCTGGGCGTGGTCGGCAAGTTCGTCGAGTTCTACGGTGACGGCCTGCAGCACCTGCCGCTGGCCGACCGTGCCACCATCGGCAACATGGCGCCGGAATACGGCGCCACCTGCGGCATCTTCCCGATCGACGCCGAGTCGCTGAACTACCTGCGCCTGTCCGGCCGCAGCGAAGAGCAGATCGATCTGGTCGAAGCCTATGCCAAGGCACAGGGCCTGTGGCACGAACCGGGCAGCCCGCATGCGCAGTACAGCACCACGCTGGAACTGGACATGGGCACGGTGAAGCCGTCGCTGGCCGGCCCGAAGCGCCCGCAGGACCGCGTGCTGCTGGAAGACGTGCAGAAGAACTACCGCGAAGCCCTGGTCGGCATGACCGCCAACCGTGACAAGCGCAGCGACGACGTCTCCTCGTTCGTCAACGAAGGCGGCGGCGCCGCGGTCGGCAACGAGCAGCTGGCCAAGGGCTTCGCCGACATCGAGATCGAGAACCGCAAGGTACGGCTGAAGGATGGCGCGGTGGTCATCGCCGCCATCACCTCGTGCACCAACACCTCCAACCCGGCGGTGATGATCGGCGCCGGCCTGCTGGCCCGCAATGCGGCCGCCAAGGGCCTGAACCGCCAGCCGTGGGTCAAGACCTCGCTCGGGCCGGGTTCGCGCGTGGTCACCGACTACCTGGAAAAGGCCGGTGTACTGAAGGAGCTGGAGAAGATCGGCTTCTTCGTGGTCGGCTACGGCTGCACCACCTGCATCGGCAACTCCGGCCCGCTGCCGACCGAAGTCAGCGCCGGCATCGCCACCGGCGACCTGGTCGTCACCTCGGTACTGTCCGGCAACCGCAACTTCGAGGGCCGCGTGCACCCCGAAGTGAAGATGAACTACCTGGCCAGCCCGCCGCTGGTGGTGGCCTATGCCATCGCCGGCACCACCGACATCGACCTGACCACCCAGCCGCTGGGCACCGGCAGCGATGGCCAGCCGGTGTTCCTGCGCGACATCTGGCCGAGCAACAAGGAAATCGGCGATGTCATCGCCGCCACCATCGGCCCGGAGATGTTCAAGCAGAACTACGCCGACGTGTTCAAGGGTGACACCCGCTGGAACACCATCGCCTCGCCGGACGGCAACCTGTACGAGTGGAGCGATGCTTCCACCTACATCAAGAACCCGCCGTACTTCGATGGCATGACCATGCAGACCGGCAGCATCGACGACGTGCACGGCGCACGCGTGATGGGCCTGTTCGGCGATTCGATCACCACCGACCACATCTCCCCGGCCGGCAACATCAAGAAGGACTCGCCGGCAGGCCGCTTCCTGCAGGAGCGCGGCGTGCAGCCGGCCGACTTCAACAGCTACGGCAGCCGCCGCGGCAACGATGACGTGATGGTCCGCGGCACCTTCGCCAACATCCGCATCAAGAACCTGATGTTCGGTGGCGAGGAAGGCGGCAACACCCTGTACTACCCGGCCGGCGGCGGCCAGCCGGAGAAGCTGGCGATCTACGATGCAGCCATGAAGTACAAGGCCGACAAGGTGCCGCTGGTGGTGCTGGCCGGCAAGGAGTACGGCACCGGCTCGTCGCGTGACTGGGCGGCCAAGGGCACCCTGCTGCTGGGGGTGAAGGCGGTCATCGCAGAGAGCTTCGAGCGCATCCACCGCTCCAACCTGGTCGGCATGGGCGTGCTGCCGCTGCAGTTCCGCAACGGCGAGAACGCACAGAGCCTGGGCCTGGACGGTTCGGAAGTGATCGACATCACCGGCCTGCAGGACGGTGCCAGCAAGCGCGCCACGGTCACCGCGACCAAGGCCGACGGCACCAAGAAGACCTTCGAGGTCTCGGTGATGCTGCTGACCCCGAAGGAAGTGGAGTACTTCCGCCACGGCGGCCTGCTGCAGTACGTGCTGCGCCAGCTGGCCAGCAAGTAACGTTCCGCTCTCGGTAGAGTCGACTGCTAGTCGACTACCCAACAAAAGGGCCGGATCCTCGCGGATCCGGCCCTTCCTGTTTCTCTGCAGACAGGCATGGCCTGGCTCTACCGCATCTCCGGCGGCACCGGGATGGGCGCCAGGTGCGCGCTCAGCGGCGCGGCGCGTCCGGGTCGGTGCGCAGGGCCTTCAGCAGGCCCCACATGTAGAACGCCAGGGTGAACGAGAACGGCAGGCCGCACAGCACCACCGCGGTCTGCATCGCACTGAAGTTGCCGGCCAGCAGCAGGCCGACGCTGGCCACGGTGATGCCGGCCGCCCAGAACACGCGCAGCCAGATCGGCGCGTCGTGGCCATCCTCCACGCCGTCGTCAACGCGACGGGTGCACAGGTTGGCGATCATCAGCGTGCCGGAGTCGACCGGGGTCAGGAACAGCACGAAGCCGATCACCACCGCGGCACCGGCCACGTACGGCGCGGCGGGCAGGTACTCCAGCAGCTTGAACAGCGTCATCGCCGCATCATGCTGGGCCACGTCACCCAGGATCGCCTGGCCGTGGTTGAGCACCAGGTCGATGGCGGTGTTGCCGAAGATCGACAGCCACGCCAGGGTGAAGCCGAGCGGGATCAGCAGCACGCCCATGATCACTTCGCGGATGGTGCGGCCACGCGAGATGCGCGCCACGAAAAGACCGACGAACGGCGCCCAGGCGATCCACCACGCCCAGTAGAACAGCGTCCACGAGCCCATCCACTCACGGCCCTTCGGATCGTTGAGGTACATGTCGAAGCTCTTGCGCACGAACGCGCCCAGGTAATCGCCGGTGTTCTGGATCAGGCCATCGAACAGGTGCAGGGTCGGGCCGGTGACCAGCACGAACAGCAGCAGGCCACACAGCAGGCGCACGTTGAGGTTGGAGAGCCAGGCAATGCCCTTCTCCACACCCGCCACCACGCCGATGGTGGCCACCACCATCATCACCAGCACGATCGCCACCAGCACCTGCGGCGTATCCGGAATGTGGAACAGGTAGACCAGGCCGGACTGCACCACCAGCGCGCCGATGCCGAGGTTGGTCACCATCGAGATCAGCGTGGCAAGGATGCCGAAGCCATCGACCATGTCGCCGATGCGGCCATGGATGCGCTCACCGAAGATCGGGTACAGCGCCGAGCGCAGCGCCAGCGGCAGGTCGCGGCGGTAGGCGAAATAGCCCAGCGCCACGCCGACCAGCGCATACAGCGCCCAGCCGTGCAGGCCCCAGTGCAGGAAGGTCAGCACCATCGCCTCGCGGCCGGCGGCCACGGTCCCGCCGGGCTGCCCGGGCGGATTGAGGAAATGGTCCAGCGGCTCGTAGGCGCCGTAGTACAGCAGCGCGATGCCGATGCCGGCCGAGAACAGCATCGACACCCAGGCCACGTAGCCGAACGCCGGTGATTCCTCGTTGTGGCCCAGGCGGATGCGGCCGTACGGCGAGAACGCCAGCCACAGCACGAAGCCCAGGCACAGCACGATCAGCAGCATGTACCACCAGCCGAACGCCGCCGAGACTTCGGCCTGCGCCCACTGCAGCCAGTGCTCGCTGCTTTCGGGATAGAGAACGGTAAGCAGCCCGAGGATGCCGATCGACACCGAGGAGCTGAAGAAGACAAAACGGTTCAAGCGCAGGGGCGAACGCTTGGGATGAGCCAGGGAAGACATGGGGTCGTCTCATCAAGTCCGAGGGAGCACATGGGCGGGGCCGGACCGGTAAACCGGGCCCATGGCGTGGGGCGCGAGCGCATCCTAGGGTTTATTGATTGAACGTTCAATCAATAAAAAGCATAATGGCGGGCAGCCCGATCCTTCGGGTCGCAATCCGTGGAGAGACAATGCCGAAGAAAGGCGTGGAACCGGTACGGCGCGAACAGCTGATCCGGGCCACTTTCCAGACCATCGACGAGATCGGCATGGCCGATGCGACCGTCGCCACCATCGCGAAGAAGGCAGGGCTGTCCAGCGGCATCGTCGCCCACTACTTCGGCGACAAGGACGGCCTGCTCAATGCTGCAATGCGGCAGATCCTGCGCGAACTGAAGGACGCAGTGGCCCGCTACCGCGCCGGCGCCGGCGACGACCCGCGCGAGCAACTGCGCGCCATCGTCGACGGCAACTTCGACGACAGCCAGATCAACGGCACCGCGATGCGCGTCTGGCTCACCTTCTGGGCTGCGAGCATGCACCAGCCGGAACTGGCCCGGCTGCAGCGCGCCAACGACCAGCGCCTGTTCTCCAACCTGTGCCACCAGTTCAACCGCCTGCTGCCCCACCCGCAGGCCCGCCTGGCCGCCCGTGGCCTGGCCGCGATGATCGACGGCCTGTGGCTGCGCGGCAGCCTGGTCGGCGGCCAGTTCAACGCCGAGAAGTCCCGGCGCATCGCTTACGGCTACATCGACTTCCAGTTGCAGGCTGTCGCGCTATAAGCGCTTCAGCACCCGCCCCCTTCCAAGGAGTACGCCCCATGACCACCCTGCCCGTCCAACAGCTCTACATCCACGGCCAGCGCGTCGACGCCACCAGCGGCAAGACCTTCAAGACCGTCAACCCGGCCACCGGCGACGTGATCGCTGAAGTGCAGGTCGCCAGCCAGGCCGACGTCGAACGCGCCGTGCAGAGCGCGGCCGAAGGCCAGAAGGTGTGGGCCGCGATGACCGCCATGGAGCGTTCGCGCATCCTGCGCCGCGCGGTCGAAATCCTGCGCGAGCGCAACGACGAACTGGCGCACCTGGAAACCCTGGACACCGGCAAGGCGCTGGCCGAAACCACCACCGTGGACATCGTCACCGGTGCCGACGTGGTCGAGTACTACGCCGGCCTGGCCACCGCCATCGAAGGCATCCAGCTGCCGTTGCGTGAATCGAGCTTCTTCTACACCCGCCGCGAGCCGCTGGGCGTGGTCGCCGGCATCGGCGCCTGGAACTACCCGGTCCAGATCGCCATGTGGAAGTCGGCCCCGGCCCTGGCCGCCGGCAACGCGATGGTGTTCAAGCCGTCCGAAGTGACCCCGCTGACCGCGATCCGGCTGGCCGAGATCTACACCGAAGCCGGTGTGCCGGCCGGCGTGTTCAACGTCGTGCAGGGCCCGGGCCGCGAGATCGGCCAGTGGCTGACCGAGCACCCGGTGATCGAGAAGATCTCCTTCACCGGCGGCGTCGCCACCGGCAAGAAGGTCATGGCCAGCGCCGCGTCCTCGTCGCTGAAGGAAGTGACCATGGAGCTGGGCGGCAAGTCGCCGCTGGTGATCTGCGATGACGCCGACCTCGACCGCGCCGCCGACATCGCGGTGATGGCCAATTTCTTCAGCTCCGGCCAGGTCTGCACCAACGGCACCCGCGTGTTCGTGCCGCGCAGCATGCTGGCCGCGTTCGAAGCCGCTGTGGTCGAGCGCGTCAAGCGCATCCGCATCGGCGACCCGATGGCCGCCGAGACCAACTTCGGTCCGCTGACCAGCTTCCCGCACATGGAAAACGTGCTGCGCTACATCGAAAGCGGCAAGGCCGAAGGCGCTCGCCTGCTGACCGGCGGCGGCCGTGCCACCGAAGGCGCGCTGGCCAATGGCGCCTACGTGCTGCCGACCGTGTTCTCCGACTGCCGCGATGACATGACCATCGTCAAGGAAGAGATCTTCGGGCCGGTGATGAGCATCCTCGCCTACGACGACGAAGACGAAGTGGTGCGTCGTGCCAACGACACCACCTTCGGCCTCGCCGCCGGTGTGGTCAGCAAGGACGTCAGCCGCGCCCATCGCATCATCCACCGCCTGGAAGCCGGCATCTGCTGGATCAACACCTGGGGCGAATCGCCGGCCGAAATGCCGGTTGGCGGCTACAAGGAATCCGGCGTCGGCCGTGAGAACGGCATCTCCACCCTCGGCCACTACACCCGCATCAAGTCGGTGCAGGTGGAACTGGGCGACTACGCCAGCGTGTTCTGATCGGCGCGCCGCGAGCGCGCACCTTCGTCCGGCCACCGCGCCGATCCGACATTCCGCCGGGACGCCTGCACGCAGCGCGCCCCGGCCTGCAGGAGACACCCATGAGCACCCATAACGAGTACGACTACATCATCATCGGCGCCGGTTCGGCCGGCAACGTGCTGGCCACCCGCCTCACCGAAGATGCCGATGTCAGCGTGCTGTTGCTGGAAGCCGGTGGCCCGGACTACCGGCTCGACTTCCGTACCCAGATGCCGGCGGCACTGGCCTTCCCGCTGCAGGGCAAGCGCTACAACTGGGCGTACAAGACCGATCCCGAGCCCTTCATGAACAACCGCCGCATGGACTGCGGCCGCGGCAAGGGCCTGGGCGGCTCGTCGCTGATCAACGGCATGTGCTACATCCGCGGCAACGCGATGGACTACGACAACTGGGCCAGCATGCCCGGCCTGGAAGACTGGACCTACCTGGACTGCCTGCCGTACTTCCGCAAGGCGGAAACCCGTGACATCGGCCCCAACGACTACCACGGTGGCGACGGCCCGCTGCGGGTGACCACGCCGAAGGCCGGCAACAACGAACTGTTCGCTGCGATGGTCGAAGCCGGCGTGCAGGCCGGCTACCCGCGCACCGACGACCTCAACGGCTACCAGCAGGAAGGCTTCGGCCCGATGGACCGTACGGTGACCCCGAAGGGCCGTCGTTCCAGCACCGCCCGTGGTTACCTGGACCTGGCCAAGCCGCGCCCGAACCTGACCATCGTCACCCACGCGCTGACCGACCGCATCCTGTTCTCGGGCAAGCGTGCGGTGGGCGTGCAGTGGCTGCACAACGACCAGCCGCAGCGTGCCACCGCCCGCCGCGAAGTGCTGCTGTGTGGCGGCGCCATCGCCTCGCCGCAGATCCTGCAGCGCTCGGGCGTCGGCCCGGCCGACCTGCTGCGCAGCCTCGACATCGACCTGGTGCACCACCTGCCGGGCGTCGGCGCCAACCTGCAGGATCACCTCGAAATGTACCTGCAGTACGAGTGCAAGAAGCCCGTCTCGCTGGCCCCGGCTCTGAAGCTGTACAACCAGCCGGCGATCGGTGCCGAGTGGCTGTTCCTGGGCACCGGCATCGGCGCCAGCAACCAGTTCGAGGCCGGTGGCTTCATCCGCAGCGACGCCGAATTCGACTGGCCGAACCTGCAGTATCACTTCCTGCCGGTCGCGATCAATTACAACGGCTCCAACCCGATCAAGGCGCACAGCTTCCAGATGCACGTCGGCTCGATGCGCTCGCCCAGTCGCGGCCGCATCCACGTGCGTTCGAAGGACCCGCGCGAACATCCGAGCATCCTGTTCAACTACATGTCGCACGACCAGGACTGGCGCGAGTTCCGTGCGGCGATCCGGATCACCCGCGAGATCTTCGCGCAGCCGGCCCTGGCCCCGTACAGCGGCCGCGAAATCTCGCCGGGCAGCGCGCTGCAGACCGATGCGCAGATCGATGCGTTCGTGCGCGAGCACGCTGAGACCGCCTACCACCCGTCGTGCTCGAACAAGATGGGCCATGCCGATGACCCGATGGCCGTGGTCGACGGCCAGGGCCGCGTGCACGGGCTGGAAGGCCTGCGCATCGTCGATGCCTCGATCATGCCGCAGGTGGTGACCGGGAACCTCAACGCACCGACCATCATGATGGCCGAGAAGCTGGCCGACGTGATCCGCGGCCGCACCCCGCTGGCCCGCAGCACCGCGCCGTACTACAAGGCCAACGGCGCACCGGTACGCAAGCAGGGCTGACGCAAGCGGCCCGCCTGGGGCCACGGTAGTGCCGGCCGCTGGCCGGCGTCCACCGGAATCCCGATCGAGCGCAGATGCCGGCCAGCGGCCGGCGCTACCACGCAAAGAGGCCCCTCGGGGCCTCTTCGCGTTTTCCCTACGGCGGGGTATGCTGCAATGACCGGCCATTGTCGATACGCTCAGGGCCGGAACCTAATACATCACGATTCCTGGAGGGGGAATATGAGTCTGGATCGTCCCTGGCTGCAGAGCTATCCGAAAGGCGTTCCCGCCGAGATCGACGTCAACGAGTTCCATTCGGTAGCTTCGGTCTTCGACGCTTCCGTCGCGAAATTCCGCGACCGTCCCGCCTACTCCAGCTTCGGCAAGGTACTCACCTATGGTGAGACCGATGCGCTGGTCAACCAGTTCGCGGCCTACCTGCTGGGTGAGCTCAAGCTCAAGAAGGGTGACCGCGTCGCCCTGATGATGCCCAACTGCCTGCAGTACCCGGTCGCCACCTTCGGCGTGCTGCGTGCCGGCTTGACCGTGGTCAACGTCAACCCGCTGTACACCGCGCGCGAGCTCAAGCATCAGCTGATCGATGCCGGCGTGACCGCGCTGGTGGTGGTCGACAACTTCGGCGACACCGTCGAACAGGTCATCGCCGATACGCCGGTCAAGCATGTGATCACCACCGGCCTGGGCGACCTGCTCGGTGGCAAGGGCGTGATCGTCAACTTCGTGCTGAAGTACATCAAGAAGATGGTGCCCAACTACCATCTGAAGGGTGCCGTCCGCTTCAGGCAGGCGCTCAAGCTGGGCAGCCGGCACACGCTCCCGAAGGTCGAGATCGACCACGACGACATCGCCTTCCTGCAGTACACCGGTGGCACCACCGGCGTGGCCAAGGGCGCGATGCTGACCAACCGCAACCTGATCGCCAACATGCAGCAGGCCTCGGCCTGGATCAGTGCGTCCGGCATCGAGATGGGCAAGGAGTGGATCATCACCGCCCTGCCGCTGTACCACATCTTCGCGCTGACGGCGAACGGCCTGGTCTTCATGAAGTTCGGTGGCTGCAACCACCTGATCACCAACCCGCGCGACATGAAGGGCTTCGTCAAGGAGCTCAGGTCGGTGCCCTTCACCGCCATCACCGGTGTCAACACGCTGTTCAACGGCCTGCTCAACACCCCCGGCTTCGACACGGTCGACTTCTCGTCGCTGAAGGTCACCCTGGGCGGCGGCATGGCGGTGCAGCGTGCCGTGGCCGAGCGCTGGAAGAAGGTCACCGGCGTGACCCTGGTCGAGGCCTATGGCCTCACCGAGACCTCGCCGGCGGCCTGCATCAACCCGCTCACCCTGACCGAGTACAACGGCTCGATCGGCCTGCCGATCCCGTCCACCGATGCCTGCATCAAGGACGACAACGGCAACATCCTGCCGCTGGGTGAAGTGGGCGAGCTGTGCATCAAGGGCCCGCAGGTGATGAAGGGCTACTGGCAGCGTCCGGAGGAAACCGACAAGGCCATCGACGCCGACGGCTGGCTGCACACCGGCGACATGGCAAAGATGGATGCGCAGGGCTTCTTCTACATCGTCGACCGCAAGAAGGACATGATTCTGGTGTCCGGCTTCAACGTCTATCCGAACGAAGTCGAAGACGTCATCGCGATGATGCCGGGCGTGCTGGAAGTGGCCGCGGTCGGCGTGCCGGACGAGAAGTCCGGTGAAGTGGTGAAGGTCGTGATCGTGAAGAAGGACCCGAACCTGACCGCCGAGATGGTCAAGGAGCATGCCCGGGCGAACCTGACCGGTTACAAGCACCCCAGAATCGTAGAATTCCGAAAAGAGCTGCCGAAGACCAACGTCGGCAAAATCCTCCGTCGCGAACTGCGCGATACGCCCGCCCAGTAAGGGTTTACGGCAGATTGAAGGGTATCGGGCCCGGGACGGAAACGTCCCGGGCCCTTTCGCATACGCCGCCGCAGAGGCGGTGTAGCATCGCCGCGTGTGTGGACCGTTCGGCCCGCCGGCCACCCACTTCATTCTGCGGGCCGCATGCCGAGGACCCCTACATGAGCACCATTGAAAAGCTGCCTTCCAGCGGCTCGCGTTTTACCACCATCCGTACCGAAGACAGCGCCGACGGCGCTGCCCACTGGCTGTTCATGCACGCCGATGCCAGCACCGGCGTGCGGCCATGCTGCCGCAAGGACATGCTCGATGAGATGTGGAGCTACATGGCCGCCATCACCCAAGGCCCCGCCGAGCGTCACAGCGGGAAGCTGAGGCATTTCGTACTGGCGTCCGATGCCGTCGCCTACAACCTCGGCGGTGACCTGGACCTGTTCACCCGCCTCATCCGCGAAGGCAACCGTGACCTGTTGCTGACCTACGCCCAGCGCTGTGTGGAGGGTGTACACCATCTGCATACCGGGTTCGGCGGCGATGTCCGCTCGATCGCCCTGATCCAGGGCGACGCCCTCGGCGGTGGCCTGGAAATGGCACTGGCCTGCCATACCATCGTTGCCGAGGAAGGCAGTGGTCTCGGCCTGCCGGAAGTGCTGTTCGGCCTGTTCCCGGGCATGGGCGCCTATTCGTTCCTGTGCCGCCGGGTGTCACCGCATCTGGCCGAGAAGATCATCCTCGACGGCCGGGTCTACAGCGCCGAGGAAATGCACGCAATGGGCGTGGTGGACGTGCTGGTGAAGAAGGGTGAAGGCCGTGCCGCCGTCGAAGATCTGATCCGCCAGCAGCAGCGGATTCCGCAGTCCTACCTGGCGATGAACGCCGCGCGTGGCATCGCCCAGGCCGTCAGCTACGACGAACTGCTGGAGATCACCAAGGTGTGGGTCGATTCCGCCCTCGCCCTCGGCGACCGCTCGCTGCGCACCATGGATCGCCTGATCAAGGCCCAGACCCGTCGCGCCGGCCTCGACGCGGCCTGATTCACCCCCTCCCCCCAGAAGGGTTCAAGCCCGGTTGGCCACCGGGCTTTTTTTATCGGTCCAACGCCATGGCTCAGCGCGCCTCGCCGTCATCAGCGGCACCACGGCTCCGGCGTTCGGCCCGTGCATCCAACGCACGTCGGCCTTCCTTGATCGCGTCCTGCAGGATGGTCAGGCGCGTACGCCATTCAGCCTTGAGCTGCCAGTCGGCCATCCGCATCAGCTCGCCGGCGCGGCTTGACGCCCGCATCAGGCCCAGGTTGCTGGCCACGCCCTTGATGGCATGGGATTGTTCACGGAACACTTCCCACTGCGCAGCTTCGCCGGCCTGCTCGGCCTTGCCCATGCAGGTCGCGGCATCCTCCAGGCACTGGCGGATGAATTCACGCTCGAACCCCTCCCCCATGCCCAGCGAGGCCAGCTCGTCCAGCACGCTGCTGTCGAGCACGCCATCCTGCAGCGGCGTCGTCGCCCGTACCACCGGCGCAGCCATGGTCTTCAGCTGGGCGTTGCTGGCGATCTCGGCCAGCGTGTCGAGCAGCCGCACCGCCACTACCGGCTTGGCCAGGAATGCATGCGCACCGGCCTGGGTACAGCGCTGGATCGCCTCCGGCGTGACGTCGGCACTGAGTACCAGCACCGGTGTGCGCGGGCCACCGCCGGCCTGCATCACCCGCAGTTCCTTGAGCATGTCCAGCCCGCTCATGCCCGGCATGTGCAGATCGACGATGACCGCGTCGAATTCACTGTCGGCCAACGCATCCAGCACCGCTTCGCCGCCGTCCACGCACAGCACGCGGTGGCCGGCCTTCTGCAGCAGGCGCTGCAGGACCATGCGATTGGCCTCGTGGTCGTCGGCCACCAGGATCTGCATGCTGCGCACGCGCGCCCGGTGACGCAGGAACGGATCGGCAAAGGCGATCACGTTGCCACCCTGCCCCACCTCCTCATCTCCGGACAGGCTCGGCACCGCCCCCGGCACCATCGGCTGCGGCGGCGCGAACGGCAGCTCGACCCAGAAATGGCTTCCGCGGGGCGGGTTCTCCAGGTAGCCGATGTCGCCGTCCATCGCTTCAACCAGGCCCTTGGCGATGGTCGTCCCCAGACCGGTGCCTTCGTGGCGGCGCGCCATGCTGACGTCGGCCTGCTCGAACGCATCGAACAACCGCGTACGCATGGCCGGCGCCACGCCGATGCCGGTATCGAGGATGTCGAAGCGCAGGCGCACCGCGCCGCTGGTGTCGGCGTGTACCACGCCGACACGGATCTCCACCCGGCCATGGTCGGTGAACTTGACTGCGTTGCCAGCCAGGTTCAGCAGGATCTGCCGCAGGTGGCCGACATCGCCGCGCAACCGTGGCGGCACGCCGTCGGCGATCTTCACCCGGTAGTCCAGCCGCTTTGCCTTGGCCTGCGGCAGCAGGATCAGCCCGATCGCCTGGATCACGTCGGACAACGCGAAATCCTCAGCCACCACGCGCAGTTTGCCCGCCTCGATGGCAGAGATGTCCAGCACCTCCTCCACCAGGGCCAGCAGGCTGCGCGATGATGCCTGGATGGTGTTGAGGCACTCGCGCTGCTCGTCATCCAGGCGCGTGGTCGCCAACACTTCGGTCATGCCATTGAGGCCATTCAATGGCGTGCGGAACTCGTGGCTCATGTTGGCGAGAAAGCGGCTCTTGGCCTCGCTGGCACGGCGCGCTTCGGCCATCGCCTCGGTCAACTGCCGCAGCAGTGTCGAGAAGTACAGGGGCACTGCCGCCAACCCGAGCCAGAGACCGATGGCCAGGCGGAAGTTCTGCTCCCAGTACGGGGTCAGCAGCACGGTACAGCCGAAGCTGACCATTGCCATCGCCACCGCCACATACAGGTAGTGATTGCCGAAACGCATGCCGTTGCCGACCGTCACCCACATCACCACGATGTAGACCCAGGCCAGTGGCTCGCCCATCTGCACCATGCCGGCGGCGATCAGGCCGTAGTCGGCCAGCATGCCCAGCACGCGGCGCGGATCGGAGCGTTCCGGTCGCCACAGCAGCCAGCCGAACAGCAGCAGTGACAGGCTCAGGCCTGTCAGCACGATCGCCAGCACGCCCGCGTACTGCTCATGCGGCAGGTCGTGGCGCGGTGCCGGCAGCAGCACATAGGCAAGGATCAGGCTGATCAGGACAATGCGGACGATCTGCTGGCCGTGTTCACTGTCCTGGCGTTGGGCCAGGCGCAGCCTCAGCTGCGACCACAGGCGTTTCACGCGCCCAGCCCCGGGCGCGCGGAGGCCATCGAATGCTCGGTGCAGATCTGGTCCAGCTGTTCGCGGCCACGCAGCAGCGCGTCCACGCAACGTGGGTCGAACAGTCGGCCACGCTGGGCATACAGATAGGCCAGGGTGGCTTCCATGGTCCATGCTTCCTTGTACGGACGCGGGGAAATCAGGGCATCGAAGACATCGGCAACGGCCACGATGCGCGCTTCCAGCGGAATCGCGTCCCCGACCAGCCCATCGGGATAGCCGCTGCCGTCGTAACGCTCATGATGGCGCAGTGCGATCAAGGCACCGACCTGGATGAAACGATTCTGGCTGCCACTGAGCAGCTCATGGCCGATCCGCGGGTGCCGGCGCATGATCGCCAGCTCTTCCTCATTGAGCTTGCCCTGCTTGAGCAGCACCGCATCGGGAATGGCGATCTTGCCCATGTCGTGCAACGGGGCAGCCATCTCGATCAGCCTGACATCATCCTCGGGCAGGCCGAGCTGCTCGGCGATCAATCCTGCAACGCGCGCCATGCGCTCCAGATAAGCGCTGGTACCGGCATCGCGGAACTCGATCGCCCGGGCCAATCGCGACAGAGTCTCGCGTTCCCGTTCCTCGACCTCGTGCATGCTGGCCAGCAGTCGCTGCTCCAGCGACAACGCCCGCTGCTTCACGTTCTCGGTCTGCTGGCGCAGCTGCAGCAGGTTGTAGCAACGCGCACGCAGCTCACGCGGGCGGATCGGCTTGACCAGGAAATCGATGACACCCGCTTCCAGCGCGGCCTGCCGGATCGGCTCATCACCGACCACGGTGATCAGGATCACCGGAATGTCGCGATGCTTGGGCAGGCGGCGGAAACGGCGCGCAAACTCGAGCCCGTCCATCTCCGGCATGCGGTAATCGAGCAGCAGCAGGTCGACCGGATGCGCCTCGCACCAGGCCAAGGCAGTCAGCGGATCACCGAAGTCATACACGCTCAGTTCGGGCGCGATGTCCTCGATGACGTGGCGCAGCATCGTCCGGGCGGACGTCTGGTCGTCAACAATGACGATGTTCAAGGCGTACTCTGCCTGGTTTCTCGACCATGCTGGATCATCAGCAGGCGAGGATACTCTGCCGCTGCGAACGCTCGCACCCTGCATCGGCCTGGCTCCCGTGTCATACGTCCCGGTTCATGATCGTCGTCGCATTGTGAAGCGGACTCTCCACGATGCATCATCCCCCTGCCGCCGATCAAGCCACAACAGGCGTCAAGGTAGTGCATTAACGATACGCCGAGTGCGGGAGGCGTCAATCGCGCCGTCTCATTTCGAGACGGCGCGCACAATCAGGAGTCAGGAAAGCGACTTACTGCTCCGGACGCATGTACGGGAACAGCAGCACATCGCGGATCGAGCTGCTGCCGGTCAGCAGCATCACCAGGCGATCGACGCCGATACCGAGGCCGCCGGTCGGGGCCATGCCGTACTCCAGCGCACGGATGTAGTCGGCGTCGTAGTGCATCGCCTCGTCGTCGCCGCCCTCCTTCGCTGCTACCTGCGCCTGGAAACGCTGGGCCTGGTCTTCCGGATCGTTCAACTCGGAGAAACCATTGGCCAGCTCCTTGCCGTTGACGAACAGCTCGAAGCGGTCGGTATAGCCCGGATCATTGTCGTTGGCGCGGGCCAGCGGCGAGACCTCCACCGGATGGTCGGTGATGAAGGTCGGCTGGATCAGGGTGTGTTCGACGGTGGCTTCGAAGATCTCCAGCAGCAGCTTGCCCCAGCCGTAAGACGGCTTGACGCGGATCTTCAGGCGCTCGCAATGGCGCAGCAGCGCGTCGCGGTCGGTGCAGTCGGCAGCAGAGATTTCCGGGTTGTGGTGGCGCACCGCCTCGTCCATGCGCCAGCGGCGGAACGCCGGACCCAGGTCGATCTTCGCGCCGTCCCACTCGACTTCGGTGCCACCGTTGACGGACCTGGCCACGTCGCGGATCACGCCTTCGGTCAGGTCCATGATCTCGTTGTAGGTGGCATAGGCCTCGTACAGCTCCATCATGGTGAATTCCGGATTGTGGCGGGTGCTGACGCCTTCGTTGCGGAAGTTGCGGTTGATCTCGTACACGCGTTCCAGGCCGCCCACGGTCAGGCGCTTGAGGTACAGCTCCGGCGCCACGCGCAGGTACAGGTCCAGGTCCAGCGCATTGTGGTGGGTGGTGAACGGCTTGGCCGCCGCGCCGCCGGGGATGTAATGCATCATCGGCGTCTCGACTTCCAGGAAGTCGCGGTTGTCCAGCCACGCGCGCATGGCGCGGATGATCTTCGAGCGCTTGATGAACACCGCGCGTGACTCCGGGGTCACGATCAGGTCCACATAACGCTGGCGGTAGCGCTGCTCGACGTCGGCCAGGCCGTGCCACTTGTCCGGCAGCGGGCGCAGCGACTTGGTCAGCAGGCGGATCGATTCGGCCTTGACCGACAGCTCGCCGGTCTTGGTACGGGTCAGGCCGCCTTCGACGGCGATGATGTCGCCCACGTCCCAGCCCTTGAAGGCGGTGTAGGCGTCACCCAGCACCGCGCCCTGCAGGAACAGCTGGATGCGGCCGGACTCGTCCTGGATCTGCGCGAAGCTGGCCTTGCCCATGATGCGCTTGGCCATCAGGCGGCCGGCCATCTTCACCTGGCGGCCAGCGCCTTCCAGGGCTTCGGCGGTCCACTGCTCCGCGTCGGCGAACTCTTCCTGCAGGCGGCCGGCGAAGTCCTCGCGACGGAAGTCGTTCGGGTACGCGATGCCCTGCCCACGCAGCGCTTTGAGTTTCTCACGGCGCTCGGCGATCAACTTGTTTTCGTCGACGGGGGGGGTATCGGTAGCTTCGCTCATGGATCTGCGGGAATCGTGTAGTGAGGGGGAATGTTGCGCCCGGCACAGCCGGTTGCCCAGCATACCAAAACCGCCCTGCCCCGGCCCCGGCCCGCCGCCTGCCCCGGTAGCAGCCTGGGGTCAGATCCCTTTTGCGAGGCAAAAGGGATCTGACCCCATCCGGGACCCTGCCTGGACCCTGGATAGCTACCTGTTTCCTGGGAACGCCTGCCGCAACTCGTCCACCAGCACCCGCTCGTTCTCCGAGTAGTCGATCGGCACCGACACCAGGTGCACCCCACCCTCGTTGAAGGCCGCTTCCAGGGTCGGAATGAACTGCTCGATGGCGGTCACCTCGTGGCCCTTGCAGCCATAGGCCTCGGCGTACTTCACGAAATCGGGGTTGCTGAAGGTCATGCCGTAGTCGGTAAAGCCATCCACCGCCTGCTTCCAGCGGATCATGCCGTAGGCGCCATCGTTGAGGATCAGCACCACCAGGTTCAGGCCCAGCCGCCGCGCGGTCTCCAGCTCCTGGCTGTTCATCATGAAGCCGCCGTCGCCGCACACTGCCAGCACCCGCCGCTGCGGGTACAGGATCGAGGCCATGATCGCCGACGGCAGGCCCGCTCCCATCGTCGCCAGCGCGTTGTCCAGCAACAGCGTATTCGCCACCTGGGTGCGGTAGTTGCGCGCAAACCAGATCTTGTACATGCCGTTGTCCAGCGCCACGATGCCGTCCGGCGGCATCACCTGGCGCACGTCGTGCACCAGCCGCTGCGGGGTGAACCCGGCCTCTTCGGCACGATCGGCGAGGTGCTCGAGAATCGTCGTACGCAGCGGCAGCAGCGCACCGGCATTGGGCACCGCGCCTTCGATGCGGTCGGCCAGCTGGGTCAGCGAACGGCCGATATCGCCGATCACCTCCACCTGCGGGAAGTA
Source organism: Stenotrophomonas sp. MH181796 (assembly GCF_009659995.1). NCBI lineage: Bacteria > Pseudomonadati > Pseudomonadota > Gammaproteobacteria > Lysobacterales > Lysobacteraceae > Stenotrophomonas > Stenotrophomonas sp. MH181796. The sequence continues at coordinate 24,617 of NZ_RAHU01000002.1, forward strand.
CACCTGTTCCACCGCCGCCTGCGAATAGCCGATATGGATCACGGTCGGCCCACCCGGGCGCATCACGAACGGCGGCTTCTCGGTGACCTCGTGGCCGATCGTCACGATCACGTCGGCCTGGTCGATCGCCATGTGCACGTAGTCGCGCTCGGTCAGCGCCGCAGTGCCCATGTACAGGCCCGAGCCACCGGCCACCGCGCCCTTGCCCATCTGCGTGGTGAAGAACGGAATGCCGGCACGCAACACGAACGCCGACAGCGCTTCGCTGGACTGCGGCCGCGACGCCGCCGAAGCAATCATCAGCAGCGGACGCTTGGCATTGCGGATGATCTCCGCCGCGCGATCCAACGCCTCCGGGCTGGCAATCGGACGATCCACCGCGTGCGGCGGAATCAGCGCGACGCCCTCGACCTCATCGGCAGCGATATCCTCCGGCAGCTCCAGCAGCACCGGGCCCGGGCGCTCTTCCTGGGCGACACGGAACGCCTCGCGGACGATGGTCGGGATGGTGCGCGCCGACACGATCTGCCGCGCCTGCTTGGTCAGCGGCTTCATCGTGCTGACGATGTCAACGATCTGGAAGCGCGCCTGCTTGCTGGCGACGATTCCCTTCTGGCCAGTGATCATGATCACCGGCCACGCACCGAGAAGCGCGTAGGCGGCACCGGTGGTGAAGTTGAGCGCGCCCGGGCCGAGCGTGGCCAGGCACACGCCCGGCTTGCCGGTCAGCCGGCCATAGGTGGCCGCCATGAACACCGCCGCCTGCTCGTGGCGGGTGATGACCAGCTCGATGCTGGAATGGCGGAGCGATTCAACCACGTCGAGGTTCTCCTCGCCGGGGATGCCGAAAATACGTTCGACGCCTTCGTTCTCAAGCGCGGCGACGAGCAGGTCTGAACCCTTGGACATTGGAATGCCGTCCTTTTCGCTGGACTGATGATGGATCGTTGCAGGAAGGGTGGAAGCCGCGCGTCAACGCTTGTCGAACCACACGGTCTGCGCGTTGACGAACTCGCGGATACCGAAGTGCGAGAGCTCGCGGCCGAAACCGCTTTTCTTCACGCCACCGATCGGCACGCGCGGGTCCGAGGCGGAGAAACCGTTGACGAACACGCCGCCGGTCTGCAGCCGGCGCGCCAGCTGCATGGCCCGTGCACGATCGCCGGTCCACAGGTTGCCGCTGAGGCCGAATTCGCTCTGGTTGGCCAGTTCCACCGCATGATCGGCGTCGCGGGCGCGGCTGATCGAGGCCACCGGCCCGAATGTCTCGGTATCGAAGGCCTGCATGCCCGGCTCCACGCCGGCCAGTACGGTGGGGGCATAGAACGCGCCCGGACGATCCAGCTGGTGGCCACCGACCAGCAGCTGCGCACCCGCATCCACCGACGCCCGCACCTGCGCATCCAGCTGCTCCAGCAGGTCCTGGCGCGCCATCGGGCCGATGCGGTTCGCCGGGTCGCGGCCGTCGCCGATGGTCAGCGCCTGCACCTTCTGGCAGAACTGCGCCACGAACCGGTCGTAGACCGCGTCTTCGACGATGATGCGCTTGCCGGCAATGCAGACCTGCCCGGTGTTCTGGAAGCGCGAGGCCACGGCGGCATCGACCGCAGCGTCCAGATCGGCATCGGCCAGCACGATGAACGGATCCGAGCCGCCCAGTTCCAGCACCACCTTCTTCAGCGCCTGCCCGGCCTGGGCGGCGATGCTGCGGCCGGCGGCCACGCTGCCGGTCAGGGTGACCGCAGCAATGCGATCATCTGCGATCGCGCGGCTGGTGCCGTCGCGGCTGATGTTGGCGGCAATGAAGGTGCCTTCCGGCAGCCCTGCGTCGCGCCAGGCGGCATCAAGCAGCTGCGCGGTACCAACGATGTTCTCGGCCGGCTTCAGCAGGAAGCCGTTGCCGCCCATCAGGATCGGTACCGCCGCGCGCATCACCTGCCAGTAGGGGAAGTTCCACGGCATGATGCCCAGCACCACGCCCAGCGGCAGGTAGGACACGTAAGCCTTGTCATCGGGCACCTGGGTCGGTTCGTCGCGCAGGAACTGCGCGCCATTGTCGGCGTACCAGTCGCACAGCACGGCACACTTCTCGATCTCGGCCAGCGATTCGGCCTGCACCTTGCCCATCTCGGCGGTGGCCAGCGCGGCCAGCTTTTCACGGTCACGGCGCAGTACCGCCGCCATCGCACGCAATACGTCTGCGCGCTGTTCGAGGCTCCTGGCGCTCCAGGCGGCGAAGCCGGCCTGGCCGCGATCGAGGATCGCTTCCAGCTCGGCGTCGGTGGCGAAGGGGTGGCTGGCGATCTGCTGGCCGGTGGCCGGATCGCGGGAAACAGCAGTGGTGGGGGCAGCGGACATGCAGGGCTCCTGTTGTCTCGACAACGGGCGGTGGCCCGTCTCCTGCAGAGGAATGTGGACCCGATGGACGGGCACAACAAGGCGTCTGCTTATCCTGTGACCTGCACTTACCTGCCTGAATGGGGTGGATTCTCCTGGCAGGGCTGCGCCCTGCACCCGCCGAAGCAACGGCAACAACCGTAGCAACAGCACAAGCTGGTTTCCTATGGGATGGCGGGGTGGGGCCGGTTGCGGGGGGCGCTGCAAGTACGTCCATGTAAGCTCGGTCGCCGCATCCATGCGGCTCACGCCCCCGCAACCGGCCCCACCCCGCCTTCGACGGTTTCCTGCGATCTGTCGGAAATACTCTTGGGGTCAGATCCGTTTTCCGTAGGAAAACGGATCTGACCCCGGAACTTCTTTCGATATCTGACAGATGTGTCGACCAAGGTCGACACCTACCAACAGCCGCGCGAAATCTGTCAGAGGCGGGGCGGTGTGGGTTGGCAGGATGCCGGCTGTTGCTGTTGCAGTCGCTTCGGCCTCTGCAGGTGCAGGGCTGCAAGCCCTGCCGAACAACCCTCTACCTACGCGGCAGATAGGTCACCAGGGACAGATCGTGCCGGCTCTCGGGCACCAGCGCCACGTACTGCAGGTCCAGCAACCCGCGCGTGGGATGGTTCAGCTTCTTCGCACCTTCGTCGAACCGGCGCACGTCGTGCTCCGGCCACCACTGGCGGAACTCCTCGCTGTGCGCGGCGATGTCCTCGACCAGCGCCAGGAATGGTGCCTTGTCCGGCGCCTGCGCCATCGCCGCGCGGAAGCCGGCCAGCAGCCCGCGGGTCATTTCTTCCCAGTTGAGGATCAGCGTGCGGTACGGCGGGTACAGGAACATCAGCCGCAGCGTGTTGCGCTCATGTGGCGCCAGCTGGCTGTAGTCCACGAACAGGTCGGCGATGGCCGGGTTCCAGGCCAGGATGTCGTAGCGGGTATTGCGCACATACGCTGGGATCGGCTGCATCGCCTCCACCAGCTGGCGCAGGCCATCGGTGACTGTCTCGTCCGGAGACTCCAGCGGCACGCCGTAGCCGGACAGCGCGAACGCATAGGCGCGTTCGTCGTCGCTCATGCGCAGCACCTGCGCCAGGCGCTCCAGCACCTCGGGCGAGGCGCGCACTTCGCGGCCCTGCTCGATCCAGGTGTACCAGCTGACGCTGACGCCGATCGCCAGCGCAACTTCCTCGCGCTTCAGGCCCGGGGTACGCCGGCGCCCGGCCGGGAGGCCGAGCGTGGCGGGGTCGACACGGGCGCGGCAGGCCTTGAGGAAGCCGCCGAGTTCCTTGCGTTCACTTTCGCTGCGCATCAGCGCCCTCCGTTGCGGAAGGCGATGATATCCGCGCAGGCGCGTCGATCAGGCATCGACGCGCTTGGAGCCCACGGCCAGGCCGGCCTTCAGGCTGGCCTCGACGAACTCGTCCAGGTCGCCGTCGAGCACCTTCTGCGTATCCGAGCGCTCGATGCCGGTACGCAGGTCCTTGATACGGCTCTGGTCCAGCACGTAGTTGCGGATCTGGCTGCCCCAGCCGATGTCGGACTTGGTGGCTTCCACCGCATCCTTTTCGGCGTTGCGCTTCTGGATCTCCAGCTCGTACAGCTTGGCGGCCAGCATCTTCATCGCGTTGTCGCGGTTCTGGTGCTGGCTGCGGCCGGTCTGGCAGGCCACGACGATGTTGGTCGGGATGTGGGTGATACGCACCGCCGACTCGGTCTTGTTGACGTGCTGGCCACCGGCACCGGATGAACGGTACACGTCGGTACGCAGGTCGGCCGGGTTGATGGTGATGTCGATATTGTCATCGATCTCCGGCGACACGAACACCGAGGTGAAGCTGGTGTGGCGGCGGTTGTCCGAGTCGAACGGCGACTTGCGCACCAGGCGGTGCACGCCGGTCTCGGTCTTCAGCCAGCCATAGGCGTAGTCGCCTTCCACGCGCAGCGTGGCCGACTTGATGCCCGCGACGTCACCGCCGGAGACTTCCATCAGCTCGGTCTTCCAGCCGCGCGATTCGCACCAGCGCAGGTACATGCGCAGCAGGATCTCGGCCCAGTCCTGGGCTTCGGTGCCACCGGCACCGGCCTGGATGTCGACGAACGCGGCAGCATTGTCCATCTCGCCGGAGAACATGCGCTGGAACTCCAGCTTCTCGACGTGCGACTGGTGCTTGTCCAGGTCGGCGACCACGGCCAGCGCGGTGTCCTCGTCCTGTTCGGACTCGGCCAGTTCCAGCAGCTCGGTGGCATCGGCCAGGCCGTCCAGCACCGAGGCGATGCCGCCCACGGTCTTTTCCAGGCTGGAACGTTCGCGGCCCAGGTTCTGGGCGTATTCGGCGTTGTTCCAGACGTCGGGGCTTTCCAGCTCCCGCGTTACTTCTTCAAGACGCTCTTTCTTGGCGTCGTAGTCAAAGATACCCCCGAAGCGACAGCACGCGATCGGTCAGATCGGTGATGCGCTGGCGGACAGGATTCAGTTCGATCATGTCGGCGGTTATGCATTCAAAAGATGACTGCCAATGATACCGCAGGCGTCCGCCCGGCGGCGAGGCAGGCCAGGGCTGGGCCCCGGGTGGACACGCGGCCATCCGATCCCGGTAGACTTCCCCACCGCCGCGGGAACAGGGGCCACGCGGTCATTCCCAACCCAAGGAGCACCATTTCAATGACGATCATGCGTTCCACCCTGTGCCTGGCCGCCTGCCTGCTGGCCGCCAATGCCTCAGCCATCGACCTGAAGGGCCTGACCAGCACCGGCATGAAGGCCGGCAAGGCGCTGACCCTGTCCGACGCTGAGGTCTCGGCCGCGGCCGATCAGGCCTGCGCCTACATGGACAAGGACAACCAGGTGGTGGCCGGCAACGATCCGTATGCCCAGCGCCTGGCCAAGATCACCCAGGGCCTGGCCAACGAGGACGGCCTGAACCTGAACTTCAAGGTGTACCGCACCGCCGACGTCAACGCCTGGGCGATGGCCAACGGTTGCGTCCGCGTCTATACCGGCCTGATGGACATGGCCAGCGACGACGAAGTGCGTGGCGTGATCGGCCACGAAATCGGCCACGTGAAGCTGGGCCACAGCAAGACCAAGATGCGCACCGCCCTGCTCGCCTCGGCTGGCCGCGAGGGCCTGGCCGCTTCGGGCAACGGCAACCTGACCCAGCTCAGCCAGGGCCAGCTCGGCGAACTGGCCGAAGGCTTCGTCAACGCCCAGTTCTCGCAGAAGGAAGAGAGCGCGGCGGACGAGTACGGCTACCAGTTCATGAAGCGCCACAGCTATGACCCGGCGGCCCTGGCCAGCATGTTCCGCAAATTGTCCAGTGAAGGCGGCCTGATGTCCTCGCACCCGGGCTCGGAAGCCCGCGCTGCGCGCATCGACGCGATGATCAAGAAGGACAAGAAGTAATGCCCATGCGGGCGGGCCGACCGGTCCGCCCGCTCAGGTTCCTGCCAGCGCCTGGCGCAGCAACGGCAGCTGTCGTCGACTGCACGGCACTTTGACGCCATCGACCATGTGAAGCAGGGCTTCACCGCCATCAAGTGGTTCGATCGAACGCAACTGATCGCGGTTGATCAGCCAGCTGCGGTGCGGCCGCAGGAACTGCACCGGATCCAACCGCTGCTCCAGGACCGCCATGGTGATCCGCAGTGGGTAGTCATGGCCGCGTACGCGCAGGTTCACGTAGTTCCCCGCCGCCTGGGCGTACTCCACATCTTCGGTGGCCACCAGGAACTCCTTGCCCAGCTTGCGCACCAGGAAGTGCTGGGGGCGCTCGACCGGTTCCACCGGCGGACCGACATCGGGCTCGGCCAGCAGATGCGCCTCGCCCTGACGCTGGCGACCGAACCAGGCCACCGCGTGCACCGCGATCACCAGCAGGCTGTAGGTCTGCACGTCCTTGAAGAACTCGTAGAACCACTGCGCCGGCCAGGCTCCATAGGTGTATTGCTGGCCGATCAGGGCGAAGGCCAGCTTGCGCATGAGGACCATGGCACTGACGTGCACGAGCCACCAGGCGATACCGCCCAGCACATACAGCAGGATCCGGCGACGCCAGGTATCGGCATGCAGCGGCCAACGGCGAGCAGCGGCATGCAGCACGGCCAGAAGCGCGAGGGAGGCCAGCGCGCTGCTGAACTCTTCGATCGATACCGTCAATGCCGGAAAGGGCTGTACGTCCCGCCATGCCCGCATCCACTGCGCCAGGACATTACCTGCTGCAGTACCCAGAAACAGCAGCGACCAGAAGGTGGCGGCCATGCCGCGGCGCTGTAGCGGCTCGGCAACAGGGGCGGCCAACGCCGCCTGATCTCCATTTTCCATGCGGGCTATTGTTGCCCATCCAGCCCGGACCGCATCCGCCATTGGTCCCAGCCTTCCCACCATTGGCCCCTCTGTGGCCGCCGTCGCGCCCCATCTGCTGGCGCGCGGACCTTGGCCAACGCACGGTGCAGCTTCCTCCTGATGCCCGCCCACCATGCACCGTCGCCACGATCTGGACACCCTGCGCATCGCCGCCTTCGTCCTGCTGATCTTCTACCACGCCGCCATGGCCTACGTGGCCGGCTGGGACTTCCACCTCAAGAGCGCCTACACCGCCGAATGGCTGCAATGGCCGATGATCGCGCTGAATCGATGGCGCATGCCGCTGCTGTTCGCGATCAGCGGTATCGCCCTTGGCCTGTCCCTGCCCGACCAGGGACGGCTGCAGCACACCCTCCGCCGTGGCTGGCGCCTGCTGCTGCCGTTGCTGTTCGGCATTGTCGCGGTGGTATCCCTGCAGGCCTACCATGAAGCGCTGGACAAGGGCGACGCGTCACCGGGGCTGGCCGGATTCCTGTGGCGCTACTGGCAGTTCCGGCCGTGGCCGGGCGCACATTTCAGTGGTGCCGCCTACGGCTTCACCTGGAATCACCTCTGGTACCTGGCCTACCTGCTGCCCTACACCGTGCTGGCCGTCGTCCTGGCCAGTCTCCTCCGACCACTGCGCAGTGCGCTGCCGCGCTGGCAGGCAAGCGACCGCCTGCTGGGCACCCTGCTACTGGCGTTGCCAGTGGCCTGGCTGAGCTGGGCCCTGCTGGTGCTGATGCCACGCTGGCCGCCGACCCATGCCTTGCTGGACGACGTGTACGTGCACGCCGAGTCGCTGCCGCTGTTCCTGGCGGGCTTCCTGGCCGCTCGCTGGCAGCGAGGCTGGGACCTGCTGGTGCGTGGACGTCGCCTGACATTGGCACTGGCGGTGCTGGGGCTCAGCCTGGAGCTGGGCATCCGCGCGCTGGCCCGCTTGCCGCATGTGGGCGATCTGGATGCGTGGGTGCTGGCACTGCCTTGGGCCCAGACCGAACGCGTCGGCCGCGCGTTGTACACGTGGTGCATGCTGCTGACCCTGTTCGGCTGGGCGCGCGTGTTACTGGACCGCCACTGGCCCGGCCTGGCCTACTGCCGCGAGGCGGTGTTCAGCTGGTACATCCTGCACCAGACCGTGCTGATCGTCTTGTTGTATGCGCTGCGACCGTTGCAGCTTGGCCCGTGGCTGGAGCCTGCCTTGCTGGTGGCCGGCACGATCGGCGCCTGCCTGCTGATCCACGAACTGCTGATCCGCCGCACGCGCTGGCTGCGGCCCCTGTTCGGCCTGCGTGCCGCATCGCCATCGCTGCTCGTGACACGTGTTGCGCCGGTGTAGAGCCGGGTCCACACCCGGCTGCTTTGGCTCGGTTCTGTTGAGCCGGGCCTGATTGCCAACGGATGATGAGGACAACGGATGTTCCAGACGCAGTGGCACCTGTGGTTGCAGCACACCTTCGACGCCGGCTGGTTCCTGTGGGTGATGCAGTTCATCAGTCTGCTCGGTTACGAAATGGCCTATACGGCGCTGATCCTGGTGTGCGCGTTCGGTGCACGCCTGCGCGCCGGCCTCTGCGTGATGCTGGCGGTGCTGCTGATGGCCTGCGCCACGCATGCAATCAAACAGGGCGCCGCCCTGCCCCGTCCGACCGATGTGGACGCGGCAGTGCTGGACAAGGGCGAGCCGTCCCACCCGTTCGTGGTGGACGGCGGAGGTCACACCTTCTGGGCACTGCCGGACGCACAAGCCACCGCAATGCTGCGGGCGCAGCCCGATGCCGACTATGGCTTCAATAGCGGCCATGTCGGCGTCGCCACCGCTGCCTGCCTCGGCCTGCTGCTGGCCTTCGGCATCCGCCGCCGCTGGCTGCGCTGGGCGCTGGCGTTGGGCTGGCCGCTGCTGATGGCGCTGTCACGGATGTACCTGGGCCGGCATTTCCTGGCCGACGTACTGGCCGGGTGGCTGATTGGCGTCGGCGTGGCGTTGTTGGCGTGGCAGCTGATGCCAGGGATGCGCTCAAGCAGGCAATGGCAACTGCCGGTCCTGTTGGGGCTTGGCGTGCTGCTGGCATGGGCGGCGGCGACCACCCGCTTCGTTCCAGTTGGTGAAGCCGGGCGACTGCTCGCGCTGGGCCTGCTGGTGGCGTGGATGCAATGGCGCGGCTGGCCGGTGGATCCGAAGAACATCGTGCAGCGGGGGTTGCGCGTGCTGGGTGTTGTGGTGATCTATCTGCTGGCGCGGCCGTTGATCGATCTGCTGGCCGCGACCATTCCGCTGCCTGATGTAGCGGCGACCGAAGTGCTGTGGCAGGCCATTGGCACGCTGTTGATCCTCGGTGGCGGCGTGGCGCTGGCGCGGTGGATTCCGCGCCAGCGCCCCTCGATGCCGGGCAGGACCCGGTAGATCCACGCCGTGCGTGGATAGGCCCGTTCCGAAACCAAGCAACAGCCATGCATGGCGCGGCGCTACCGCACCTCGAACTCACCCACCAGCACAGTGTCGGCACGATCCTTCAGTCGCATCGTGACCATCTGGTCCTTCTGCTTCGGCGTGCCCCAGTGCGTGGTCAGGCGCAGCATCAGGGTCGTCGCACCGGTCACCAGCTGCTGGCGGCTGCCGAAGTAATTGGCCTCCACCTTGTACTTGCCGGGCTTGGCATTGCGCAGCGAGAACTGCTCGGGGCCATAGCCGCCGGTGAAGTCCTGCGACATCTGCCCGCCCTGATAGGTCAGGCGGTTGCCGTAGTATGCGCGCTCGCCGTTCGGGTCGGTCACCCACAGGTCCATGTCGCTGTTGTCCGCATCCCAGGACAGCACCACGCGCAGGTCCAGCGGCATCGCCTGCAGCAGGCGCGGGTCGATGTTGCGGGTATCCAGGCGGGGCGTGCTGCGCGCGACCAGGTTGGTGAGCTCATCCAAGGCGATCAGCGCGATGCCATCGAAGCGGTCGTCCCAGGGCCGCACCACCACCTGGTACAGCGGCGCCAGCGCCTGCTGCGGCTTGCCAGCGGCCGCCAGTGCCAGGCCCAGGTCGCGGAAGCTCTGCGGTTCTTCCTGGCCCATCGCCAGCACCTGCTCGAACACCGGCACCGCCAGTGCGGGGGCATCCGCCTGCATCAACCGGTAGCCGAGCACACGCAGCAGGTGGCGGTTGTCCAGATCCATCTCGGCCAGGTTCGACAGCACGCGCAATGCCAGTTCGCGCTGGCCCTGCTCCAGCAGCAGGTCGGCCACATCGAGGAAGAACGCGCTGCTGTCGGCATGTGCGTCACGCTCGGCCAGGTAGCGGTCATACAGTTGCGACGCTGGGCCCTGGCGCAGGCGGCGGGCAATCGCCGAATCCGGTTGCCATGCGGCCAGCTGGATGCCGAGCTGGCCCTCGTTGGCGGGCCCCGCTTGATCGATGGCCGAACCGGTGACCACCACCGTGTCGAGCGCCTGGTTCGCCGCGGACACGGAGCGACGCGCGCGCGCGCTGCTGGCCTCCCTGCGCTGCTCGGTTGCCGCTGCCATCGGCGCAGGCGGGGCCGCCGGAGCGGGGGCCGCCAGCATCGCCACCGGCGCCGATTCCATCGCGTAGTCTGCGGACGCTACCTCCAGTGCCCTGCCCTTCAGCTGCGGCGGTGCGCCCTTTGGCCAGGTCCGGCTCCACCATTGCTGGCGCTCCTTCCAGCGTGCGGCCACCTCGTCCAGACGCTGGCGATCGGCCGCGGCGCGGTCGCTCAGCTGTCGCGCGTAGCGGGCGTCGTACTCGGCACGCAGTTTCCCGGACGGACGGATCGCATAGCGCAGGTAGTCCTCCAGCGTTTCCAGCACGATCAGCGAGGTATCCGGCCCGACCAGGCCGAACTGCTGCGACAGGCGCTGCATCGCCTCGCGGTTGCCGCGACGATCGGCCGCCAGCTGCTGCAGGCGTGCCTGCGCCCACAGCCCGGCCAGCAGTTCGCCATCGCTGCTCTTCTGGGTCGGCGGCAGCGCCTGCCACTCACCGCCATCGACGCGCACCCGCATGGGCACACCGTCTGCGGCCAAGCGGGCATGCAGCCACAGCCAGCCTTCGGCCTCGCTGCGACGATCAATCACCACGTCCTGCACGCCACGCCCCGCGTCGACCTGCACGTCCAGCGGCGAGGAGAACAGTTCGCGCGCGGCGGCATCGACATCCGCCTCCAGTGCAACAAAGCGGCCACCATGCGACTCACTCCATCCGCGCAGCCGGACCGCATCGGTGCGGGCGCCGGCGCTGCTGATTGCGAACAAGCGCTGGTCCGGCGCCAGCGCCGGCAGTGCTTCCGGTCCATACGTCAGCAGGCCGTCACTGACCAGCAGGTATTCCTTCACCGTCGGCTGCGGCTGCCACTGCGCCAGCGCACTGGCGCCGTCCGGGCGCACCGCCTGCAGCGCCGCCCGCAGCTCACTCCAGTTGCCGCCGCGGATGCGGAATCGGCGGACCGGCTCGGCGCGATCGCGCAGCACGGTCAGCGCGACCGTGCCATTACCCATCCGGGCAAAGTAGCGGTCCAGCAGCGCGAACTCACGCGCGCGGTCGCGCAGGCCGGATGACCCCGAACCGTCCCACAGCAGGCCGACCTCGCTCGGCAGCGTGCGGGGAGCGCTACTGATCGGCACCGGCAGCTGCGCCAGCAGATAGTGGCCGTCCTGCCACGGCGCCACCTGCACCTGCGGCTTGCGTTCGGCCGGCAGGGTCCATTGCAGCTGTGGCGGCAGCTGCGCGCCGCGACCCTGCCATTGCAGCTGACCCGCCGTGATCTGGAACGGTGCGGTACCTGCGGCCATCGCACCCGGCGCCTGCACCTTCACTGCAACAGAGGCAGCACCAGCGGCGAACTGCAGCGGCAGCGTCCAGCGCCAGCCCTGGCCCGAGAACGCCAGCGGCTCGCGCAGCACCAACTGCACGCGGCGGCTGCCGCCGGCGGGCAGCGGGTAGATGCGCAGGCGGAACTGATTGCCGGCGGTCTGCTCCAGCAGGCCGGGGTCGACGCCACGGCGGGCGATCTCCTCGAAGACCTGGCGGCCGCGGTCCTTGGGCACCGGCACCGCCTCGCGCAGCTCACCACCGATATCCAAGGCAAACCCGGTGATCTGCTGGCCCTCGGCCAACGGGAACTGCAACTCCCCTTCCAGCACGCGCCGGTTCGGATTGTGGAATTCCAGGGTGATGCGGGTCTGGGCGATGCCGGCCTGGATGTCGCCTTCGATACGGGCCTGGCGCAGCGCGATGGGCTGCTCGGCGCCGGCAACCTGCAGAAGCGGCACCGACCGGACGGGCCGGACGGCCTTGGCGGACTGCGCCTGGGCAACCCCAGCGACAGCGCAGAGCAGCAGGGCCAGTATGGATGGAATCACGCGGCGGGCGAGGGGCATCGGACTGCTCCAGCGGGAAGTTGGACGGTTCAACGCGTGACTGGGGCGAATGGGGTTGGATGGGGAGATGTCGTCGAAACAGGCACTCACCCAAGACTCTCTACAATCCAATGGGAAGAGAGCCGAGCATGAGCGAAAACCCGCCTAACCCGAGACAACACCCAAACGCCTCAACTCTGCGATCCCACCTACCCAGTCTTCGCGTCGCTTCCTTGGTGCGGCCAAAGGCACCACAAGCAACGCCTCCTCAGCAATCGACTCACCGAAGATGCCTAGTCTTGTGTGCGTCTCAGGGAACGCACTCGCGAACTGAGTTCCCAGCATATCGACCCCGGAGAAGTCCTGCTTCCGGACTATCACCTGAGTCTCCGGATCTCTCCGGATCAAAGCGAGAGGAACACCTTTGCAGGCAAAGTCGACAAACCTCGCCCGACTGATGTCCAGAGCCCAGTCTACGCTTGAATAGAACGCCGCGCGCCGTTCCGCAAATTCCGCGAGAACTCCGGCATCTGTGCAGAACGCGGAGGGCTCGATATTGACTCTGATCTTCCCAATCTTCCCGACGAGGCACACCCTCTTATAGAAGCAGGACCAGAGCAGGAGAATTGGATTCACATCCAACCCTTCGACCTGGACATCCTCGAACACTGTCGGCCCGATCTCAGAGTTGATCACCTTACAGTTCGACACTACTACATCGCGAACGGAACTCATCCTTGAAGGGCGCTTGGACAACGACATTCCGCAGTTGTCAAAACTACTGTTTGCTATCCGTACCGCCTCGAAGACGCTACCACCTTGATCGAACACCATCTTGAATTCTTGATCATCAATGTTTCGCATATTCCAGTCCACCACAGAGACCAATGAAGACACCACACATGATGTGAATGAATACACGCTCATAGCGGCGCTTCAACATCAGCACCGAATTGCGCAACGCGAGAGGTAGTCGACGGGGCCGCCACTTCACCCATGGCGTAAGACCACAGCGCTACAGCGACACCGCTGTGAACGGGGCAAGGCGAGGAACTGGAGAGCAAGAACTTCTTTACCCTGAGTGACGAACGAGGTCCATCAGGAAATCAAAGAATGATGGAGAAGAGAACTCGAACTCCCCGGTATTGTAGTCGTACCGAAGAATTGGATACTCCCCATCCTTCAATCCTTCACATGTATCGAAGTAGAAGGCTTCATCCGAGTCCGGAACGAAAATCGGAATCAGGCCTACGGGAGGAAACCCGTTCTCCTCGACCAAGCGAGCGTTGTAGACCAGATCGTCATCAGCCACGTCACGGTTCTCCGCATCGGCGAGACCGAACACGGGATCTGGACCTACAAACAGGCTGCCAAACTCACCAAGCCAAGCCTTGTAGGAAACGGGCAGAGCCAACCCAAGCTCCCTCTCTGCATCCTCCGTAAGCTCCGGAGAGACAGCGCGACCAGGAAACACCCTTACCCGCGCTGATCCAGCGATCATTTCATCAAGTCGCTCAAAACAGGAACTCCAATCAGGACACACCAGGCCTCCCGGACCAATCAAGCGAAACAGAGATTCACGGCGCCAGCAACGCCCGAGAAATCAATCCTACCGGCACTGCGCGGCAGCTTTGCACTTTCGAAACCGCGCGTCAGCCAACCTCCAATTGCCGATGCAGCACAGTCATCATCGACGGACGTTGCCTCGTCCTTTCCAACGCAGACAGCAAGCAGAACACTCTTTTTCTTGGCATAGAATCTAACCGACGATGAAATCCCTTCCGGGCAATACTCTGTCAAACTGCCACTGATCCACAGTTCAACATCGATCGTCTCCAGACCATCAATAGACAGCTCTGCGAAAGCAGACTTCAATCTAGCGCGTGCCTGGACGATCCCAGGTTGATACTTCATCCCCACCTCTGGCCCGCCCAACCTTCCGCTCAACGTCACTTCCATCTGCACTCCACAGCCCCAATCGCGACAGGGTGCGATCAACAATCCTATTAAATTTAGTCACAACCTGAAGTTTCTCTCAATTCGTCAACCACACCTGTGAAGAACATTAGAATGGACTGGTGAAGAGTGAGCTTACGCTTCATGGTTGCTCCGTCATCGGTCCCAATGAACAGCTCAGCACCACTCATCATCAAGGAAGTGACGCGAGCTTGATATCGCGGACTAGGAATGACGACATGAATACCCTCATCTTTACGGACAATACGCAGCGATCTAGGCGCATCCCCCTCAAACACGCGAGTGATGTAACACGTCTTTATCAGACCGCCCTCACAGGCCACATCAATTTTGTCATCGGTCTCGCTTGGTGCTAGACCCGAATCCTTCAGCGCATGCACAAGCTCAAAGATGAGACGGTCGAAGTCACACCCCGCGGACACCACGTACTCGACGGGCTCGCCCTTATCGGTCGACGTCAATCTCAGAGCGCCGACCGACTGATCAACCTCAATGTCTGCAGCAGGAGCCAGAATGCGGTCTCCCATTGGATTCTGATCGACAAAGAAGCTTGAACTGGCGCCCATGTAGTAGAGCGCGGGCTCAGCCCCAAGGCGCACCTCTGCCCATCGGGGATCGTATGAGAAGACAGACGAACAGGGAGAAATCAGCTTCTGCATGCGCCCTCCAGCAAGGCCCATGCTCGATCTGATTTCTGCTTGTTTGTCCCTGCCCCTCGATAGATCGATCCGATCTCCCTGCTCATTCTCTCAAATTCCGTAGACTGTATTTCAATATTTCCCTTGAACACGTTTCCAACCGTTTTTGGTATGACTACACTTGAAGCGTTTCCATCGATCAGCAGATCAAAGATGTTCGATCTGCAGCCTGTACAAACGCCGACAGGAATTTCGCCACTCTTGAAGTGGCCCACCACGTCGCTGATTACCACCTTTTTCCCGTCAAATCCCGGACCCTCATCAATGAACCAATTGAGCCCATTGATCTCAGCGTGGCCAGCCGAGCTACTTGTTGCGGTCCTGGAAACATTGCCCACGCTAATGGTCGCAGAAGCGCCATTCATCGGTTCCCCCCATAGACCAAGGGGGTCGCTTTCAGAGAAAGGATTTGAAACGTATGCCTGCAGATTTATCGAAGCGACCAACCCAAGTGGATCCAAAGAGATGAACGCTCCAATTGTCGGATCGTAGTACCTGTTTCGGTTGTAACTCAGCCCGGTCTCTGCGTCAAAGTATTGGCCTTGCAAACGAATGTTGTTTTCTACCGCTGTGAAATGAAGCTGCTGAAGGCTTCCCCAGGGAGAGATAGTGGCATGCCAGTGCGTCTGCCCATGTCGATCCATAATTCGGATGGGGCAGTCGTTAACATCGTTGATGATGTGCAGAATTCGAGGGCGCGGCGCAGCGAGTACATCGCGCGAATCCATACATGAGTCGATCGGTGCAGCCTTCGTGGTATCAACCTGTTCGACAACCTTATCAGGAATGCGAATTGCTTCATCGTTGAACGTAGACCCCTTCTGCGCAACACGATGAGGGGGTGCCTCCGCGCTTCCAAGTCGCGTGCCTCCAAGCATGCCCAGCCCCAAGCGCACCGGTGATTCAGCGGCTATGGGTTTCTTGGCCCCATCAGTCAGATTGGTGATAGTAGTTTCTGACGGCCGTGCACCAGCTCCGGAAACGGGGTTGGCAATCATTCCAGTTGGCAACATCACGTCCATCCTCTTCGCCTCACCCGTCGCCGCAACTGCGCCGAGTTTGATCGCAATAGCCGGATCCAACAGGGCAAGGGGCACATATGTGCCTGGATGATAGACATACTCCCGAACCGCCTCATACAGTCGCTCAAGCCGGCGTTGCCGACGCTTCACCTCCACCAGGCTCGCCACATTGCGCACCCACACCGGCACCGCGTCTTCTGCTTCGTTGGCCTGCCGCACCTCACCCAGCAGCGCATTGCCATCCCAGAAGAACCACGTGGTCTGCGTCGGGTTGCGCTTGAACACCCGCCGTCCCAACGGGTCATAGCCGTAGTACGTTGACTGCCCGTTGCGACGGCTCTCGGCCAGCCGATGATTGGCATCCCAGATCAGCGTCAGGTCATCGGGCGCATCCCCTTGCGGCGCACCCTTGCTCACCAGATCGCCCGCCCGGTTAAACACGTAGTGCACGCCCTGGTAGGTGCCCTCGCGCGTCCAGGTGGTCAGGTCGTCATCTTCGCCGCCCACCACCTTGCGCGCCTGCACCTGCTTCACCTCGGTGCGCAGCCTGTCGCCGGCCGGGTCGTTGAAGTAGCGCTCGACCCTTCCCTTCGGGTCGATGTGCTGTAGCAGGCGCCCGATCGCGTCGTAGCGGTACTCGTCCACGCCCTGTGCGCTGTCGCTGCGGCGGGTCAGGTTGCCACTGCGGTCATAGTCGTAGCGAGTCTCGAACAGCGGCGCAGCATCCTTCAGCACCGACTGCGAGGTCAGCAGGTTGCGGCTGTCATAGGTGAAGTCGCGCTGCAGATGCGGGCTCAGCTGCTCGCGTGTCGTGCGTCCCAACGCGTCGCGTTCAATCGAGATCGGCGACTCGTCATTGATCGCCACCGACACCGTCTGGTCCCGCAGGTCGTAGCCAAACGCAACCCGGTTACCCGCCGAGGTCTCACGCAAGACCTCATTTCCCACTTCATCGTAGCCATAGCCCACGCGGAAGCCATCCTGCAGTTCCTCCAGCAATTGCCCCAGCGGGTCGTACCGGCGCTTCACCGTACGCGCCGCATTGCGCAGCTCGACAATCTGTCCCTGCACGTCGTAGACGAAGTGTTCCTGTACCTGCTGACCAGGATGGCGCACATCGGGCAGCGTCTTGCGGGTGATGCGCCCGAGCTTGTCGGTGGTGAAGGCGATGCGCTGGCCCAGCGGATCCAGGGTGGCCGTCAATCGTCCGGCCCCGTCATAGGTGTAGCGCCGCGACTGGCCCCAGTAATCCACCTCCTCGACGATGCGGCCCAGCGCATCGCGCACCAGCTGATAGGTTTCGCCGCGCTGGTTGATGACCGCAACCAGCTGCTCTTCGGTGTCGTAGCGGTATTCCACGCTGTGCCCGTCAGCCTGAACGCGCTTGCCGATCTGTCCGATGCCCACGTACTGCAGCCGCGTCTGCGCGCCCACTTCATCGGTGTAGCGGACCAGCTGATCTTCGGCATCGTACTCGCAGCGCACGCCGCTGCCGTCCGGGCCAATCGTGCCGAGCAGGCGACCCTTGGCGTCGTACTCGTAGCGACTGGCCTGCCCCAACGGATCCACCTGGCGCAGCAGGTTGCCCAGCGGATCGTGCTCGAAGCGGCTCTCATGGCCGAGCGCATCAATGACGGCAACCACCAGCCCATGACGGTCATAGCGCAGGCGTGTGACCGCCTGGCGCGCATTGGTCTGTGACTCCAACTGGCCTTGAGGGTCGTACTCGAAGCGGGTGGTTGCACCCAATGGATCGATCTGGCTGACCAGCAGGCCCTGGCCGTCATATGCCTGTTGCCAGTCGACGCCATCCGGCGTCCGCAACGACACCATGCGGTCGTCCAGGTCGTACTCCATCTGGATCGCCGTGCCATCGGCGCGGGTCAGGCAGATCAGGTTGCCATGCGCATCATAGGCAAACGCCGTTCGCAGTCCTTCCGGATCGGTCACCGCCACGGTCCGCCCGAAATCGTCGTACTCGAACAGCGTCACGCCATCGAGCGGATCGATCTCGCACAGCGGCAGCTGGTTCTCGTCAAACTTGACCACGCTCAGGTGGCCCAGCGAGTCGGTTACCCGGGTCTCGCGCAGCAGCGCGTCGTACTCGAAGTGATAATCGTACAGGCCACCGTCGCCCCACGAATGCACCACCCTGCCCTGCGCGTCGAACGCGTAATGGAAGGACAGCCCAACGCGGTCGGTGTGCCGCACCATGCGGTGCTGCTCGTAGGCGAAGGTGCGCGGCGCGCCCAGCGCATCGACGGCCGCCAACAGATCACCCTCGCCACTGTAGCGGTAGCTCACCAGCGGATGCACCAGGCCGGTGGCCGGGTCATGCAGCGCCATGCGGTCGATGCGGCCGTGGCGCGCCTCCACCTCGATGAAACGGCCCTGCAGGTCACCGATGCCACTCTCGACGATGCGCACCAGATGGCCGTCGCGACGCTCGAACCGCCAGTGGTTGCCGTGCGCGTCCTCGATGCGCTCGATCGGCCAGGACTGTGGATTCGGCAGCGCGCTCACGCCTGCCGGCAGTTCACCGCCGAACACATACCGCAGCCCGCTCTTGAAGCGCACCTGCCACTGCCCGCGGCGGCGCAGCAGGCGTGCGCCATCGACGAAGTCGAGGATCGCTCCTGCCTCGCCATCGGCCGGCGGCAGCTCCGGGAAGAAGGCGACCTGGTCCGGCCCGGACAGCCACACGCTGCCGTCGTCCAGCAGCTCCAGGCGGATGTCGGCCGGCGTCTGCCAGCCAGCACCGCACAGTCCCGGCTCACCCGCCCGGCGCGAGCCATAACTGCGCTGCCAGGCGAAGGCAAGCCGCCCGGGAATGTCGAAGTCCTGGTGGCTGACCACCACGCTGCCATCACGGATATCCACCGGCTCGGCACGCAGCACCTTGCACTTCAGGAAGCCAGAGGGCAGATGGCCCCACTTGCCGCGCCGCCAGTTGGCGAACGGATCCATCTTCTTGCGGAAGAAGGCACTCTTGCGCAGCTTGCCCAGGCCGGCGAATGCGGCGCGGAACGCCAGCGCGGTCCATGACACCGTCGGCGGACCGCCCACGGTAACGCTGGTGGGAATGGCCACGTTCAAGCCGGTCGGCAGCGACATCGCGCGCAGCGGCTTCTTCGGCTTCTTCATCCGGAACGGGTTGATCATCCCGGCCAGGTTGCAGTCCAGCACCGGCATGGCCAGCCGCGAGAACGGCTCGCCATCGGCCGACACGGTGCGGCTGCCCATGAAGATTTCTTCGCCGTCGAACTGCGGGCCCATCGGCGCCGCCAGTGGCGGGCCCCACACCCCCAGCGGGATGTGGATATCCAGGCCGCCAGTCCCGGCGGTGCCACGATGCACACCGTTGACCTTGATGGTCGAGCCGATGAACGGGATGTAGTCGAACGGATCCAGCACCAGGCCGATGTGCGGGGTCGGCAACGGGCACGGCGGCACCGCGTACATGTGGATGTCGATGCCCAGCTGCGGATCGAAATGCTTGGCGGCGATACTCACGGCAACACTCCTTGTTGCTTTACAAGGCGCGGAACAACGCGCGCAGGAACGCCTTTACTTCGTCACGGTACTCGGCGCTGATCCAGGTCACGACGATGATGCCCAGCACGATGGCCACCAGCATCACCACGGTCTTGTTCGACTTCATGCAACAGCCACTCCTGTAACAGTCGGGCCGGCCGCCACGGGCGCCTGCAGCAGGCCACTGGGGTCGGGCAACGGCTGCATCACCGGTGGCTCGCTCCACACCGGTATCTCGTGATCGAGCGGGTGTTCGATGGCCGGCAGGCCGTTCCAGCCCGGGTCGAGGAAATCGCGGCCGACGGCCACGATCTTGCGGAAGAATTCGTCGCCGCCCTGGATCAACCGCTCGCGCTCCTGTTGGGCGCGGTGGAAGCCTCGTTCCAGCGCGGCATCCAGCGCTGCGTCGATGGCATCCAGCGCCGGCCGCACCGGTCGCGGGCCGAGCGCGCGGCCCTGTGCATCGGCCTTTTCCAGCAGGCCGGTACTGGCCTGCAGGTACTCCGCGGCCACCTGCTGCAGCGATTCGCAGCGGCGCGCGTCCTGCAATTGCAGCAGGTCCCACAGCGCCTGCGGCAGCGTGGTGGCCTTGCGGTCGGCCGGTGCCAGCGGCTTGGCTATGCGGATCGCCTCCAGCAACTGAGTGCGCGCCGCTTCGCGCTGGCCCGACTGCAACTGGCACCAGCCAGCCATGCGCTGGCCCTCCAACGCGAACATCGGATGCGGAATGCTGGCCGCCGACGTCGAGGCCTGCAGGTAGGTCTGCGCAGCACGCTCGGGCTGTTTGGCGGCCAACCAGCAACCGGCCTCGCCGAACCAGCTCTGCATCACCAGTTCCGGCGCGGCTGGATTGCCGCTCGCGCGCGCGCCCTCGGCCGCGCTGCGCGCCTGGCGGTAGCTGTTGATCGCCTGGCCGTGATCGCCGTGCTTCAACCATGCACCGGCCACCATCATCTGCACCACCGATTGCTGGTCCTGCCACCCCTGCCGCTGCGCCAGCCCTTGTGCGCGCTCTGCGCGGGCAACCACCTGGGAAGGGCTGCCGCGTTCGAGCAGCAGCATCAGGTCGGCCAGCAGCTGCCGGTACAGCACTTCCGGGCCGCGGCCGCCAGACTGTGCGGCGGTATCGCGGGCGATGCCGAACATATCGATCGGCGCACTGACCACGCGCGCGATCCTGCCGTGCCGTTCCAGCAACGACTGCCAGCGCGGATCCTCCTCGGTATCCACCAGTACCAGACGCAGGCGCTGGCCAGGGCTGGCGGCCAGCGCGGCGTCCACCCAGCGTTCGAATCCCTCGCCGGGCACACAGCGCTCCGGTTCCAGCACCGCCCCCAGCAGGCGCAGGTGTTCGCCATGATGCTCGATGAAGCTCTCCAGCACCTCGACGACACCCTGTGCGCTGTCCGGATGCCCTTCGTGCGGGCCACGCCAGCCGAGCGTCACCTGCTGCGCACGCAGATCCTCCTGGCTGGCCAGGTAGCGGTCCAGCAGGTCCTGCTTGAGCTGCCGGCTGTAGCGGAAGCCAAGCTCATAGGCGGTATCGATGCGCAGGAAGTAGTCCGGCGTATCGCGGCCGGCGTCGTGGCGCTGCATCTCGAAAAACGCGGCCAGCAGCCGGCTGGCGGCGGCAGGCAGGCGCCAGACCAGCAAGCGCCGGCTGCTGTCGGCACTTGCCTCCAACCAAGCATCGCGCAATGCGTTCAGGCCGCGCAGCATGGGGGTATCCTGCATCGTGTTTCTCCCGTGCGGCTCAGCAGTTGAGCTTGATCTCGCTGCCATTGACCGAGACACCGCCCGCGTCGATCACCACTTCCGAACCACCGGCGGTGATCTTGATCGCGCTGTCGGTGATCTCGATGACCGAGCCGCCGACCTTGCTGGTGAGCTTGACTGCCGACTCCAGGCTCATCACGCCGTCTGAGCCCTGGCTATGGGTTCCGCTGGCATCCTGGCTGAAGTTGCCGGTGACATCGATGACGCGCTCACCGACGTTGCTGTCGTCCACCTTGCCCTGCACCTTGCGCTTGTCCTGGCCGGTGATGGTCACTTCACGTGCTGCCTTCAGCGTCTCCGTGACCAGCCCGCCGACGGTGCGGCTGGAGGTGGAGGTCACCGTCTCGGTCCAGGTGCCGGTGCGCTGGCTGGTGTAGTTGCCGGTCAGCGTGGTCTTGAAATCGCCGGTGATGGTTTCGGTGTAGCCAGACGCCACGATCGTCTTGGTTTCGCCGCTCTCGTACTTCTCGGTGACTGCACCGGTCACGTTGGTGGTGCGGGTGCCGGTGACGCCCAGGGTGTCGGTACCGGTGACGGTGATGCCGCGATTGCCACCAACGCTGATGTCCTGGTTGGAGCCCACGTCCATGCGGTGATTGACCGAGACGGAGGTGGATTTGTTGTTCTTGACGCTGGCGTTCTGATCGTTGAGCACGGTGGTGACCATGTCGCGCTGCGCGCGCATGTTCAGCAGCTCGCCACCGGCACCATCGTGCATGGTGATCTCGTTCCAGCCGGCGCCCTTGACCGTCTTCGACTTCAGGCCACTGACCTCCATGCCGAACGGTGGCATGTTGTCTTCGTTGTAGACGCGGCCGGTGATGATCGGCCGGTCCGGGTCACCATCGAGGAAATCGACGATGACCTCCTGGCCGACGCGCGGTGGCGAGACACCGCCCATGTCGGCACCGGCCCAGGGGCTGGCGCTGCGGATCCAGCATGAGGCGTTCTCGCGGCGATCCAGTTGCCGGTCCCAGTGGAACTGCACCTTCACCCGACCATAGCGATCGGCATGCAGTTCTTCTCCCGGCGGGCCGACCACGGTCGCGGTCTGCGGGCCCGGCATGCGCGGCCAGGGCGTGCACCGCAGCGGGCGGTACGGGATGCGCCGGCGCAGGACTTCCGCCTGCACTTCAACGCTGGGCGCTTCGGCGCTGCCGAAGTCGGCGGCGAAATTGTTGTGGCCTTCACGCTGCACGCTGACCACGAAGAAGCTGCGATCAGTGTCGTCACGGCCGATGAAATCCGGATGCCGCTGCAGTTCGAAGCAGGACCCAGCGTCGAGCTCACCGGCATTGCCGGCGCATTCGAACAGCTTGGTCGGCCACGCCACCTCTTCATTGCGCACGGCCGCCAATGCCTGGCCGATGCGGCTGTTGGTGAAGCGTGCCGCGCCATCGTAGCGGTACTGCTCCAGCGGCGGCAGCAGGCCCAGCGGCACCTGGTTGCCCTGGTTGCCGTCCAGCGACTGGCTGGGCTGCTTGAAATCGAAACTGCGCAGGGTCTGCACGCTGGGCCCGACCCGTCGACGCGCGCCCCAGCGGTGCAGCCCGGTGCTGGCCAGCGTGCCCTGGTCGGACACGAAGGCGATCGGGCGTGGTTCACCGTGCACGGTGCTCAGCGTCGAATCATCACTGATCACCAGGGTGTGGCCTTCGTCATCGTGCACGAAGCTGTAGTACAGCCCGGCGTCCTCCAGCAGGCGGCTGACAAAGGCGAAATCCGATTCGTTGTACTGCACGCAGTACGGCAACGGCGGCAGCTTGCCGGCGTTGAGGTCGTAGCGGAACTTCGCCAGCTGCGCGTAGCTGGCGAACACCTCTTCGATGATCTGCAGCACGTTCCGGTCCTGGAAGATGCGGCAGTTGCAGGTGTAGTCGAGGAAGGCGAACCAGGGCGCCAGCTCGGCGCGGTAGGCACTGAACTGTGCCTGCTGCCCGGTGCTGGCGAACTCGCGCACGTAGCCGTGCACGCTGCGATTGCCGAACTCATCGCCCAGCTGCAGGCGCAGCGGCTGCCCGACCAGCTGCTTCAGTTCCAGCCGCGGCTGGATCGAGAGCAGGTCGATACGGTAGGTGAACGGGTTCGACACCGCCTCGCTTCCCTCGAAGCGTTTGACCAGGAACGTGTCCGGGTCCAAGGCGGTTTCGACGCGGATCAGGCGTCGGTCCTGGTGCAGGCGCTGCAGCACAGCGCCGGGGAGCAGTGATTCGGCGTACATCGGGCGTTCCGTCGTCCCATGTTGGTCGTGGCCTGACTTTGCCATTGCCGTGTGACATGCGCCAGCTTTTTGACACATCCGCGGCTGGATAAGGAGATGAATTCATTAAGTATTTTCAAGACAGCGCGAATTCCATCACAGATCGGCACCCTCAGACCCTCTCATTCAGGCTGGTCGCGACGCGCATCGGTAGGCACCATATGGCCCCGCCCATGTGTATGGACACCCATGCGTTCCTTCCTGTTTCCTGCCCTGCTGTTCCTGGTCTGCCCTCTTGCAACCGGCGCTGCAGCTCCGGCAAAGAGCCTGTACTTCCAGCACCACGACTGGGTCGTGGCCTGTGACAACACCCTGACCTGCCGCGCCGCCGGTTACGCCACCGACGAAGACAGCCCCCTGAGCGTGCTGCTCACCCGCAGGGGCGGCCCCAACCAGGCGATACAGGGACGCCTGTCGCTGCAGCCGGAAGAGGGCCAGCCCCAGCCCAAGGGCCCGCTGCACCTGCGCATCCAGCAGCAGGATCTGGGTGTGCTGGCCCCCACCAGGGGCGAAGGCACGCATGGCTTGAATGCCGCGCAGACCAGCGCGCTGTTGTCCGCGCTGGTGCGCGATGGCGGGATCAGCGTGACCGATGGCGCCGGCCATCGCTGGTCACTGTCGGACAAGGGTGCGGCAGCCGTGCTGCTGAAGATCGATGAGTATCAGGGTCGCCTCGGTACAGCCGGCGCAGTGATGCGCAAGGGCAGTACGCCTGAATCCAGCGTCCCCGCCGCCCTGCCGGTGCCGGTGGTGCGCAAGGCCGCTACCCTGGACTCGCCCCCGGACGATCCTGCGTTTGCACGACTGGCTGCTTCACCCGCCCTGCGCGCGGCACTGCGTGCCACGCTGGAGGGCGACAACTGCGAAGGCCTGCAGGAAACCGATGCCGATATTCCGCTGAGCAACTCGCCGCTGGAGGTCCGCCGCCTGGACGCACAGCACGTGCTGGTCAACGTGCCCTGCTGGCGAGCGGCCTACAACAGCGGCGATGGCTACTGGGTGGCCCGCCCACAGCCGCCGTTCCAGGCACAGTGGGTGACCAGCGATGCGATCGACTACGACGATGGCCAGATCGTTGCCGCGCAGAAGGGCCGCGGCCTCGCTGACTGCATTTCGCACGCAGCCTGGACGTGGAACGGGACGAACTTCATCGCGACGTCGGAGGTGGCACCTGGGCTATGCCGGGGCGTACCCGGTGGTACCTGGGAACTGCCGATGCTGGTCAGCGAGGTCCGCTGACGCCACAGAAAAAGGGGACGGAGGGGATTAAGTCGCTTGTGCCTTGTTTGCCACTTGCGACTTAATCCCCTCCGTCCCCTTTCTTCATGCGGGGAGGCAGTGCTCGACGATCAGCTGGATGGCGCTGCCGCCGCGATAGTCATCGCAGGCCAGCCGGTAGGCCAGGTGTACATGACGGGCGGGTGCGTTGCCGTGCCAGCCGCCGAAATGGATCGCGTTGATCGTGCCGGGTACGCCGGGCAGGCGCAGTTCCAGCTTCAGGTGGCGTTCCTTCAGTACGCGCCAGTTGGCCACTTCGAAGTGGCCGTCGAACAGCGGTTCGGGGAAGCCCTGGCCCCACGGCCCAGCCAGGCGCAGCGCGTCGGCATGGCGGTGGTCGAGCTCGTCGGCGGCCAGTTCGCCGTCGCTCAACACCTGCTGCTGCAGCGCCGCCGGGTCGAGCATCTCCAGCACCACACCGACGAAGGCGACCTTGAAGTCATCGACGTGATCCAGCCGCATGCTCAGGCCAGCCGCCATGGCATGCCCACCGAAACGTTCGATCAGGCCCGGATGGCGTGCATCAACCAGTGCCAGCGCGTCACGGATGTGCAGGCCGGGAATCGAGCGCGCCGAGCCGCGCAGCGTGTCGGCGCCGGGTTCGGCCGGGGCGAAGGCGATCACCGGGCGATGCAGGCGATCCTTCATTTTCGACGCGACCAGGCCGACCACGCCGGGATGCCAGTCAGCGTCGAACAGGCAGGCCGCCACCGGGCGCTGCCCGGCCATGTCCAGCACCACGCGGGTCAACGCCTGCTCGGCGTCGTCGGTCATCGACTGCTGCACCGCGCGCCGTTCCGAATTGATCTGCTCCAGCGTCTGCGCGATGTCGCGCGCCTGGCGCGGGTCTTCGGTCAGCAGCAGCGCGATGCCCAGCGCCATGTCCTCAAGCCGGCCTGCAGCGTTCAGGCGTGGGCCGAGTGCGAAGCCGATGTCGGTCGCGGTCAGCCGCGCAGCGTCGCGGCCGCTGGCTTCGATCAGCGCACGCAGGCCGACACAACCCTGCCCTGCGCGCAGCCGGCGCAGGCCCGCGCTGACCAGCGCACGGTTGTTCGGATCCAGCGCCACCAGGTCGGCGACGGTGCCGACCGCCACCAGGTCCAGCAGCGTGGTCAGGTCCGGCCCCTTGCCATCGGCGAAGACGCCGGCCTCGCGCATCTGCCGGCGCAACGCCATCAGCACGTAGAAGATCACGCCGACGCCGGCCAGCGACTTGCTGGGGAAGGCATCGCCGTCCAGATTCGGATCAACGATCACGTCAGCCGGCGGCAGCTGCGGGCCCGGCAGATGGTGATCGGTGACCAGCACCTGCCAGCCACGTGCCTTGGCCGCGGTCACGCCCGCGTGGCAGGCAATACCGTGGTCGACCGTCACCAGCAGATCCGGTTTCAGCTCGGCCAGTTCCTCCACCAGTGAAGGCGACAGGCCATAGCCGTGCACCATGCGGTTCGGCACCGCGTGGAAGACATGCTGCGCGCCGAGCATGCGCAGGCCACGCACGCCGACCGCACAGGCGGTAGCACCATCGCAGTCGAAATCGCCGACCACCAGGATGCGCTTGTCGTTGGCGATGGCCTCGACCAGCAGTCCCACCGCATCATCGATACCGGTCAGCAGCTCGGGCGCATGCAGGCTGCCCAGCTTCGGCAGCGCCAGTTCCGGTGTGCCTGCGCCACGACTGGCATAAAGCCTCGCCAGCAGCGGCAGCGTGCCCTCCGGCCAGCTGCCGGGCGCGACCGCATCGCGGCGTCGGATCATCGGCGTATCAGAGGTGGGCTGCACGGCATCGGCGGCAAGGGACATCGGCATCGCCGGTTACGAAAGACAGAGGGATGATACCGCGCGTGGGAGAGGCTGGCGGGATTGCGCCCGGCAGCTGCGGTAGTGCCGGCCGCTGGCCGACAACCCCGGCAAACATCGCGGGTCAGAGCCGTTTTCCGATGGAAAACGGATCCGACCCCGCTCAATCGTGCAGCTGACGCGGCTTCTTCCAGAACTGCCAGCGCTGGCCACGATCCAGCTGGAACTGCAGGCCATCCTCGAAATCCAGCACCAGTCGCTGCAGCTCGCCACGCTTCAGCGCAGCCAGCAGCGGACGGATCGCATCATTGCCGAGCTGCTGCAGGGAGCGCAGCTGGCGCAGGTCGACCAGTGCATCCACCGCCTGCTCGCCATCCACGGCGACGCCTGCCGCCAGAGCCATGCCCTGCAGCAGGGCATCACGACTGCGCACCTGCGCATGCGCCGTGCTGACCGATACCGGCATCACGCCACCGCCCCAGAACCACAGCGAATTGATCGGCTGTTGTCCCTGCGCGGCGCGCTGCTGGTTCCAGGAATGGTTGTGCAACAACACCTGCGCCTCGGTCATCAACGCCCGCCAGCGGCGACCGCCCTCGCCTTCCGGCAGGTGCGAGAACAGGTCATCGCCCAGCACCTCGTCCGGACTGTCGAAGTCCGGCAGGGCCAGGTCGATCGGAAGCCGCAGGTACCAGCGCGAGGGATCGGGCGCGTCGAGCACGAACCCGGCATCGGCGAACAACGGCTGCAGCACCGGCAGCAGGGCCAGGCTGTCGGCCAGGGTCGGCCGCAGTGTTTCGCCATAGGCCATCATCCGCGCACCGTGCATGTCCGGCACCATGCAGGCCGGATCGGCACGCAACCAGCACGCGCCGGCAGCATCGCCGACGTCACGCTGGCGGCTCAGTGCGGCCACCGGCCAGTGCGGCGCGGCGACCGTGAAATGGCGCTGCAGCTGTGCCCGCTCGCCGGCTTCGAACTGCGAGGCGTTGGCGCGGCCCAGGGCACGCGCCACGTCATCAGGCAGCGCAGCCGCGGCAAAGCGGCTGCGCGCCGGCAACAGCAGGGTCGCCGTTGCCACCGGGTCAGTCCACGTAGCTGACGCTGACGATCTCGTACTCGCGCTGGCCGGCCGGGGCGTCGATCACGATCGAATCGCCTTCCAGCTTGCCGATCATCGCGCGCGCCACCGGCGAGGAGATGGCGATCAGGCCCAGCTTGATGTCCGCTTCCAGGTCACCGACGATCTGGTACTTCTTCTCTTCGTCGGTTTCCACGTCGGCCAGGGTCACGCTGGCGCCGAACACCACCTTGGAGCCAGCGTTGAGCTTGCTCACGTCGATGATCTCGGCGTGCGACAGCTCGCCTTCCAGCTGCTTGATGCGGCCTTCGATGAAGCCCTGTTCCTCGCGCGCGGCGTGGTACTCGGCGTTCTCCTTCAGGTCGCCATGCTCACGCGCTTCGGCGATCGCGGCGATCACCTTCGGGCGCTTGACCGACTTCAGGTGATCCAGTTCGTCGCGCAGCTTCTGCGCGCCCTTCATCGTGATGGGGGCTCTCATGCATTCAACTCCTTGTGCAGCTCCTGCAGCGACCAGACGGGGCCGGTGCCGCGGAATTCCAGTGAATCCACCAGCGCCTTGGCGCCGGCAATGGTGGTCGAGTAGGTGACGCGATGCTGCAGCGCCTCGCGACGGATCGAGAACGAGTCGTTGATCGCCGAACGACCTTCGGTCGTGTTGACGATGTAGACGATCTCGCCGTTCTTGATCGAGTCGACGATGTGCGGACGGCCTTCGACCACCTTGTTGATGATCTCGCAGTCCATGCCGTGCTGCTGCAGCCATGCGGCGGTGCCACGGGTGGCGACCAGGCTGTAGCCACGCGCCAGCAGCGCCTTGGCCACCGGCAGCACGCGCTTCTTGTCCGGATCGCGGACCGAAACGAAGGCCTTGCCGACCGGCGGTGCCTTGATGCCACCGGCTTCCTGCGCACGCGCGAAGGCGGCGTTGAAGGTGCGGCCCACGCCCATCACCTCACCAGTGGAGCGCATCTCCGGCCCGAGGATCGGGTCGACGCCCTGGAACTTGGCGAACGGGAAGATCGCTTCCTTCACCGAGTAGTAGTCCGGCACGATTTCCTTGGTCGCGCCCTGCTCGGCCAGCGTCTTGCCGGCCATGCAGCGGGCGGCGATCTTGGCCAGCGGCATGCCGGTAGCCTTGGACACGAACGGCACGGTGCGCGAGGCACGCGGGTTCACTTCCAGCAGGTAGATGGTGTCGGCACCTTCATCGCTGGTCTGGATCGCGAACTGGGTGTTCATCAGGCCGACCACGTTCAGGGCCTTGGCCAGCTCCACCACCTGGCGGCGCAGCTCGGCCTGGGTTTCAGCCGACAGCGAGTACGGCGGCAGCGAGCACGAGGAATCGCCCGAGTGCACGCCGGCTTCTTCGATGTGCTCCATCACGCCGCCGATCAGGACGTTGCCCTGGGCATCGGCAATGATGTCGACGTCGCACTCCACTGCGTTGTCGAGGAAGCGGTCCAGCAGCACCGGCGAATCGTTGGACACCTTCACCGCGTCGCGCACGTAGCGGGCCAGGTCGGCTTCGCCGTAGACGATTTCCATCGCACGGCCGCCCAGCACGTAGCTCGGGCGCACCACCAGCGGGTAGCCGATCTCGCGGGCCAGCAGCAGGGCTTCCTGGTCGTTGCGGGCGATGCGGTTCGGCGGCTGCTTCAGGCCCAGCTTGTCCACCAGCTGCTGGAAGCGCTCGCGGTCTTCGGCCAGGTCGATGGAGTCCGGGCTGGTGCCGATCACCGGCACGCCGTTGGCTTCCAGCGCGCGCGCCAGCTTCAGCGGGGTCTGGCCGCCGTACTGCACGATCACGCCCTTCGGCTGTTCCAGTTCGACGATTTCCAGCACGTCTTCCAGGGTCAGCGGTTCGAAGTACAGGCGGTCGGAGGTGTCGTAGTCGGTCGACACGGTTTCCGGGTTGCAGTTGACCATGATGGTTTCATAGCCATCCTCGCGCAGCGCCAGTGCCGCGTGCACGCAGCAGTAGTCGAACTCGATGCCCTGGCCGATGCGGTTCGGGCCACCGCCCAGGATCATGATCTTGTCGCGGTTGCTCGGCGCGGCCTCGCACTCGTCCTCGTAGGTCGAGTACAGGTAGGCAGTGCCGGTGGAGAACTCACCGGCGCAGGAGTCCACGCGCTTGTAGACCGGGCGCACCTTGTGCGCGCGACGCAGCGCGCGGATGGCGGCTTCGTTGGTGCCGGTCAGCTGCGCCAGGCGTGCGTCGGAGAAACCAGCGCGCTTCAGCTTGCGCAGGCGTGCGGCATCCAGCGCATCGATGCCACCGGCAGCGACCTCAGCTTCGGCCGCGATGATTTCCTCGATCTGGTCCAGGAACCAGTGGTCGATGAACGACAGTGCGTAGATCTCTTCCACGCTCATGCCGGCACGGAACGCATCGGCGACGAAGAACAGGCGCTCCGGGCCCGGGGCCTTCAGCTCGCGGCGCAGGGTCTGCAGGTCTTCTTCGTTGCTCAGGTCCAGGCCGGTCGGGTCGAAGCCGACCTTGCCGGTTTCCAGGCCACGCAGGGCCTTCTGCACCGACTCCTGGAAGGTGCGGCCCATCGCCATCACCTCGCCCACCGACTTCATCTGGGTGGTCAGGCGGGCATCGGCGGCCGGGAACTTCTCGAAGGCGAAGCGCGGGATCTTGGTGACGACGTAGTCGATCGACGGCTCGAACGAGGCCGGGGTCAGGCCACCGGTGATTTCGTTCTTCAGTTCGTCCAGGGTGTAACCCACGGCCAGCTTGGCGGCGACCTTGGCGATCGGGAAGCCGGTGGCCTTGGAGGCCAGCGCCGAGGAACGCGACACGCGCGGGTTCATCTCGATGACGACCACGCGGCCGGTCTTCGGGTTGATGCCGAACTGCACGTTCGAGCCACCGGTATCGACGCCGATCTTGCGCAGCACGGCGATGGAGGCATCGCGCAGGCGCTGGTACTCCTTGTCGGTCAGGGTCTGCGCCGGCGCCACGGTGATCGAGTCACCGGTGTGCACGCCCATCGGATCCAGGTTCTCGATCGAGCAGACGATGATGCAGTTGTCCGCGGTATCGCGGACCACTTCCATCTCGAACTCCTTCCAGCCCAGCACCGACTCTTCCACCAGCACTTCGGTGGTCGGCGACAGTTCCAGGCCACGGCTGACGATCTCGACCAGCTCTTCGCGGTTGTAGGCGATGCCGCCACCGCTGCCGCCCAGGGTGAAGCTGGGGCGGATGATGGTCGGGTAACCGACGCGGGTCTGGATCTCCAGCGCTTCGTCCAGGGTGTGGGCGACGGCGGCGGTCGGGCATTCCAGGCCGATCTCACCCATGGCGACGCGGAACAGCTCGCGGTCTTCGGCCATGCGGATCGCTTCGCGTTTGGCGCCGATCAGCTCGACGTTGTACTTCTCCAGCACGCCGTTGTCGGCCAGGTCCAGCGCGCAGTTCAACGCGGTCTGGCCACCCATGGTCGGCAGCAGCGCATCGGGCTTTTCCTTGGCGATGATCTTCTCGACCGTCTGCCAGTTGATCGGCTCGATGTAGACGGCGTCGGCCATCTCCGGGTCGGTCATGATCGTGGCCGGGTTGCTGTTGACCAGCACCACGCGGTAACCCTCGTCACGCAGGGCCTTGCAGGCCTGGGCGCCGGAGTAGTCGAACTCGCAGGCCTGGCCGATGACGATCGGGCCAGCACCGATGATGAGGATGGTCTTGAGGTCAGTGCGCTTGGGCATTTTCTTCTCTAAGTCAGTACAGCGTGACAAGGGGGGTGATCGCACGCTGTCGATCAGGAATCTTGATCCGCAGCGCCGCGCCAGCGGCAGCAGCGTTGCGGGGTTTACGGTCCATCGCGACGCCACCGGGGGCCGGCGGCGTACTGATCACGCCTTGGCCTGCTCCATCAGCACCACGAAGCGGTCGAACAGCGGACCGACATCGGTCGGGCCCGGCGACGCTTCCGGGTGGCCCTGGAACGAGAACGCCGGCACGTCGGTGCGGGCGACACCCTGGTTGGTGCCATCGAACAGCGAGCGGTGGGTCACGCGCAGGGTCGCCGGCAGGGTCGCTTCATCGATCGCGAAGCCGTGGTTCTGCGAGGTGATCATCACCCGGCCGCTGTCCAGGTCCTGCACCGGGTGGTTGGCACCGTGGTGGCCGTGGCCCATCTTCATGGTCTGCGCGCCCGAGGCCAGGCCCAGCAGCTGGTGGCCCAGGCAGATGCCGAAGGTCGGGATCTTCACGTCGATGAAGGTCTTGATCGCTTCGATGGCGTAGTCGCACGGTTCCGGGTCACCCGGGCCATTGGACAGGAACACGCCGTCCGGCTTCAGTGCCAGCACTTCGGCGGCCGGGGTCTGCGCCGGCACCACGGTCACTTCGCAGCCACGCTCGGCCAGCATGCGCAGGATGTTGGTCTTCACGCCGAAATCGTAGGCCACGACCTTGTACTTGGCCGGCACGCTGACGAAGGCGTTGGCGTCCAGGTCCAGCTGGCCCTCGGTCCAGGTGTAGGTCTTCTCGGTAGTGACGACCTTGGCCAGATCCATGCCCTTCAGCCCCGGGAACTTGCGGGCAGCTTCCAGTGCCTTTTCCACGTCGATGTCACCGGCCATCAACGCACCATTCTGCGCGCCCTTCTCGCGCAGGATGCGGGTCAGCTTGCGGGTGTCGATGCCGGCGATGGCGACCACGCCACGCTGGATCAGCCAGTCCTGCAGCGACACCTGGCTGCGCCAGTTGCTGGGACGGCGGGGAACATCGCGCACGATCAGGCCGGCCGACCACACCTTGGACGCTTC
Organism: Stenotrophomonas sp. MH181796; assembly: GCF_009659995.1. Lineage (NCBI taxonomy): Bacteria > Pseudomonadati > Pseudomonadota > Gammaproteobacteria > Lysobacterales > Lysobacteraceae > Stenotrophomonas > Stenotrophomonas sp. MH181796. The sequence goes on from NZ_RAHU01000002.1 coordinate 56,925, forward strand.
ATTGTCCTGGTCGGTCATGCCGGTGTTACCGATATGCGGATAGGTCAGCGTGACCATCTGCCGGGCGTAGGACGGGTCGGTCAGCACTTCCTGGTAGCCGGTCATGGCGGTGTTGAACACCACCTCACCGACGGACAGGCCGGGCGCGCCTACGGATTCGCCCTCGAATACGGTGCCGTCTTCGAGGACGAGGATTGCGGCTTGGGTCACGGGAATCTCACTTTGGCTACCGAGGGGGCTGCCGAAGTCACGCCTGCGCTTCACGGAAATCCGGTTGCAAAAAAGCGCGGACGTGCGGTCTGGGACCGGTCCGGCTTTCGTGATTCGGCGAGTGCGAATTGTAGCGCTGCCGGGGCGCTCGCGCCAGCGGTTATCGCACTTCATGAACAGGCGATTGCGCATTCATTTCAATCCGGCGGCGTATGCGGGCCGGAGGCGGGGTCGGATCCTTGCCCGGATGGGAAAGGCTCTGACCCCAGGCGCCCTCGGATGGGGTCAGAGCCCTTTCCGCTGGAAAGGGATCCGACCCCAGGAATCAGCCTGCCCTACTGCAGCAGGTCCCGCACCCGGTAGCTGCCGGGGGCCCGGCCCTGCAGCTGGCGGGCGGCAAACAGGGCGCCGCGGGCGAAGATGTCGCGGTTGGTGGCCCGGTGCACCAGCTCGATGCGCTCACCCAGGCCGGTGAACTGCACCAGATGCTCGCCGACGATGTCACCGGCACGCAGGCTGGCGTAATGCGGCTCCGCCCCACCCCGCTGCGCGGCCGCGCCCAGGGTCAGCGCGGTACCCGACGGCGCGTCCTTCTTCTGCGTGTGGTGCGATTCGACGATGTCGCAGTCCCAGCCGGCCAGCGCCTGCGCCGCGCGCTCGACCAGCTCATCCAGTACCGCCACGCCCAGGCTGAAATTCGACGCCCAGACCAGCGGGATGGACGCCGCCGCGGCCTCCAGCGCCTGCCGCTGTGTGCTGGAGATGCCAGTAGTGCCCGAGACCAGGCCCGCACCCCGCTCCACGCATAGCGCCAGCATCGGGTCGAAGCCCTCCGGCAGGCTGAAGTCGATCGCCACATCGAACACCGGCGCGCCAGGCAGTTCGCTGGCGCCGAAGAACGGCACGCCGTCGACCACGCGCTGGGTCGGCGCACGGCCGGTTACCGCAGCCACGATCTGCAGGGTTTCGGGATGTTCGGCGGCCAGCCGCAGCAGGGCCTGGCCCATGCGCCCGGAGGCACCGTGAATGAGCAATCGCAGGGGAGTCTGGTTCATGCCTGCAGGCTAGCGGCAGCACGCCCGCTCCGGCAAGCGCCATCGCTGCTACGCTGCATGCCCTTTCATGCAATGGATGGCAGCTCCTTCATGCAGATCAGCGAACAGCTGGTGCTGGTCACTGGCGCCGGCCGCGGCCTTGGCAAGCACATTGCCCGCGCCTTCGCCGCCCAGGGCGCCCGCGTCATCATCAACTACCACCGCAGCGAAGCCGCCGCACGTACGCTGGCCACTGAGCTGGGCGGACAGGCGATCGCGCTGCCGGCCGACGTCACCGACCGCGCCCAGGTCGATGCGATGCTGCAGCACGCGCTGGCCCACTTCGGCCAAGGTGTCACCACCGTGGTCAACAACGCGCTGGCCGCTTTCTCGTTCAATGGCGATGCCCGCGACGGCGCCGCGGAAATCGGTTGGCCGGCCTTCCAGGCGCAGTTCGAGGGCAGCGTGCGTGGCGCACTGAACACCGTGCAGGCCGCCCTGCCCGGTATGCAGGCCCGCCGCTTCGGCCGTGTGATCAACATCGGCACCAACCTGTTCCAGAACCCGGTGGTGCCCTACCACGACTACACCGCCGCCAAGGCCGCACTGCTGTCGCTGACCCGCACACTGGCCGGCGACCTCGGCCCGCACGGCATCACCGTCAACATGCTGTCCGGCGGCCTGCTGCGCACCACCGATGCCAGTTCCGCCACGCCCGAAGCGGTGTTCGACTACATCGCCGCCAACACCCCGCTGCGCAGCGTCACCACCCCGGTCGAATTCGCCGATGCCGCGCTGTTCTTCGCCAGCCCGTGGTCACGCGCGGTGACCGGCCAGAACCTGGTGGTGGATGGCGGATTGGTGCGGGACTGAGCCGATGCGCATCTCCGAGGTCAGCCGCCTCACCGGTGCCAGCGCCAAGGCCATCCGCCTGTACGAGGCGCGCGGACTGCTGCCACCGGTGCCGCGCCTGAACCGCTATCGCGACTACAGCGAACAGGACGTGGCCTGGGTACAGCTGATCCGGCAGGCGTTGGCGCTGGGCATCACGCTGGCCGCAATCTCCCGCCTGCAGGGACGCGATGGACGGCTCGACTGGCCGGCGGTGCTGGCCCTGCTTGAGCAGCAGCGCAGCCGCATTGCCAGCGAGCGGGCACGGCTGGCGCAGGTCGAGCTCGACCTGCAGCAGGTCAGCGACGAACTGCAGCAGTGGCTGCGCTCTGGCAGCGGTGACTGCATCCTGCAACCCAGCGGCTGCACCTCTGGCGTTTGACTCTGTCCCTGGGGCATAGGCCAACCTCGCGCACTTTCCATTGCCCGAGGTTGCCGTGTCCCGTTCCATCCTGATCCTGCTCGGCCATCCCGACCGCGACAGCCTGTGCGGCGCCCTCGCCCAGCGCTACGCCACCGCCGCCGAGAATGCCGGCCACCGGGTGCGCCTGATCGCATTGGGTGAACTCGAGTTCGATCCGGTGCTGCGGCATGGCTACCGCCAGATCCAGCCGCTGGAAGCCGACCTGCAGGTCGCAGCGGATGCGATCGAGGCCTGCGACCATCTGGTGCTGGTCTACCCGACCTGGTGGGGCGCGATGCCGGCGCTGCTGAAGGGCTTCTTCGATCGCGTGCTGCTGCCGGGGTACGCGTTCCGCTACCGGCGCGATTCGGTGTGGTGGGACCGGCTGCTGGCCGGGCGCAGCGCGCGGGTGATCACCACGCTGGATACGCCGCCCTGGTACTACCGCTGGATCTACCGCGACCCGGGCATCACCCAGATCCGCGCGCCCCTCCTGGAATTCTGCGGCATCCGCCCGGTGCGGATCAGCCGTCTCGGTGCGGTGCGCAGCAGTACCCCAGCACAACGCAGCAAGTGGCTGGCGCTGGCAGCAGAGCTGGGTTCACGGGCCGGGTAGATCCGCGGCCATGGGCAAAGCGTGCGAACCAAGGTTCGCACCCACCTGGCTGGAAGGTTTGCCCCCCACCTGGAAGGTTCACTCCCACCTGGGGGGTACTCGTTGCGAGTGTCGCGTTTGCCAATTGACCGCCAGGCACTGCGCCTCAAGGCTGTGGACCCCTCTTCCGGCCCAGGCAAAGCCCATGAAATCCTCGACTGTCTTCAGCAAGTGCGCCAGGAAGACCGGCTTTGCCGGCACGTCGACGACCCGCTACCGCTTGCTGGATGCCGCCCTGCTTGTCGTCAATCACCAACGCGCCAGCGAAAGCCGGGGCTTCTATGTGAATGCCGGGCTCTACTTTCCAGAACTGCTCGCGTATCCCCTTGCGCCTGACGACCTTGAAACCGCGTTCAGGTACCGCTCCAGCATTCCCACGCCCCATGTCGACTGGCGGATCGAAGAGACGCCGGGCCTGCGCCGGGCCTTCATCCAGCAGGATCTGGATGATCTGCTGGAGGCCGGCAATCGCGATGGGATGAAATGCCTGCTGCTCGGTGCCCTTGCCGACGTGGCGGGCTTCGCGGCAACCCATGGAAACCGCGAGTCGGTGCGGCGATTGAATCAGGACGGGAACTTCCGCGCGCTCATCCGCAGAGAGGTCTGAACCCGGGGAGCGTGCGAACCAAGGTTCGCACCCACAGGGCAAAGGTTCGCACCCACAGGGCGAAGGTTGGCACCCACCGGGCGGCCGCAGTCGAGCATGGCTCGATGCTACTTCTTGGTCGGCCCGCAGCTGTCGCAACCGCCACAGGAACCACCGCTTCCGCTCGCTGGCGGTGCGATCTTCCGCCCCAGCGCCTGCAGCCAGGCAGCGCGGCCCGGCTTCAACAGGGCCAGCGCCAGTGCCCCGCGCAGCGTGCGCACGGTGCCCGGGAACTGCTTCTTCAGCACCACCCAGGCACTGACCAGCACGGCCACCGCGATGATCAGGTACTGCAGCAGCAGTCCACGGTCCATCAGCCGCCTCCCAGCGCCTTGGTCACCTGGTAGGTGATCAGCGCAGCCACGTAAGCCGCAGCAAACAGGTAGAACGCCGAGAAGGCCATCGTCTTCCACGAATTGGTCTCGCGCTTGATGGTGGCCAGCGTCGAGATGCACATCGGGGCGTAGATGTACCAGACCAGCAGCGACAGCGCGGTGGCCAGCGACCAGCCGTCGCTGATCAGCGGAGTCAGCGCCTGGCTGGCGGCATCGTCATCGGCCGCCGACAGCGCGTACACGGTCGCCAGCGAGGAAACCGCCACTTCGCGCGCAGCCAGGCCCGGAATCAGTGCAATGCAGATCTGCCAGTTGAAGCCCAGCGGCGCGAAGAACACCGCCATCGCATGACCGATCTGGCCGGCGAAGCTGTAGTCGATCGCCGGCATCGTGGCGCCAGCCGGTGCCGCCGGGAACGACAGCAGCACCCACAGCAGGATGGTCAGCGCCAGGATGATGCCGCCAACGCGCTTGAGGAAGATCATGCCGCGCTCGTACAGGCCCACCGCCAGGTCGCGCACGTGCGGCAGGCGGTACGACGGCAGCTCCAGCATCAGCGGGTGCTCGCTCTTGTCGCGACGCCACTTCTTCATGATCCACGACATCGCCAGCGCACTGAGAATGCCCGCCGCGTACAGGCCGAACAGCACCAGGCCCTGCTGGTTGAACACGCCCCACACCGTCTTCTGCGGAATGAACGCGCCGATCAGCAGCGCATATACCGGCAGCCGCGCCGAACAGGTCATCAGCGGCGCGACCAGGATCGTGGCCAGGCGGTCACGCGGGTCCTGGATGCTGCGCGTGGACATGATGCCCGGCACCGCGCAGGCGAAGCTGGACAGCAGCGGGATGAACGAACGACCGGACAGACCGGCGGCCGCCATCATGCGGTCGAGCAGGAATGCTGCTCGCGGCAGGTAGCCGGACTCTTCCAGCACCAGGATGAAGAAGAACAGGATCAGGATCTGCGGCAGGAACACCACCACGCCACCCACACCGGCGATGATGCCGTCGGTCAGCAGGCTGGCCAGCGGGCCTTCCGGCAGCACGCTGCCGACGAAGGCGCCGAGCCAGGCGAAACCAGCCTCGATGGCGTCCATCAGCGGCGTCGCCCAGGCGTACACCGCCTGGAAGATCAGGAACATCACCACCGCCAGGCTGATCAGGCCGAACACCGGGTGCAGCAGCCAGCGGTCCAGCGCGTCGTCGACCTTAGCGGTCCGCGCCGGCATCCGCACGGCGACCGACAGGATCTGGCGCACCTTGGCGTGGTAATCGATGCCACCCTCCGGGCCCGGTACCGGCGCATCCAGGTGCGGCACCATGGCGTCGAGGCGCTCGACCAGGGCCTTGGCGCCCTGCTTGCGCACCGCCACGGTTTCAACCACCGGCACGCCCAGTTCGCGCTCCAGCGCGGCCACATCCACCTGGATGCCGCGGCGCTGGGCCGCATCGACCATGTTCAGGGCCACCACCATCGGCTTGCCCAGCTCGCGCAGTTCCAGCGCGAAACGCAGGTGCAGGCGCAGGTTGGTGGCGTCGATCACGCACAGCAGCACGTCCGGTGCGGCCTCGCCCGGGTAGAAGCCCCGGCACAGGTCACGGGTGATCGCCTCGTCCAGGCTGGCCGGCTGCAGGCTGTAGGCGCCCGGCAGGTCAAGCACGGCGAATTCACGGCCGGACGGCGCGCGCAGGCGGCCTTCCTTGCGCTCGACGGTGACGCCGGTGTAGTTGGCGACCTTCTGGCGGCTGCCGGTCAGCTGGTTGAACAGCGCGGTCTTGCCGCTGTTGGGGTTACCGACCAGCGCGATGCGCAGGGGGGCGGTGGCGGTGGTAGCGGTCATGCGCGTCGTTCCTGGCTGGCGGCGTCGACCACGACGCGCTTGGCTTCACTGATCCGCAGCGCGAACCGGGTGAACCCGACCTGCACCAGCAGCGGCTCGCCGCCCACCGGGCCCTTGGCCACCAGGCGCACTTCCTCGCCCTTCACGAAACCCAGCTCGCGCAGGCGACGGGCAATGGCATCGTTGGCATGCAGGTCCTGCACGGACTCGACCACGGCCGAGGTGTGCAGCGGCAGTTCGGACAGCGTCATCTAGCGTGTTCTCTGCTGGATGTAAATGGTTCTCGATTCTAACATTCCCGCGTCGCGTCATGGCCCATGACCAATGGCCCGCTATGATCCATACAGGTATGGAGTGACCCTGGAATCCCATGAACGATGCTTTGCAGATCGAGCGCCGTGGCGCCGTCCTCACCCTCTGGCTGAACCGGCCGGAGCTGCACAACGCCTTTGACGCCAGCCTGATCGCCCGGCTGACCGCCGCACTGGAAGCCGCCGGCCGCGATGATTCGGTCCGCGCCGTGGTGGTCGCCGGCCACGGCGCCTCCTTCTCGGCCGGCGCCGACATGCAGTGGATGCGCGGCATGGCCGCCGCCAGCGAGGCCGACAACCGCGAGGACTCGCTGGCCCTGGCGCGGCTGATGCGCACCCTGGACGAGCTGCCCAAACCGACCCTGGCCCGGGTCCATGGCGCGGCCTTCGGTGGCGGCGTCGGCCTGGTCGCCTGCTGCGACATCGCCATCGCCAGCAGCTCGGCGCGCTTCGGCCTGACCGAAAGTCGCCTGGGCCTGCTGCCGGCGGTGATCTCGCCCTACGTGATCGAGGCCATCGGCCCGCGCCAGGCGCGGCGCTGGTTCGCTACCGGCGAGCATTTCGACGCCGAGACAGCGCTGCGCATCGGCCTGGTCCATCAGCTGGTCGAGCCGGAACGCCTGGATGAAGCACTGGAGCGCCAACTGGCCCTGCTCGACAAGGCCGGCCCGATCGCCTCGTCCACCGCCAAGCAGCTGGTACGGCAGGTCCGCGACAGCCATGACCGCGACGCCCTGGATCGCGATAATGCCGCCTTGATCGCGCGCCTGCGGGTGTCCGCCGAGGGCCAGGAAGGCCTGGGCGCCTTCCTCGACAAGCGCGCGCCCCACTGGGTCACGGAAGCCTGAACATGCTCGATCATCTTGGTTTGACCAGCGCCGACCTGGCGCGCAGCAAGGCCTTCTTCCTGCAGGCGCTGGCGCCGTTGCAGATCGGCGTGGTGATGGAAGTCAGCGCCGAGCAGACCGGCGCCCATGACCACGTCGGCTTCGGCAGCGAAGGCAAGCCGTTCTTCTGGCTCGGCAATGCCGGCACCGCCAGCCAGGGCGTGCACGTGGCCTTCGCCTGCGCCAGCCGCACCCAGGTGGACGCCTTCCATGCCGCTGCCCTCGCCGCCGGCGGCCGCGACAACGGCGCGCCGGGCCTGCGCCCGTGGTACCACCCGGATTACTACGGCGCCTTCGTGCTCGACCCGGACGGCAACAACATCGAGGCGGTCTGCCACCGCCCTGCCGACGAGGTGGCCGCATGAGCGACTATGTCCGCATCGTCGAGGTCGGCCCGCGTGACGGTCTGCAGAACGAAAAGCAGTCGGTGTCCACCGCCGACAAGATCGAACTGATCAACCGCCTGTCGGCCACCGGCCTGCGCAGCATCGAGGCGACCAGCTTCGTCAGCCCGAAGTGGATCCCGCAGCTGGCCGACGCCGCCGAGGTCTATGCCGGCATCCAGCGTCGGCCCGGCATCCACTACCCGGTGCTGGTGCCGAACGAACAGGGCTACGACCGCGCCCGTGCGGTGGGCGTGGAGGAAGTGGCGGTGTTCACCGCCGCCTCGGAGGCGTTCAACCGCACCAACACCAATGCCGGCATCGACGAATCGCTGGCCCGGTTCGAGCCGATCCTGCGCCGCGCCGCCGCCGATGGCGTGCGCGTGCGCGGTTACGTGTCCACCGTGCTCGGCTGCCCTTACCAGGGCGAGGTGCCACTGGCCGACGTGGTGCGGGTGGCGCGTGCCCTGCACCAGATGGGCTGTTACGAAATCTCGCTGGGCGACACCATCGGCGTCGGCACCCCGCGCAAGGCCCGGGCAATGCTGCAGGCGGTCGCCGCCGAGATTCCGATGGCCGCACTGGCCGTGCACTTCCACGACACCTATGGCCAGGCCATCGCCAACATCGCCACCTGCCTGGAAGAAGGCGTGCGCGTGGTCGACAGCGCGGTGTCTGGCGCCGGTGGCTGCCCGTATGCCAAGGGCGCCAGCGGCAATGTCGCCAGCGAGGATGTGGTCTACCTGCTGCAGGGCCTGGGCCTGGACAGCGGCGTGGACCTGCCGGCACTGGCCGAAACCGGCCGCTGGCTGGCCGGCCTGCTCGGACGCGCCACCGCCAGCCGCACCGGCCAGGCGCTGGCCGCCGCCGGCTGACGGCTGCACTGCGCCGCCCTGCAGCGGCGGCGCAGTGCACAACAGCGGCGGTCGCGGCTTCCGTTAGAATCGGCGGTTCTCGAACCTGCAGGACCGTGCAATGCAGCTGTCTTCCGTACGTGCCGTGATCACTGGCGGCGTCTCCGGCCTCGGCCTGGCCGTGGCCCAGCACCTCGTCGCCCAGGGCGGCAAGGTGGCCCTGTTCGACCTCAACGACGACAAGGGCGCCTCCGCCGTTGCCGATCTGGGTGCCGACAAGGCCCGCTATTTCAACGTCAACGTCAGTGATGAAGCGGCCGTCTCGGCAGCCATCGACCAGGCCCACGATTTCCTCGGCGGCCTGAACGTGGCGATGAACTGCGCCGGCATCCTCGGCGCCGGCCGCGTGCTGGGCAAGGAAGGCCCGATGCCGCTGGCCGGCTTCCAGGGCACGGTGATGGTCAACCTGGTCGGCAGCTTCAACGTTGCAAAGGCGGCGGCCAACCGCATGCAGCACAACGAGGCCGGCACCGACGGCGAGCGCGGCGTGATCATCAACACCGCCAGCATCGCCGCCTATGAAGGCCAGATTGGCCAGGCCGCGTATGCCGCCAGCAAGGGCGGCGTGGTGTCGATGACGCTGCCGATGGCGCGCGAACTGTCGCGCTTCGGCATCCGCGTCAATACGATTGCTCCAGGCGTGTTCTGGACGCCGATGGTGGACGGCATGCCCGAGGCCGTGCAGCAGTCGCTGGCCGCCTCGATTCCGTTCCCGTCGCGCCTGGGCAAGCCGGAAGACTTCGCCAGCCTGGTCGGCTTCATCCTCGGCAACACCTACCTCAATGGCGAGACCATCCGCCTGGACGGCGCTACCCGCCTCGCTCCGAAGTGATTCCCCCGGGCGCCGGGACGGCGCCCTCCCCCAACGACCTAGATCACCATGAAAGCCAACGACATCAAGAAGGGCAACGTCGTCGAGTACAACAACGGCGTGTACCAGATCCGCGACATCGAGCGCAGCTCGCCGCAGGGTCGCGGCGGCAACGTCCGCTTCCGCTTCATCATGTACAGCGTGCCGGGCGGCAACAAGCTCGACGCCAGCTTCGATGCCGACGACAACCTGGTCGAGGTCGAACTGCTGCGCCGCCAGTCCACCTATTCGTACAAGGACGGCGATGCCTTCGTGTTCCTCGATGACGAGGACTACACCCCCTACACCCTGGACGCGGACGTGATCGGCGACGACGCCGGCTACATCACCGATGGCCTGACCGGCATCTACGTGCAGGTGATCGACGAGCAGCCGGTGGCGATCCAGCTGCCGGCCTCGGTGGTGCTGGAAGTGATCGAGACGCCGCCGGAACTGAAGGGCGGCACCGCTACCAAGCGCCCGAAGCCGGCCAAGCTCAACACCGGCATCGAGATTATGGTGCCGGAGTACATCGTCAACGGCGAACGCGTGCTGGTGAACACCGCCACCGGCGAATTCGCTGGCCGTGCCGACTAAGCGCCTCGCGCTGATCGCCTGCCCGTCCCTGCTTGCGGCGTGTTCGCCGCAGGCAGCGGACGGATCATCGGCGACAGCGGTTGTGTAGAGCCGAGCCCACGCTCGGCTGCAGTGCCTGTCCAATGCACACAGCAGCCGAGCGTGGGCTCGGCTCTACAGAGAGCTTACGGCTGCTTCGCGCCGAAGTTGCCACAACCGTGGTACTGGCGGGTGCCGATGGTCAGGTTCACCTTGGCATCGAATGCCTCGCCACTCATGTCATCCTGGCAGGTGGTGCGCTGGAAGCTGAGCTTGACGTCGGTACCGTCGGACGCCTTGCCACTCCAGCCGTCAGCGCCTTCGGTGGGTTTGGCCACATCGAAGCGGCGCTCGCCATAGTCGACTTCCACCTGCAGGCCCGGCGTGTCGCCATCAACGACCGCAAGCCACCCCGGCTCGTTGCCGGTGGCACGGAACGCGGCATTGCCGGCACTGCCATCGCCTTCGGTGGCTTCGACCGCATGGCACTCGCGATCGGCTTCGCCCTTCAGGCTCAACAGGCCGTCATCGCTGCCCTTGGTCCAGAAGCTGTTGCCCTTGCCATCGCCGTACTTGGCACCCGACGCCGCACGCTCGGAGGTCATGGCGAAGGTACGGTCGCCGATCACTACCGTCGCCGCATCCTCGCCATTGAAGGTCGCGCGCACGCTCAGATCACCACACTGGTACGTGGTGTCGCTGCCGGTACCCGCGCCGGTGCTGGCAACCGGTTCGGGCGCGGCCGGCGGCGCGGCGTCACTGCCGCTCGCGGCGGGCGGCTGGGCCGGCTGGCACGCGGCCAGCACCAACCCGAGGGAGGCTGCCAACAGACTGGGAACTACACGCATGGCTCGACTCCTTGTCGACACTACAGAGAGGCTCGACCCTACCACCTGCCGGTGAGCGGGGCCTGAAAGCGGCCTGACCGCACTCATGCAGCCAGTACCGCCATGGACAGCAGCTGCGCGCCGCTGTCGCCGGAACTGCAGGTCCAGACCCGCAGCAGGCGCAGTTTCAATTCGCTCTCCCGGCCGTGCCGGCACACCGCCAACCGCACATCGCTGGACAGCAGCGCCAGCCGTCCGCACAGCAGCGTTTCCACCGCATACGATTGCAGGCTTCGCACCCGCAGGTTCCCGGCCAGCCAGTCGCCCAGCCAGGGCAGATCGAGCATGCGCCCGCCCTGCCCGTCCATCATGAACAAGGCCGGCGATACCAGCGCGGTCAGCGCATCGCGGTCGTCATCCAGCAATGCCTGTCGCAGGCGCTGTTCCAGCACTGCCAGCTGCCGCTCATGCAGGTCTTCAACGATATCCCGTTCCATCCACGGATCCTTCCGGCATCGGCCGGCGCCTGCGCAGGCGCTGCGCGATCCACTGCCGCGCGCCCTGCACCACTACATAGAAGACCGGCACGAAGAACACCGCCAGCACGGTCGCACTGACCATGCCGCCGAACACGCCGGTTCCGATCGCCTGCTGGGTTTCCTTCGACGCGCCCTGCGCCAGCATCAGCGGCACCACGCCCAGCGCGAACGCCAGCGAGGTCATCACGATCGGCCGCAGGCGCAGCCGCGCCGCCTCCAGCGCTGCTTCAACCAGGCCGCGCCCCTGCTGCTGCAGCTGCCGCGCGAACTCGACGATGAGGATCGCGTTCTTCGCCGACAGCCCGATCACGGTGATCATGCCGACCTTGAAGAACACGTCGTTGGGCATGCCGCGCAACAACACGGCGGCGACCGCGCCGAGCAGGCCCAACGGCACCACCAGCATCACCGCCAGCGGAATCGACCAGCTCTCGTACAGCGCCGCCAGCACCAGGAACACCACCAGCATCGACAACAGCAGCAGCCACGGCGCCTGCGCGCCCGACTCACGCTCCTGCAGCGACTGGCTGGTCCACTGCAGGGCGAAGCCGGACGGCAGTTTTTCGGCCAGCCGCTCCATCTCCGCCATGGCCTGGCCGGTCGACACGCCGGAGGCCGGGGCGCCGGACAGGTTCAGCGCCGGGAAGCCGAGGTAGCGCTGCAGCTGCAGCGGCGCCTCGGTCCAGTGCGGGGTCACCAGTTCGGACAGCGCCACCATGCCGCCCTCGCTGTTGCGCACGTACAGCTTCAGCACGTCCTCCAGTTCCATGCGGTGCGGCGCGTCGGCCTGCAGGATCACCTGCTGCAACCGGCCCTTGTTGGGGAAGTCATTGACGTACTGCGAGCCCATCGCCGCCGACAGCGTGCTGCTGATGTGTTCGAAGCCCACGCCCATCGCCTCGGCCTTGGCCCGGTCGATGTCCAGCCGCACGCTGGTGCCTGCAGGCAGGCCATCGGCATGCACCTCGGACAGCAGCGGGCTGGCCTCGGCCAGCTTCAGCAGCTGCTGCAGGGCCGCGCGCAGCTCGGCCTGGCTCTGCCCGGTGCGCGCCTGCAGGGCGAGCGAGAACCCGGACGAACGGCCCAGGCTGTCGATCGCCGGCGGCATCACGCTCATCACCTCGCCCTCGGCAATCGTGGACATCGCCTTCTGCGCGGCCTCCACCTCGCCGGCCGCGGTGGCGCCTGCGCGCTCGCCCCAATCCTTGAGCATGGTGTAGGTCAGCGCCGCGCTCGGGCCGGAGCCAGAGAAGCTGTAGCCAAGGATCGACTGATTGGAGCCGATGCCTGGGCGCGAGGCCACATGCCGTTCGTAGGCTTCGACCACGGCCAGCGTGCGCTCGGCGGTGGCTTCGGCCGGCAGCTGGATCGAGGTCATGAAATAGCCCTGGTCCTCTTCGGGCAGGAATGCGCCCGGCAGCCAGTGCAGGCCCAGCAGCAGCGCCACTACCAGTGCGGCGAACACGCCCATCACCCGCCCGCTTCGCTGCAGCACGGAGGCCACGCCACGCTGGTAGCGCCCGGTCATCGCCTCGAAGCCACGATTGAAGGCGCCGAACAGACCGCCCCGACCATGGTGGCCATGGGTGTTCGGGCGCAGCAGGGTCGCGCACAGCGCCGGCGTCAGACTCAATGCCAGCAGCGCCGAGAACAGGATCGACACTGCCATCGCCACGGTGAACTGGCGGTAGATCGCGCCCACCGAGCCGCTGGCCAAGGCCATCGGAATGAACACAGCGGTCAGCACCAGGGTGATGCCGATCACCGCACCGGTCAGCTCGCGCATCGCCTTGATGGTCGCCTCGCGCGGCGGCAGGCCCTCCTCGGCCATGATCCGTTCCACGCCCTCGACCACCACGATCGCGTCGTCGACGATGATGCCGATCGCCAGCACCATGCCGAACATGGTCAGCACGTTGATCGAGAAACCCAGCGCCAGCATCACCGCGAAGGTGCCGAGCAGCGCGATCGGTGCGACCAGCGCCGGAATCAGCGTGTAGCGCCAGTTCTGCAGGAACAGGTACATCACCGCGAACACCAGCAGCATCGCCTCAAGCAGCGTCTGTACCACCTTCTGGATCGAGATCTTGACGAACGGTGCGGTGTCGAACGGAATGCTCGATTCCACGCCGCGCGGCAACAGTGGCGCCAGTTCGGCCATGCGCTCACGCACCGCCGACGCGGTGCGCACCGCATTCGCGCCCGGGCGCAGCTGCACGCCGGCGGCGGTGGCCGGATGGCCGTCCTCGCGGGTACCCCAGGCATAGCTCTGCGCGCCCAGTTCAACGCGGGCGACATCGCCCAGCACCACCCGTGAACCGTCGGCCCCGGCACGCAGCACGATGGCGGCGAACTGTTCCGGCGTGGACAACTGGCCCTCGGCGCTGAGCGGCACGGTGATGCGCTGGCCTGGAACACCCGGCGAATCACCAATGCGTCCCGGCGAGATCTCCAGGTTCTGCTGCTCGATGGCGGTGGCCACATCCCCCATGGTCAGGCCGTAGCCGGTCAACCGGGTCGGGTCCAGCCACACGCGCATCGCCTGCTCGGCACCGAACAGCTGCACGCGGCCGACGCCATCGATGCGGCGCAGCTCTTCGATGATGTTGCGCGCCATGAAATCGCCCAGCGCGGCCTCGCTGACGCTGGCGTCCGGCGAACGCAGGCCGACCAGCATCAGGAAGCCGGAATCGGCGGCCTCCACGAACAGGCCGTTCTGGCGCACGCTGCGCGGCAGGCGCGGCTCGATCGCCTTGATCCGGTTCTGCACGTCCACCTGCGCCAGCTCGGGGTTGGTACCGGGCTTGAATGTGGCGGTGATCGAGGCTTCACCGGAGGTGTCCACCGACGATTCGAAGTACAACAGGTGCTTGACGCTGGACAGCTCGCGCTCGATCAGGCCGACCACCGCATCGTTCAGCGTCTGCGGGCTGGCACCCGGGTAGCTGGCATAGATGCTGACGCTCGGCGGCGCAACCGCCGGATAGCGCTCCACGGCGAGCCGCGGAATCGCCAACACGCCGGCCAGGATGATGAAGATCGCCAGCACCCAGGCGAACACCGGGCGATCGATGAAGAAACGTGCCATGTTGGATTTCCCTGGAGGGACCGGCCCGGGAAAGGCTCAGCCCTTGCTGCCGGCCTGCATCGCACCGGCGCTGGCGACCGGCCTCTGCCAGTCGCGCGCATCGACCACCACGCCTTCCTGCAGGCGCTCCTGGCCCTCGACCACCACCTTCTCGCCCGCCTTCAGGCCGGTACGCACCAGCCACTGGCGATCAACGCTGCCGTCCACCTCCAGCGTGCGGATCACCGCCTTGCCGTCGGCGCCGATCACCCAGGCGTAGGCCTGGCCGCCAGCACTGCGCAGCACGGCCTGCTGCGGCACGGTCAGTGCACTGGCCGGGGCACCGCGTGGCACCTTCGCGCGCACGTACATGCCGGGCAACAGCTGGCGCTGCGGGTTGTCGACCAGGATGCGCAGGATCACATCGCCGGTGCGTGCATCGACATTGATGCCGGAGAACAGCAGCTGGCCGCGCTCGGGCAGCGGCTTGCCGGCGGCACCGATGATCGTCACCGGCAGCTCACCACCACCGGCGGCACTGCGCTGCAGCGACTCCAGCTGCGCCGCCGGCTGGCGCACGTCCACGTAGACCTGGTCGATCTGCTGCACCACCGCCATCGGCTCGGCATCGGCCACGCCCACCAGCGCACCTTCGGTGACCAATGCCTGATCGATACGGCCGGCAATCGGTGCGCTGACCGTCGCATAGCGCAGGTCGAGCTGGCGACGGGACAGGATCGCGCGCGCTTCATTCACCGCCGCGCGCGCCTGCTCGTACTCGGCACTGGCGTCGTCGCGATGCTGCTGGCTGACCGCCTGCGCGGCAGCCAGGGCGTGCAGGCGCTGCGACTGCACGCGACTGCGGCCCAGCGCCGCTTCACTGCGCTGCAGCGCGGCCAACGCCGAATCGACATCGGCGCGGAATGCCGCCGGATCGATCTGGAAAAGAGGCTGGCCGGCGGCCACTTCGGCGCCCTGTTCGAACAGGCGGCGCTGCACGATGCCCCCCACCTGCGCTCGGATCTGCGCGGTGCGCACGGCGGCCACGCGCCCAGGCAGTTCGTCGTCACGCTGCACCACCTGTGGGCCGACGGCGACCACGCTGACGCGGGGTGCGGCTTCCGGCGCGGCTTCGGGGGTGGAGCAGGCCGTCATGGCCAAGGCGAGGGCCGCGATCAACGCGACCGGAGTCCTGAAGGTTCTCATTGCTATGCACAATGCCGCGCAGGCGGCTGAAAGGTTCTGAAGAACCCAGTGTGCGTGGCGATGATGGGGTTTCGATGGAGGAACTGTGGAGATACGATGGAGGCAAGCACCTTAAGGCCCCGCCCCTGCATGCATGCCTCCCCTGCCCTCGCCGCCCTCGTCCTGATCGTCGAGGATGAGGCCGAGATCGCCGATATTCTCACCGCCTATCTGGAACGCGAAGGACTGCGCACGCTGCGCGCCGCCGACGGCCACAGCGCCCTGGACCTGCACCGCAGCGCCCGCCCCGACCTGGTCCTGCTCGACGTGCAGCTGCCGCGCCTGGATGGCTGGAGCGTGCTGACCCAGCTGCGCCAGCGCGGCGAAACGCCGGTGATCATGCTGACCGCGCTGGACCAGGACCTGGACAAGCTGACCGCACTGCGCATGGGCGCCGACGACTACGTGGTCAAACCGTTCAATCCGGCCGAAGTGGCGGCGCGCGTGCGCGCGGTGCTGCGGCGTACGCTGCGCGCCTCGCGCGTGGATGCACCCAGCGCGCTGCGCGTCGGCCCGCTGCTGATCGACTCGGCCACCCACGCCGTGCACGTGGAGGGTGAAGGCTACAGCCACGAAGTCCTGCTCACCCTCACCGAATTCAAGCTGCTGCACTGCATGGCGCTGGCACCGACGCGCATCTTCAGCCGCAGCGAGCTGATGCACGAATGCCTGCCGGAAAGTGAAGCACTGGAACGCACCGTTGACAGCCATGTCAGCAAGCTGCGCCGCAAGCTGGATGAAGTGGGCATGCTCAATGTGCCCGCCAGCGTACGCGGTGTCGGTTACCGGTTGATGGCGGACCGCTGATGGCCCCTCTGCGCCGCTCCGGGCTCAGCCGGCACATCATCGTTTCGATGTCGCTGATGGTGATCGGCGTCATCGTGATGATGATCCTGTCGTCGTGGCTGCTGTACGCGGTGCTGGTCGAGTTCTTCCCCGGCAGCGCCGAAGAACCGGAGAGCTGGCTGCCGACCGGGCCGGAACTGGCGTGGATGGTCGGGGTGATCCTGACCGGGCTGGCGCTGGCCATCGCCGCCTCGTTCCGCCTGGCGCACCGCATCCTGTCGCGGCTGAATTCGCTGGTCGACAGCGTACGCGCGCTTGCCGGCGGCGACCTGGGTGCGCGCGCCAGCGTCGAAGAGAACTCACCGGGCGAAGTGGCCACCCTGGTCGAAGACTTCAATGCGATGGCGCGCCGCCTGCAGCACATGGAGAGCGAGCGTTCGATGTGGCATGCGGCCATCGCCCATGAGCTGCGCACGCCGGTGACCATCCTGCGCGGCCGCCTGCAGGGACTGGCCGAGGGCGTGTTCCAGCCCGACGAATCCCAGTTCCGCAGCCTGCTGGCCCAGGTCGAAGGGCTGTCCCGCCTGATCGAGGACCTGCGCGTGCTGAGCCTGTCCGACAATGCGCGACTGGACGTGCGCCGCGCACGCACCGACGTGGTGGCCGAGGTGCATTCGGTGATGACCCTGGTCGACCCGCAGTTCCGCGCTGCAGGCTTTGTGCTGGAGCTGGAAACCAGCCGCGAGGAGCACAACGCGCACTGCGACCCGACCCGCCTGCGGCAGGCATTGCTGGCGCTGCTGGAGAACGCGCGACGCTATGCCAGTCCGGGCAAGGTGCGGATTGCGGTGCATGACACGCCCGGCCACGTGCAGGTGGCAATCGAAGACGAGGGCCCGGGCATCGACCCGGAACTGCACGCGGACATCTTCACCCCGTTCATGCGTGCCGACGGTTCGCGTTCGCGCCAGGGCGGCGGTAGCGGGCTCGGCCTGGCGGTGGTCAAGGCCATTGCCGATGCGCACGGTGGCCGCGTCTACTGCATCCCGGGCAGTACCGGCGGAAGCCGCTTCGTCATCGAACTGCCGCGTCAATAACCGGACGGGCTGCCTGCGTGCGCAGATGTGCACCGAGTGCGGCCAGATTGGCGTCGATCGCATCCATTTCGTCGCGCTGCTTCACCGGCAGCTGCTGACGCAGCTGTACGCGCAGCGCCTGCCACGCCGGGACCGCCTGCGCACTGGCGGTGGCCACGGCCTCGTACAGCAGCGCCTGCTCGTCGCCGAGCGGCAATCCATAGCCGCCGTCGTGCAGCAGCGTCCCCGGGCGCAGCCACTGCCCACTCTGCTCCAGCAACCCCCGCAGGCTGCGCGTTTCAGCGCTGTCCGGTGCGGCCAGCAGCTGCCGCTTGAGCACATCGCGTGCGCGCAGCTCGGCGCGCCGCTGCGCGGCCTGTTCCAGCAGCAACAGGCCGGCACTGGCACGCAGGTCCCCCTTCAGCAGCCACGGCGCCCGTTGCCGTGCAGGCAGCTTCAACCAGCCGCGCACATCGCGTGCGGGCAATGCCAGCTGGGCTGCGGCCACGCCGAACAACTGCTGGTAGTGGTCGCGCGCCGAAGCGAAGTAGTAACCCTGCGCCTGCGCTGCGTCGCGGTCCGTCAGTACCCCCTCGTCGAGCACGCCCAGCCGCACCAGTCGCCGCTTCAGGCCGCGCGGACTCAGCTGGGCCAGCCCGGCCTCGCCCAGCCGCGGCACACCGGCCTGCAGCAGCTTGGCGGTTTCCACCGCGCAGTTGTTGCTGACGAAGTAATAGCGCCCGTCATAACTCCAGTGCACCTGTGCGGTACGCTCGAGCAGGCTGGCGATCTCGCTGCGTTCCAGCTGCAACGGCAGCGACTGCAATCCGCGCAGCTCGACCTTGGTGTACTCGTCCACCACCTGCTGCAACGGCAGCACGAACAAGCGCGACGGATAGCCACCGGTCAGCCCGCGCCAGTTGGATATCTGCACGTCACCAACGAAGGCGCGGAACGACAGCACGCGGTGGTACTCCAGGTCCAGGCGACAATCCGGCCCAGGTGCGCGCCCCGGCTTGCAGATCACCAGCCGCAGCATGCTGTGGCCCCAGCGACTCATCGGCTGCGCACTGCCTTCGGCGAACAGGTAGTCCACCGCGTAGACGCGCGCCGGGTCGAGGTGCAGCAACGATGCAGCGCCTTCTTCCGATTCGGCCTGGAGCAAGGGCAGCGTCGTAGCGCACTGCGGCTGTGGCAGCGACGGCGGTGTTCCGAAGTGGGCCTGGTACCACTGCGCCAACGCGGGGCGCCGGCAGGCGAACTCGCCATCGAGCACGAAATGCTCGGCGTTCACTGCCAGGTACTCGGCCGGGTCCTTCAGCTCATAGGCATCCGGACTGCGGTCATGGAAGTCGTTGTCGCCACGGCCGAGATGCCAGGGCTTGCGCTGCCAGCCCGCGAGGTCACGCCAACGCATGCTCTGCGACCAGTCAGCACCACCACGGTCTGCAACGTGGGTCAGCTCGTGCACCAGCGCGCTGCGTCGCGCACGCCGGGCGCCAGGCATGCCGTCATCCAGCAGATCGCGGCGCAAGGTGATGCGGCCACCGAACGTGCGGCCGTGCACCTTGGCAGGAAGGTCATCACTCCAGCGCACCTGCACCTGAGCCGGCAAAGCGCGCAGCAGGCCCTCCGGCAGCAGTGACTGCACGTCGGCCAGGGTCTGGCTGGCGAGCTGCTGCTGTGCAGGATCAAGACCAGACGGGTCGAGCTGCAGGCGATCAGCTGCATGCGCGACGTGGGCGATCAGCAGTAGAGCCACGCCATGCGTGGCTGCGTTCCGTGCAGATGTCATGGCGTTGCCGGCCAGCGGCCGGCACTACCTGAAGGCGGGATCAACGCGCCAGCAGCGCGCGGGCCAGTTCCAGGTCGCTCTGCTGCTGTGCGGCGGTGCTCTGCTCACGCAGGTGGACCAGCGCCGCCTGCAGGCGAGCGCCACGGATCTGGCCGTCGCTGGCGACGAACGCAGCGGCATCGTCGCGTGCAGCCAGCACCACCTTGTCGTCACCCGAGCTGCTGCCCGAGGAACCGGAGGACGCACCGGTGGCCGAGCCGGCCGAGGTGCCGGCGAAGCTGGAAGCGAAGCCGGCCAGCGGCAGGGACAGCAGGGCAAGCAGCAGAAGCGGACGGGTCATCGGTTCGAAGCCGGTTGTTAGGAAGCGTGGAGCGTAACGGGTGCGTGAAGGATTTGCCCGACTCAAACGTCGAACAGCTTGCCGGGATTCAGCCGCGCTTGGGGATCGAACGCGCGTTTGACCGCCTTCATCAGCGCGATCTCGGCCGGGCCGCGGGTGCTGTCCAGGTAGCCCTTCTTGACCAGGCCGATGCCGTGCTCGGCCGAGATGCTGCCATCGAAGCGCGCCAGCACCTGCGCCAGCAGCTTGGTCACCTGCTCGCACTGCGCCACGAAATCGGCGTCGCTGGTGTCGTCCGGCTTGAGCACGTTGATGTGCAGGTTGCCATCGCCGATATGGCCGAACCACACCACGTCGAAGTGCGGGTAGGCCTGCCCGATCAGCGCCTGGGTCTCGGCCAGGAACGCCGGCATCGCCGAGATCCGCACCGAGACGTCATTCTTGTAGGGCGTGTAGCGCGCCAGCGATTCGGTGATGCCTTCGCGCAGGCGCCACAGCTGGGCGGCCTGGGCATCGCTGGCACTGATCACGCCGTCACTGACCCAGCCATTGCCCATGCAGTCCTCGAACGCGGCCATCGCCGCCGCTTCCTGGGCCTCGTCGCCGGCGGCGAACTCGGTGACCACGTAGTACGGATGCACCTCGTCGAACGGTGCCTGCGCGCCATGCGCCAGCACGTGCTCCAGCGCCCGGTCGGTGAAGAATTCGAAGGCCTGCAGCTGCAGGCGCGCGCGGAACGCGGCGAATACCTGCATCAGCACCTCGAAGCTGGGTACGGCCAGCAGCATCACGTTGCTGGCCGGCGGCGGATCGGTCAGCTTCACCGTGGCTTCGACGATCACGCCCAGCGTGCCCTCCGAGCCAATCAGCAGCTGGCGGAAGTCGTAGCCGCTGGAATTCTTGATCAGGCCCTTGTTGAGCTCCAGCAACTCGCCATCAGCCGTGACCACCTTCAGCCCCGCGATCCACTCGCGGGTGTTGCCGTAACGGATCACGCGGATGCCACCGGCATTGGTGGCGATGTTGCCGCCGATCGAGCAGGACCCGCGCGCGGCGAAATCCACCGGGTAGATCAGGCCATGGTCCAGCGCGGCATTGTGCACGGCTTCCAGCGGCATGCCGGCCTGCACCACCAGGGTGCGATCGACCGCGTCGTAGGCCAGCGCCTTGTTCATCCGTTCCAGGCTGAGCACCAGCTCGCCGTTGGCGGCCACCGCACCACCCGAGAGGCCGGTGCGGCCACCGGACGGCACCACGGCCACGCCCTCGCCTGCGCTCCAGCGCATCACCGCTTGTACCTCCTCGACCGTTGCCGGCAGTGCGATCGCCAGCGGCGCCGGCGTCCAGCGCCGGGTCCAGTCGCGCCCGTAATGCTCCAGGTCGGACGGGTCGGTCTTCAGCTTCAGGCCGGGACAGGCCTGCTGCAGCGAGGCAATGCGGGAATCGGTCATGACGGTCCAGCGCGGTGCGTGAATAACGGGCAAGCGTGCCAGTGGCGCGCGCCAGCGTCCAGCCCCGCAGCCGTGCAGATAGCTACGGATGCAACCAATTGCGCACTGCACCATGGTCGCTGCGATCTGGCATAGTGGTCAGCCCCTGTCCCACTGGCCGTGTCGCCCCATGTCGCCGAAGAAGACCTCGTTCCCGAAGCAGGATATCCGCGTGCTGTTGCTGGAGGGGGTCAGCCAGACCGCCGTGGAGGTATTCAGCGCCGCCGGCTACAGCCAGATCGAAGCGCACACCAAGGCACTGCCCGAGGACGAACTGAAGGCACGCATCGCCGAGGCGCACATCGTCGGCATCCGTTCGCGCACCCAGCTCAGCGCCGAAGTGCTGGCCGAGGCCAAGCGCCTGATCGCGGTGGGCTGCTTCTGCATCGGCACCAACCAGGTCGACCTGGACGCGGCCGAGCTGGCCGGCATCCCGGTGTTCAACGCGCCCTATTCCAACACCCGAAGCGTGGCCGAGCTGGTCATCGCCGAAGCGATCATGCTGACCCGTGGCATCCCTCAGAAGAATGCCGAATGCCATCGCGGCGGCTGGTCGAAGTCGGCCAGCGGCAGCCATGAAGTGCGCGGCAAGACGCTGGGCATCATCGGCTATGGTCACATCGGCACCCAGGTCGGCGTGCTGGCCGAATCGCTGGGCATGCAGGTGATCTTCCACGACGTGGAAACCAAGCTGGCACTGGGCAATGCCCGTGCGGCGGCCAGCCTGGACGACCTGCTGGCGCGCGCCGACATCGTCACCCTGCACGTGCCGGAGACCCCGTCCACGCAGTGGATGATCGGCAGCACCGAGCTGGCGAAGATGCGCAAGGGCGCGCACCTGATCAACGCCGCGCGCGGCACCGTGGTCGACATCGATGCGCTGGACGCGGCCCTGGCCAGCGCCCACGTCGGCGGCGCCGCGCTGGACGTGTTCCCGGTCGAACCGAAGGGCAATGGCGATATCTTCGAATCGCCGCTGACCCGCCACGACAACGTGATCCTGACCCCGCACGTGGGCGGCAGCACGCTGGAGGCGCAGGACAACATCGGCGTGGAAGTGGCGGCCAAGCTGGTGCGCTACAGCGACAACGGCAGCACCCTGTCGGCGGTCAACTTCCCGGAAGTAACCCTGCCCGAGCACGCCGACAGCCTGCGCCTGCTGCACATCCACCAGAACGTGCCGGGCGTGCTGTCCAAGGTCAACGAGATCTTCTCGCGCCACAACGTCAACATCGACGGCCAGTTCCTGCGCACCGACCCGAAGGTGGGCTACGTGGTGATCGACATCACCGCCAGCGAGGAACAGGCCGCCGCCGTGCGCGACGAGCTGGCCGCGATTCCGGGCACGCTGCGCACGCGCATCCTGTATTGACTATTGACGCGGATCCCGCCATGCATTTGTAGAGCCGAGCCCATGCTCGGCTGCGGTTCCGGCCCGCATTGAGCCGAGCATGGGCTCGGCTCTACAGGCTGCTAGCGCGCCAGCCACCGGCGGGCCATGCGCTGCATCGATTCGTCCGATTCCGGGTCGGCCGCGACCTCGGTCACCGGCCGCCAGGCCAGTTCCAGCGACTCCTCGCTGAGCACGAAGGCCTCGCCACCCAGCGCCCGGATCACGAAACGCACGTCGTAGTGCCAGTGCCCCGGTACGTCCTTGCGCTCCGGAATCCAGTGCTTGTCCAGATCGAAGATGGCCGGGTCTTCCAACACCAGGCCGCTCAGTCCCGATTCCTCCTCGGCTTCCTTCAGTGCCACCTGGGCCAGGTCGCGGTCGCCGTCGGCGTGACCGCCCAGCTGCAGCCAGCGCTGCAGCTTGCGGTGATGGGTCAGCAGCAGGCGCTGACCATCGGCACTGACCAGCCAGCAGCTGGCGGTGAAGTGGCCGGCCAGGCGCTCGCGGCGGAACGGATCTTCCGGATCATCCAACAATGTGCCGAATTCGGCAGCCAGTGCGTCGTGGGCAGGCTCGCGGCGGGCATAGTCCCGCAGCAGGCCACGCAGGCGATCGTCAAGCACGGCAAGGGTTTCGGCGGTCTGGCTCATGAATGGGCGGCGTTTGGAAAAATACTGCTCATTATCGCCGTTCATTGTTGCGATTGCGCTTGTGCGTTGGCTTCAGCTTTGGCTAAGGTACAGCGGGCCGTTCGCGCGGCCTTCACCATTCCAGGGTTGCCGGCAACGTATCGGCGGCCCACCCAATCCGATCACTAGGAAGTACTGCATGCTGAAAGCTCTGTTGAGGGTCAAGCCGGTTGAACCGGCCGGGCACGTCGATGCTGGCGAACCCATCGAAGGCAGCCTGGACGGCGAAGCCACGTTGAAACGGACCCTCACGGCTAAACACCTCATCCTGCTTGGCGTGGGTGCGGTGATCGGCGCTGGTATCTTCGTGCTGACCGGCCAGGCCGCGGCCAACCACGCCGGCCCGGCGGTGATGCTGTCGTTCGTGATCGCCGGCTTCGCCTGCGCCCTGGCGGGCCTGTGCTACGCCGAGTTCGCGGCGATGATGCCGGTCTCCGGCAGCGCCTACTCCTACTCCTACGCCACCCTCGGCGAGGGCATGGCCTGGTTCATCGGCTGGTGCCTGGTGCTGGAATACCTGTTCGCCTCGGCTTCGGTCGCGGTGGGCTGGTCGGCGTACCTGATCAGCTTCATCACCACCACCCTGCACATGCCGTTCCCGGATGCCCTGAGCGCGGCCCCGATTGCCTGGACCGGCAGCGAGTTCATCGCCTCGGGCAAGCTGTTCAACCTGCCGGCAGTGCTGATCGTGGCGGCGGTGTCCGGCCTGCTGTACGTGGGCGTGACCCAGTCGGCCTTCGTCAACGCGATCATCGTGGCGATCAAGGTCACCGTCATCTGCCTGTTCATCGGCATCGGCGCGGCCCACATCGACCCGGCCAACTGGCAGCCGTTCATCCCGGAAAACACCGGTGTGCCGGGTGAGTTCGGCTGGAGCGGCGTGTTCCGTGCGGCCACCATCGTGTTCTTCGCCTACATCGGCTTCGATGCGGTCTCCACCGCCGCCGGCGAAACCAAGGACCCGCAGCGCAACATGCCGATCGGCCTGCTTGGCTCGCTGGCGGTGTGCACCATCGTCTACATCATCGTCTGTGCGGTGCTGACCGGCATGATGCCGTACCACCTGCTGGGCACCGACAAGCCGGTGGCCACCGCGCTGGAACCCTACCCGACCCTGTCGTGGCTGAAGACCCTGGTCGAGATCGGCGCCATCGCCGGCCTGTCCTCGGTGGTGCTGGTGATGATGATGGGCCAGACCCGCATCGCCTACACCATCTCCCGCGACGGCCTGCTGCCGAAATTCTTCGGCAGGGTCCACGCCCGCTTCCGCACCCCGTACGTCGCCACCATCGTGGTCGGCGTGATCGCCGCCGCACTGGCCGGCCTGGTGCCGCTGAACGTGCTGGGCGAACTGGTCTCGATGGGCACCTTGCTGGCCTTCGCCACGGTCTGCATCGGCGTGCTGGTGCTGCGCTATACCAAGCCGGAGATCCACCGCCCGTTCCGCGTGCCGGCGGTGTGGATCATCTGCCCGCTCGGCGCAGCCACCTGCCTGTTCCTGTTCTGGCAGGCGTTCGTGGTGCACTGGCACCTGTTCGTTGGCTGGACGCTGCTCGGCCTCCTGATCTACCTGGGCTACGGCATCCGCAACAGCAAGCTGGCCAAGTCGCCCTGATCCGCCTACGGGCCGGCCTCGCGCCGGCCCGTCCGTTTTCCCCGCGCGCCGCCCGTGGCGCGCTTCGACAAGACCACCACACATGTTCAAGCAACTGTGGGCCACCAAGCACCCGCATGCCGCCCATGAAGACGCCAACGGCCTGAGCCTGCGCCGCCACCTCGGCCCCTGGGGCCTGACCGCCCTCGGCATCGGCGCGGTGATCGGCGGCGGCATCTTCGTCATCACCGGCCAGGCCGCCGCCAACCACGCCGGCCCGGCGATCATGCTGTCGTTCGTGCTGGCCGCCATCTGCTGCGCCTTCTGCGCGCTGGCCTACGCCGAGTTCGCCTCGATGGTGCCGGTCTCCGGCAGCGCCTACACCTACACCTACGCCACCTTCGGCGAGCTTTCGGCCTGGTTCATCGGCTGGATGCTGGTACTGGAATACGGCGTCTCCGCCTCGGCGGTCGCGGTCAGCTGGACCGGCTATTTCCTCAGCCTGCTCAGCCAGTTCGACATCCATCTACCGGCGGCGCTGGTCAGTGCCCCACTCGATGCACAGCTGCGCCCCACCGGCGCGATCGCCAACCTGCCGGCCGCCGCGCTGGTACTGCTGCTGACCTGGCTGTGCTACGTCGGTATCAGCAAGTCCTCGGCGATGAACATGGCGATGGTCGTGCTGAAGACCGGCCTGATCCTGCTGGTCATCGTGGTCGGCTGGAAGTACGTGGACACCAGCAACTGGACACCGTTCATTCCCGCCAATGAAGGCCCGGGCAAGTACGGCATGGAAGGCGTGCTGCGTGGCGCGGCGATGGTGTTCTTCGCCTACATCGGCTTCGAGGCGGTGTCGGTGGCAGCGCAGGAGTCGAAGAACCCGCAGCGCGACATGCCGTTCGGCATGATGCTGTCGCTGGTGATCTGCACCGTGCTGTACATCGCCATGGCCGCGGTGATGACCGGCCTGGTGCCTTACCAGCTGTTGGGCACCGACGAGCCGGTGGTGACCGCGGTGGCCGCGCATCCGCAGTTGGGCTGGCTGCGCTGGGTGGTCGAGGTCGGCGCGCTGGTCGGCCTGTCTTCGGTGGTGCTGGTGATGATCATCGGCCAGCCGCGCATCTTCATGATCATGGGCCGCGACGGCCTGCTGCCGCCAGTGTTCACCAAGATCCACCCGAAGTACCGCACCCCGCATATCAACACGGTGATCACCGGCATCGGCATCGCGCTGCTGGCGGCGCTGTTCCCTCTGGATATCCTCGGCGAGCTGACCTCGATGGGCACGCTGATCGCGTTTGCGGCAGTGTGCGCGGGCGTGCTGATCCTGCGCCGCACCCAGCCGGACCTGCCGCGTCCGTTCCGCATGCCGATGGCGTGGCTGATCTGCAGCCTGGGCGTGCTGAGTTGCCTTGCTCTGCTGTCGGCAATGACGATGCACAACTGGATGCTGATGGGGGTGTGGACGTTCGTCGGTTTCGTGATCTATTTCTGCTATGGCTTCAAGCACAGCCGCCTGCGGGGTAAGTGAGGTTCTTGCATTGCAGGGCCTGCGGCCCTGCACCCGCCTTTGAAGCCGGAGCAACGGCAACGGCAACAGCTGGGCTGAGGGTTTGGCGGGACGGGTTGGGTGCGCGGGGGACGCCGTGAACCCGTCCCTGGGGGCTTGGCCGCGGCATCCATGCCGCGGACACCCCCGCGCACCCAACCCGCCCCACCTCCGACAGTCTCCTGGCACGTCCAGTAGATCCACGCCATGCGTGGATGAAACGTTCTCATGAACGAATGTTCCGGAATGAATGTTTCTGTAGAGCGGAGCCATGCTCCGCTCCGAGCAAGCACAGCGAAGCGACCCGCTTTTCGCTTTTCCTTCTTCACTCCGTGGCTGGCCGCACGCCGGAACCTGTCAGAGGCGGGGCGGGTGGGCCGTGCAGGGCGTTGGCGCCATGGATGGCGCCATCGAGCTTACAGGGGTGAGGGCGCTTTGCCTGCGAAGCACTGCTTCGCGAGTGACCGAACGCCCAGCCGCCAGCGGCTGGGCCGGGCCCCGGAGGGGGACTTGCAGCGTCCCCTGCACGGCCCACCCGCCCCGCCACCCCCATGAACCGCTTTCCGTGACCAACCAACCACCTCCCAGCCACGAGGGGCTCAGCCGTTGGCCGAATCCAGTAAAATCGGCCGCATGAACGCCCCCACCTTCCCCTACGACACCGCGCGCCTGAGCGAACTGGCCCAGCTGCTGATCGACAACGTCCGCGAACTGGCCCATGCCGGCTGGACCCCGGCCACCAGCAGCAACTTCTCCCACCGCCTGGACGACCGCCACGCCGCGATCACCGTCTCCGGCAAGGACAAGGGCCGCCTGATCGAGGACGACATCATGGTGGTGGACTTCGACGGCCTGGCCGTCGGCCGCCCGCTGCGCCCGTCCGCCGAAACCCTACTGCACACCCAGCTGTACCGCCGCTTCCCGGAAATCGGCTGCGTGCTGCACACCCACTCGCCGGTGCAGACCATTGCCTCGCGCCTGTACGCGCCGCAGGGCCACATCCGCCTGGAAGGCTACGAGCTGCTGAAAGCCTTCGCCGGCAACAGCACCCACGAGATGGCCATCGACGTGCCGGTGTTCGCCAACACCCAGGACATGAACGTGCTTTCGAAACAGGTCGATGACCTGCTCGACCGTCAGAACCTGTGGGGCTACCTGATCGACGGCCACGGCCTGTATGCCTGGGGCCGCGACATGGCCGAAGCGCGCCGGCACATGGAAGCCTTCGAGTTCCTGCTGCATTGCGAGCTGGAGCTGCGCAAGCTGCGCGGCTGAACCCGCATGCAGGTGTAGATGCCGATCCGGAATCTGCGCCCTGCCCCCACCCTGCTACCCTGTCTTCCCCCGAGACGTTCAAGCTGCCGCCATGAGCCGACTGCGCATCTACGACGACACCCGCCCCGAATCGCCGCTTCTGGACACCCAGGACGGCGCGATCATCGCTGCCGAGCTGCAGAAGATCGGCGTCACCTTCGAGCGCTGGCAGGCCACCGCACCGGTCGCACCGGGCGCCAGCCAGGATGAAGTGTTCGCCGCTTACCGCGCCGACATCGACCGCCTGGTTGCCGAGCGCGGCTTCAAGAGCGTGGACGTGGCCTCGATCGCCCCGGACAACCCGAACCGCGCCGAGCTGCGCAGGAAGTTCCTCGACGAACACTTCCACAAGGAAGACGAGGTGCGCTTCTTCGTGGCAGGCTCCGGCCTGTTCACCCTGCACGTGGGTGACAAGGTCTATGAGATCGAGTGCGTGAAGGACGACCTGATCGCCGTGCCCGACGGCACCACCCACTGGTTCGACATGGGCGATGAGCCCAGCTTCGTGGCGATCCGCTTCTTCACCGAGCCGGACGGCTGGGTCGGGCACTTCACCGGCACCGACATCGCGCAGAAATTCCCCCGTTACGTACCTACCCAGGCATCCTGATCCATGCAGCCCCGCGTCATCCTGACCGATATCGAAGGCACCACCAGCAGCATCTCGTTCGTCAAGAACGTGCTGTTCCCCTATGCCCGCAAGGCGCTGCCCGCGTTCGTCGCCGAGCACGGCCAGCAGCCGGAAGTCCGCCGCTGGCTGGATGCGGTGGCCACCGAGATCGGCGGCGCCTGCCAGGACAGCCTGGTGGCCGAGACGCTGCAGGGCTGGATCGACCAGGACCGCAAGCACACCGCGCTGAAGGCGCTGCAGGGCCTGATCTGGGACGAAGGCTACCGCCGCGGCGACTACACCGCGCACTTCTACCCGGAAGTGGCGCCGGTGCTGAAGGGCTGGCACGCCTCCGGCCTGCCGCTGTACGTGTACTCCTCCGGCTCGGTGCCGGCGCAGAAGCTGTTCTTCGGCTTCAGCGATGCCGGTGACCTCAGCCCGCTGGTATCGGGCTGGTTCGACACCGAAGTCGGCGGCAAGCGCGAGGCCGACAGCTACCGCCGCATCGTGCAGGCGATCGGCGTGCCAGCCGGCGAGATTCTGTTCCTGTCGGATGTGGTGGAAGAACTGGATGCTGCCCGCGAAGCCGGCCTGCAGACCCGCCTGATTGATCGACTGGATGACTACCCGCTGCCCCGCACCGGCCAGGCCGCCAACGGCCACGAACGGGTCGAGAATTTCCAGCAGATCCAGTTGTAAACGCCGCCTGCCGATGGGCTCTGCGGTATCGGCTACCGGGTACCGCTCTTGGTAGACGCCAACCTTGGTTGGCATACGACCGATGTGTCAACCAAGGTTGACACCTACCAGGGCATGGTTCACCTGCCCTCAACGATCGTTGAGGGTCTTCACCTTCAGTGCTTCGCGCAGGGCGGCCAGATCCACTGGGCCACGCACTGCGATGTCGCGGGTTTCACCCGGCAGCAGATCCAGCAGATTGTCTTCCACCTGCACGTCCAATGCACCGAAGTCGATCCACGCCGAACGCACGCAGGCCGCGCTTTCCAATCGCAGACGGTAGTGGTCGCCTTCAATGGACAGGCTGGCCTTGAGCTTCTGCCGCGGCAGGATCTGATCCTTGGCTTCGACGAATCCGACCACCTGCCGCGCGATCACCGACTTGTCCTGCAGCAGCTCGAACACTGCCACCGTGCGCTTCGGATCGGCACCGGCCAGGAGTTCGGCATCGCGGAAATCACCGATCGAGGTGACACCCGCCGCCGTCAACGTCACCGCGTTCTCGCGACGACGCAGCACCTTGCCGTCTACATCCATCACCCGCAACCGCCAGCGTGCATCCAGCGCGGCACCGTCGTTGATCAGGCGCACCCGCGTACTGCCCTCGTCGCGCAACGCCGCCACCGCCACCGGCGCGAAGAAACGCCGCGCGGCGAAGTGCAGCGCCTTCCAGCGACCGAAGTAGTCCACGCTGGACCATGAAGCACCTGGCCAGACGTCGTTGAGCTGCCAGTACAGCGAGCCCATCGTGTACGGCCGCGAGGCGCGATGATGCAGCGCCGCCAGTGCGATGCCATCGGCCTGCATCACCTGGCTGAGGTAGACGAAGTCCTCGAAGTCCTTCGGCGTGCCGTAGCCCAGTTCGATGTAGTGCAGCAGGCGGCTGTTGCCCTCGCCGGCCATGAACTTCTGGTGCGCGCGGATCACCGGGCTGTCGATGCGCTGCTCGGCGCGGGTGGCGATCTGGTCCACCGTCGCCACCGACGGCCACGCCTGCAGCCCGTACTCGGACATGAAGCGTGGGGTCTCGCGCAGGTAGGCCTGCACCGGCAGTGCCGGATTGCCCCAGACCTGCCAGTAGTGCTTGTCGCCACGGGCGGAATCGTTGGCCTTCTCGTCCAGATCATTGCTCGGCGAGCTGGACCAGTACGGCACGCCCAACCCCTCCTCACCCACCACCTGGCGCAGATCGTTGCCGAACAGGTCGACATAGCCCTGCCACACCTTCGCTGCAAACGCCGGGTCGGCCGCCTTCAGGTCGCGGCCGTGGCCCCAGTCCTTCCAGGCGGTTTCTTCCTCGTTGTTGCCACACCACAGCACGATGCTGGGGTGATGGCGCAGCCGGCGCACGTTGTCGCGCGCCTCGGCCACCACGCTGGCACGGAAGGCCGGATCGTAGCCCGGCTGCATGCCACCACCGAACATGAAGTCCTGCCAGACCAGCAGGCCCAGCTCATCGGCAATGTCGAAGAACGCATCGTCCTCGTAGTAGCCACCGCCCCAGTTGCGCAGCATGTTCATGTTGGCATCGCGCGCGGCGGTCAGCACCTGGCGCAGGCGTGCGGCATCGACGCGTGCGGGGAAGGCGTCGAACGGAATGACGTTGGCGCCCTTGGCGAAGATCGGCACGCCGTTGATGACGAAGGCGAAGCCCTGCCCGCCCTTGCCGTCCTCCTCGCGGCGCAGCTCAACCGTGCGCAGGCCGATGCGCTGCTCGCGCACCAGCGTTGCATCGGCGCCACCATCCAGGCGAGCCTGCACGGTATAGCGATCCTGAGCACCATGGCCCACCGGCCACCAGCGCCGCGGCGTGGCCAGCTCAACCGGCAGCTCAACCGTATTCTGGCCTGGCTTCAGCAACACCGTGCGTTGCACCTGGGTCACGTTGCGGCCTTCCGGATCCTGCACATCCACAGTGACCATCGCAGAACCGGCAGCGCTGCCCTGCTCCACCTGCAGCAACACCGCCAGCTTCGCCTGCTCCGCGCTCAATGCATCGGTACGCACGGCAAGATCGGCCAGGCGGTGCGCGTCCCAGGCCTGCAGGTCGACCCCGCGCCAGACCCCGGCGGTGACATAGCGCGGGCCCCAGTCCCAGCCGAAGTGGTAGGCCGGCTTGCGCGCGAAATTGCCGACCATCGCGTCCTTCGGTTCATCGCCATAGGGCGACGGGTAATTGCCGGCGATCTTGTGCGGCATCGCCTGCACGCCCGGCAGCAGGGTCCGGATCGGTGAGCGGAACACGATCTGCAGTTCATTGCCGCTCGCGCGCAGGCGCCCGTCCACACGTGCACGCCACGTGCGGTGCGCGTTGTCCGCGCGCAGCAGCGGCTTGCCGTTGAGGCTGACCTCGGCGTAGGTATCCAGCCCGTCAAAGCGCAGCTCGGCATTCGGCTTGGCCAGCGTCGTGGCGTCCACGTCGAAACGGGCACGGTATTCCCAGTCAGCCAGGCCGATCCACTGCAGCTCGGCCTCGGGTGCACCGACATAGGGATCACGGATCAATCCGTGAGCGAGCAGGTCGGTGTGCACGCTACCCGGCGCCTTCGCCGCACGCCATTGCTGAAGACCCGGATGCGCAGCACCCTGCGCGTCACCGGGCAGCATGCGGAACTGCCACTGTGCCTGCAGTGGAGCCGCAGTTGCCGGGAAGGCGGAGGCTGCGATCAGCAGCAGGAGCAGACGGACAACGAGGGAAAGGCGATGCACGTGATACTCCTGTTTTTCCGCCGGGCGAGGCCCGGCGCTACCGATTCCGGCTCATCATGCGTACGGCGACACGCGCCTCAACGCACCACGTTCAACACTTCGTAGCACGCGCCCATGGTGTGGTAATCCACCTTGCCAGCCGGGCTCTTCTCGTCGCTGTACTTGCGATTGTCGGCATCGAGAATGCGGAACCATGCACCGTACTGGTGGTCGACGAAGTGCTCCCACGAGTAGGCCCAGATGCGTTCGTACCACTGCCAGTAGCGGTCGTCGCCGGTGCGCTTGGCCATCAGTGCGGCGGTGGCCAGCGTTTCGGCCTGCACCCAGAAATACTTGTCGTCGTCGCAGACGAAGCTGTCGCCGCCGATCGGGGCGCCGTCCATGCCGGGCTGCCGGCGCGATTCCGGTGCGAAGCCGTAGTACAGGCCGCCTCGCGCGTCGTCCCAGCTGCGCGCCACGGCCACGTCGAACAGGTGCTGCGCGGTCGGCACCAGCCAGTCGGCCTGCACATGGCGATCGAGGATCAGCAGCAGCTTGGCCCACTCGGTCTGGTGGCCGGGCTGGAAGCCCCATGGGCGGAACAGGTGCTTGGGGTCGTCCAGGTTGTAGTCCCAGTCGATTTCCCAGTTCACATCGTAATGTTCCCAGACTAGGCCACCGGCCTTGGCGGCCTGGCGGCGGGTCATGTTGTCGGCCAGCTGCAGCGCGCGCTCGACATAGCGCTGCTCGCCACTGGCCTCGAACGCGGCCAGCATCGCTTCGCACATGTGCATGTTGGCATTCTGGCCGCGGTAGCCGGTGAAGTTCCACTGGCCATCGGCTTCGTCTTTATACAGGCCATGCTGCGGCTCCCAGAAGCGTGCTTCCAGCAGCTGCCAGGTCTCGTCCATCCAGTCGCGGGCCTGCTCGATGCCGGCCTTCAGTGCGCAGCTGTAGGCCAGCAGCACGAAGGCCACGCCGTAGCAGTGGTTCATGTCGTCCTCGACCTTGCCGTCGCGCAGGGTCCAGGCATAGCCGCCGGTGGCCGGGTTGCGGTGCACCTCGCGCAGGTAACGCACGCCGTGCTCGACAGCCTCCCGGTATTCGGCATTGCCGAACTCGCGGTAGGCCATCGCATAGTTGAAGACGAAACGGGTGCTGCTCACCAGATGGCGGTGGCTGGCATCGTAGATGCTGCCGTCATCGCGGAAGTAATGGAAGAAGCCGCCGTCCGGATCGATGCAGCGCGGATGGTAGAACGCCATCGTGTCGGCGATATGCGCGCGCAGGAACGCGGGCGAACGGAAATCGGGCGAGGTGCTCATGCGGTAATGTCCTGGGCCTGCAGCAGCTGCTGCACTTCATCGAGCGAGGGCATCGCGGCGAACGCGCCCTTGCGGGTAACAGCCAGCGCACCCACGGCGGCGCCGAAGCGCAGCGTGGCGGTGATCGCCTCCGGGTCCTGGCAGAACGCGGCGAAACCAGCACCCGCCCCACCCCGCTCCAGCAGGCCCACCAGCACGCCACCGACGAAGGCATCGCCGGCGGCCGTGGTATCGACCGTGGCCACGCGGAAGCTGGTGACCGTGCCGTGGTTGTCGCGGGTGTACCAATGCAGTGTGGCCGCGCCATCGGTGACGATCACCCAGCGCGCCTGCGCGGCCAGCAGGCGCCGCAGCACCGCCGCCTCGCCATCGGCACCCAGCGGCGCGGCCAGGTAGTCCAGTTCCTCGCGCGACAGCTTGACCAGATCGGCGCGCTCCAGCGCCTGCCACAGGCGCGGCGTCGGGTCCTCGTTCGCCGGCCACAGGGCAGGACGCAGATTGAGGTCGAGGCTGGCCACCGCACCGGCCGCGCGGGCGCGATCCATGCCGGCAAAGGTCGCCTCGGCGATGGCCGGCTCGGTCAGGCTGTTGGAGCACACGTGGAAGCACTGCGCACTGTCGAGGCACGCAGCCTGGAAGTCGCTGTCACGGAACAGCAGATCGGCCGCCGGCGGGCGGTAGAAACTGAAACTGCGCTCGCCGCTGGCATCCAGCGCGACGAAGGCCAGCGCGGTCTTGGCCGCGTCGGTGCGCACGATGTAATCCGTGCCCACGCCGTGCTCGACCAGGCTGTCGGCGAGGAAGTCACCGAACATGTCCCGGCCCAGCATGCCGACGAACTGGGTCTTCGCACCCAGCCGCGCTGCCGCTACGGCGACGTTCGCCGGCGCACCGCCGGCGTACTGCAGGAACGCGCGCGGCGTGTCGGCCGAGGCCGGCGGCTGCGCTAGTAGATCGATCAAAATTTCGCCGAAGCAGACAATGGCACCCATTTCCGACTCAGCCTCCCTGCGTTGCGGAAGCCGGCGGGCGCGAACCCACCAGACCGTAGAAGATGATGTAGACGTAGCAGACCACCGGCAGCACGAAGCTGAGGTGCAGACCGATGCGGTCGGCCAGCATGCCCTGCAGCAGCGGGATGATCGCGCCGCCGACAATGGCCATGATCAACAGGCTGGACGCCTTGTTGGTCAGCGGGCCCAGGCGTTCGATGGCCAGCGAGAAGATGGTCGGGAACATGATGGAATTGAACAGACCGGTCGCGACGATGCCGTACAGCGCGACCTTGCCACCCGACGCCAGCGTGACGCCCAGCAGCACCACATTGGCCACTGCGAATCCGGCCAGCAGGCCGCGCGGCGAGTACTTGGCCAGCAGCCACGCACCTGCAAAGCGACCAACCATGGCGCAGCCCCAGTAGGCCGACACATAGTGCGTGGCCTGCTGTTCAGTCATGCCGCCGATCTCCGGCAGTGCCAGGTAGTTCACCATCAGGCTGCCGATGGACACCTCAGCACCGACGTAGAAGAAAATAGCCAGCACGCCGAAAAGTACGTGCGGATGCTTGAGTGCATCCAGCAGCGTGTGGTGGCCGCTGTCGGCCTGCTCGGTGGTCTCGGTCAGGCTGGGCAGGCGGAACAGGTAGACGAACACTGCCAGCAGCACCAGTGCGATGGCCAGGCCCACGTACGGGCCCTGCACCGACTGCGCTTCGGCGGTACGGTAGGCAATCTGTTCGGCCACGGGCAGCGCGTTGATCTCGTCGCCGCTCTTCACTGCGGTGCTCAGAATCAGGAAACCACCAAACAGCGGCGCCAGCGTGGTACCCAACGAGTTGAGTGCCTGCGCCAGGGTCAGACGGCTCGATGCGGTCTGTTCCGGGCCCAGCAGCGCAACGTAGGGATTGGCTGCCACCTGCAGCACGGTAATGCCGGTAGCAAGTACGAACAGCGAACCAAGGAACGCTTCATAGGTGCGCAATGCGGCCGACGGCCAGAAGCCCAGCGCGCCTACGCCGGCGATCAGCAGGCCGGCGATGATGCCCTTCTTGTAGCCCAGGTGGGCCACCAGCCGACCGGCCGGCACCGACATCAGGAAGTACGCGCCGAAGAAGGTGAACTGCACCAGCATCGCGCGGGTGTAATTCAGTTCGAACACCGCCTTCAGGTGCGGAATCAGCACGTCGTTGAGGCTGGTCAGGAAGCCCCACATGAAGAATATGGTGGTGGCAACCGCCAGAGCAGCACGGACATTCATGACCGGCGCCTGGCTGCTGGAGGTACCCGATGGACGGGGCGTTGCGGAGATCGGCATGCGGTACGCGCCTCGATGCGCGGAAGGTCGTTGTTGCGTGGAAGGGGTATATGGAAGGAATCAGTTCGGTCGTGCGGCACTGCTTTCGCGGATGCGCAGCTGTACCGGCGCGACCGTGCGCCGTGGCGGCGCATCCGGTTCGTCCAGTCGTTGCAGCAGCAGCGCGGCAGCTTGCCGGCCCCGCTCGCGCGGGTCAGCGGTGAGCGTGGTCAGCGGCGGCACCGCGACCGACGCCTCGGAAATATCATCGAAACCGGTAACGGCGAAGTCGCCACCCGGGCGGATGCCACGCGAATTCAAGCCCAGCATCAGGCCCAGCGCGACGGTGTCGTTGTAGCAGACCGCTGCACTCGGCCGATGGCCATCGGCAAACAGCTCATCGGTGCGCGCTGCGGCCTCCAGGCGGTTCGGTGCCGACTCGATCATCCAGCCCGGCGGCAGCGACAGACCGGCCTCGGCCAGCGCCTGCTGGAAACCGGCACGGCGCTGGTGGCACGAGCTCGATGCAGCGTGGCCGCCGAAGAAGGCGATCTGGCGATGGCCGCGCTCAATCAGGTGGCGCGTGGCCAGATAGGCGCCGTGCTGGTTGTCCAGGGTCAGGAAGTCCCAATCGGCCCCTTCCAGTTCGCGGTTGAACAGCAGCACGTTGGCATTGGCGCCCAGCGCCTGCCGCAGCAGCGCGGTATCGCTGCCCTCGGCCGGCGACAGGATCAGGCCGGCCGGGGTGTGTTCCATCAGTGTCGAAAGCACCGCCTGCTGCCGCTCCGGCGATTCACCGGTACTGCCGAGCAGGGTCACGTAACCGCGTCCGCCCAGCGCCTCATCCACGCCGGACGCGAATTCGGCGAAGAACGGGTTGGACAGATCGTTGATCACCAGCGCGATGCTCGACGAGGTCCGCCGGCGCAGGTTGGCCGCCGCGCGGTTGTAGACATAGCGCTGGCGACGCAGCTCGGCCTCGACCTTGGCGCGGGTATCGACGTTGACCAGCGGGCTGCCGCGCAGCACCAGCGACACGGTTGCCCGTGACACGCCGATGGCACGCGCGATGTCGGTCACCGTCACCGCCTTGCCGGCGCGCTTGCTGGGACTGCTGCCGTTGTCGTTCATCGTCTTCCCGGACTCCGCTGGATGCTCAAGCCTAATGGATCAGGGCCCTGTCGTGCCGTGCCGTTCGCTGGGTCACCGCGAACGGCACAGTCCGGCTCAGCGCAGCTGGCTGCCCGGTGCCGCGCACCAGGACACCGGCAGGTCCTTCACCGCCGTACCCCAACCCTGCTCCGGCACCTTCGCGTCGAGCGCGAACTGCAGGCGCGGGCCCTGCTGCAGCTGGTTCCAGTCCAGCCACACCGGCGCATGCACCTGGCCATCGACCTTCACGCCCTGCACGTACTGCAGGCGGCGGCCATCGGCACCCGGCGCGTCGATGCGCAGGGTGCGGCCATTGCCCACGTCCACTTCCACCTTGCTGAAACGCGGGGTGTGCAGCAGGAACTGGCCGCTGCCCGGCACCGCCGGATACACGCCGATGGCACTGAACAGGTACCAGGCCGACATCGTGCCGAGGTCATCATTGCCGGTCACGCCATTCGGGGCATTGGTGAACAACTGCTGCGCGGCACGCACCACGGCGGCGGTCTTCCACGGCTGGCCGATCAGCGTGTACAGCCACGGCGAGTGCAGGTCCGGCTCGTTGTTCGGGTTGTAGCGGAACTGGTTGTAGTAGCTGTACGGCCCGACCACCCACTCCTTGCGGGCGGCATTGAGCGGGTCGGCCTGCAGCGCGTCCATCGCGAAGAACGCATCGAGGCGGCGGCCGGCCTGTTCGCGGCCATCCATCGCTTCGACCAGGCCCGGCACGTCCTGCTGCGCCAGCCACTGGTACTGCCACGCCGTACCCTCATGGAAACCATGGTGCGAGCGCGGGCTGTAATGGCCATCGGCCGGCGTGTACCACTGGCCGTCCTCGGTACGCGGGCGCGGGAACCCGGTGAAGCCGGTTTCGGCGTCGCGCACCTGCGGGTCCCACACCTTGCGCCAGTTGCGGCCGCGCTCACGCAGCGTCGCCGCGTCCTGGGCGTGGCCCAGGCCATCGGCCATCTGCGAGAGCGCACAGTCGGCCAGCGCATACTCCAGCGTGGCCGAACCGCCGTGATGCGGATCGACGTCCATGCCCTTGGACGGGAACGCGCGGTCGTAGACCACATAGCCCTTGTCCAGGTAGGTCGGGTTGCCGGAACGGCCGGCCATCCGCGAGTTCAGCGGCGGCGTGCCGAACGCATTGCGGCGCAGCGCATCCCACGCCTGCGATTCACGGCCCTTGAGCGCACCGAAGCGCCACAGGTCGACCATGAACGGCGTGACCGGATCACCGGTCATGATGTTGGTCTCGAAGTTGGCATAACCCCAGCGCGGCAGCCAGCCACCCTGTTCGTCGATCGCCAGCAGGGTGCGGCCGATGTCGCGTGCCACGTCCGGACGGGTCAGTGCCAACCACTGGTTCTGCGCACGATAGGTATCCCACAGCGAGAAGTACTCGTAATACGTCCAGCCATCGGCGCGATGGATACCATCGTCATAGCCGCGGTAGCGGCCGTCGGCATCGTTGCCGGTCATCGGCTGCAGCAGCGCGTGGTAAACCGCGCTGTAGAACACGGTGCGGTCATCAGCACTGCCACCCTGCACGCGCACCCGGCCCAGCTGCTCGCGCCAGGACTGCTGCGACAACGCGCGCATGCGGTCGAAACCGAGCAGCGCCCCACCCTGCATGCCGTCAGCGCGCAGGTTGGTGCGCGCACCTTCGGCATCCACGTGCGAGATCGCGCTGACCGCCGTCACCGACTGGCCCTTGGCCAGGTCGAAGCTGAGCCAGGCGCCGTTCGGCTTCTGCTCGCCTTCCATGCTGTGGCGCGCACCCGGCAGGCCACCGCCTTCGCCCCAGGTACCGTGTGCCTTGAACGGGCGGTCGAACTCGATGCGGAACCAGGTGGTGTACTGATGGCCACCACAGAAACTCTTGGTGACCAGCTTGCCTTCCACAACGCGGTCGCCGACCACATCAACCACGCTGCCGATCACCGAGTGGCGCTCGTTCGCCTGGCCGACATTGACCAGCACGTGGCCATCGCCACTGCGCTGGCTGAAGGTGTAGCGCTCGGCCGCGGCACGCGTACGCGCGGTGGTCTCGGCATCGATGCCGCCGTAGCTGGTCAGCCGCACCTTGTAATAGCCCGCCTGGCCAATCTCGCCGTCATGCGTGTACGACGCGGCATAGGCCTTGTGGTCAAACTTCTTCGCGTTGCCGGTATCGAAATCGCCGCCCGGACCGATCGACCCGGTGACCGGCAGCACCGACACCTGGCCACCCTGTTCCCAGCAGCCGGCGCCGGAGATGAACGAGTGGCCGAAGCCGCGGATCTTCTCGTCGTCGTAGCGCCAGCCCGAATAGTGGCTGCCGATCGGGCTGACCTGGATCAGGCCGAACGGTGCCGACGCGCCCGGGAACGTATTGCCGTCGTCCTTGCTGCCGATGAAGGTGTTGACCTCGCGCTCCAGCGCAGCCGGCGCGGCCTGCAGCAGCATCGGTGACGCCGACAGTGCGAGCAGGCAGGCCAGGCGCGCCAGCGGGCGCGAGGACACTGGGACGGCGGGAGCGGACGGCACTGGACGCATGTCGGGTTCCTGTAGTCGATGATGCGGAGGCAGACGGCCGGGGCCATCCGGCACCGTTCCGCTGAGCCCCTGCCTCGACTGGCAGAGAGCTCCCCCTGGAATGACGCCCGACCCACCAGACCGTGGATTTAGATCGATTCAAGTAGAGCATGCTGGTTCAGCCGAATGCATTCTGCGGCGCAGCATGAGAGGGGGGGGTTCGGCAGGGCTGCGCCCTGCACCCGCTTCAAGCCAAGGCAACAGCCGCAGCAACAGCTGGCTATCCGTGGGTAGGCAGGATGGGTCCGGTTGCGGGGGACGCCGTAAACCCGTCCCTGGGGGCTTGGCCGCGGCATCCATGCCGCGGACACCCCCGCAACCGGACCCACCCCGCCTTCGACAGATTTCCGCGATCTGCGGTAGATCCACGCCATGCGTCGATCAATCTCTGACAGATAACGAAATCAATCGGGGTCAGATCCGTTCTCCAAAGGAAAACGGATCTGACCCCACGACCCCATGTCGTTCCAGGATCAATCCAACCGTCACCGGGAAACTGTCGAAGGCGGGGCGGTGTCGGATTGCGGGGTGTCCGCGGCATGGATGCCGCGGCCAAGCCCCCAGGGACGGGTTTACGGCGTCCCCGCAATCCGACACCGCCCCGCCAAACCACAGACAACCCAGAGCCGCTTTGGCTTTGGCTTTGGCGTCAAGCAGGTGCAGGGCGCAGCCCTGCCTGCCCACCCTCCCCTGCGCACGAAAACGATTTCACTGATTTCAGCAAACCGTCATCCCTTCGCCACGCCAGTACCATATTGCGGAGCAGCATGCGCCCGCGGGCGACCCATGCTAAAAAACGCCCGCCCATCGCTTAGATCGATCCAAGACGACGTTGCGATGGCCGGGAGTTGGGGGAGCAGCAACAGGACGTACCAGGCCACGCGCACGGTGCTACTGCCACTGCATGGCAATAGCGACAATGTCACTTCAAATTAGATCGATTCAAGTTGTCCGTGCCACGTCACCGGATCAATCCAGGAGAGAGGGAGAGATGGGAATGAAGCATTCAACACGTACGCACGGCCAGGACGCCTTGTCACTGGCCATCGCGCTGGCCCTGGTCGCCGCCGTCATTCCGGCCGGCGCCGCCGCGCAGCAGGCCGCTTCCACCGGCTCGCAGGACGCCACCAACCTGGACAGTGTCCAGGTCACCGGCTACCGCTACGCCATTGAAAAGAGCCTTGAGCAGAAGCGCGACGCCAACGCCGTGGTCGAAGTGATCACCGCCGAGGACGTCGGCAAGTTCCCCGACAAGAACGTGGCCGACGCACTGCAGCGCGTGCCCGGCGTGGTCATCACCCGCAGTGGCGGCGAAGGCAAGAGCGTCAGCGTGCGTGGCCTCGCACCCGACCTGACCCTGACCCAGTTGAACGGCAACTACGTGGCCACGTCGGAAACCAACGACGAAGCCACCCGTTCGTTCAACTACACCCTGCTGCCGTCGAACATGCTGTCCAGCGCCGAGCTGTTCAAGTCGCCGGAAGCACGCATCGATGAAGGCGGCATCGGCGGCACGGTCATCCTGCACACCCGTCGCCCGCTGGACATGGAATCCAACTCGGGCTTCGTCACGCTCGAGGGCACCTCCTCCGATACCCACCACGATATCGACCCGCAGGCCTCCGCGCTGTATTCGTGGCACAGCAAGGACGAGCGTTTCGGCGTGCTGGTCGGCGTGACCCAGCAGAAGCGCACCACCCGTACCATGGAAGCCAGCACCGAGGACTACCAGTGGTATGGCGCCGGCAAGGCGCGTGATGCCTATGGCAACGTGCAGGCGCAGGATGGCATCCACTACTGGTGGGGCAGGTCCGGCTTCAACAACCAGACCGGCGGCAACTACAGCGATTTCTTCATGCCGACGTCGGTCAACTTCGCGGTGAAGGAAGAAAAGCGCGAGCGCAAGGGCGGCCAGCTGACCTTCCAGTTCAAGCCCGTCGACAACGTCACGATGACGGCCAACTACTTCCGCTTCGAGCTGCAGGGTGACTACACCCAGAACATGCTGAAGATTCCGGAATGGAGCATGGCCCGCTTCAACGGCGACGGAAACTGGGCCGGTGGCCGCCTGCTCAATGGCCTGGACTTCGATCCCAGCGGCAACACCGTTACCGGCGCCCAGTTCGAAAAGCTGGCCGGAAAGACCTACTACTGCAGCGAAGACCAGGCCAAGGCCGCTGGCCTCAAGCCCGGCGGCTGGGGCCCGGACGACTGCACGGTTCCGACGCCGCAGCTGACCGGTGGCTACAGCAAGGAAAAGGCGCTCTCGCAGACTGCCGACCTGACCATCGACTGGGACATCAGCCCGCTGTGGAAGGCCTCGTTCACCGGTGGCCGCACCTGGTCCGAAGGTGGTCCGTCGATGAACTTCCGCATGTCGGCCAAGCCGCGCCGCAAGGTCGGCAACGACTACCTGCCGGGCAACCTGTACAGCGCCTGGGACCTGACCGGCACGCCCTCGGCCACCTTCTCGCCCGACCTGCAGCAGCAGCTGATGAACGGCATCGCCGAAGTCGACACCGGCTCGACCGATTCGTCGTGGAAGCGCACCGAGGTCAAGCAGAACTACTTCCAGGCCGACGTCACCAAGCTGTTCGAGTCCGGCTGGCTGGACTCGATCCAGTTCGGCGCCAAATACCGTGACGGCAAGGTCCATCGCAATACCGGCAACACCTACTGGACCTGTCAGGGCCGCGATCCTGCCGACTATAAGGACGGCCGCTACCAGGCGGGCTGCGACCCGACCGCCGGTGATGCGCAACCGGGCTTCTTCCTGTCCAACCCGATCAGCAACATCGCCGGCGGCTTCAACGCCAATGTGTTCCCGGGCATCAACTACCCGGCCTACATCGACTACCTGAACAAGACCTACGGCGGTTCGCACAACCGTACCGAGGAAGACTTCGTCTACAACGTCAACGAGAAGATCTACTCGGGCTACTTCCAGGCCAACTTCCGCACCGAACGCGTGCGCGGCAATGTCGGCGTGCGCGTGGTGCGCACCAAGCAGTTCGCGCAGTCCTCCGACTCGATCGAGAAGTTCAACGACTACTTCCTGGACAACGCGTCGGGCGCACCGATGGCGTGCACCGATCCGGCCGCTGCGGCCTACCCGACCTACAGCTGCGAGAGCGGCTTCGTGCGCCTGCCGTACGATCTGGCGCAGAGCAAGACCTACAGCCTGATCGGCGTGGATCGTACCTACACCGACGTACTGCCGAGTTTCAATATCGCCTGGGACATCACCGACACGCTGGTGCTGCGTGGTGCCGCATCGAAGGTGATCGCCCGCCCTGGCTACACCGACATCGCAGCACCGGGCGCACTGAGCTACTACAGCGAGGAGTACGTCAATGATCGCCGCGTTGCCGGTGGCGCATCGACCGCAGGCTGGGTCGGCCAGGGCAGCAACAAGCAGCTGGAACCGTTCAAGGCCACCCAGTTCGACCTGGGCCTGGAGTGGTACTTCCAGCCGGGCGCGGTCGCCGGCGTCGGCCTGTTCCGCAAGAACGTGGACAACTTCACCCTGCCGGTGGTGCGCGACACGCCGATGGTCATCAACGGTGAAGCGGTGAACGTGCAGCGCTACCAGACCCAGGCCAATGGCCGCGATGGTGTCTCGCAGGGCGTCGAGCTGTATGGCCAGTACACCTTCGAATTCGGCTTCGGTGTGCAGGCCAACTACACCTACAACGACACCAACCTGGCCTCGATTGTTCTGGACGGGCAGGAAATCGGCTCCTCGCCGCTGGTCGGCAGCGCCAAGAACCAGGCCAACGTGACGGTCTTCTACGAGAACGAGAAGTTCCTCGCGCGCGCCTCGTTCAACCGTCGCGGCCAGGTGGTCGGAGGACTCAACAACGGCCTCACCATTTACACCGAGCCGTATGACCAGCTGGATCTGAACGTGGCCTACAACCTGACCCCGGACTGGACCCTGACCGCCTCGGTGATCAATGCCACCAAGTCCGAGCAGCGCGTGCACCTGGGCAGCGACACCAAGGCACGCCTGATCTCCAATATCTATGCAGGCCGCCAGCTGTACTTCGGCGCTACCTGGAAGTTCTGAGGCACCACGGGTTGCCCGGGCCCGCCCGGCGCAGCCCACGCCCCGCCCTGGCGGGGACGTTCCTCCACGGCAGCCACGCTGGTACAGGTGGCTGCCGTTTTTTGTCGGCGCCTTGCCTGTCGTTCAGCCCGGCGCTTGACCCTGCCATCGTTGGAAGGTGCACACTGGCTCCATCCCAAGAGCACCGAAGGAGCTACAGATGGAATTCCATGTTGAAGGCATGACCTGCGGCGGCTGCGCGCGCAGCGTGACCAAGGCGATCGAGCTGGTCGATCCGCAGGCCAGCGTGCAGGCAGATCCGGCCAGCCGTCGCGTGCAGGTGCAGACCTCGGCCAGCGAAGCGCAGATCGTGGCGGCGCTGACCGATGCAGGCTTCCCGCCGCGCACGGCCTGATTCCCTGCCCTGCGCCTGCAACGAAAAACCCGCCCGGTGCAGCTGCACCGGGCGGGTTTTTTCATGCATGCAACGCCAGGTCAGTGCTTGTGCGTGCGGCGCCGTACTGCACCGGTCTTCGCGGTCTCCGGCGGTGCCAAGGTCTCTTCGTCTTCGCCCAGCCGCTGCAGGATCGGGCATTCCGGGCGCTCATCGCCCGCACAGCAGCTGATCAACGACTTCAGCGTGTCGGCCATCTGCCGCATGCTTTCGATACGCTGCTCCAGGTCGGCGATGTGCTGTTCGGCAAGTTGCTTGACGTCGGCACTGTGCCGCGAGGTGTCGTTCCACAGGCCGAGCAGATCGGTGATCTCGGCCACCTGGAAGCCAAGATCGCGCGCC
The DNA here is from genome assembly GCF_009659995.1 of Stenotrophomonas sp. MH181796. Lineage (NCBI taxonomy): Bacteria > Pseudomonadati > Pseudomonadota > Gammaproteobacteria > Lysobacterales > Lysobacteraceae > Stenotrophomonas > Stenotrophomonas sp. MH181796. Next base: position 100,836 of record NZ_RAHU01000002.1, read on the forward strand.
CGCCGAATGAAGCGCAGGCGGTGGATGTCCGCCTGCGAATATGCCCGGTAGCCGGACTCGGTGCGATCGGCCGCAGGAATCAGGCCGATCTGTTCGTAGTAGCGGATCATCTTCGCCGAAACGCTGGACGCCTTGGCGGCTTCACCGATGTTCATGCGGTTCTCCTTCAGTGGCTCGCAGCGGGGGCATCCGCCATCGGCGGCTGGAAGCGGCGCAGGCGCAGTGCGTTGCCCAGCACGAACACGCTGGACAGTGCCATCGCACCGGCGGCGAACACCGGCGACAGCAGCACACCCCATACCGGGTACAGCACGCCGGCCGCCACCGGAATCAATGCGGTGTTGTAGGCGAAGGCCCAGAACAGGTTCTGCCGGATGTTGCCCAGCGTTGCCTTCGACAGTGCGATGGCATTCGGCACGCCCTGCAGGTTGCCCGACATCAGCACCACATCGGCCGACTCCACCGCGATATCGGTGCCGGTACCGATCGCCAGGCCGACATCGGCTTCGGCCAGTGCCGGCGCATCGTTGATGCCGTCACCAACGAAGGCGACATGGCCATGGGTGGCCTTCAAACGGCGCACCGCTTCGACCTTGCCTTCCGGCAGCACCTCGGCAACGACTTCATCGATACCGAGCTGGCGTGCGATCGCCTGCGCGGTGCCGGCATTGTCACCGGTGATCATCGCCACCTTCAGGCCGAGCTGGTGCAGTGCCGCGATCGCGGCCGGCGTGCTCGGCTTGATCGGATCGGATACTGCGATGATTGCGGCCAGGCGACCGTCGATGGCGGCATACAGCGGCGACTTGCCCTGCACGCCGAGCTCGGCCGCCAGCGCCGCAAATGCAGTGATGTCCACGCCCAGGTCGCGCATGAAACGATCGGCGCCGACCTCCACACGCGCACCCTCCACGCTGGCGCGTACACCCATGCCGGTGACCGATTCGAAGTCGACCATGGCCGGCACTGCGATGCCATGCTCGGTGGCTGCATCAACGATGGCGCGGGCGATCGGATGCTCCGAGCGCGATTCCACTGCAGCAACCGCGGCCAGCACCCTGGCGCGATCAAAACCGTCGGCGATCTCCAGGTCGGTCAGGCGCGGACGACCTTCGGTCAGCGTGCCGGTCTTGTCCACCGCCACCACCTGCGCGTCCTTCAGCAACTGCAGTGCTTCACCCTTGCGGAACAGCACGCCCATTTCGGCGCCACGGCCGGTACCGACCATGATCGACGTCGGCGTGGCCAGACCCATTGCACACGGGCAGGCGATGATCAGTACCGCCACCGCATTGACCAGCGCGAAGCTCAGCGCCGGCGATGGGCCGAAGATCAACCAGACCGCGAAGGTCGCCAGTGCGGCCAGCATCACCGCCGGCACGAACCACAGGGTGACCTTGTCGACCACCGCCTGGATCGGCAGCTTCGAGCCCTGTGCCTGTTCGACCATGCGGATGATCTGCGCCAGCATGGTCTGCGCGCCCACCGCCGTGGCACGCACGGTCAATGCACCTTTCTGGTTGACCGTGCCGCCGACCACGCTGCTGCCCGGCTGCTTCTCGACCGGAATCGGTTCGCCACTGATCATCGACTCGTCGATGTAGCTGCGGCCCTCGATCACCTCGCCATCGACCGGCACGCGCTCGCCCGGGCGCACTTCCACCACATCGCCGCTCAGAACCTCGTTGACCGGGATCTCGATCGTGCGGCCGTCACGGATCACATGCGCGACCTTGGCCTGCAGGTTGACCAGGCGCTTGATCGCCTCGGAGGTACGGCCCTTCGCGCGCGCCTCAAGGAAGCGGCCGAGCAGGATCAGCGCGACGATCACTGCCGCTGCTTCGTAGTAGACGTTCACCGTGCCCGGCGGCAGCAACCGCGGTGCAAAGGTCGCCACCACCGAGTAACCGAACGCTGCGGCGGTACCCACCGCCACCAGCGAGTTCATGTCCGGTGCCAGCCGCAGCAGTGCCGGGAAACCCTTCTGGTAGAAACGGCGGCCGGGAATGGCCAGCACCAGCAGGGTCAGTACGAACTGCAGGTACCAGCTGGTCTGCATGCCGAGGGTGGCCATCACCCATTCGTGCATGCCGGGAATCAGGTGCGAACCCATTTCCAGCACGAACACCGGCAGTGCAAGTGCGGTGGCCACGATCAGGTCACGTTTCAGTTCGGCGCGCTCGGCATCCTTCTTTTCCGCCGCTTCGTCATCGGACTGAACGCCTGCTTCGATGGCACGGGCGGCATAACCGACCTTGTCGATGGCCGCTACCAGCGCATCCACAGCGGCCACGCCGCGCACCGTGGCGCGTTCGGTGGCCAGGTTGACGCTGGCCTGGCTGACGCCCGGTACCGCCAGCAGCGCGCGTTCGACGCGGCCGACGCAGGAGGCACAGGTCATGCCTTCCACTGCCAGCTCGATGGTGCCGGCCGGCACGTCATAGCCCACCCGCTCCACCGCCTGGATCAGCGCGGCGCGATCGACCGGACCGGACGGGCGGATATCCGCGCGCTCGGTGGCCAGGTTGACCGAAACACTGCCCACACCTTCGACCTTGGACAGCGCCGCTTCGACACGGCCGACGCAGCTGGCGCAGGTCATGCCCTCGATGGGCAGGCTGATGGTGGAGGGACTGGCGGGGATTGCGGTGGCGCGGGGCGTGCTCATGATCGGATTCCCGGGGTTCCTTCTGGATGCGGACAGGCTAAACCTTGCCATCGTGGGAAGGTCAAATCCAGCCACCCCGGGGTTCATGAAGGGGTTCATCCACGCATGGCGTGGATCTACCGGGCGGACGGGGGCGCCTTGCGGATCAAGGCCCGACGCCCCCGCCGTCCACCTCAGAAGGTGAACACGTATTCCAGCGCGAACTCGCGGCCAACCGCGCCGAGCAGGCGGGTCGGGGCGAAATCGTAGTCCAGCTTGTACGGGTCCTTGTGGTTCCAGCTGGCGGAGTTGAACGCGTTGTTGACGTAGACGTTGACCTTGGCGTGCTCGGTCACCTGGTAGCCCACGTTGAAGTTCCAGGTGATGAACGGCCCCACCCGCCCGTAGTAGCGCGCCGTCTGCTGGCCGGCGTTGGGATTCGGGTTCGGCGAACCGTCCGGGCGCGTGGCCGGCTCCAGGCAGTTGAGCGACGGGCTGTCGCTGGGCACGTAACCATCGGCGAACGGCAGGCAGCCGCCAGGATTGTCCAGGCGATCGGTGCCCCAGTGGTAGCGCACGCCCGGCACCGAACCGATGCGATCGGCATAGACGTTGGCATTCCAGTTGCCACGCTGCCAGGCCAGGCTCGCGCGCAGCTTGCTGCGCAGGTCGCGGTCACGACGCTCCGGGTTCGGATCGTTGGCGTAACGCTGTTCCTTGGTCGAGATCTGGTTGGTGTAGTTCAGGCCGAGCTGGAAGTTGCCCCACTGCGCGGTTTCCAGGCGATAGCGCGCGGTCAGGTCGATGCCGCGCACTTCGCGGCTGGCCAGGTTGAAGGGGCCGCGCTCGATCGATACCAGGCGACCGTTGCTGTCACGGTTCACGCGGGCCAGGATGCCGGCGCAATACTCGCCACCGGCCGGATTGGCCCACGGCGTACCGTCCATGTTCTTGCCGGTCAGGCAGCCCGCTTCGCTGGCCAGCACCTCGTCGGCGCCAACGTCAACGATCATGTCTTCCAGCTTGATCGCCCAGTAATCCGCACTGACCGACAGATTGGGCATCACGTCCCAGACGAAACCGACCGTCCACGAATCACCGGTCTCCGAGCGCAGCAGCGGCGTGCCACGCCGGTTCACGTCGAACGTGTACCAGACATCGGTATTGCCCACGCCACAGTTGTTGACCAGGTACGCGCCGCTCTGGATGCAGCGCAGGCGATCATAGGTCTGCACTTCGGAGCTGCTCGGTTGACCGAGCAGATAGTGCATGTCCGGCGCATGGAAGCTGGTGGCATAGGAGCCACGCACCAGCAGCGACTCCACCGGGCGCCATTCCAGGCCGACATTCCAGGTGGTCTCCTTCTGGCTGCCGATGTCCAGCGCTTCGCCGCTGTTGTCAGCCTTGTAGCTGCCATAGCGGTCATAGCGCGCGGCCGCAGTGGCGGTCACGCTTTCCAGCAGCGGAATCTTGAACTCGACGCCAGCCGAATAGCGGGTGCGCTCGCCGCCACCGCGATCGACGTTCTGCAGGTCGAAGTCGATGCCGGCGCGCGGGTCGGGACTGAGGTGGTAGCCCTGCTGCGCAACTTCGGCCACCGCCGCGAACGAGATCGGGCCGGCCCAGCCCTGGAACAACTCGCCGGTGATGTCCGCCGACGCCTGGTTGACCCATGAGGACGCACGGTTCTTCGCCACCGTGCCCATCTGCCAGTACTGGTCCGGCGTCAGCGGGTTCCACCAGCGCGATTCGTTCAACGCATAGATCGCCTCGCCGTCGGCGGTAGTGCCCAGCTTCGGGCCGAGGAAATAGTCGTACGACTTCTGCTTGTCGACCACGTTCTGCCGCTCTTCAACGCGGTAGTAGGAACGCCCCACCGTGGCACTCCAGTCAAAGCGGTCGGCCAGGCGCCCGCGCAGGCCCGCGCTCCAGTCCCAGGACAGTTCACGGTTGGTGTTGCGCAGCGTATCCAGGCCACCCACCTCATTCGGGGTGAACTGACGCACGCCCAGGATCGGGCGATTGCGGTTGGCATCCCAGTAGTAGCCGTTGTCATCGTCGATCAGCGACACGCTGGGCGGATTGGTGCCCCAGATCGCCTCGGAGCGGTACACCGCCAGGTTGGTCCAGGCCTGCAGGTCGTTGCTGAAATCGAAGGTGGCATACAGGTTGCCGGACACGTTCTCGGCACCCCCGGTGAGCAGCCAGTTGGCGTAGTCGGCGCTCATGCCGCACAGGCGGCCGGTGTTGGTGATGGTGTTGGCGGCGTAGTTGTAGACCAGGCGATCGGCGGTGTAGTACTCGCCATCGAACTTCTCGCAGGTGCCGGTGGGCGGCGCCAGGCGCTGGCCGGTGGTCGGATCGATCAGCGCCAGGCCGGCGGTGGGACGGAAGCCGACCTTGCGTTGTTCCATGTTCCAGGACGGGTACGGCGCATCGTCGGCATCGTCCATCTGCGGGCGGTCACGGCCGAACAGCGGATCGCGCTTGGTGTACTGCAGCGCGTAGGTCACGCTCCAGTTGTCGCCGGTCTTGCCGCCGGCCCAGGACAGATCCCAGGTATCGCGGCCGCCTTCGGTGGAGGTGCCGCCGCGAACGCGCACTTCGTCGCCGTCGTAGTTGGTCTTCAGGATGACGTTGACCACGCCGGCGATCGCATCGGAACCATAGATGGCCGAGGCGCCACCGGTCAGTACTTCGATGCGCTCGACTGCGGCAGCGGGAATGTTGCCGTAGTTGGAGAAGTTGGTTTCGCCGCCATAGGGCAGCGGGTAGTCGGCCACACGGCGCCCGTTGACCAGCAGCAGCGAGCGGTTCGGGCCCATCCCGCGCAGGTTCAGGCCGCTGGCATTGGGCGTGTGCGAACCCCACTGCGAGGCCGCCTCAACGGTACCGGTCGCTTCGGTGAGGGTCTTCAGCGCGTCGTACACGCTGACGAAGCCTTCCTTCTGGATCTGCGCGGCGGTAATCACGTTGACCGGCGCCGGGCCTTCAACGCTGGCGCGTTTGATGCGCGAGCCGGTGACGGTGACCGCGTCGAGATCCTTGGTGGACGAGTTGGCGGCCTCCTGCGCACTGGCCGCCAGGGGCAACAGGGCCAGGATCAACGCCTGGGACAGCAGGTGACGACGCTTGCGAACGATCTGAGCCATGGGTGGTTGCTCTTCGAAAGTGTGGACGCACGGACGGGTGGTGGCGCGGCACTGCGACTGATCCGGGGACCTGGATCGGTTCAAGACCGATACGGCGCCCTCCACTGTGGATCGATCCAAACTAAAGCACAGCTGAACCACGCCGGGCATGCGGCGACGCAGCAACAGCCTGCGCAATGCCGCTATCGGCCGCAGGTATCAAGAATAATCAAAGGGTTGCGAAACATCGCGGAGAGAACGGTGCACGAAGTGATGACACGATTGCGACAGACGCGCGCGGAACGGTTTTGTCCGTGGCGGGTAGCCGTAAGGGGTCGGATCCCCTCGCAGAGGGGCTCTGACCCGATTGCGTCGACGCGTGCGCATCCAGATGGGGTCAGAGCCCTTCTGCGAAGGGATCCGACCCCGGGCTTGCGATCAGACGTCCAGCGCCTGCCGCAGCGCGGCCACAGTGGCAGTGGCGGTCTGGTTCCAGTCCGGGTCCAACCCTCGCAAAGCCGGGTTCTGGAACTGCATCGCCGAGCGCCGCAGGCCCTTTGCCGAGGCGTGCAATTCGGTGCAGCCGGTCTGCCGTGCAACGGTCGCGATGTTGCCCGGGGCCAATCCGGCGCCGGCCATCACCGCGATACGCCCCGCCGCCTGGCTGACCAGGCCCGCCAGCACATCGGCACCGGCCTCGGCGCTGACCTGGCCACCCGAGGTCAGCACGCGCTGGCAACCCAGCCCGATCACCTGCTCCAGCGCCGCCGGCAGATCGCGGGCAGCGTCGAAGGCGCGATGGAAGGTCACCTGCAACGGCCCGGCAGCCTGAACCAGCTCGCAGCACAGCGCCACGTCGATGCCGCCCTGCACATCCAGCGCGCCGATCACCACGCCATCGCAGCCCAGCGCGCGGCACTGCGCGATGTCACGCAGCATCAGTTCGGTTTCCAGCGCGTCGTAGTGGAAGTCGCCCGGGCGCGGCCGCACCAGCACGAACAGCGGAATCGACAGGCGTTCGCGGGCCATCGCGATGCTGGCGAACGACGGCGTGGTGCCGCCCTCGGCCAGGTTGTCGAACAGCTCGATACGATCGGCGCCGCCGGCCTGTGCGGCCAGCGCCGAGGCCAGCGAGTTGCTGGCGATCTCCAGGGTCCGCCGCGTGCTCACGCCTGGGTGCTCGTGTAGATCGACGGCGAATCACGCAGGTCATCCTGGCGCTGTGCATCGCACACCGCGTAGACGAAGCCGCGATGCAGCGCGTAGGCGCCCACCTCGCCCTGCTTGTTCATGGCCAGGAAGCACACCTGCAGTGTCTTGCTCGCTTCCGGGCGCTTGCGCACCACGCGGTCGATCGCTTCGCGGCAGGCCTGCGCCGGCGAGCGCCCCTGGCGCATCAGCTCGACCACCAGGAACGAGGCGGCGTTGCGGATCATCTCTTCACCCACGCCCGAAGCAGTGGCCGCGCCCACGTCGTTGTCGACGTACAGGCCGGCACCGATGATCGGACTGTCGCCAACGCGACCGTGCAGTTTCCAGGCCATGCCGCTGGTGGTGCAGGCACCGGCCAGATGGCCATTGGCATCCAGTGCCAGCATGCCGATGGTGTCGTGGTTGTCGCTGTTGCCGGGAATGCCACGGCGCTCGGCATTGATCTGCGGCTGGTACTTCTCGGTCTTCAGCCACTCGCGCCAGGCCGCTTCGGCCTGCGGCGTCAGCAGGTGCTTGCGCTCGAAACCCTGCTGCACCGCGAACTGCTGCGCGCCCTCGCCCACCAGCAGCACGTGCGGGCTGTTCTCCATCACTTTGCGGGCCACCGACACCGGATGCAGGATGTCGACCAGCGCCGCCACCGCGCCACAGCGGCCATCGCCGTCCATGATGCTCGCGTCCAGGCTCAGCACGCCGTCGCGATCCGGGTTGCCGCAATGGCCGACGGTGGGGTTGCACAGCTCGCTCTCGGCCCAGCGTGCGCCCGCTTCCACCGCATCCAGCGCGCTGCCGCCCTGCGCCAGTACCTTCCATGCGGCCTGGTTGGCCGGTACGCCGAAGTCCCAGGTCGAAACCACCTTGGCCCCACCCTGCGTGCGCGCCTGCACGCCCGGCAATGCCGCCATGCCTGCGGCCAGTGCACCGGCCTGCAGGAACTGCCTGCGATCCACCATCTTCCCCTCCCAGTCTGCAATGCATGGCCGGCCCGATGCCGGCCCTGCCGATCAGTCGTGCGTAGGCTGCCGTGCGGCATGCCAGACCGCTGCACCGAGCACGCCCAGCTGGCCGTGCTCCACGCGCCACACCGGCACCTGCCGCAGCACCTCGGTCAGCACGCCCTTGTTGAGGAAGCGCTCACGGAAGCGGCCATCGGCCAGGAAATCCTGCACATGCGCGGAAATGCCACCGGCCAGGTATACCGAGCGCGCGCCGACAGCGATCGCCGCGTCGCCGGCCAGGCTGCCCAGCCAGGCACAGAAGACATGCAGCGTCTCCACCGCCAGCGCGTCCTCGCCACTGCGCGCGGCGCCGATCAGTGCCTCGGTGCTGGTCCACACCGGGGTGACGCCGCGCAGTTCGCACAGGCACGGATACAGGTTCATCAGGCCGCTGCCGGACAGCACTCGCTCGTTGTCCACGTGCGCCCAGCGCTGCAGCAGTTTGCCCAGCACCTCCAGTTCCAGCGCGTTGCCGGCGCCGAGCGCGGCATGGCCGATCTCGCTGGCCAGCACCGGGCGCTCGCCATCGGCGAAACGCAGCGCGGCACCCAGGCCGGTACCGGCACCCAGCACCAGCGCCGGGAAGGCCTGCGCCGGATCGGCGTCGCCGTTCAGTGGCACCAGGGTTTCCGGCTGCAGGAACGGGATGGCCAGCGCCACCGCTTCGAAATCATTGATCAGCTGCAGTTCGCGCAGGCCGGACTGTTCGCGCGTGGTCGACAGCGAGACTGTCCACGGCAGGTTCGAGTTGATCAGCACATCACCATCGAGCAGGCCGGCGATGGCGACCACCGCGGTCTGCACCGGCTGGCCGAGGCCACTGGTGAAATCGGCCAGGATCGCGGCCAGGCTGGGATGCTCGGCGCAGGCATAGGTGCGATGGCTGCCCAGCCTGGGCGCCTGCCCGGGCTGCGTCTCAGCCAAGGCCAGGCGGGCGAAGGTGCCGCCGACATCGGCAACGACCAGATGGCGCGGAAGACCGCCGCGGGCGGAGTCGGAGGAAACCGGGGACGCTGCTGCGATGGTCACGCTGGCCTGCTTGGATCGATTGAATCGCCCCGATTCTCAGGCATCGGGGCGGCTTTGCCTAGCGCGCCGATGGTTCAGGTTGGCCTACATGCCTTCCTGTTCGGCCACCTGCACGCCGTCCACCAGCACGCGCAGGCGCTGCGGACGGAAGCCGGCGAACAACAGCGGCCGGGTGCGTTCGACCAGCACCTCGTGGCCGGCGATGTGACGCAGCCACGACTGTACCAGCGAGAACGAGAAGTGGGTGCCCGGATGCAGCGGGTGCTGCACCCAGACCTTCTCGGTGGCGCTCTGCAGCAGCATCGCGCCGGTGAACCAGTGGCGGCTGAGGGTCACCGGCGTGGTGCCGACCATGAAGCGGATATCCATGCGGGGTCCTTTCGCTGGAGCGATGGTTCGGAGGTCAGGGCTGGGCAGTCTGCAGGCTGTAGCTGGTGTTGGCGGTGAACACCGCGCCATCGGGCTGGGTGGAGCGTACCTCGACCTTGTGGCTGCCCACCGCCAGATCGGTCGGCAGCGCACCACGCCACAGGTGCGGCGACGCGGTAGCCTCCGGCGAGCGGTCGTAACCGCGCAGGTTGTTGGCAAGATCGTCGGCCACGTTCTCCACCATCAGGCGCGGATCGGGCTGGCTGACCTGTTTCATCGGCTGCCACGCGCCGCCATCCACGCGGTACTCGACCACGCTGGCGTCCTCACCCATGTAGACGTTGGCGTAGACACCCCACGCCGGATAGGCGCCCTGGCGCAGTACCTTCGGCGCATGCAGGCCGATCTGCTCGCTGGCCGGCTTGCCGGCCACGCGGTACTGCAGGCGATAGCTGCCGTTGCCGGCCACGTCGAGCAATGCATAGCCCTTCGGCGTGCCGTCGCTCATGGTGCTGTCCGGTACGCCGGCGGCATTCTTCACCCCCGACCAGAACGCACCGCAGTTGGCACCGACGTTGTATTCGTGCAGCGGCTTGTCGCCGTTCCAGCCCTCGGCCTTGCCGTGGTAGACGTGCTGCTGGGTGTGGCTGTGGCCGCTGAGCACCAGCACGTTGCGGAAGTCCTTGAGCAGGTCGAACAGGCGCTGGCGGTCGGCGTGGCGGAAGGTCTCGCGCCCCGGCGCGGCGTCGAACAGCGGGATGTGCATGCCCAGCACCAGCAGGCGATCCTTGTGCAGGCCCTTCAGGTAGCTGGCGAGGAAAGCGAACTGGTCTTCGCGCAGGCCGCCGATGTATTTCGGCTTGGCCTTGGGGTCGTAGACCACGTCGTCCAGGAACACGAAGCTGGCGCCACCCTCTTCCACCGCGTAGGTGTCCGGGCCGTAGATGTTGCGCCAGCTGTCCAGCGAATGCTCATCGCTGGCCGCATCGAAGTCGAGGTCGTGGTTGCCCGGCACGTGGAACCACGGCACGCCAAGCTGGGTAGTGACCTTGTTGATCGCCGGGTACAGGGCCAGGTCGTCGTTGACGATGTCGCCCAGGGTGGTGCCCATGCGCGCCCTGGTCTGGCCAACCAGCGGCGCCACGATCGACTGCTGGTAGTAGCCGATGTCCTTCAGGCTGGCGGTCTGCGAATCGGTGAACACCAGCATCTGGAAACCACGGCGGCTGTCATGGCGATCCGACTGCAGGGCGAAATCCCAGTTGCGGGTGACGTCGCTGGTCGCGGCGATGCCACCGTACTTCAGTGCCGGTGAACCGTTCGGGCGGTAGTGGCGCCAGAACGAAGGCAGGCCGTCGGTGGCCTTCGGGAAGGCGTACGCATCGGGCTTGATCACGAACACGGTCTGGCCGTCGCGCACTGGCAGGCTGTAGCTGCCATCGGCGGCGGTCTTGACGATGGCCTCGCCGTTGGAGACCTGCACCCCGGCCAGGCCCGGATCGGTCGCACCGCGCCCGGGTTTGCCGTCACGCTCCAGATAGACCTTGCCGCTGACCACGGTATCCGCGGCCCAGGCCGGCGAGGTCAGCAACAGGCAGCACAGCCAGGCGGCAGGCAGTTTCATGGGCGGTCCGGGAAAGAAAGACCGCCTATTGTAGATTCCGTTGATGACATCGCGCACGCTGTGGCGCATTGCCGGTAGTGCCGGCCGCTGGCCGGCAACCAGCCGATGCCCGACGATCATGAGGTTGCCGGCCAGCGGCCGGCACTACCGCTCTTCAACGATGGCGTTTTTCCAGCACCGCCCGCGCATCATCCAGCGACAGCCCGCGCGCGCGCAGCAGCACCAGCAGGTGGTACAGCAGGTCCGAGGCCTCGCCCAGCAACGCCTCGTCATCCTGCGCCACGGCGGCCAATGCGGTCTCCACGCCCTCCTCGCCCACCTTCTGCGCGATGCGGCGGATGCCCCCCTCGAACAGGCTGGTGGTGTAGCTGCCCGGCGGGCGCTGCGCCTCGCGCATCGCCACCAGCTGGCCCAGCCCGCCCAGGAAGTCCTTCGGTGCCTGGTCGAAACAACTCTCGGCACCGGTATGGCAGGTTGGCCCGGCCGGGCGTGCCATCACCAGAAGCGTGTCGGCATCGCAGTCGATGCTGATTGACTGCACCACCAGCACGTTGCCGGACTGCTCGCCCTTGGTCCACAACCGCTGCTTGCTGCGGCTGAAGAAGGTCATGTGGCCGATGGCCAGCGTGGCCGCCAGCGACTCGGCGCTGACATAGCCGAGCATCAGCACCTGCAGGGTATCGGCATCCTGCACCACCGCCGGCAGCAGGCCGTCGCCCTTGCCCCAGTCCAGCGCCTGCAGCGCATCCAGCGATGGCCTCACCTCAATAGACATCCCGCACCTCGATCTGCTGTCCGCGCAGGTAGCGCTTCAATTCCGGAATGGCGATGGCGCCGCTGTGGAACACGCTGGCTGCCAACGCGCCGTCGACGTCGGCCTGGTCGAAGGCCTCGGCGAAGTGTTCCATTGCACCGGCACCGCCCGAGGCGATCAGCGGCACCTGGCACAGGGCCCGCGCCTGCTGCAGCTGCACGACATCGTAGCCACGGCGCACGCCGTCGCTGTCCATGCAGTTCAGCACGATCTCGCCAGCGCCACGCCGTTGCGCTTCGACGATCCAGTCCAGGGTCCGCAGCGGTACCGCCTGGGTCTTGTCCGGGTCGCCACTGAAGCGGCGTACCCGCCACTGGCCATCAGCCTCGCGCACCGAATCGACACCGACCACCACGCACTGCACGCCGAACTCGTCTGCCAGCTCGGTGATCAGCTCCGGGCGACCCAGCGCCGGCGAGTTGATCGACACCTTGTCGGCACCGGCGAACAGCACGCGGCGCGCGGTTTCCACGCTGTCGATGCCACCGGCCACGCAGAACGGAATATCGATCAGACGCGCGATGCGCTCGATCCAGGCGACGTCGACTGAACGCGCCTCGGGGCTGGCGCCGATGTCATAGAACACCAGCTCGTCCGCCCCCTGGTCGCGATAGCGCTGGGCCAGTTCGGCGATGTCGCCCATGTCGACGTGGTCGCGGAAGCGCACGCCCTTGACCACGCGGCCATCACGCACGTCCAGGCACGGAATGATGCGGCGGCTCAACATGCCAGCGCCTCGCTCAGGTCCATGCGCTGCTCCAGCAGGGCCTTGCCGAGGATGGCACCGCCGCAGCCGGCAACACGCGCCTCGGCCACATCGGCCACGTCACGGATGCCACCGGAGGCCTGCACCGCCACGCCCGGCAGCAGCGCCGACAGGTGCTGGTAGAGGCTGATGTTGGGCCCGGCCAGCATGCCATCGCGGGCGATGTCGGTGCACAGCAGGTGGCGCATGCCGGCACGCGCATAACGCAGGGCCAGGTCATCCAGGGTCACGCCGGCGTTCTCGGTCCAGCCGTGCACCGGCAACTGCCATTGGCCCTGGGCATCCTGGCGGGCATCCAGCGCGATGGTGATGCGCTCGGCACCGAACTCTTGCAGCCAGCCGACCACTTCGTCGGGGTGGCGTACTGCCAGCGAACCCACCACCACGCGGCCGGCGCCGGCATCGAGGATGCGCGCCACGTCGTCGCAGCCGCGCACGCCACCGCCGGTCTGCACCTGCAGCGGCGTCTGCGCACGGATCGACGCCAGCAGCGGCGCAAGGGTGTAGCCACCGGCACGCGCAGCGTCCAGGTCGACCAGATGCAACCACTGCGCGCCCCGCGCAGCGAAGGCCTGTGCACGCGGCAGCGGATCGTCGCCATACGAGGTTTCCTGCGCGTAGTCACCCTGGCGCAGCCGCACCACGCGGCCGTCGCGGATATCCAGCGCGGGGTAGACGATGAAACTCATGCAGCAGTGCCCTCGAGGAAGTTGCGCAGCATCAGCGAACCGGTCTCACCGGAGCGCTCGGGGTGGAACTGTGCGCCGTAGTAACGCCCCTGCTCCACCACCGCAGTGAACAGGCCACCGTGGTCGCAGGCAGCAACAGTGTGGGTATTGAGTGGCGCCGCATAGCTGTGCACGAAGTAGGCGCTGGCGCGCTCCGGCACGCCTTGCAGCAGCAGCGATTCGCGCAGCGGGAGCAGGCGGTTCCAGCCCATGTGCGGCACACGGATGCCACAGGCCGGTACCAGCTTGCGCACCACGCCCGGAATCAATCCCAGTGTCTCGACGCCGGCCTCCTCGGAGCGTTCGAACAGCAATTGCATGCCCAGGCAGATGCCCATCAGCGGCACCTCCAGTCGCTGCAGCGGTTCCACCAGGCCCTGCGCATGCAGGCGCTGCATGCCGGGACCAGCGGCGCCGACGCCGGGCAGGATCACCCGCTGCGCACCGACCAGACCGTCCGCATCGCGCACCAGCCGCACCGTCGCGCCCAGGCGCTCCAATGCGTAGCGCACCGAGCCCAGGTTGGCACCGCCGGCGTCGATCAGCGCAACGTCGCTCACAGCGCCCCCTTGGTGCTCGGCAGTGCCGTGCCCTGGCGGGCCAATGCCGGGCGCAGCGCGCGCGCCAGTGCCTTGAAGCAGGCCTCGACCTTGTGGTGGTCGTTGTCGCCGCGCACCTGCAGGTTGAGGTTCAGGCCGCTGGCGTCGCACAGCGAACGGAAGAAGTGCGGCACCAGCTCGGTCGGCATATCGCCCACGCGCTCACGCTTGAACTCGCCCTCGAACACGAAATAGGGGCGGCCGCTGAAATCCAGCGCAGCGCTGGCCAGGGTCTCGTCCATCGGCAGGGTGAAGCCGTAGCGGCCGATGCCGCGCTTGTCGCCCAGCGCCTCGCGCAGGGCCTGACCCAGCGCCAGCCCGGTGTCCTCGATGGTGTGGTGCTCGTCGATGTGCAGGTCGCCCTCGGCCTGGATGTCCAGCGCGAACCCGCCGTGCTTGCCGATCTGTTCCAGCATGTGGTCGAAGAACGGCAGTCCGGTGGCGATGCGCGCATCACCGGCACGGTCCAGATCCAGTTCAACGCGGATCCTCGTCTCCTTGGTGTTGCGTTGGACCACGGCGATGCGCGGCGCATCGGCCAGCGCGTGGGCGATGCCCGGCCAGTCCCACTCGCCACCGAACTGCTCGGTGCGCAGCTGGAAGCCACGGATGTTGAGGTTGTCGGCGAACTGCAGGTCGGTGATACGGTCGCCGACCATGCCCGAACGCGCCCAGTCGATGCTGCGGTCCTGCAGGTAAGCGGTCATCAGGCCGATGCCCGGCTTGCGGGTGGGCGCCTTGTCCTGCGGCCAGCTGCAGTCGATCAGCACGTCACGGAAGGTGACCCCCTGGCTCTCGAAGATCTGCAGCATCAGGTCGTTGGGGCCATCGAAGCTGGCGCGCGGGTAGCTGTCGCTGCCGAGGCCATCCTGATTGGTGACGATCACGAACTGGTAGCCGGCATCCCGCAGCTTCAGCAGCGCCGGGATCACCTGCGGCACGAAGCGCAGCTTCTCGTAGGCGTCGATCTGGAAATCGGACGGCTCCTCGATGAGGGTGCCATCGCGGTCGATGAACAGGATCGGGGTCATGCTGCGGCCCTCCGCGCCGACAGGGCCGCAAGCACGCGGCCATTCTCTTCGAGGCTGCCGATGCTGATACGCAGCGCATCACCCAGCTGCGGCGCGGCGCGCTGGTCGCGCACCACCACACCGGCATCCAGCAAGGTGTCGAACGCTGCCTGCGCATCAGCGAAGCGGACCAGCAGGTAGTTGCCGGCCGAGCGGTGCACGCGACGAACGCCAGGCAGGCCCGGCAGCGCAGCGAACAGGCGTTCGCGCTCGGCGATGACCGTGGCCACGCGCTCGGCGGTACGTGCCAGTGCGGCCGGCTGCAGCGCCTGCACGGCCAGCTCGGCGCACGGGGTCGGCACCGGGTACGGCGCCTGGCAGCGGCGCAGTACGGCAATCAGTTCCGGCGCGGCGATCAGGGTGCCGATGCGCGCGGCCGCAAGTGCATGCGCCTTCGACAGCGTGCGCAGCACCGCCAGATTGGCGTGCGCGGCCAGCAACGTGGTCGCCGACGGGCGCTGCGCATACTCGACATAGGCCTCGTCCACCACCACCAGGGCCTGCCCACGCAGAGCAGTGGCGACGCGCTCGATCTCGTCCAGGGCGATGTCACTGCCGGCCGGGTTGGACGGTGCGCACAGGAAGACCAGCTTGGCGTTGCGCGCCTTGGCTGTATCGATCACAGCATCCAGATCGGCACGCAAGCCGTCTTCGGTATCCACCAGCGGCACTTCAATCAGTGCGGCGCCCTGCAGGCGTGCGCAGACCGCGTACATGCCGAACACTGGCGGCGTGACCAGCACGCCATCGCGGCCCGGCACGCACAGGGCACGCACCAGCAGATCAATGGCTTCGTCGCTACCGCGGCCGATCAGCAGCTGCTGCGGCGTTACTCCATACAGCCCAGCCAGGCCCTCGCGCAGGGCCAGCGGCTGCGGCTCGGGGTAGCGACGGCTGCTGCCGGCGCTGTCGGCCGGATTCGCCCAGGCCGATTCGTTGGCATTCAACCAGACCTCGCCCTGCACCGCTGCACTGCGCGCCGAACTGTAGCCAGCGAAGGCCTGCAGGTCCGGGCGCACCAGCGCCAGCACCTCATCGATAGACACGTTCATGCCGCTGCCTCCATGCGCAGGGCCACTGCACGCTCGTGCGCATCCAGGCCTTCGGCGCTGGCGATGATGCGTGCGCAGCCGCCGATTGCTGCCAGGCCGGCGGCGCTGGCGCTCTGCACGCTGATCAGGTTCTGGAAGCTGGCCACGCTGACACCGCTGTAGGCACGTGCGGCACCGGCGGTGGGCAGCACGTGGTTGGTGCCGCTGCAATAGTCACCCAGTGCCTCGGGCGTGTAGTCGCCGAGGAACACCGAGCCGGCTGCCTGCACCTCTCCCAGCCACGCGCGCGGATCGCGCAGGGCCAGGATCAGGTGCTCGGGCGCGTAGCGGTTGCTGATCGCGAACGCCTCGGCCAGCGAATCGACCTGGATCAGGCGCGACGCCGACAGCGCCTGGCGCGCGATCTGCTGGCGCGGCAGCAGGGCCACCTGGCGCTCCACCTCAGCCTCGACCGCCGCCAGCATCGCGGCATCATCGGTCAACAGCAGTACCTGCGAATCCGGACCGTGCTCGGCCTGCGACAGCAGGTCGGCGGCAACGAACGCCGGATTGGCGCCGGCATCGGCGATCACCAGTACTTCGGAGGGACCAGCCGGCATATCGATGGCGGCAGCGCCATCCTGTGCGACCTGCTGCTTGGCTTCGGTGACGAAGCTGTTGCCGGGCCCGAACAGCTTGTCGCAGGCCGGAATGCTGATCGTGCCATAGGCCATCGCGGCGATCGCCTGCGCGCCGCCCAGCTTGAATACGCGCTGCACGCCGATCAGCCGCGCGGCTACCAGAACCGCAGGATCGGCACTGCCGTCGGCGCGCGGAGGCGTGCACAGCACCACCTGCGGGCAGCCGGCCAGCTGCGCCGGAACGCCCAGCATCAGCGCGGTGGACGGCAGCGGCGCGCTGCCGGCCGGCACATACAGACCCACCCGGCCGATCGGACGCAGCATGCGTTCGCAGACCACGCCCGGTGCGGTTTCCACCGCATACCCCGTACCCATGCCGGCGGCGTGGAAACGGGCGATGCGTTCGGCGGCTTCCACCATGGCCTGGCGCAGTTCGGCCGGGACGGCGGCTTCGGCCGCAGCGAACTCGGCTTCGCTCACTTCAAAGGCTGGCAACTCGACACCATCGAAGCGCGCGGTGATCGCACGCAGCGCGTCGTCGCCCTGTGCGCGCACCTGTGCGATCAGCGCGGCCACGGCATCGCGGGTCTGCTGCGCCACGGTCTGCACCGGGCGGGTCAGTGCCGCGCTGCGCGCGGCCTCATCAAGTCGGGACCAGATCAGACGGTTCATGCCAGCGACCGCTCCACGCTCAGTACCATCAGGCCCTGCGCACCCGCGCGCTCGAGTTCCTCCATGCGCTGCCAGCTCAGTGGGCCGGGGCACATGGTCTGCAGGCGCAGCGCGCCGCCATCGGCCGGCAACCGCACCAGCGGCTCGGCATCGGCCAGCAGCTGCGCCAGCGCGTCGACGCGGTCCTCGCTGGCACGGAACATCAGCAGCTTGCGGTCCTGGCGCTGCACCACACCGTCGAGGCGGCGCAGCAGCATCGCGCGCAGCGATGCACGTGCATCATCCGGCACGCGCACCGCACCGGCCAGCACTGCCTCGCTGTCGAGCAGATTGTGCACCGGGGTCAGCTGATTCGCGCGCAGGGTGGCGCCGCTGGACACCAGATCGCAGATGAGGTCGGCGGTGCCCAGGCGCGGAGCGATTTCCACCGAACCGGACAGCTCGACCACCTGTGCGTCCACGCCCTGCTCGGCCAGCCACTGCTTGAGGATGGCCGGGTAACTGGTGGCGATGCGGGTGCCGGCCAGCTGCGCCGGACCCTGCCACTGCCATTCCTCGGGCACCGCCAGCATCAACCGGCACTGGCCGAAGCCCAACCCGCGCAGCGCCTGATAGGCGTCCGGCAGGCCGATCTGACGGCGTGCCGCGGCCTGTTCGTCCAGCTCGTTGCGGCCGACGATGCCGAGGTCGCAGACGCCGTCGGCGATCAGGCCGGGGATGTCGTCGTCGCGCACCAGCAGCAGGTCGACCGGCAGCGATTCGCCGTAGCAGAACAGCTTGTCGCGGCTCTCGCGCCAGCTCAGGCCGCAGGCGCTGAGCAGGTTGCGGGCGGGCTCGGCCAGCCGGCCACTCTTCTGGATGGCAATGCGCAGCCGGTCGCGTGCCGGTGCTGCCTGGGTTGCACTCATGGGGGAGGTCTCGAAGTTCGGAACGGGGCGCGGATCAGCGCGAGACAAGGCGGTCGATGGCGGCGGCATAGCCTTGATGGCCATGCTCGAGCGTGCGTGCCACCCGTCCGGTGGTGGTCACGCTGACGCCGGTGCGCTCGTGGATCTCGCGGTACGGCACGCCCTGCTGCAGCAGCGGCACCACTTTCCAGCGGTCGGCCATGGCTTCCAGCTCGGCCGGGGTGCACAGGTCACGCAGGAAGGCCTCGACCTGTTCCGGCTCGCGCAGGGCGGCAAAGGCTTGGGCCAGGGCTTCCAGGTCGGCCTTCGGGTCTTTGGCGGCAATCTCGGGGCGGGCTTTCACGGGGTCGTATCCATGCATCAATGTAATAGCGCGTTAGTACATTAGCGCATTCTTGCGCAGTGCGTCAAATCGAGGATTGAGGGGGCCGCAGGGCTGCTGCCCTGCACCCGCAGAGGCAAGAGCCAGAGCAACAGCGGGCATTCCTTGGGATGGCGGGGTGGGTCCGGTCGAGGGGGACGCTGCAAGTACGTCCATGTAAGCTCGGTCGCCGCTTGCTCGTGTGCGCAATCCTGCGCACACGGCAAGGCCGGGGTTGGGCGTCCTGCCCAACCCGCCCGAGGCATGCCTCGGGCCCATGCGGCTCACGCCCCCTCAACCGGACCCACCCCACCTTCGACGGTTGGCCGCGATCTGCTGGATCTCGCTGGGAAAGTGATCGAGAAAGGCTTTTGTAGAGTCGAGCCATGCTCGACTGCGCTTCGTCCAGAAACGCAAAACGCCCACCAAGGGGCGGGCGTTCTGCTTTCAAATCAACAACCTGGCCCGACTCAGGGCAGACAGCGCACCTCCGCCTGCAGCGCGCCGCGCCGCAGGCATTCGCCAAACAGGCTGCCCTGCCGGCTCGGCAGGGGCTGGATGTTCTCCAATGACCCCACACCCGCGGGACACTTGCGCGAGGCCAGGGCCTGAAGGTCGTCCTCCAGCTGTGCGCGGTCGATCGCATGGCAGCGATCAACCACCAGCCGATACTGCGCCGGACCGATCCGTGCACTGTGCAGCGCCGGGTCGCTCTGGCAGCCCGCCAGCAGGAGGACGATCAACCCTCCTGCCGCGGCCCGCATCACACCATCGCCTTCGACTGCTCCAGCTCCACCAGCAGGGTGCTGGCCAGCTCGTCGCGGGAGACTTCGAACTGCTGCTCGCGCAGCAGGTCCTTCACTGCCACCACGCCGCGCGCCAGTTCATCCTCACCGACCAGCACCACGAAGCGGATGCCGGCCTTGGCCGCGTACTGGAACTGCTTGCCGATCTTCTTCGGCTCCATCTGCACTTCGGTGTTGATGCCACCGGCACGCAGGCGGCGGGCAATGTCCAGCGACTGCGGCATGCCCTGCTCGTCCATCAGCGCCACCAGCGCCTGCACGCTGCTGGCTTCGATGCCGTCGATCAGGCCCGCCTCGCGCAGCTGCCAGAACAGACGCGACAGGCCAATGGAGATACCCACGCCCGGCAGCTTCGACTTGCTGTAGTGGCTGGCCAGGTCTTCGTAACGGCCGCCCGAGCAGATCGAGCCGATCTGCGGGTGGTCGGTCAGCGTGGTCTCGTAGACGGTACCGGTGTAGTAGTCCAGGCCGCGCGCAATGGAGAAGTTCAGGCAATACGCGGTTTCCGGCACGCCCAGCGCCTGCACCAGCTGCAGCACTTCGCGCAGTTCGGCGATGCCGGTACGCAGGATCTCCGAAGAACCGGCGTCGGCTTCCAGCGTTGCCAGCTGCGCCAGCGCATCGGCATGGCCCTGCGAACGCACGGCCACGATCGACAGGATCTTCTCGACCTGCTCGGCCGGAATGTCGAAGCCCTCGCCCACCAGCGTCTCGCGCACGTAATCGGCGCCGCGCTTGTCCAGCTTGTCCACTTCGCGCAGCACCGCCAGCTGGCGCTCGCCTTCGGCCACGCCCAGGCTCTCGAAGAAGCCGCGCATCAGCTTGCGGTTGTTCAGCTGGATGCTGAAATCACCGATGCGCAGTTCCGAGAACACCGCATGGATGACCGCCAGCACCTCGGCGTCGTAACGCACGCTCAGGCTGTCCTTGCCGATCACATCGATGTCGCACTGGTAGAACTCGCGGAAACGACCGCGCTGGGCGCGCTCGCCGCGGTAGACGCGCTGCATCTGGTAGCGGCGGAACGGGAAGGTCAGTTCGTGTTCGTGCTCGGCCACGTAGCGTGCCAGCGGCACGGTCAGGTCGAAGCGCAGCGCCATTTCCGGCAGCGAGCGGTCACCCGATTCGGCCGCGTTGGCCAGCGCGCCGGTGGACTGCACGAAGTACACCTGGCGCTCAGTCTCGCCACCGGACTTGGTCAGCAGCACGTCGGACAGCTCGAACACCGGCGTCTCCACCGGCAGGAACCCGAAGCGCTCGTAGTTGCGGCGGATGACGTCCAGCATGCGCTGGAACGCAATCTGCTCGCGCGGCAGCAGTTCAAGGGTGCCGGGCGGGGTACGGGGCTTGATCACGGGCGGAACTCCTGCTGGAACGGGACGTGGGAGGGGGCGACATTCTAGCGCCCCCGCCACGGGCAGGGTCGAACGGCCGCTTGAAGTATCATAAGGCCCTCCCCGCCCGCGATACGCCCCCCCGCAACATGTCACGGCCTTCCGGCGCTCCGCCCGCCACCAACGATCCCGCCTCGCCGTCCTGCACCACGCTGGACTGCCTGCACTGCTCGGTTCGCCACCTTGCGGTGTGCTCGGCGCTGTCGCCCGATGAAGTGCAGGCGCTGGAGCAGGTCACCGTCTCGCAGCAGGTCAGCATGGGCAGCACGCTGGCCCGCACCGGTGAAGAGCGCGACCATGTCTATACATTGACCGGCGGCGCACTGCGCCTGGTGCGCACCCTGGCCGACGGCCGCCGCCAGATCAACGGCTTCGTGCTGCCCGGCGACTACCTGGGCCTGAGCGGCAGCGACCACCACCGCTACGACATCGAGGCCATCGCCGACAGCCGTGTATGCCGCGTCGCGCTGCCACAGATGAAGGCCCTGCGCAGCCGTTTCCCGCACCTGGAGCGCAAGCTGCTGCAGCGCGCGTGCCAGGAACTGGATGCCGCGCAGGACGCCGCGCTGGCGCTGGCACGCCTGCAGCCGGCCGAGAAGCTGGCCGATTTCCTGCTGCGCCTGGCCGCACGCGAGGCCAAGCTGGGTGGCGACGGCCTGCGCGTATCGCTGCCGATGGGCCGCGGCGATATCGCCGACCATCTGGGCCTGACCATGGAAACGGTCAGCCGCACTTTCACCAAGCTGCGCCAGCAAGGGCTGATCGCCCTGCCCCACCTGAACGTGGTGGAGATCCTCGACGAGGACGGGCTGCGCACGCTGGCCGGTGAAGGGTTGATCTGACCGCATGCGGTCCGTGGGGTTGGCGGCCAGCGGCCGGCACTACCCGAATGCATTTCCCTGGTAGTGCCGGCCGCTGGCCGGCAACCGCGTCCATCGCCGGTCAGCGCAGCAACACCTCACGCAACGCCGTGTAATCGGCCGCCAACGGTTCGGCGTGCGCCGGCCGCTGCAGCAACGCATCCAGCACAGGCGGCACCGCCACCGCTTCGCCGATCAGCGGCTCGACCACGGCCTCGAACTTGGCCGGATGCGCCGTGGCCACCACCGCCCAGTCGCCCTTGGCACCGCGCGCACGCAGGTCCTGCAGCACCTTCACCGCCGTCGCCGTGTGCGGGCAGAACAGCTCGCCGCGGCTGGCATGCGCTGCCGCAATCGTCGCGCGGATGGTCACGTCATCCACCGCGAACGCGCGGAACGCAGCACGCAGTTCCGCGTCGTCGCCGCGGTAGAGCCAGCGCAGTCGCTCGAAGTTGCTCGGCGCCCCCACATCCATTGCATTGGCCACCGTCGCCACACTGGCCTGCGGCTGGTAGTCGCCACCATTGAAGTACGCCGGCAGCACGGCATTGGCATTGGTGGCCAGCACGATCTGCCCGATCGGCACGCCCAGCGCTCGCGCCAGCACGGCCGCCATCGCGTTGCCAAGATTGCCGGTCGGCACCACCAGGTTGAGCCGGCGACGATGCGCCGCGTAGTGGGTCAACGCTGCATGTGCGTAATAGCTCATCTGCGGCAGCAGTCGGCCGAGGCTGATGCTGTTGGCCGAGCTCAACGGCACCTGCGCCTGCAGTTCGCGGTCAGCCAGCGCCTGCTTGACCATCGCCTGGCAATCGTCGAATGCGCCCGCCACACGCAGCGCCTGGATGTTGTCGCCGAAACAACCGAGCTGGTGCGCCTGGCGCGGAGATACGCGGCCATCCGGATACAGCACCACCACGCGCACGCCCGGCTGGCGATGGAAGGCCGCCGCAACGGCGGCACCGGTATCGCCGGACGTGGCGACCACGATCGTCAGATCGCGGCCCTTGCCGGCCTGCAGCCGCGAAAGCGTACCGGCCAGGAAGCGCGCGCCGATGTCCTTGAACGCCGCCGTCGGCCCATGGAACAGCTCCAGCACGTGGTCGCCATCGCCGAGCGCACGCAGCGGCACTGGGAAGTCGAACGCCTCGCGGCAGATCGCCGGAAGCGCGGTCTCAAGTGCGTCGCCAGCAAAGAACGGTGCCAGCAGATCGGCGGCGGTATCGGCCAGGGTCGGCCCGGCCTGCAGTTCGCGGACGGCCGGCAGAAGCGCGGGGACATACAGCCCACCATCGGGCGCCAATCCGGCGGCGATCGCCGCGCTGAGGCCAACGGCCGGAGACTGGCCGCGGGTCGAAACAAATTGCATGGGTTGGGTATCCAGTAAAGGGGAAGGATTCAGCACAAGCGAGCTCCCGGTGCATCCAGCGGTGACACCCAAGCATCGCTGTCGAAACCTGCGGCCGCAAATGCGGCCTGCACCGATGTGGCGGCGGCAAGTGCCTGGTCGGCATCCTCGAACCAGGCAAACACGCTGGGTCCGGCACCGGAGATGCCTGCGCCCATTGCATGGGCCGACAGCGCCGCATCACGGGCAGCTTCGAAGCCGGCAATCAATCCGGCCCGGCGCGGCTCCACCAGCACGTCGCGCAATCCCGCGCGCACCAGTGCGGCATCGCTGCGATGGCAACCACTGAGCACCAGTGCGAGGTTCGCGCTCTGTGCCACGAACTCGCCCAGCGCATAGCTGCCCTGCAGGGCCTGGCGTGCGCGGCGTGTTTCCAGCACCGCGTGCGGATGCACCAGCAGGCTGTGCCAGCTGGCCGGCACCGGGATCGGCAACAGGCGATCAGCCGTACACAACGCCAGGCCACCCAGCAGCAGCGGGCCGACGTTGTCACCGTGACGGCCACCACTGGCCACTGCCTCGCCATCCAGCGCAAACGGGTACAGCGCCTCACGCGACAGCGGTGCATCCAGCAGCGCGTTGGCAGCAACCAACGCAGCAACGCATGACGCTGCCGAACCGCCCATGCCGGAACCGAACGGAATGCCCTTGTCGATTTCCACCGCGAAACCGAAGTCCAGGCCCAGCCCTGCGCGCAGCGACATCAACGCAGCACCTGCCGTGTTTCCGGCCGCATCCAGTGGCAGCTCGACGACGCTGCCGCGGATCGCCTCGATGCGCACCACCGGCTCGTCGATGCGGCGCACGCTCACCGTATCGCCAACACCGGCAATGGCATGGCCGAGAATGTCGAAGCCCACCGCTACGTTGGCCACCGAGGCGGGCGCGAACGCACGTGCAATCACAGCCGCGCTCCTTCGCCGGCGGCCACCCGCAGCAGGTCAGCGAACACGCCGGCCGCCGTGACTTCCGGTCCAGCACCCGGCCCCTGCACCACCAGCGGGTTGTCGCAGTAACGGCGGGTGCGGAACTGCACCACGTTGTCGGTCAGCCGCAGGTTGGCGAAGGCGTGATCGGCCGGCAGCTCCTGCAGACCGACCGAGGCGCCATCGGCACCCAGCTGTGCCACATAGCGCAGCACCGCCCCCCGCGCCCGCGCGTCCTGCAGGCGCTGCAGCAGGCTGGCATCAGACTCACCCAGCCGCGCCATGAACTCATCCACGCTGCCGTCGCGCAGCAGCGCCGGCACAAGGCTTTCTACCTGTACCTGTTCCAGGCTGAGCGCGTGGCCGGCTTCGCGGGCGAGGATCACCAGCTTGCGCGCCACATCCACACCCGAAAGATCATCGCGCGGGTCCGGCTCGGTGTAGCCCATCGACCGCGCCTGCGCGACCAGCTGCGAGAACGGCTGGCTGCCATCGAAGCGGTTGAACAGCCAGGCCAACGTGCCGGAGAAGATGCCTTCAATCGCCAGCACCTCGTCACCGGTATCGACCAGATCACGCAGCGTGGTGATCACCGGCAGGCCCGCGCCGACCGTGGCCTCGTAGCGGAAGCGCGCACCACTGGCCGCCGCAGCGGCGCGGATGCGCTGGTAGCGCGGCAGCGGCCCGGCACCAGCCTGTTTGTTGGGGGTGACCACGTGGATGCCGGCCGCCAGCCAGCCCTCATAGCGCTCGGCCACCTCGGCACTGCCACTGCAGTCGATCACCACCGCATGCGGCAGGTGCGCGGCCAGCAGGTGTTCGGTGAAACGATCCAGATCGCTGGACTCGCCCGCTTCGCGCAAGGCCTCCCGCCAGTCGGCGTGCAGGCCATCCACTTCCAGGCGCATGCGCGAACGCGAGGCCAGCGCGCGCAGGCGCAGATCCACATTGGCCTTGGCCAGCAGCTGCGGGCGTGCGGCCAGCAACTGGTCCAGCAGTGCGGCACCGACGTTGCCCGGCCCGATCACACCGACCGCAAACGTCTGCGGCGACAGCCAGAAGCCGGCATGCGCGGCGCGCAAGGCGCGGGTGGCATCGGCACTGTCCACCGCCACTGAAATGTTGCGCTCGGACGAGCCCTGCGCGATCGCCAGGATGTTCACCTGCGCACGGCCCAGCGCCTCGAACAGACGTGCGGCCACGCCGGGCTGGCCGGCCATGCCGTCACCGACCGCGGCCAGCACACTGACCCCTTCGCTGACCTGCACGCGCTGCACCTGGCCCACCGACAGCTCATGCGCGAACGCGTGCAGCAGTGCCTCGCGGCCACGGCCGGCTTCAGCAGCACGCACCACGCAGCAGATCGAATGTTCCGACGACCCCTGCGAGATCATCACCACCGACACCTGCGCCTGGCGCAGGGCGGCGAATACGCGCTCTGCAGTGCCCGGCACGCCGATCAGACCGGTGCCTTCCAGGTTCAACAGGGCCAAGCCGGGGCTCAGGGTCAGGCCCTTCACCGGCCCGCGCGGCGAGCGCTCGGCGCTGATGCGCGTCCCCGGATGCGTCGGCTGGAAGGTATTGCGGATGAAGATCGGCAGGCCGAGGCGGATCGCCGGCGACATCGTCTGCGGGTGCACCACCTTGGCGCCGAAATAAGCCAGCTCGCAGGCCTCGTCGTAGCTCAGCGACTCCAGCTGCACCGCCTCGGGCACCAGCCGCGGGTCGGCCGACAGCACGCCGTCGACATCGGTCCAGATGTGCAGTTCATCGGCGTTGAACAGCGCGGCGAAGATCGCACCGGAGTAGTCGCTGCCGTTGCGGCCGAGCGTGGTGATGCGGTCATCGCGATCACGTGCGACGAAGCCGGTGGCAACCAGGCGCGGCTGCGGATGCTGCAGCCGCCACTTGGCGAGGCGGTCGGCGCTGGCTTCCCAGTCGACATCGACACCCAGTTCGCCATGCCCCACCACCAGCACGTCGCGCGCATCCAGCACTGCACAGTCTGCGCCCAGCGCCTGCAGGTGCGTGCCGAGCAGCTGCGCGGAGAACACTTCGCCCAGGCCCTGCACGCGGTCGAGTACTTCGCGTGGCAGCTCGCCGATCACCGCCAACGCCGCCAGCACTTCGGCCAGTTGATCGAAGCGGGCGTCGATCCATTCGACGGTCTCGCCCACCTGCTCGCCCAGCAGGGCCACGGCGGCGCCACGATGGCGCGCGCGCAGCGCATGCCAGGCCTCGCGCCAGCCGTCGTCCCCCTTGGCTGCCAGCTGGGCCAGATCGATCAGTGCGTCGGTGACGCCCTTCATCGCCGAGACGACAGTGACCTGCAGCGATTCGGGGCGGGCCAGCAGCAGGCCGGCAACATGGCGGTAGCGTTCGGCATCGGCCACCGAGGTGCCACCGAACTTGTGCACGACGATGGACGGTGCAGCCAGATCGGCCGGGGCAACGGGATGAGCGGGGGCGTGGGAAGACATGCAGACCTCGGTAGGAGGCCCCGTCGCATGCAGGTGTCGAGTTTCCCCGCCACCTGTATGGTGCGGGGCCGTGGTTTTCGGGAGTTACACGAAGACGACGGGCCGCACCAGGGCAGTGGTGACGGTGGTGGTGGTAATGGTGGTGGTGGCGACCGGCGCAGTCGAACGGCCCGCAGTGGCGGGGGCGATCAGGCTGGCATGGGCGGCATCAAGAACCATGACGCACAGAAAACACCGTGCGCCGGGCCGCTGTCAAGTGCTGCGATGCAAAAAATCGTTGCCGCGATCATCGGCCAACGTGCCGGCATTTGGTTGCATCTGAGACCAAGCGGCCATCAGCATGCTTGACGGCCGCATTCAGCCGGCATGTTCGGCGATCGCACGGGGCGTGCGATGCGCATGCGCGCACAGCATCACGCCGGCCACCAGGAACACGATCGCCAGCGCTTCCAGCAGCGAGGGCCACCGCTGCTGCCAGGCGAATGCGTAGAGCAACGCGAACAGGGTCTCGAATACGATCATCTGGCCGGTCAGGGTCAGGGGCAGCAGGCGGCTGGCACGGTTCCAGAACGCATTGCCAAGGATCGAGGCGACCACCGCTACACCCGCACTGATCGCCCAGAAACCACTCCACTGCGTCGCCGTGTGCCCGCCGGCGTGGCCGATGAAGGCCATCGGCACCAACAGCAGAGCCAGGCCGCCGGTGGTGACGCCAGTCAGCAGCGACCAGTCGTGGCTGGACAAGTCCGGTCGGCGCGCCAGCCAGCGGCTGTTGCCGATCGAGTACAACGCCCACGAGAACAGCGCGCCGAATGCGCACAGCAGGCCGATCAGGCGCTGCCGCCACGGGGTTGCCAGATGCTCGGACATCAGTGCTTCCCAGCCAACCAGTGCCACGCCCAGCACGCACAGCCCCAGTGCCGGCAGCAGCTGCTTCAGCGGTACAGCGCCCTGCTCGCGCACACCGACCAGGGTCACCACTACCGGAATCAAGCCGACGATCAAAGACGCCGCCGCACCGCCGGCCCACTGCACCGCCGTCGCCAGCAGCAGGAAATACACCAGGTTCCCGGCCAGGCTCAGCCACAGCAGGCCGATCCACTCGGCGCGGCCGAGCCGTGGCGCCAACCGCTTCCAGCGTGGCAGCAGCAGGGCTACGGCGATCAGGCCGTAGACCAGATAGCGACCGGCGGACAGTTGCAGGGCATTGAACGACTGCAGTACGGCGGGCGCGAGGAAAACCACGCCCCACAGTGCGCCAGCGGCAACGCCATTGGCGATGCCCAAGGCCATCGGGTTGTTGCGCATTCGGGTTCTTCGGGGGGGAGAACAGGCCGCGCAGTGTAAGCGCTGGCCGCTGGGCGCTCTTGACCGAGGCTACTGCCCTGGCCGGCCGCGCCTATGGGAAGCCGAGCATGGGCTCGGCTCTACAGGACACCGGCTTTTGTAGCGTCGAGCCATGCTCGACTGCCGTTCGCGAGGTGGTCGGTGCAGAAGCACTCGAGCCTGGCTCGACGCTACAGTCCGGCGCTCCTGCGCCACGCGGCGGGGGTCTGCCCACACTCACGGCGCAGCGCGCGGGTCAGTGCGCTCTGCTCGGAATAGCCTGCGGCCAGCGCGATATCACTGATCGGCGCCGTGCTGGTGCGCAGCTGGTGCTTGGCCCAGCGCAACCGGCATGTACTGAGCCATGCCTGGGGGCTGAGCCCGAACTCACGCTGGAACAGCGCGTGCAACCGGCTCTCGCTGACCCCGACAGACGCGGCCATGCGCGCCACCGGCCACGCCTGGCCCGGATCGGCCTGCACTGCCGCACACAGTCCCTGCATGCGCGCGCCACTGCCGGCCGGTGCAAACACCTGCAGCAGCTGCGGCAGCAGGGCCGGCATCGGCTGCCCGTCCTGCACGCCCGCCAGGCGTTGTCGCAGCGCATGCGGCAGGTGCAGCCAGCGCTGCCGGCACAGATGCTCCTGCGTGCCGTCATCAAGCACGCCGGGAGGACAATCGACGATCACGAAACCGTTCGGGCCATCGGCCATCTGGTCATGCGCTTCGCCGGCCGCGACGAAAACCCCCTGCAGCAGGTCGAGGCGACCACCGCGGCCTTCCATCTCGAAGTGCAGTTCGCCCTGCAGCGGCAGCACCCACTGCGCGTAGTCATGGCGGTCCAGGCCGGTGGCCTGGCCGTAGTGCCGCAGGTGGAAGATGGCGCCCATCCGGGCAGTGTGCGCGTGTAACAACGGCCGTGCAAACCGCTGCTATAGTCGATCCGTCATCCAACGCAGGGAGTGCAGGACATGACCCATCGGCAGGTGTCACTGGTGCTCGCCAGCAGCCTCGGCCTGGCGCTTGCTGTTCCAGCCCTGGCACAGGAACGCACCCCTCCCGCCCCACACTGCATGGACGCGGTTGGCGTGCAGGAAGTGGAACAGGCCTCACCCCGCTCGATCGCGCTACGCGCGGCCTCCGGCCAGGCCTATCGCATCGACTTCAGCGAGGATTGCCCCGGCGTCCGCACTGCCACCACGCTGAAGCTGGAAGCACCTGCCGGCTGGGCCTGTGGTCGCCCCAGCGAACGCGTCGTGGTCGACGGCCGCCGCTGCGGCATCAGCGCGGTCACCCCGCTGCAGGATCGCGACTACGCCAGCGTCGCCCGCGACAGCGACCGCCTGCGCACGGCCACCCTGCCCGCCGTGACCATCCGCGAGCGCAAGGAAATCCGCCGCAGCTTCGGCGGCTCGCCGTCGTACTGCTTCGCCACCCGCAACGTCCGCGCGTGGTCGTCCGACCCGCAGGGCGTGCTGGTGGAGACCAATCCGCGCCGCAATGGCGGCCACCGCTACTACCGGGTCGAACTCGGCAGCCACTGCCGCCAGCTCGACCGTGCGCCGCAGCTGAGCTTCCACTCGGGCCTGCAGAACGGCCTGATCTGTGGCAATCCCGGCGATCGGATCATGACTGCCGAGTTCGAGACAGACGATCTGCGCGGTGAAAGCATCGCCCCGCTGCCGCAGTACACCCGCGGCAGCTGCGCGATCCAGGCGGTCTACCCGGCCTCCAGCCAGACGTCGAACTAACCGTCGACGCCCAGGAAGGTGAACGGTGCACTGGGCACGAAGTGACCCAGCGCATCGCCTGCAAAGGTGTTGCGCTGGTCCTTGCCAAGGTCGAGCTTGAGCACCTGGCCGCCGAAATCGACCTTGTTCAGATCGACCCAGAAGGTGTTCGGGGTCAACGCCGACTCGAAGAAGTACAGCCGCCGCTTGTGGTCGGCCACGGTGCGCCAGCGCGTGGATGAGATGTTCGGCTCACCCGGCGTGGTGATGCCATACGGCACCGACGCGTTGCGGATCACGCTGAACACACTGGCCAGGGCCTCCACCGGGTCTTCGGCCTTGGGAATGGCGTTGATGTAGAACGAGGCGCGCGCGAAACGATCGGCGGAGCGATTGGTGCCCGGCAGCATCACCGTGCCACCGATCTGCTGCCAGTAACTGTTGAGGGCCAGCTGCTGCTCGAAGATCGGCGAGTTGGTCATCACCTGATAGCGCCGGTCATGGTGGATCACCTGGCGACCGCCGATGTACTCGACGATGGCGCTGTCGCCGGTGGCATCGGACAGCGACAGGTGCAGCGTCGCCTGGCGGTCTTCGCCCGGCACCTTGTCGGTGACGATCGAGTACGGTTCACGCTTGAGCGCCGCGACCGCCTCATCCACGGTGGCGAAATTGTCCAGCACATACTGCGCCCACAGCGAGATCGCCAGTCCCGGCTTGTTGCCTCGCTGCTGCGGATACTCCGATTCCACCAGCCACAGCAGGTTGGCCACCAGGCCCTTTTCGTTCATGCCATCGGTGGTCGACACGTCGTAGCCGGTAGCCACCACGCTGCCGTAGCGCGCAGTCCAGGCCAGCGACTTCGGACCGGCCAGGCCGGTGCGTGCGATGCCACGCGGCAACACGTAGAGGTTGGTCGCCACATCGACCTTCCAGTCCATCGAGCGCGCGGTGATCACATCGCCGTTGTCGCCCCGATACACCGCACGCGTGCAGGCCAGTGCCGGCGTGATCGCAGATGCCAGCGCCATGGCCAGCATTGCCTTTCCCTTCCACTTCATCCGTGCCATGTCGTTACGCTCCTTTCCCCGTGATCCGTCGATCTGACCCGATCCATGGTGACACAGGGGTGAAGTCTCAGCGCACGAAGCGATCGTGCAACCAGAAGCCCACCACCATGGCAGGCACGAACCACAGCGCTTCACGCGATGCGACAGCCAGCCCGGCGATGGCCGGTCCGGGGCAGTAACCAGCCCATCCCCAGCCGATACCGAACAGTGCAGCACCCAGCAGCAGGCGAGCATCGACATCACGTGCACTGGGTAGCTGGAAGCGCAGCGCGAACCACGGCTGCGCGCGTCGCAGTACCCAGCGCTGCCCGACGGCACTGACCAGCAGTGCCGAGCCCAGCACCCACATCAACGTCGGATCAAAATCACCGGCCACATCGAGGAAGCCGAGTACCCGACGCGCGTCGGTCATCCCCGAGAGCGCAAGCCCCGCGCCAAACAGCGCACCTGCCACCGCGGCGGCCACGACCGCGCGGCTCATGCCAGGCCTCCGCCGTGACGGACCAGGAACGTGGTCAGCATCGCGCAGGCCATGAACACCAGCACTGCCAGCAGCGAGCGCTTCGAGCCGCGGGCCATGCCACAGACACCATGCCCACTGGTACAACCACTGCCCAGGCGCGTGCCGAAGCCCACCAGCAGGCCGGCGCCGATCAACTGCCAGGCGGGCAAGGCATCGCGTAGCAGCACGCGTGGCGAGGCTTCGGGCAGCGACTGCCACCATAGCGCCATCCCCGCTGCTGCGAGGAGACCCAGCAGGAATGCCCAGCGCCAGCCGCGCTCACCTTTCGCTGCACGCAGGCTGCCCGCAGCGATCCCGCTGATACCCGCCACGCGCCCGACAGTGGCGAGCAGCAACACCGCGGCGGCGCCGATCAGCGCACCGCCAGCCACCGCAGTCCATGGCAGGTTCATGCCCTGCCCTCTTTTGCGCCGCTCATGGGATTGCCCTTTGATTTAGATTTATCTAAATTAGACACTTCTAAACAAAAAGGTCAACCATGGCCCGCACCCCGCTCGACAGCGCCGCCATGGCCGAACACGCCGCCGAGGCTGCAACGCTGCTCAAGAGCCTGGCCCATCCTGCGCGGCTGCGCGTGCTGTGCCGCCTGGTCGAAGGTGAGGCACCGGTGCCGGAACTGCAGGCACTGACCGGCCTCAGCGCATCAGCGCTGTCACAGCATCTGGCGGTGCTGCGCCAACTGGATATCGTCGCGACGCGTCGCGAAGCGCAGGCAATCCACTACCGCGTGATTGAAGGGCCCGCACTGGGCGTGCTGCAGGCGCTGCATGCCGCCTACTGCGGCAGTGCCTCGCGCTGAATCTCAACCGGCATTCAGCGCCGGCTGCACCACCTGGTCGAGCAGGTCCACCGGCGTGGGGGCCGATCGGTCGCCCTGCAGGGCACGGGTGAACCCCGACCAGTCGCTGGAAGACAGCTGGCGCAGCAGCGTTGCATCCACCGGCAACGCGCGCATCGACCAGTACGGAAACTGGCGCTGGCCCAGGCGGCCGCGCGCCAGCTCGATGATGTCGACATGGCTGCCGGCCTGCAGGATGCGCTCGTACACCGAGTCGATACCGTCCGGCGGCCCCTCGATGTACTGCAGGAATCGCCCGCCGTCATGCAGCAGCACACCGGTCACGCCCGCCATCTTGTTGAAGCGTGCCGCGTCTTCGACCAGCGCCTGCAGCCGTTCGACGGAGAGCTCCGGCAGCGCCTGGCTGACGTAGGCGATGGCACGCAGTGGCATGGTGCTTCCTTGACAAGATGTACACCCACGGTAGCAGTTGCGGACGAGCCCGTCTCAATACACCCGCGCACTTCCTGAAGAATTCAGGTTGCGACCGCGCCGGCTCCATCCCATCGACGCGGCAGGACCGCCTCGAACACCACCTGCCCGGCCTCGTTGCGTGCGCCGATACGACCGCCATGGGCGCGGACGAACTGATCCACGATGTACAGGCCGAGACCCAGGCCCTTGCTCTGGTGGAAGCTGGCCTTGAACGGCTCGAACAGCCGCGGCAGCAGCGCGTCATCGATGTGGCCGGCATTGCTTACCCGCAGCACGACGGTGCGGGCGTCATTTCCATCCAGCTGCACCTGCGCCTCGCTGCCATGGGTCAACGCGTTGCCCACCAGGTTGGCCGCGATCTGGCCCAGGCGATCCATATCGCCCTGCAGCCGGGTATCGCCGACGACGTCCAGGCGGATGCGCTCATGGCCATGGGCGCTGCCCGCTTCGGCGATCACCGCGTGAGTGACCTCGCGCAGGTCACAGGCGGTCGCCTGCAGTCGCAGGCCGCCGCTGCGGATACGCGAGAAGTCCAGCAACTGCTCCACCATCCGCGCCATGCGCAGGGTGCTGGCCTCCAGGAACTGCAGCGTCTGCTGTGCCCCCGTATTGTCCTCCGGCAGCTCCAGCGCCAGCTTGTCCGCACACAGCAGGATGGCCGACAGCGGCGTACGCAGGTCGTGGGTCAGCACGGCGGCCATCGTCTCGTTGAGCTTGAGCGCGCGTTCCAGCGCCTCGTTGCGCGCCTTCAGCAGCTGCCGCTGCTGGTACAGCTCGATGAAGACATTGACCTTGCTCAGGATCACCTGCGGCGCCACCGGCTTGTGCAGGAAGTCGACCGCGCCGGTTTCGTAACCCTTGAACGCACGCAGCGGATCGTCCGGCGAGGCGGTCAGGAAGATGATCGGTACCGTGCGGCTGCGATGCGAACCGCGCATCAGCTCGGCCAGGGTGAAGCCATCGATCTCCGGCATGTGCACGTCCAGCAGGGCCAGTGCAACCTCGTGCTCGAGCAGCAGCTCAAGCGCCTGCGCGCCGGAACCGGCCAGCAGCAGATTCACGCCCTCGCGCTGCAGCAGCGCCTGCATGGCCACCAGGTTCTGCGGCACGTCATCGACGATCAGCAGGTTGACCGGGGACTGCGACTGCGCAGGGTCCGGTGGCAACAGGTTCATGCAAACAACTCCTTCAGGCGACGACACATCAGTTCAAGGGGCAGCACGGCATCGGCACCGGCGCGCTGCAGGGCGGAGGCCGGCATCATCGATGCCTCGGCCTCCTCGGGACATTGCAGCCAGGCACGGCCACCGGCGGCGCGTACCGCGGCCACGCCTTCACTGCCATCGCTGCTGGCACCGGTCAGCAGCAGCGCCAGTACCTGCGCACCGAACACCGCGGCGGCCGATTCGAACAGCGGGTCGATGGCCGGGCGCGAGAACAGCACCGGCGCATCCACCGAGAGCGCCACCGAGCCGGCATCCTCCACCAGCAGGTGGTAATCCGGAGGCGCGAACGTCACCATGCCCGGCTGCAGCGGTTGCTTGTCCTCCGCCTCGCGCACCGGCAGCGCGCAGTACGGCGCCAGCACCTCGGCAATGCGGCTGGTGCGATCACGCGGCAGGTGCAGCACGGCCAGCACCGGCGCCGGCAGCCGGGCCGGAAGTGCACCCAGCACCGCCTGCAGCGCGGCAACACCTCCTGCGGAGGCGCCGACCACCACCACCGCAGGGCGAGACTGCACCGCCATCAGGAAATCTTCCGGTACAGGCGGTGCTCGCGCGAGCAGACCTCGAAGGCGTCATGGTGGCATCCGAACTGCAGCGATTCCTTGCTGCCAAGACCGAGGAAGCCTCGATGCACCAGCGCCTCACGGAACAGGCCGACCGCGCGGTCCTGCAGGTCGCGGTTGAAATAGATCAGCACGTTGCGGCACGACACCAGGTGCACTTCGGAGAACACGGTATCGGTGGCGAGGCTGTGGTCGGCGAACACCACGTTGCGGCGCAGCTGACGGTCGAACACCGCGCCGTCGTAGGCCGTGGCGTAATAGTCGGACAGTGACGCCGTGCCACCGGCCGCCAGATAGTTGCGGCTGAACTGCGCCATCCGATCGATGCCGTAGGCCCCTGCTTCGGCAGTGGCCAGCGCCGCCGGGTTGATGTCGGTGGCATAGAGGATGCTGCGTTCAAGCAAGCCCTCCTCGTGCAGCAGGATCGCCAGCGACCACACTTCTTCGCCGGTGCTGCAGCCAGCCACCCACAGTTTCACCGATGGATAGGTGCGCAGCACCGGTACCACCTGCTCGCGCAGCTCACGGAAGTACGCGGGGTCACGGAACATCTCCGAGACCTGCACGGTGAAGAACTGCATCGCCTGCGCGAACAGCTCCGGCTCGTGCAGCAGGCGATGCTGCAGGTCGACCAGGCGCTCGCACTCGTAGCGCTGCATGGCCTGGTGGATGCGTCGCCGCAGCGACGACACCGCATAGCTGCGGAAGTCGTAGTGGTAGCGCTGGTACAGCGCCTCCAGCAGGACCTTCAGTTCCAGGTCGAACAGCGCCTGTTCATTCATTGCCGCGAGCACCAGACCCGGCACAGCGAAACCAGTTTGTCGACGTCGATGGGCTTGGCGATGTAGTCGTTGGCGCCGGCCTGCAGGCAACGCTCACGGTCGTCCGGCATCGCCTTGGCGGTCAACGCGATGATCGGCAGGTCCTGCAGATGGCGCTGCGCACGGATCTCACGCATCGCCGCCAGGCCATCCTTCTCCGGCATCATGATGTCCATCAGCACCAGGTCGACCTCGCGTTCGGTCAGGCGATCCACCGCTTCCTGGCCGTTGCGTGCGATCTCCAGGGTCACGCCCAGCGGCTCAAGCACGCTGGACAACGCGAAGATGTTGCGCACATCGTCCTCGGCCAGCAGCACAGTCCGGCCGTCGAGCACGGTGTCGCGACGGCGGGCCTCGCGCAGCAGGCGCTGCTGGTCGGTGGGCAGGCTGGCTTCCACGCTGTGCAGGAACAGGGTGACCTCATCCAGCAGGCGCTCGGGCGAGCGCGCGCCCTTGATGATGATGCTCTTGGAGTAGCGGCGCAGGCGCTGTTCTTCCTCGCGGCTGAGCGCGCGGCCGGTGTAGACGATCACCGGCGGGAAGCCGACGTCATCGTTGCCGGCCATGTGCTCGAGCAGGTCGTAGCCACTGCCATCCGGCAGCGACAGGTCCATCACCATGCAGTCGAAGGTGACCGTACTGAGCTGTTCCAGCGCACCGGCCAGGGTGCCCACTGCGACGATCTGCAGCTGCTCGCGGCCCAGCAGCAGTTCCAGGTTGTGGCGCAGCTCGCTGTCGTCCTCGACGATCAGCAGGCGCCGCACGTCGCGCTGGCTGGTCTGTTCCAGCTGCTCGATGGCCGTCACCAGCCGCTCGCGCGTGGTCGGCTTGATCGCAAAACCAATCGCGCCCAGCTCGCGCGCCACCTGGCTGCGATCCATCGCCGAAACCACGTGCACCGGGATATGCCGGGTATCGGGGTTGCGCTTCAGGCGCTCCAGCACGCTCAGGCCGGACACGTCGGGCAGGCCGATATCCAACAGGATGCCGTTCGGGCGCAGCTCGCTGGCCAGGGTCAGTGCCTCTTCGGCGGTCCCGGCCACCACGCAGTCGAAATCCAGTTCATGCGCCAGGGCCACCAGCGCTTCGGCGAACGTGGCGTCGTCTTCCACTGCCAGGATCAGGCGCCCGGCACGCTGGCGGCGGCCACGGTCATCGGCCACGTTGGCGGTGACCGGCGCCACGGATGCAACGGTCGGTGCGACAGCGGCGCGCGCAGCGATCGGCGGCGCAGGCTGCGGCGCAGGCGCTATTGAGGCGGCGGCAGGCACTTCGCCCGGTTCCGAAACCGGCGCGCCCTGCAACGGCAGTTCCAGCATGAAGCAGCTGCCACGACCCGGTTCACTGTCGACCTGGATGCTGCCACCCATGCGCTCGGCGAGGTCGCGCGAGATCGACAGGCCCAGGCCGGTGCCACCGTAGCGGCGGCGGGTGCTGCCATCGGCCTGGCGGAAGGCTTCGAAGATGACCTGCAGCTGCTCGCGGGCAATGCCGATACCGCTGTCGCAGACCTCGAAACGGATGCGTCCTTGACCGCCCGCACGCACGTGCAGGCTGACCTTGCCATGCTCGGTGAACTTCACCGCATTGGCCAGCAGGTTCTTCAGGATCTGCTGCAGGCGCTGGCTGTCGACCACCAGCTGGCTCGGCGCCAGCGCATCGGCCTCGATCTGCAGGGCCAGGCCCTTCTGGCGCGCCATCGGTTCGAACGTCTCACGCAGGCGTTGCAGCACGCTGTCCACCACCACCACTTCGTCCGCCAGCTCGACGTGGCCGGCCTCGATGCGCGAAAGGTCCAGGATGTCGTTGATCAGCGCCAGCAGATCGTTGTTGGACGACAGGATCGCGCGCGCATACTTCACCTGTTCTTCGGTGAGCGTGCCGTCCTTGTTGTCGGCCAGCAGCTTGGCCAGGATCAGCGAGCTGTTCAGCGGCGTGCGCAGTTCATGCGACATGTTGGCCAGGAACTCGGACTTGTAGCGCGAGGTGGCGGCCAGTTCGTTGCTGTTGCGCACCAACTGGCCCTGCGCGACCAGCAGCGCCTGCTTCTGCGCCTCCAGCTCGTGGGTACGCTCCTCCAGCTGGACGTTGCTCTGTTCCAGCTCGGCCTGCTGTTCTTCCAGATGGGCCTGCGAGTGCTGCAGGCTGCGGCTCTGCTCTTCCAGCTCCTCGTTGGCCACGCGCAGCTCTTCCTGCTGGGCCTGCAGCTCCTCGCCCTGGCGCTGCGATTCCTCCAGCAGCACCACCAGCTGTGCACGCAGCAACGAGGCCCTCAGGGCCATGCCGATGGTCTCGGCGCAACGCTCCAGCAACTCACGATCCAGCTCGCGCTGCTCGCCCACCCGCGCACGGCCCAGTTCAATCACACCAACCACGGCGCCATCACTGCTGATCGGCGCCAGGATACGTTCGCGCACCGGCAGCCGGCCCAGGCTGGTCTGCAGTTCAAGCATCACTGCATCATCCCCGTGCAGGTGACGCACGCGTTCATCACGGGCCACCTGCCCGGCCAACCCCTCCTGCAACGCCAGCGACGCCGGCATGCCGGCTGGCAACGCCAGACCGCCGGTCAGCTGCAGCCGCCCCCCTTCCAGGCGGTAGATGGCACCGACCTCAGCCTCCAGCTGTGCGCCCAGGCTGGTCGCGGCCGCCTCGGCGATCTGCTCCGGGCCCAGGTCGCCCCGCAGGCTCATCGCCACCGCGTTCTCGGCTTCCTGCAGCCACAGTGCACGCATTGCCTCACGCCGTGCCTGGATGGCACGGGAAACGATCAGCGCGATCATCAGGAAGGCGCAGCCACCGATGCTGCGATTGACGAACGAGAACGCCGAATTGGAGCTGGCCGGTGCAACGTTGTAGCCAACGATCAGAAGAATGCAGGCGACGATAGCTACGATGAACGGCGCCCGCGCACTGCGCTGGAACACCGTCACGCCCACGGCCAGGAAATAGGCCAGCCACACCGCGTAGCCCAACGGCACCACCAGCTCCAGCGCGATGGTCGCCGCCAGCAGTACGGCGGAGGTCATCCAGATCCAGCGGTCACGCGTGGTCGCACCAGGACGCATGCAGGTCGGTTCCAGAGGCAAAGGGTGGGTGATGGTACTCCGTGTCGCATTCAGCCGCACAGGACCTATGGCACGTGCTCGTCGTGCACGCATCCTTCACGCTGCACTGCCTAGCTTCACGTCCCTCTCAGGGGTAACACTTATTTCCACGTGGACGCTGCCGCTTCTACGACGTCCGTGCTGACGGACCCTTCCCGACAACTGCGACTGCTGATCGACAGCGTGCGCGACCATGCGCTGTACCTGCTTGATCCCGAAGGCATCGTCTGCAGCTGGAACCCGGGCGCCGAGCGCATCAAGGGCTATTCAGCCGATGAAGTGGTCGGCACGCACTTTGGCCGTTTCTATCTGGCTGCCGATCGCGAAGCCGGCGAACCGCAGCGCCTGCTCCGCCTCGCAGCGCAGCAGGGCCACGTTGCCAGTGAAGGCTGGCGGGTGCGCCGCGATGGCTCGTCTTTCCGTGCCAGCGTGGTCATCGAGCCGGTCGTCGAAGCAGGCGAGCTGCTCGGCTTCGTCAAGATCACCCGCGACATCACCGAGCAGTGGCAGGCACAGCGGCTGCTGCGTGATGCCCAGCGTGCGCTGCGCAATACCCAACAGTTCGAGACCGTCGGCCGCCTCAGCCGCGGGCTGTCGCACGAGTTCAACAATCTGTTGACCACCATCGGCAACGCCCTGGACCTGCTGTCCCTGCGCGTGAACGGTGACGATGCACGCGCCGCCGAGCTGCTTGATGCGGCGCAGACCGCGACCGATCGTGGTGCGCTGCTGACCCGCCAGCTGCTGGCCTTCAGCACCGGCCAGACCCTGATCCGCGAACCACTGGATATCAATGCGCTGATACGGCAGTGGCTGCCGGACCTGCAACGCGCCTGCCCGCCCACGGTGGTGCTGGATGCCCAGCTGGCGCCCGGCCTGCCTGCGATCAACACCGATGCGCTGCAGCTGCAGACGGCGCTGGCCAATCTGGTCGCCAATGCCGCGGATGCTACCCTTGAAGGCGGCCGCATCCTGATCGGCACTGCACTGGAGCATCGTCTCGATCCGGATGCGGACTCCACGCTGCAACGTGGCTATGTCACCCTCAGCGTCTGCGATGAGGGCCACGGGATGGCCGCCGACATCGCCGAACGGGCGACCGAGCCGTTCTTCACCACCAAGGACATCGGCAAGGGCAGCGGCCTGGGCCTGAGCCAGGTGTTCGGATTCACCACCCAAAGCGGCGGCTTCGTCGACGTGTCCACCACGCCCGGTGTCGGCACCACGGTCAGCCTGCTGCTACCCGCAACAGAGGAATCACTCCATGACCGATGACCCGATCCGCGTTCTGATGGTCGAAGACCAGACCGATCTTCGCGAGATGATCGGCCTGGCCCTGCGCGATCTCGGCATCGAGGTGGCCACCACTGCCGATGGTCACGAGGCGGCGGAACTGCTCAAGGGCGAAGCGCGCTTCGACGTGGTGTTCAGCGACGTCAGCATGCCCAACGGCATGTCCGGCATCGAGCTGAGCGAGCACGTGGCACGCGAGCAGCCGCAGGCACGGATGATCCTGTCGTCCGGCTACGCCCGCTCGCAGCTGCCTCCGCTGCCCGAGCAGGTCGAGTTCCTGCCCAAGCCGTATCGCCTGCGCCAGCTGGTGCAGCTGCTGAAGCAGGCATAAGCGCACCTGCATCCAAGAGCTAGCGGGAGGCTCATCCCTTCATCGCCCCCTGCTGGAACGACGCCAGCAGCGTGGAGGCGGCCATGGCCGGGGCCAGCCGACCGCGTGCGAGTGACCAGGTGATGCCGTAGAAGCAGGTCCAGTAGAAATCGGCCAACCACACCGCACTGAACTCGACGTTGAACACGCCGGCCTTCTGGCCGCGCAGGAAAAACGCCTCGAAACGCTCACCGATCGGCGCCCAGCGCTCCGGCAGCAGATGCAGGTCACCCTGGCGCTGCTGCTCTTCCATCATCCGCGCGAACAGCAGCGTCACCAGCTCCCAGTCCGCCAGCAGCGTGGCGGTGACCTGCTGCAGTACCTGCCGTGCATCCGCACCATCGTCGAACCAGACCGCCGCCGCTTCCACGCGCTCGAAGCCGGCCGCGAACAATGCCTCGTCGATCGCCTCCCGGGTGGGCGCAAACCGGTACAGGGTCGCGCGACTGATACCCGCCCCCCGCGCCAGTTCGTTGAGGGTGCAGCGTGGATGGCTGACCAGGGTGGCCGCCAGCGCGTGGGGCAGGTCGCGGCGGGTACGTGCTGCGGCAGGTCGCATGAAAGCGCTGAGGAGTGGGTTCGCCCTCACGCTAGCATGAATCACCAATTAATAGACTGAATCAAAGATGATTCATTCGGATCACTGATGCGCTAAAACGGGAATGCGTCCGGTGCACCCGGGTCGGTGCACGGCAGGGAACGCGTCACAGGCATCGAAGGAGACAACGCCATGCTGCATCCACTACGCGACATCGCTGTGCTGTTCGATGCCAGCGACACCGGGCACCGCGTTCTGAACATCGCCGCGCACCTTGCGCAGGTACAGCAGGCTCATCTGGTTGCGGTCTCCACCGCACAGCATCCCACCGACATTGCCAACGGCTTCGCGCGCGGTGCCGGCATCGCCGCCGCTCTCGACCACGAGGCGCGCGCGGATGCCGCCTGCACCGCACAACTGATGCAGAACCTGCGTGCCGTATCCGAGCCGCTGCAGATCAGCAACGAACTGCGCATCGTCTCGGACTATCTGGGCGGCGCCGACCTGGCCCTGCAGTCGCTGTACTGCGACCTGATCATCGCCGGCTATCCGCGCACTCCCGGCGCCCCTTCTGGCTGGCACCCGCTGGGAACGCTGCGCCAGACCGGCGTGCCGATGCTGCTGGTGCCACCGCATTGGCATGGCGACCAGGTCGGCCGTCGCATCGTGGTGGCCTGGAACGCCAGCAAGCAGGCACGTCGTGCGGTGGCCGACGCACTACCGTTGCTGGCGCGCGCACAGGCGGTGCACCTGCTGATGGTCGACACGCCCAAGGCCGAGGCCGCACCCGGCGCCGAGATGGCCCAGCATCTGTCGCGGCATGGCGTTGAAGTGGAGATCCAGGCGATCAGTTCAAGCCAGGGCGGCGTTGCCGCGACCATCCGCCAGCACGTGCTCGATGCCGACGCCGACCTGCTGGTGCTGGGCCCCTACAGCCGCAGCCGGGTGGTCGAGCGTGTGCTCGGCGGGGTCACCGAGGATCTGCTGGCCGAAGTACCGGCGCCCTTGTTCGTGTCGCACTAGTACCGCCCTGCCCTGCCCGGCGATAGCCGGTCAGCGACTGCCCGGTGTGCCGCCGGAAGTAGCGGCACAGGTAGGATGCATCCTCGAAGCACAGGCGCTCGGCGATGCGACCGATCGGCAATTCGCTGTAGGTCAGCAGCGCCTTGATTTCCAGCACCACCTGGCGATCAATCAACGCCTTTGGCGTTTCGTCGAAGCACTCGCGGGTCAGCTGCGAAAGATAGAACGGGGTGATGCACAGCGCGTCGGCATAGGACTGCACGTCGCGCTGGCGCGTGCTGCGCTCACCGACCAGTTCCCAGAAATTCCAGGCCAAGCGCTCGCGTCGGCTGACCTGCGCCACGGCCACACTGCGCGCCGGCAACAGCGTTGCGAATTTGAGGAAGAACGTCTGCAGCAGGTTGCGCAGCATCACGTGACGATAGCGGCCGCCATTGTGCTGCGCATCCATCAACTGCTGCAGCCAGCCCTGCAGCAGCGGCACGTCCAGCGGCGACGGCACGCAGTGGGGCTGATCGTGCAGGAACTTGAACAGTGCATTGGGAAGCACATAGGCCACCTCCGATGCCAGCGCCTTCGGCATCAGGCAGACCATCACCACGAAGCCGCGTGAGCGCTGCCGCAGCAACGCCAGCGTGTCCTCGGCCAGCACCAGCACATCGTGCCGTTGCACCGCCACCTCGCGGAAGTTCAGTGCAAAGCGCGCTCGTCCGGACACGCACACCAGCACCGCCAGGTAGGCATGCCCGAATGACAGTGGTATGCCCTGCCCTTCGGCCAGTGTGCTGACCTCCAGGCGCATGGATTCGTCCTGATCCAGAAGCTGGGGTATGCGGTCCATGGGCCGTTCCTACTGGATTCCGGGACACAGCATAGCGGGCCTTCGTGCCATGTTGTGAAAAGTACCGAAATCATCAAGGTCCCGCTCTGTGCCCGCGATGCTTCGGGGCCTAGTCTGAACGTCCTTTCTGCTTCTGGAACTGCCATGCAGCTGTACACCGAACGCTTGATTCTTCGCCCCTGGCGCGACACCGACGCTGCTGATCTGTACGAGTACGCCCGCGACCCGCGGGTAGGACCGATCGCTGGCTGGCCGGTGCACACCAGCGTCGAGGAAAGTACCGAAATCATCCGCACCGTCTTCAACCGGCCAGAGGTCTACGCGCTGCAGAGCCGCGAGGACGGCCACGCGATCGGCTGTGTCGGCATCCTGATCGGCACCGACAGCAACTTCGAGATCAGCGATCGAGAGGGTGAGATCGCCTACTGGATCGGCGTTCCGTACTGGGGCCGCGGGCTGGTGCCCGAAGCGGTGCGCGAAGTGATGCGGCACGCCTTCATGGACCTGGAGCTGGACGCGCTGTGGTGCGGCTACTTCGCCGACAACCTGCAATCGCTGGCCGCGCAGAGCAAATGCGGTTTCCAGCATCACCACACCGAAATCAACAAGTTCAACAGCTTCCTCGGCGACTACCGAACCGAGCACATCAGCCGCATCACCCGAGAACAATGGTGTGCCCTGCAGGCCGCCTTGCCGGCCTGAGCAGAGTTCAGGCCAACGTGCGCTGCATGAACAGAAGTTCTTGCGTCGAGGACGCCTCCACTTGCTGGAAACCAAGGTCACGGTACAGGGCCGCGGCGGCTGTGTTGTCACGATAGACGCGCAGCGTGAGGCGCTGCACACCGGCTCCGCGCATGGCCTGTGCACTCAAGGCCTGCATGAGCAGCCGGCCAAGGCCGCGCCCGCGTGCCAGCGGGGAAACAATGATGCGACCCAGGTGCGCGGTGCCGGCGCCGGTCATCCAGTACTGGCCAAAGCCAAGGCACTGGCCCTGCTCGTCCAGCAGTGCCCAGCCCGGCCGCGACCCGAGTTCGAGCACCTGCGCGAACCGTTCCGGCGGCAAGGGAAACGGCACGCCGGGGCCCGCCCAGCGCTGGGTGGCCACGGCGGAATCAAGCCAGCCGGCGATGCTGGCGTAGTGCGAAGGCTGGACAGCGTAAAGGTTCGGTTCCATGACGCTCATGGTGCGCCATTTGCACTGGGCAGACACGCTGCAGGACGGCACTTGAGTTTTGTCATAGGACAATAAACAATGCCAGGCGTCCAGCCCATTCCCCTCTCGGGAGATTCCATGTTCAAAGGCCTCAGCGCGTTTCCACTGACCCCACTCTCTGAAGCAGGTATCGACTTTCGCGCGTTTACCGGCCTGGTCGAGCGCCTGGTCGATTCCGGTGTTGATTCGATGGGCGTCCTTGGTTCCACCGGCAGCTATGCCTATCTGCAGACGCATGAACGCAAGCGCGTGTTGCGCGAAGCCCTGACACACGCCGGAGGCGTACCGGTCATCGCCGGCATCGGTGCATTACGCACCCGGGATGTGCTGGAGCTGGCCCTGGATGCCGAAGATGCCGGTGTAGCGGGCCTGCTGCTCGCGCCCGTGTCCTACCAGCCCCTGAAGGACCATGAGGTGCAGGCGCTGTTTGAGACGGTTTGTGCGGCGGTGCGCACGCCGATCTGCGTCTACGACAACCCGGGCACCACGCACTTCCGCTTCACCGATGCACTGCATGGCCGGATTGCCGCGCTGCCCAACATCGCTTCGATCAAGATTCCGCGCCTTGCTGATGATCCGGTTGAGGCTGCCACACGTGTCGCGGCATTGCGCGCCAGCGTCCCTTCGCATGTGACGCTGGGCGTCAGTGGCGACGCCTCGGCGGTGCGTGGTCTGCTGGCGGGATGTGATGGCTGGTACTCGGTGACAGCAGGGATGTTCCCAGAGGTTGCGCTGCAGATCGTGCGGGCCGCGGGAAACGGCGATGAGAAGGGTGCGATTGCCCAGTCCGTACGACTGGCGCCGCTGTGGTCGCTGTATGACCGCTTTGGCGGGATTCGCGTCATGGCCTGCACGGCGGCCCTGCTGGGGTTGTGCGGCGAGGACTGCCTGCCGTTGCCGTTGCAGGGGCTGCATGGTGGCGAGCGCGAGGAGGTGGCGGCGGTGCTGGGTGGTTTGGGGTTGTTGTCCAACAACTAGTCAAATCTTGCCACCTCCGGTGGCAGACGCCCCCAACTGACCCAAGCACTGACGAAATCGCCGCTGCTAGCCCCCGGAATAACCTTCAGTCCACTCGCTCAGGTCTAAGTAAAATACGCCATCTGGCAATAAGGACTTCGCTCACAACCTGTATTTTTTCGAGGACACTTCTACGCGACAGCATCGCAGGAAGTTCAATGCATCGATAACTGACAAGGCAAGCGATGAGCAGTGGAAGCAACAAAGTTGCAGTCAAAGCCCAGTGCGAGGCGGGCGAGAGATCTGCAAAGGCAACCGCACCTAAACCCTTGTAGGCAAGAAAGAGTACAAATCCGTGCAGGAGATAGATGCCATAGGACAGCTCACCCAAAATGGCTGAAACCCGAAGTGTAAGCAATCCGAACAAGGTGTTACCGCAGGCAATCGCCGCAAAGAAAACCGACCACAAGACGACTGCCGCTGGATGCCGAGCTGAATCGAAACAGGCAACCGACAGGATCATGCACGAAGCCGCTAGAATCGAGCCCCACTTCCCACGAAGAAAGCTCACAAC
Organism: Stenotrophomonas sp. MH181796; assembly: GCF_009659995.1. Taxonomy (NCBI): domain Bacteria; kingdom Pseudomonadati; phylum Pseudomonadota; class Gammaproteobacteria; order Lysobacterales; family Lysobacteraceae; genus Stenotrophomonas; species Stenotrophomonas sp. MH181796. Next base: position 145,758 of record NZ_RAHU01000002.1, read on the forward strand.
GGCCATTCGAGTTGTTGCGTAGTACGCGGCGACACCACCGACAAAGGGCAACATCAGCACCCAGCTCAATCGGACAGCCGCATACGCCAGACCAAGTGCCGACAGCAGCAGCAATCCGCGCCGGACACGCTGACGCATGAAATACGCCAACAGTGGCAATACCGAATACCAAACCCATTCATAGGGAAGCGACCAAACGACTCCGGCCATGATGTAGCGGGTTCCAACAACACCATTGATATCAGGCGCCCCGAGAACAGTGAACGAGAACCATTGGATCACACCCACCCCAAACCGGAACAACGGGTCGACAAGGTGGAAGTCACTCTCGATCAAGACCAGAAGCAGCAACAGCACAACGCAGATCGCGTAAAGCGGCAACATACGCAGGACTCTGCCGACGTACAGCCTCGTCCAATCAGTGACGCCACTGGCAATTTGTCGATAAAAGAGATAGGCCGAAATCATGAAGAAGAGGGCAACTGCGGCCTCGCCAAGTTGCGCGTACAAGGCGGAGGCGGGAGCCTTCCACTCCCCACTCCTCGCGTAGACATACCAGATGGATGAGTGGTGGACGAACACACCTAGGGCAAGCAGCCCCCTGAGCCCATCGATTGAAGTAGCACGTCCCTTGGAGTCCGGTAGCGGCACGAACCTCCCCAGTGGCAAAGCACACAGCAGTGCGAGCAGGGCAATTCCAGCCGGCACGAAAGGCGAATAAAGATCGATCGACACCAAGCCACCCAGAAGCAAACAAAAGAATGCATGGGCCGGAGCAAGCGCCCTCGAAAATCCATATCCGACCGCAAACACATGCAGGCAATGGCAGCCATTCCGCTGCCCCCACCCCATTCCAGGATCTGAACGGCAAACTCCCCCAAGTTACCCGGCCTGGCTGGTGACCCCGGCCCGATTCGAACGGGCGACCTTCCCCTTAGGAGGGGGACGCTCTATCCAGCTGAGCTACGGGGCCATTGGCAGCGGCACAGGATACCGCGTTCAGCTGAATGGACCAAGCGCGCGTCGTGCTGCGAAGCGCTCGGACTCGATATGCTGGCCCGCCGCGACCCGTTGTGAACTGGATGTCCGACGCCTGGCGAACCCTCTCCGCCCTCGGCGACAGCCGCTGGCTGCTGCCGATGGCCTTGGTGCTGCTGATCACCCTACCCCGCGCAGATGTAAGCCTGAAATGGCGATGGCTGCTGGCCATCGCCGTCACCGCCGGCGTCACGCTTGCCTCAAAGCTGGCCTTCATGGGCTGGGGAATTGGCATCAAGAGCGTGCACTTCACCGGTTTCTCCGGGCATGCCGCGATGTCCAGTGTCATCTATCCGGTCGTTGGTGTACTGCTTGCCGGCCCCGGCAAGCGCGCTCGGACGTTCGGCGTGGTCATCGGTGTGCTGCTGGCCACCGCCATTGCCTGGTCACGAATCCCGCTGCATGCACATAGCCTGTCGGAAGTCGTTGCCGGGCTGGCACTTGGGCTGAGCTGCAGCACATTGGCACTGCGCACCGCATCACCCATCGGTCGCCCGCCTGCGATGGCTGTTGTCGCTGCCGTAGTTGCGGGGACGGTCCTACCCTTCACCCTGCCCGACCTTCATACCCATCAGCTCGTGATCGCACTGGCGAAGTTCATCTCCGGCAGGTCTGAGATCTTCCAGCACTTCTGAGAATCGCCAACATGACTCCACATTTCCTTCACGTTCCTTGACAGGGCAAATGAATAGCAGCCAACATAGCGGTGGAAAAATTTCCCTCACGGAGTAGGAGACCCCGTAGATGAAGAAGATGATTGCTGCCCTGGCCCTGCTGGGCCTGTCCTCGCCGGTGTTTGCTCAGGAAGTCCCGGCTGCGGAGGCCTCGACGGAGGGGGCGGTTGCGACCACCGCCGCCGGCGCCGAGGCCGCAGGCATTTCCACCGCCGCCATCGTCGGCACCAGCGTCATCGCTGTGGCAGCTGGCGCAGTGCTCTACAGCGTGGCTGGCGACAGCTCCAGCGGCGAGCGCGACAACGGCGGGAACGATGGCACTGGCGGTACGGGTGGCACTGGCGGTACCGGTGGCACCGGCGGTACGGGTGGCACCGGCGGCACCGGCGGCTGATCCAGGCCGAGCCTGCCCCAAGCCCTCGCCGGGCTCCGGCGAGGGTTTTTTATGCCCGAATTTCTCTCGATATGGCCATGACCAAGAAGCACTTTCGAATCGCTGCCGCGCTGCTGGCGGCCTCAGTCCTGCCCGCCTGCATGTGGTCCCCCGGGCAACATCTGCGCAGCTCCGAACTGATCCGCTCCCAGACCAGCGACGACGGTCAGCTGCAGTTGGTGCCGATCACTGCCAAGCTCATCGCGATGGATGCCGCGTCCGAAAGTGAGCAGTCACTGCCCGAAGCCCTTCTGAATTATGTCCCCGGCCAGTACCGCATCGGCATCGGCGACTCCCTGTACATCACCGTATGGGATCACCCGGAACTGACCGTGCCGGCGGGCCCCCAACAGACGCCGAATCTGGCCGGGCGCACCGTGCAGAGCGACGGCTCGTTCTTCTATCCCTACATCGGCGTGGTCGAGGCCGATGGCAAGACCCCCAGCCAGGTCCGCGAAGAAGTAGCACGCCGCCTGGCCAAGTACATCGAATCGCCGCAAGTGGACGTCTCGGTGCTGACCTACGCCAGCAAGCGTGTATGGGTAACCGGTGCAGCGCAGCAGTCAACGCCGGTGACGCTCGGCACGGCACCACTGACCCTGTCCGATGCGATCAGCCAGGCCGGCCTCAGTTCGGCCGGAGCCGACCTGTCCGGCGTGCAGCTCAGCCGTGACGGTGCCAGTTACACGATCGATCTTGAAGCACTGGCATCCCGCTATGGCGGTCGTCAGATCTACCTGAAGGACGGGGACTCGATCTACGTGCCCTTCTTGGATCGCAAGGAGATCTTCGTTGTCGGCGAAGTCGGGCAGCCCGGCGCCTTCAGCTTCCGCACAGGCGACGTGACACTGAACCAAGCCATCGGCCGTGCGCGCGGACTCAGCCAGACCACCGCCAACGGTAAGTCCGTCTACGTCATCCGCGGATCGCGCAATCTGCTGGAGCAGCCCTCGGTGGTCTACCAGCTTGACGCGCAGTCACCGGCCGCATTCGCTGTCGGCAGCCAGTTCCACCTGGTTCCTGGCGACGTGGTGTTTGTCGGCGCGGCCGGCGTGACGCGCTGGAGCCGCTTCGTGAACCAGCTGCTGCCGTTCACCTCGATCCTGAGCAATGCTGCAAGCGCACGCAACGATCTGAGCAACTGATATGCGATGGATGACGTCGGTGGCCGCTGCTGGCCGCCTGCCAAGGAACGGCACCTGGGCGCGCGCCTTCTGGCTCGCGCCTCCGGCACTGGCAGTGCTGCTGTCCGGTTGCACGACTGCGAGCCGGGCGACCGCTGACAGCATCATGCAGCTGGTGCATCGCCAGCCGTCCTATACGACGCAACAGGTGCTGCGCACGCCCTATCCGCAGGCGGATGTGCAGACCCCGGACATCCGTGGCCTGGTAGTGCTGGGCTACCTGGACGATGGCCAGCAGGTCTGGATGGCGGGCAAGCATGCCGTGCTACGCATCTCGGCGGCCGGCGTGCTCCTGTCCCTCAGTAGACAGGGCGCACAGTACGCCACCACCGTCGAAGACGAAGCACTGTTCGTCGACCTTCGCAGCGCCGCCGATGGCGCCAGCGTCGTGCGGCACTACGACCGCACACCCGGCTACGCGATGGGCGTCGAGGTTGTCGGCACGATCCGCGCGAAGGGCGAAGACACAGTCACCCTCCTCGACAAGCGTCGCACACTGCTGCGCTTCGACGAGCAGCTCAGCGGGGGCGACATGCGCGCGACCAACAGCTATTGGGTCGACCCTGCCGACGGCTTCATCTGGAAGAGCCGGCAGTTCCTCGCCCCGGGCTATCCGGTCGACCTGATCCATCTAAAGCCCTATCGGCCGGCAGGACGCTGATCCATGTACAGATTCACCCTGCGAATTGCCGCATTGCTGGCGGCAATCGCGATTCCCTCGGCGAACAGTTTCGGCGCAGACGCTGCGCTGTTCAGCGGCGCCGTGCAGCAGCCTGGAATGCACCGTGGCGACGACGGCGGACGCCTCGCAGCCGCGCTTCTTGCTGCTCGACCCGCGCCCGATGCGTTCCTGCCGGCAACACTGTTTGCCCGGCAGAGCGCCCGGCTGGCGCAGGTTCGACTGAAGGCTGGCGTGCTGCATGATCTGCAGACACTGAGCGAGGGTGGCGACGACGCGCTCCGCCAGCTCTCTGAACGCCTGGCGCGCTGGATCGAGAACATGCCGGTCACCGGACGTGTCCCGCTGTCGGCCGACCCCCGCCTCATGCAGCTGCAACCCCGATGGAACCCGCCGATCCAGGCAGGCGATTCAGTGCGCCTGTTCCAGCGGCCCTCGACCATCCAGGTGGTCGGAGCGGTTGCCGAGCACTGCACCCTCCCCCATCGACCATTGCGCAGCGCGTTGGACTACGTGAAGGACTGCGCCGCAACGACCTTTGCTGATGCCGACACCGTGCTGGTCATCCAGGTCGACGGCACCGTGCAGACGCTGGGCGCCGCTGCCTGGAACCGCGCTGACCCGCAACCGGTATCGCCGGGCGGGGTGGTGCTGGTGCCGTTCGCGCCCAAGTACATCCGATCGGTGGATGCCGAATTCAACGCAGACCTTGCTGCTCTCATTGCGACCCAGGCCGCCACCCCGTGATCCATAGTCTCCGCAACACTGCGGGCCGCAAGGTGCGTGCCACGCTGGCCTTGTCCCTGCTATCCATGTCCGTCTGTGCCGCCCTGCATGCGCAGGAAGCGCCACCACCGACCTCCAGCGAATGGGGTGGCATCGGCCTGCTGCAGACACCGACCGCGCGCATGGCCGACGACGGCGACATCGCGATCACCGCTTCGCACAACTCGCCGTACAGCCGCTACAACGTGACTATGCAACCGCTGCCCTGGCTGGAGGGTTCGTTCCGGTACATCAACGTCTCCAACCTTCGGTACGGCCCCGCATCGTTCAGCGGGAACCAGAACTACAAAGACAAATCGATCGATTTCAAGATTCGACTCATTGAGGAATCCCACTGGATTCCGGAAGTCGCATTCGGTGTTCGTGATCTGGGCGGCACTGGCCTGTTCTCGAGTGAATACCTCGTCGCCAGCAAACGCTACGGGCGGTTTGATGCATCACTTGGCCTGGCAACCGGCTACATCGGTAATCGCGGTGATTTCTCCAACCCTCTGGGCGTCCTCGACGATCGATTCAAGGACCGGCCAATTCCGACCAGCGCGATCGTCAACGCCGGCAAGTTCGGAGGCAACGCCATGTTCCGCGGACCGGTCGGTGTATTTGGTGGCATCGCCTACCAGACGCCGCTGGAGCAACTTGTGATCAAGGTCGAGTACGACGGCAATGACTACCGCCGCGAACCTCGCGGCAACAACCTGCCCCAATCGACCCCCATCAACGTCGGCCTGGTCTATCGCCCCAGCAAGGTGGTTGAGCTGACGGCCGCCTGGGAGCGCGGCGACGCCGCCATGTTCTCTCTGACGCTCCGTGGCAACCCCGGCGGTACACGCAGTGCGCCCAAACCGCTGGACCCGCCTCCCGTCCCACTTACCGGCGACCACCGCGAGGCAGGAGAACAGAGCACGCTCGAAACGAGAGAGGCACCGACACAGCAGGACTGGAAGTTGATTGCATCGGATCTGAGAACCAACGCCGGATTCAACCTGGAGCGGGTGTCCGCACAGGGGAAAGAGCTGTTCCTGACCGGATCGCAATCGCGCTACTTCAACCCGGCCAAAGGCCTAGGTCGTTCGTCGCGCATCCTCTCCCATCACCTGGGCGACCGGTACGACTGGTACACGTTGCGCAGCGAACGCCTGGGCATGCCAATCGTTGACATGTCGGTCAAGCGCGAAGCGTTTGAAGGCTATCTGAGCGGCGGCGTTGATGAGGACACCCTCAAGAGGAGCAGCGAGCTCAGCGCACCCGGTACGAACAACGGGCATGAGCTGTTCCGTGCCAAGCGCTCGCCTTTCGGCGGCGGTTTCAGCTTCGGGTACCGGCAGAACCTGGGCGGCCCGGATGGCTTCATTCTCTACCAGGTGTCGGCCAACTACAGCGCCAGCTACTTCTTCGGCAAGAACGTCTGGCTGACCGGCAGCGCCAGTCAGAATCTGCTCAACAACTACGACAAGTTCAGGTATGACGCACCGAGCAATCTGCCGCGCGTCCGCACCGACCTGCGCAAATACACGCGCACCTCGGATTTGACGATTCCGAATCTTCAGCTGAATCTGTCGCGACGGTTGTCCCGCGACGTCTACGCCATTGCGTATGCAGGCTACCTAGAGTGGATGTATGCCGGCGCCGGCAGCGAAGTCCTGTACCGGCCGATGGATCAGCCCTGGGCGATCAGCGCCAACATCAACTGGGTCAAGCAGCGTGACTTCAACCAAGGTTTCGGGCTGCGTGACTACTCAACCACGACAGGCCATGCGACCCTCTACTATGCCTTCGGCAACCAGCAGCGGGTCATCGCTTCGCTGAGTGCAGGCCGATACCTGGCAGGGGACTATGGCGCGACCGCCAATGTGGCACGCGTCTTCCGCAATGGCGTGACCATGGGCGCCTACGCCACCAAGACCAACGTCAGCTCCGCCGAGTTCGGCGAAGGCAGCTTCGACAAAGGCATCTACTTCAGCATCCCGTTTGACACCCTGTTGCCTCGATCGACTCCGGCCAGGGCTACGCTTACCTGGAACCCGCTGATCCGCGACGGTGGCGCCATGTTGGCTAGGAAGTACCCACTCTACAACCTCACTGGCGAGCGAGATGAGCGCTTCTTCTACGAGAATATACAGGGCATTGCTGACTGAAGGCTCCTCGACCGACGTCCTGCCAACCAGGCCATTCGACCCCGAGCTCAGCCAGGGCGACCTGCGGGGTCGCCATCATCCGCGGGGCTCGCAACCGCAAGGGAGCCCGAGCCCCCATCATCAGAAGACCGAGAGGAATCTGGGATCACGGTACTTCACCGCAAGCTTGACCAGAACATAGCGCGCGTACAGCCAAGAGAGCGTGCGGGCAATCGGCCGCTGCTCGAACACAATGGGCCAGGAATGTACCAGCGAGCGGATCCGCCACAACATGCCATCTGCGGCCATATCCGACCAGAGCGCCGTATCGTGGCCAATCACCACGGGCATGACCACCACCTGCCGCTCAGACTCGGCAAAGTCGATCATGAAGCGCGTATCAATTCCATACAGAGTCAGGCGCTCATCAAATCGGGGCTGCTGCAGATATCCGGAACGGATCACCATTCCGCTGGAGATGGCCAGGACGTTCCTGGGAGACTGGCGCCCCATTGCTGGAGCGCTCACGTGCTTTCCCTTGAACACCTGAAGACGCCCCGGGCTAACACATCTGCCATTGGATTCCACAACGGGTAGAAACAGGTTGCTTGCTGGATTGGCTGAAACCTCCAGGCTCAGCGTCTCCAGAAATCCAGCCGGCAGCTTTGAGTCCTGATCAAGAATCAGAAGAAGATCACCCTTCATGGTCGCACTGACCGAGTTGTAGACCGTGGCCAGGCCGGCATTCTCCGGACAAGGAACGTAGCTCCGATCGAACCCTGACAGATCCAGGCCCGCAATTGAATCAGCACCGAAGGACACAGGACTGTTGTCCCAGACCACCACACGGCCGCCGAATCCACCCGGCCTGCGCAGCGCTTCGCTCAGAGACTGTAATGTGGGCGAGCTAGCTGGATCCATCCGATAGAGCACGACCAGGATGACGAGGGTGGCTGCTGAGCTCATTGCAGATCCAGATCCATCTTCCGAGCCGCATCATCGCCATGTTCACGCCCATGCGAGAACGCAGACAGAAGCTGCTCGTACTGTGCAAGTACCCGCTCCCAGGTAAAGGCCTCCGCATGACGCGATGCGGCCGCGCAGGACAGTGACTGCAGCTCGCCTTCGCGCGCCCCGAATCCGTCCATCAAAGAGGCAAACGAATCGGCGTCTGTGAAGTAGCGTGCCGAATCCCCTGCCACCCACCTGTTGAACGGATTGTCATGCGCGATGACTGGATTGGCAGCGCCAAGAGCTTCGACAAGCGAAGGATTGGTCCCCCCCACCTGATGGCCATGTACGTATGCAAGGCTGTGCAATCGAAGCGCCTTCACCGCAGCCTTGTCATAGATCGGCCCAAGGAAGACAACATCATCACTCGCCGCCTCGATTACTTTCCGATGATACGCATTGCTACGCTCATACCTCCCCAGAATCGCTAGCTTCTGGCTGCGAGGGCGAGCCGAGAAGCCTTGCACAATCTCCAGCAAGGAGTTCTCGGGCTCCGGCCGCGCAATGACGGTAAGGTACTGGCGAGGCGTCAGCCCATATCGCTCAACCAGGGAGCAATCAGCCGACTTCACACACTCAGCGCCATACGCGATGGTTGTAATCTTTGCACGCCTCACCCGCGTCGCCAGGTGGTCCTTGATGCGGGGATGATCTGCAACAAGATGATCGCCCAGCCAGCAACCAAGACGTTCATTGATCCAGAACCAAAGCTTGGCGACGGGTCCCCATTTCGCACGTGCCCATTCAATGCCATCCATATTGATGACATTGGTGACATCCCTCGCCCGTAGAAGACCTGAGAAGATTGCAGTGTTGTAGCCCAAGGTCAGGCAAAGATCGCCAGCAACGGAAGCATCACAATTCGACTTCCAGTCAAACAGGATTGTGCCTGCGGCGCCCGGAACTGCCACGGGAATGTGAATCCGTCTGACTCCATTCCATTCGTCCTCCCACCTGTCACCCTTGCCGTCCTCTTGGCAGTAGACAATCACTTGCCATCCCCGGGACACAAGGTGAAGAGCAAGGTACTCGGCGAAGGTTTCAAAGCCACCGTGCGCGGCGGGAACACCTCTTATTCCCAGAATTCTCAGAACTTTCTTGTTCACAGCGCTACACCTTTGAACTCAGACAAACGAATCATTCCCGGGCACTCCGAAGTACATCGCCCCCTGCTCGCGACTCAGGAGCTCCTACTATGGCAGGAGATGGACTTGAGCCCCCCATTGCTCGACCATAAGCAGCAATGAACAGTGCGAGCAGGAGGAAGAGCTGCAGGGTATCCATCACGCCCGTCGCAAGCGTAAAGAGCACATACCCAAGAACCAGGCCTGTGAACATTCTCCTGGACTTGACGGTCGGGAGCTGGCTACCCACGCCACGATGGACAAGAACGAACAGCGCAATGTAGCCAATGAACCCAAGTACACCCTGGTCAATCAATAGCTTGAAAACAACGCTTTCGGCATCGTAGAGATCGGCCGCTGCGCCGCCGGCCACCAGTTCGCGAGTCGCGTCCAGACCCAAGCCCCAGATGGGGGACTGCCAGAAGTAGGAGAGCGAGACGGCGAACTGCCCTGCCCGCATGGCGAGGTCAGAACCGTTCTGCTCGGTACCTACCGAGGCATCGAAGATGTTGACCACGGAAAGAACTTTCTCGAGGAACACATTCGACGTTGCCAACGCGATCACAAACGCCATGCCGCCCAGCAGCGAGTACTTCAGCGACCTGACGATGCCTACCGATACGCCGAACACCAGCAGGGCAAAGAAGTAAAGCATCAGTGGGCTGCGTGAGTTGGTGAAAAGCATCGAAATGATGATGCACCCCGAGACAGCAGCCATTGCCAGCATGTCGCGCATCCGCACCTGACCGCAGAGCCGGGCGACGTAGTACGTCAGAAGCATGATCGCGACCAGCGCGCCGTAGGTGATCGGATGCGATGTGGTTCCCTGCGCGCGCATGCCCCGCAGCGTGTCGGCATACGTTCTCGCCATCACGCGGCCGGTCTGGGTCGTCGAATTGATGAAGTCGATATAGGGATTCCAGTTCACCAGATAAGCCGCGATGGCATACACCGCCAGCAGACTGAAGAACATCACGTAGATCCTGAGCAGGCGCTTGGCCTCTGCCAGGCCCAATCCGCCGGCAAAGTGACTGAAGGCCAGGACCGGAACACCCACTTCCAGGCACAGCGCAATCCAGGTAAGCAGCCCGGCGGAGGCGCTGCCTATGTTCATCAAGACCGAAACGGCCGCCATGCCCAGGAACAACATCAAACCAGTGAAGAATGGCCCCTTCCTGACCGAGCCCTTGCGCGCAAGCGCCAGCGTCATCAGATACATGACCATTACCATCGCCATCAGAAAGCGATAGAGACTGAGCACCGGAATGCCGGGCACATCGACCAGCAGCAGCGCCTTGGGCGTGAGCATCATCCAGGCCGGCATCAGGAGCACGGCTTTTCGGAAGTAGAGGATGATCAGCAACGCGCCGATACATGCCAACAGGAAGATCATGCGAATGCCGCCATGCCAGATGCGGAGTGACGGACCGCTGTCCGAACGGTAGCTGCGGCGGTTCCGTTGCAATGCCCTGGTTGGGAGTCAATCATGTCGTAGGTCCAGATGAAGCAAACACCAATCGTGAAATCCGCTCTGCGTAGTTCTCCACCGAGAAGCGCGAGGAGAACGCGTCGAAGGCACGCCTGCCCAGTGCCAGGTGGCCAGGTGAAAGGGCATGGGGAAGGCCCTCGATCGTTTGTGCAAGCGCGACCTGACTGGCAGGTTCGAACAGGAATCCATCCTGTCCATGCTGCACAATTTCAGTCAGGCCCCCATGCGCGGCCGCAATCACCGGCTTACCATACGAGAACCCCTCGATTGCCACCCGCCCGAAAGGCTCGGGACTGGTGGAGGGAACGACCACGTAATGGCACCAGCGATAGTGCTCCGAGGGGTCCTCGCAGAAGCCGAAGAACTCGCAGGTCACGCCATCCGGCAGCGAACGGGCGATGTGATGGAGCTCTTCCACCAGGTGTACCTGCGCATCGATCGCCGACCCGACGATTCTCAGCCGGATGCGCCTCTGACTGCGCAGCAAGGCCTCGAGAAGGAACTTCTGTCCCTTCCAGGCATTGATGCGGCCGATCATCAGCAACCGCACCCCATCATTCCCGCCAAGCTCCTGCATGCATGCCGCAGGACCAGGAACGCCGTTGTAGACGACAGTGCCGGGCAGGCCAATGGCGAGCCGGGTTGCCTGCGAGTTGTACACGACCTCCACACCAGACAGCCTGATCAACACGCGAAAGAAGGCAAGCTCCTTGCGCCCGGGGATTTCCCGGACATGCAGAATGCGGCGTGCGCGGCGCGTGGACAGCGCGCATGCCAGCAGGGCAGACGCACAGACCAGGGTGTTCACATAGATCACATCGGCGCCACGGAAGCGATGCAGAAGGCGCCGTGTGGCAGCCAGCAGCCCCGCAGCGAACGAGAAAGGCCTGCGCAGCAGGCTTCTTCTCAGGTAACCTTCGGATTCGAAGTGCACCGAGCCACCGGCCTCTGAAATACGAGCCGCCAACGGCCCATGCTCGGGAAGAATGACTTCAACCTCCGCAGGCGTCGGCGCGTGTTGGACAATCGCCTCGACGGCGGCCAGGAAGCTCCGGTCAGAGCCGTACAACTCGGCACTCTGGTGTACGCAGACAATCTTCATGAGTGTGGTCCAGGAACGTCCATGTAGTGAGATCGCATCGGCAGCAACATGCTGCCCGCTAGGCCGCCTTCGTGGCGCGCCTGAAGACACTCAATGCGGAGAGCGCCCGTCGCCGCCACTCCCGGGAGAATGCAAGCGCCAGAACTACGTACCATGCTGCCGATGCCATGATGGCGAGTGTCAGCGAGACCGCGTCCTGCGCGAAATCTCCGTACCGCATGTACAGTTCGAGCGTGCCTCCCATGATCAGCGCCGCAATGAGTGGTGGGATCATCGGCTGAGTCACCTCAGACGGGCGGGCCCCCAGCACCCGCGCGCAGACCAGCATGACGGGAATGAAGTTGAGCAGGTTGGCCAGCAGATACAGTGCGGCCATCACCACGACACCGTGCGTGATGCCCAACGCGAAGGCGCCTACCTGCAGCATTGCGCCGATCACTCCAAGGTGAAGCAGTGTCCTGGTGCGACGCGCGGCCATCAGAACCACACCTGTGACGCTCATGACCGACTGCAGCAGGGCGGTGGGAGCGAACCAGGCAAGCAGCTGCACCGCCAGATCCCAGCCTTCGCCAAAAGCCAGCCTGATGAACGGCTCGCGTAGTACGTACAACCCGACCATCATGGGAGCGACGACCAGAGTGATTCCGCCTACCGCGATCTGATAGACCTCAACCCTGCCCCTGCGATCTGACTGGAGACGCGAAAGGACCGGAAGAAGCGATCGCGAGACCACCAGCGTGATGCTCTGCAACGGGAAAAGCATCAGCCTATAGGCCAGCGAGTAGTTTCCCAGCACGGTCGAGGAATAGAAGCGCCCGACAAGGATGCTGTCCAGATTGCGCGACAAGTAGTTGACCAGATTGAAGCCGAGCACGCCCGAGCCGAACTCTGCCAACCCGCGGTACCCGAGCCCGCGCGAGGCAGTCGGCCGCCATTCCGAGGCAAGCCAAAGCTGGACACTGGTTGCAATCGAAACGAACGCGAGCTGGACAACGAGACTCCAGGCACCTGCACCCTCCAGCGCGGACACCAATCCGAGCGCCCCACCCACTAGGTTGCTGCTTCCTTCGATGCGGGCAATCCTGCGGAAATGCCCTGCTCGCTCGAGCAAGGCCTGGTGGACGATTCCACAGCCCGCAATGGGAAAGCTCAGTGACAGCACCGCCAGCAATGGCGCCAGCCCTGGGGCAGAGAAATACGTAGCGAGCGGAACGGCTGCGAGCAGCACCAGCAGGCACACCAGACTACCGGCAACGAGCGAGACGCGGAACGCAGCGTCGATGTCGCCGCGGCCAAGATCCTGCTTCTGGATGATCGCCGCGCCCAGCCCCATGTCACGGAACATCAGCGAGAAATTGACCACCACGGTTGCCATGGCCACAACGCCGTACTCGCTCGGCTCAAGCAGCCGCGCGAGCATGAAGACGACAACGAACTGTGCGCAGAGCTTGGAGATCTGCGCCAGTGATGTCCACTTCAGATTGTGACCAAGCTTCATGGATAGATCGTTCGGGGCGTGTTCGGTTATGCCCTCCTGCCAATTGCAGATCATGGGCTCAAGGCGCGTCCAGGCACCTGCCGGTCCGGCAGTTACTCGGTCGACTTGTACTCGTAGTAACCGTAGCTGTAGTAGCCGGTTGCGCGCTTCTGTACCGCATTGAAGATCGCACCACGGATGACCGCGCCGTTCTGCTCGAACCGCTTCCTGGCCAGTGCGATTTCCTTCTGCTGGTTCAGACCAAATCGGGCCACCAGCAGCGACGTTCCCGCCTGGGCGGCGAGGATGGCTGCGTCGGTGACAGCCAGGATCGGCGGCGTATCCACGATGACCAGGTCATAGCGGGAGGAGACTTCCTCCAGCAGTCGCGTCATGTTCGGATGCATCAGCAACTCGGACGGATTGGGTGGGACCTCACCGCGGGCGATGAAATCCAGACCATCGACAGGACCAAAGGAGCGGATGGCATCGCTGATCTGTGCCGCACCGACGATTACCTCGGACAGGCCTGGCGTCTGAGTGACGCCGAAGGCCCTGTGCATGGTGCCCTTGCGCATGTCGGCATCGATAATCAGTACGCGCTGACCGGACTGGGCAACGACCGTGGCCAAGTTCGTAGAAACGAACGTCTTGCCGGCATTCGGGCTCGCGCCTGAGATCAGTACGATGTTGTTCTTGGCTTCCAATCGCGCGAAGTGGAGACTCGTCCGCAGGCTGCGCAGCGCTTCGATGGCCAGATCCGCAGGATCCTTTACGGCCAGTAGGTGCAGATTGCCATCCTGCCTGAACTTGCCACGGACAGAGTCCTTGGCCTGGTTCTCGCTCGCTGGGATAGAGGCGTACACCGGGATGCCCAGTTCCTCGATCAGGCCTGGATCCTCGATGCCACGGTTAATCATCTGGCGCAACAGAATCGCAAGCACAGCCAGCAGGAAACCAGCGCATGCGCCGATCAACGCGATTACCTGCCTCTTCGGCTTGACGGGCGTGCTGTCATCAACACGTGCAGCATCTACGATGCGTACATTGCCAACCGTGCCCGCCCGCGCCACATCCAGTTGCTGGGCCTGGCTCAACATGACGGTGTACATCTCGTTTGCAACCGTAAGATCTCGGGTCAGTCGCAACAGCTCCTGCTGTGCCTTGGGAAGCTGTTTCACTTCACCTTGGAAGCCGTTCTTCCTGGCCTCAAGGTCACCGATCTGACGCATCAGCGCCTGATAGGCCGGATGGTCACGGGTAAACTTGCGATCCATCTCTGCCTGCTGCAGCCGCAACTGCTGGATACTGGTCTCAACGGCCACCCCCTGATCAAGAAGACCCTTCGTCTGCAGAGAGAGGTCCACCGAGTTCTCGCGCATCTGGAACTCGCTCAACGCTTTCTGCGAAGTTTCCACCTGCATCCGGATACCGGGCAATTGCTCCTTCACGAAGCTCAGCTGGGCCGATGCCTCGGCAGAATTCCGCTCTACGTTCTGGCGAACATAGGCTAGCGCAACCTGATGCAGGAATGTCTCCGCCGCCACAGGGTCGCGATTCTCGTAGAAGAGGCCCAGGATGCCCGAATCCTTGCCGATCTCGGCAACACCGATTCGCTCCTGCAACTCATTGATGACGGCCAGCTGGCGCCGCTTGATCACCGTGAAACGCATTCCCGGGTTAGCGCGCAGTGCGGCGACCTCCAGAGTCACTCCCCTTGCTTTTGCAGGCTGTCCCAGCTGACCGCCAAGGATCTTCTCACCGTCTGGGCCCAGCAGCTCGAACGCACCTTTTTCGCCGGCGACCAGCGTCAGCGCTTCTTCAACCAGTCCGCGTGGCACGTCAAGACGGTGAATCTGAAGAGTATCCCCACCCCAACCATAACGGCTCAGCCCAAGAATCGGCGACGCCAGGCCAGCAGGATCGACCGCCTCTGCGCGACGTGCGAGAAATCCACCAATCAACGGAAAACGCTTCGGAGCAATCTCGATATCCAGCTTCAGCGCATCGACGGCACTGCCGACAACCGCCCGTGACTTGATCAAGGCGATTTCAGTAGTGGCCTCGCCGGATCCGGATCCGAGTCCCAGGGATTTGCTCAGATCGGTCAAACCTGGAATCGACGGCATCTTCGATTCCACCTGGATCACCGCGTCAGCCCGATAGATCGGAGCAGCAAGCAGGGCGTAGGCTGCGGCCACCGCAAAGAACAGCAGCGTGCTTGCCAGAATCCACCAGCGATGATCGAGAAGTGTTCCCAGAAGCTGTCGCAGATCGAGCTCGTCGCTTCCGTCTTCCTGGGTGGTGCGGGAATTGGTTTTCATTCTTTCTATTCAGTTATGCGATTTGCCGGACGGCGACACATACAGGTGCAGGCAGCAATCAAAGATGACGCGCCCAACTCTCCACACCCTCGGCCATCAACTTGTAGACATGCTCGAACGCCGGGCGTTGCTGGCGGTATGGATCGGGAATCTCCCGATCCTGCTGCCATTTGCCCAGCAGGAAGGTTTTCCCGGACGCCTGCGGCGCGATCTCGGCGATGCGGCGCACGTGCTTGCGCTCCATGGTCAGCACCAGATCAGCGGCTCCCAGGATGGCGTCATCGATCTGGCGCGCGCGATGGGCCAGGCCATCCATGCCCTGCTCGACCAGCAGCTCCTGCGCCGTGGCATCAATGCCATGCCCAACCAGCGCACCGAGACCCGCGGAGGACACCTGGATCCCCTTGCCCTCGATCGCCTGGCGCAGCATCACTTCTGCGGAGGGGCTGCGACAGATGTTGCCGACACATACAAATAGAACGTTCTTGAACACTGATCTGGATCCTGTGGCATTCCTTGCGGCGCACGCGACCAGAGCATCCGGAGTCGGCGGCAGCCGCACAGCATACCTTACAAACGCATTACAGGCGATGAAATCACCAACAGATTCATGGGATTACGTCGCAGTTTCAGAAATCGACCATCCTAGTACGCCGACTTCTGCCCCAGCACCTTCAACGCCGTCAGCACGATGATCCGCACGTCCAGCGTCGGGCTCCAGCGTCGGATGTAGTCGATGTCGTACTGGACGCGCTTCTTCATCGAGCGCAGCTCCGGGGTCTCGCCACGCAATCCGTGCACCTGCGCCCAGCCTGTGATTCCCGGCTTGACGTAGTGGCGGTGCATGTAGCGTTCGATCACCCGCTCGTAGTGGTTGTTGTGCTGGATCGCGTGCGGTCGCGGCCCCACCACGGACATGTTCCCACCCAGTACATTGAAGAACTGCGGCAGCTCGTCCAGGCTGCTGCGGCGCAGGAAGGCGCCAAACCGCGTGACGCGCGGATCACCGCGCGTTGCCTGGGTGATCTGCCCCGCGCCCTCTGCATGCACACGCATGGAGCGGAACTTGAGCATCCAGAATTCCTTGCCGCCCAGTCCGTGACGCCTCTGCCGGAAAAGCACCGGCCCCGGCGAACTCAGCTTCACGCCGATGGCCAGCACGGCAAACAACGGCGCCAGCAGGATCACCGCTGCACCCGCGACGACAATGTCCTCGACCCGCTTGAACACGCGGAATCGATGATCCACCAAGCCTTGACGTACGCCGATCATCGGCACATCACCCACCTGGTGCACGCCCGGATTAAGCGCCCCCAAACCCGTGGTATCGGGAATCAGGCGCACCGGCACCGGAAATCGCTCGATCTGCTTGAGCATGTCCTTGATCGCGGCCGCGTGCCCCATCGGCATCGACACCCAGACCTGGTCGAATTCGCCGCGGTGCTGATCCATGTACTGCGGAACGTCTTCCAGCCGCCCCAGCCGGCACGGCGCGTCCCCACCGCGACGGGTGGCGATATCGCCCGCACTGGCGAAATAGCCGATGACGTCCTTGCCAAGCTCTGGCTTTCCACGCAGCAGGCGATGCAACCTCAAAGCAGGGGCCCGCAGTCCGACCAGCAGGATCCGCTCATGGTCCATCCCGCGCGAGCGCAGGCGGTGCAACTGCACCCTCAGCAATACGCGCAATGCAGCCATTGAGCCCAGGCCAAAGGCATACCAGCCAATCAGCCAGGTAGAGGGGACCGCATCGGCAAGTCCGACCAGGACGACGTAGAGCGAGAACAACGCGAAGGTGGCAGACCACGCCAACAGCAGCAGCCAGAGATCGGCAAGCAACCCACGCATCCGCCAGTTCCGATACAGCGGCGCAACGGAGAAGCAGACGATGGCGCTGAGAATCACCGCGCCAAACACGATTCGCTGGGAAGAATCCGGCGCAGCCGCGCCATACAACACGATGTGGGAGAGCACCGCCATGCCCGGCAGCAGCAACAGATCGCCCAGGCGCAACCCCAACTCAAGGGCCGCCCGGGCTTCGACGCGGCGGCGGCCTGCCCGGGCCCGCGCTGCGGGGAGGTCTTCTACTGATCCATGTAGCAAAGCACTTCTCCATTCACGACTCGACCGAACGCTGAATTGTTCGTCTTCACGCGCATGGACTCCCCAGCCAGCACGTGATTGTCAAAGGTTTGTCAATCAGGCGTGACTGAATTGTGAATGATGTCTGGACCAAAAGATAGGAATTTCGACAGGGCAGGCACCTGACCGTACGACCTTATCGGCATGTAAGTCATTGCAACTATTACGAATTTTAAATGTGTCAATCTGCATCAAAATGGGTCATTTCACGTCAAGCTTGAACCTTCCCAACGGGCTCAACGTCGGTTCTTTGACGTCCCACTCCACCCCGCACCGCACCAAAGCCCAGCTACCTCCCTCTGCTACCATCGGCGGTTCTGTTCATCGCGTCCCCCACCTGCCCGCGATGGCGCCAAACAACGTAACGAAACACAGGAGTCTGCATGTCTTCCGAGCTGCTCAAGTCCCTTGGCCTGGACGCGATCAACGCTGGCACGTACCTGGGCAACGGGGAGTGGTCGAGCGCGACCGCTGGTGAGCTGATCACCCCGGTCAACCCGACCACTGGTGAGCCGATCGCACAGGTCCGCGCGACCACCGAGGCCGAGTACGAGACCGTCGTCGCCCGCGCCCAGGAAGCCTTCAAGGTCTGGCGCACCACGCCGGCCCCGCGCCGCGGTGAAGCCGTGCGCCTGTGCGGTGAAGCGCTGCGCAAGCACAAGGACGCCCTGGGCTCGCTGGTTGCGCTGGAAATGGGCAAGAGCAAGCCGGAAGGCGATGGCGAAGTGCAGGAGATGATCGACATCGCCGATTTCGCCGTCGGCCAGAGCCGCATGCTGTACGGCTACACCATGCATTCCGAGCGCCCCGGCCACCGCATGTACGAGCAGTACCACCCGCTGGGCCTGGTCGGCATCATCTCGGCCTTCAACTTCCCGGTTGCGGTGTGGAGCTGGAACTCGTTCCTGGCCGCCATCTGTGGCGACGTGTGCATCTGGAAGCCGTCCAACAAAACGCCGCTGACCGCCATCGCCTCGCTGAAGATCTGCAACGACGCGCTGCGCGAGGCCGGCTTCCCGGACATCTTCTTCCTGATCAACGATGCCGGCACCGCGCTGTCGGAGAAGATGGTCGATGACCGCCGCGTGCCGTTGATCAGCTTCACCGGCTCGACCCAGGTCGGCCGCACCGTCAACGAGAAGGTCGCGCGCCGCCTCGGCCGCTGCCTGCTGGAGCTGGGCGGCAACAATGCCATCATCCTGGACGAAACCGCCGACCTGAAGCTGGCCGTGCCGGGCATCGTGTTCGGCGCCGTCGGCACCGCCGGCCAGCGCTGCACCACCACCCGCCGCCTGATCGTGCACCGCTCGATCTATGCCGACGTGCTGGCCACGCTGGTCAAGGCCTACAAGCAGGTCGAAGGCAAGATCGGCGACCCGACCGACGCCGCCAACCTGATGGGCCCGCTGAACAGCGACGGCGCCGTGCAGCAGTTCCTCGATGCCATCGCCCAGGCCAAGGCCGCCGGCGGCACCATCGAAACCGGTGGCACCCGCATCGACCGCGCCGGCAACTTCGTGCTGCCGGCGATCGTCTCCGGCCTGAAGAACAGCGACGCCGTGGTCCAGCATGAGACCTTCGCGCCTATCCTGTACGTGATGCCGTACGACAGCATCGACGATGCCATCGACATGCAGAACGGCGTGCCGCAGGGCCTGTCGTCCTCGATCTTCACCCAGAACCTGAAGACCGCCGAGAAGTTCCTGTCGGCGGCCGGCAGCGACTGCGGCATCGCCAACATCAACATCGGCACGTCCGGTGCGGAGATCGGCGGTGCCTTCGGTGGCGAGAAGGACACCGGCGGTGGCCGCGAGTCCGGCTCGGATGCGTGGAAGGTCTACATGCGCCGCCAGACCAACACCATCAACTATTCGGACTCGCTGCCGCTGGCCCAGGGCATCAAGTTCGATCTGTGATGGCAATGGACCCGACCATGTCCGCGGGTCGGATCCCCGCAGGGGCTCCGACCCTCGATTTCAGCGGCCGCCGCGTACTCATCGCCGGCGGCAGCAAGGGCATTGGCCGTGAAATGGCGCTGGCGTTTGCCGGCGCCGGTGCGCAGGTCTCGGCCTGCGCCCGCGGCCAGGCCGGCTTGGATGGCCTGCGCGCCGATGCACGGGCGCAGGGCTTCGAACTGCACACATTTTCCGCCGATCTGGCCGATCCCGGCCAGATCCAGGCGTGGCTGCAGGCCGCCGCCGACGCGCTCGGCGGCATCGATGTGCTGGTCAACAACGCCACCGGCTACGGCATGGCCGACGACGAGGACGGCTGGGCCGCCAGCCTGCAGGTCGACTTGATGGCGGCCGTGCGTGCATCGCGCCTGGCACTGCCGTGGCTGCGTGCGTCCAGCGACGCCTGCATTCTCAATCTCTCTTCGATCGCCGCGCAGCAGCCGCGCCCCGGTGGCGCACCCTACGCCGCCGCCAAGGCCGCGCTTTCGCACTACACCACCTCGCAGGCCCTCGCGTTGGCCAAGGACCGGATCCGCGTCAACGCAATCGCGCCGGGCTCGATCGAGTTCGATGACGGCCTCTGGGACCGCCGCCGCACCGAAGACCCCGCGCTGTACCACGGCACGCTGGCGAAGATTCCGTTCGGTCGCTTCGGCCACCCGCGTGAGATCGCCGATGCCGCCCTGTTCCTGTGCTCGCCGCTGGCGCGCTGGATCACCGGCCATGTGCTCAACGTGGATGGTGGCCAGGTGTTGATGGGCTGACACCGGCACTCCGGTAGCTGCCAACCTTGGTTGGCATGCCTTTCGTCGACCAAGGTCGACGCCTACCGTGGCTGAAATGCCTTTCGTCTACCAAGGTCGACGCCTGCCATCGCATCCGCCGGGCATGGGATTGCCCGGGCAGAGGCACTATCATGTGCACACTGCCAAGGAGGACCCCGATGAGCGTGGCACCCCGACAGACAAGCGCCCTGGCCGTGGTCAGCCTGGTCATGGGCATCGCCAGCTGGACCGTCCTGCCCTTCGTGGCCAGCATCGTGGCCATCATCACCGGCCACATGGCCCGCGCCGAGATCCGCCGCCGCCCGCATGAACTGGAAGGCGATGGCCTGGCCGTCACCGGTCTGGTACTGGGCTGGGTGATGGTCGGCGCCGTGATCGCCGCCATCCTGGTCTTCATCCTGTTCTTCGGCGGCCTGGCCTGGCTCGCTGCGATGTCAAACTGACTGCCATGACCGCCTCCGACAGCACTGAACGCTTCAGCAGCCGCGTCGCCGATTACGTCCGCTACCGGCCCGATTACCCACCCGCACTGCTGGAATGGCTGCACGGCCCGATGGGCGTCAGCCGCGAGGCGCTGGTCGCCGACATCGGCGCCGGGACCGGTATTTCCAGTCGCCTGTTCCTGGCCAGCGGCCATCCGGTAGTCGCGGTTGAACCCAACGCCGCCATGCGGGGCGCGGCCGAGGAATGGCTGGCGCCGCAGTACCCGCAGTTCCGTGCGGTGGACGGCCGCGCCGAGGCCACCGGTCTGGACGACGCCAGCATCGATCTGGTCAGTGTCGCGCAGGCCTTCCACTGGTTCGACACCGTGGCGGTGCGCGCCGAGTGGCAGCGCATCCTGCGCCCGGGTGGCCTGGCACTGATCTACTGGAATTCGCGCCTGCTCGATGCCAGTCCGTTCCTGGTCGGCTACGAACAGTTGCTGCTGGATTACGGCACCGACTACTCCGCCGTGGCCGAGCGCTACCAGGACGATGCCACCATGCAGGCCTGGTTCGGCCCCGGCCTGCGCGGCATGGTCGAGCTGCCGAACGTACAGCATCTGGACTTCGATGCCCTGCGCGGGCGCCTGCTGTCCTCCTCCTATGCCCCGCAAGCCGGTCATCCGCGCCACGCGCCGATGATCGACGCTCTGCAGGACCTGTTCGCCGCCCACGCGGTCGACGGCCAGGTCGCTTTTGAATATCGAACCCGAGCCTTCCTCGGCACGCTGGACTGAACCGACGCATGTATTCGCTTGCCCGCCCCTTCCTGTTCTCGCTCGACGCCGAGCGCGCCCACGGCCTCGGCCTGTCCGCACTGGACCTGGCCTATCGCACCGGCACCACGCCGCTGCTGGCCGCACGCATCGCGCCGATGCCCAGCACGGTGTTCGGGCTGACCTTCCCCAATCCGGTCGGCCTGGCCGCCGGCCTGGACAAGAATGGCGAGCACATCGATGCGCTGTTCGCGCTGGGTTTCGGCTTCGTCGAAATCGGCACCATCACCCCGCGCCCACAGGCCGGCAATCCGCAGCCGCGCCTGTTCCGCCTGCCGGAACACAACGCGATCATCAACCGCATGGGCTTCAACAACGCGGGCGTGGACGCGCTGGTGCGCAACGTCGAGCGCGCGCGCAACCGCCGCGGCCTGCTCGGCATCAACATCGGCAAGAACAAGGACACCCCGAACGAACAGGCCGTGGACGATTACATCGCCTGCCTGGACAAGGTGTACCCGCTGGCCGACTACATCACTGTCAACATTTCCTCGCCCAACACCGCCGGCCTGCGTGAACTGCAGGAAGAAACCGCGCTGCGCCAGCTGGTCAGCCAGCTGCGCGACCGCCAGGAAGATCTCGTGGCCCGCCACGGTCGCCGCGTGCCGATGCTGGTCAAGGTGGCACCCGACCTCAGCGAGCGCGACATCGATGCCGCCGCCCGCGTACTGGGCGAACTGCAGGTGGACGGCGTGATCGCCACCAACACCACCATCGACCACAGCAAGGTGGCTGGCGACCCGCTGGCCAACGAAGCCGGTGGCCTGTCCGGCGCGCCGGTGCTGGAGCAGTCCACCCTGGTACTGCGCCGCCTGCGCTCGCGCCTGCCCGAATCGGTGCCGCTGATCGGCGTCGGCGGCATCCTGTCCGGCGCCGATGCCGTGGCCAAGATGGCTGCAGGCGCGGCACTGGTGCAGTGCTACAGCGGCCTGATCTTCCGTGGCCCGGCGCTGGTTTCCGAATGCGTGGAGGCGATCCGTCGCCGTCGCGAAGCGCCGAGCCGCGGCGCGGTGGCGCCGCTGTGAGCGCGCCCATGGATACCGTCGACGGCAACGCCCCGCTGCGCTGGACGCTCACCCGCAATGCGCCGCTGCAGGCCCTGAACACTTTCCATGTGCAGGCCAGCGCCGCTCAGCTGCTGGAACTGCACGATCCCGCGCTGCTGCCGGAGGTATTGGCACTGCCCGAGGTGGCCAGCGGCCCGCTGCTGGTGCTGGGTGCCGGCAGCAACGTGCTGATCGCCGAGGATCTGCCGGGCACCGTGCTGGTGTTCGGCAACCGTGACATCAGCTTCCTCGAGCATCGCGCCGACCATGCCGTGATCCGCGCCGGTGCCGGCGTACCCTGGCACGGCCTGGTGATGTGGTCGCTGCAGGAAGGCCTGTCCGGCCTGGAAAACCTGGCCCTGATTCCCGGCACCGCCGGTGCCGCGCCGATCCAGAACATCGGCGCCTACGGCGCGCAGGTCGGCGAGTTCATCCAGGCCGTCGAAGCCTGGGACTGCCAGGAGCAGGCCTGGGTGCGGCTGGACAACGAACAGTGTGGCTTCGCCTACCGCGACAGCGTGTTCAAGCAGCAGATGGACCGCTACCTGATCACCGCCATCGAACTGAAGCTGCCACTGCTGCATGACCTGCGCATGGACTACGCCGGCATCCGCGAGGAACTGCAGGCGCAGGGTGTGGAATTGCCCAGTGCGGTGGACGTGGCCAATGCGGTGATCGCGATCCGCCGCCGCAAGCTGCCCGACCCGGATGTACTGGGCAACGCCGGCAGCTTCTTCAAGAACCCGGTGCTGCCGCTGGAACAGGTCGACGTACTGCTGCAGCACTTCCCCGAGCTGCCGGTGTTCCCGTCCGACCAGGACGGCAAGCGCAAGGTCTCGGCGGCATGGATGATCGAGTCCTGCGGCTGGAAGGGCTTCCGCGAAGGCGATGCCGGCGTTGCGCCGAGCCACGCACTGGTGCTGGTCAACCACGGCAACGCCACCGGCGCTGAACTGCTGGCGCTGGCGCGACGCATCTCTGCTTCCGTGCTGGAGAAGTTCGGCGTGCCAATCGAACCGGAGCCCCGCCTGCTCGGCGCACAGTGGTGAACACCCCCGCCCTCTCCCCCAGCGCCACCCCGATGCGGGCGGCGCTGCTGATGCTCGGCAGCACGATGGCATTCGGCCTGATGGCGGTGGCGATCCGCTATGCCACGCGCTACGTGCCCACCCAGGAAGTGGCGTTCTTCCGCAACGCCTTCGGCCTGCTGGCGTTGCTGCCGATGCTGCTGCGGCCAGGCCACGCGCCGCTGAAGACCCAACAGCTGCCACGCTATTTCGTACGTAGTGCGATCGGCCTGGGATCGATGCTGTGCGCGTTCTGGGCCCTGGGCCACCTGCCGTTGGCGCAGGCGGTGTCGCTCTCCTACTCCACGCCGCTGTTCGTCACCATTGCCGCCGTGCTGTGGCTGGGCGAGACCGTGCGCGTGCGCCGCTGGGCCGCCGTCGTCGTCGGCTTCATCGGTGTACTGGTGATCGTGCGTCCCGGCACCGCCGGTTTCACCGCTGGCAGTCTGGTCGCGGTGGCCGCTGCAGTGCTGAGTTCGCTGGTGGCGATCCAGATCAAGCAGCTGACCCGCATCGACAGCGCCGACACCGTGGTGCTCTATACCTACGTGTTCTGGGTGCCATTGTCGTTGGTGCCGGCCGTGTTCGTGTGGGTCTGGCCCACCGGCATGGCGTGGCTGTGGCTGCTGGCCACCGGCGTGCTCGGCACCATCGGCCAGCTGCTGTGGACGCGTGCGCTGCGCCTGGGTGAAGTCTCGGCACTGACCCCGATCAGCTTCCTGCAACTGCCACTGGTGACGCTGTTCGGCTGGCTGCTGTTCAACGAAACGGTGGACCGCTGGACCATCATCGGTGCCGGCATCATCCTCGCCGCCAATGCCTACATCGCCCACCGCGAAGCGGTGCTGTCGCGCCGCGCCGCGAGTGCGGCGGCCTCGGCAGCGGCCAAGCCCGCCGAGTAGATCCGCGCCCTGCGCAGACACCGGGGAACCCTGTAGAGTCGAGCCATGCTCGACGCATCGCGCAGCGCGAGGGTTCATCGTAGAAGATGCCATCCACGCATGGCGTGGATCTACAACGCCCGATACACCCGCTCCGCCGCATCGAACACATTGCCCGGTGCGAACTGCTCGCCCAGGTAGTGCAGTGACTGCCGGCGCAACTGCGGCGAACGCTCCTCCCCATCGCTGCCCAGCAGCACCTGCTGGAACTCGATCAGGTCCTGCAGGATGCGCCAATGCCGGTACCAGGCGATCCAGCGCGGATCCCCAAGGTCGCTGCCATAGCCTGCTGCGAAATCGAGCGGATTCTCGCGGCCCCAACGTCCGCCCACGGCACCACCGATGAACATCAGGTCACGCTCGCGCGGTGCCAGCGACAGGCCATCCCAATCAATCAGGTGCAGGCCCCCGTCATTGCCCATCAGCAGGTTGCCGGCATGCAGATCGGTGTGGCACAGGTGCAGGTCTACCGGCACGTCCTGCAAGGCCGCGAGCAGTTCCCGTGCCTGTGCATGCAGCGCTGTGATGCGCGCGTGCTGCTGGTCCCATACCGAAACGAATGCGCGGCCCAGCCCGTCCTTCGCGGCCGCCAGGCCCTCGCCGGCCAGCCATTGCCCAACGGTCTCCAGCGCCGCCGTTTCAAGCCGCACGATCGGCAACGCCTGCTGCAGTTCCGGTGGCAGCCGCGCGCCGTGCAGGCGCCGCAGCACCTCACCCAGCCGCTGCCACTGCGTGCGGCTCAACGCCGCCTCGAACCCGGACTGGCCTTCCACGTAAGGAAACAGGGTGAACTGCAATCCCCAGCGCTGTACCGACGCACCACCGGTCAGTGCCGGCCACGGCGCGACGATCTCATCGATGCCGAGCGTGCCGCGCAACCAGTGCAGGCTGTCCCACACCGTAGGATCGACCTGGTAGGTGCGGCATTTCAACCACCATTGCCCGTGCCGCGCGTCGACGCGATACACGCTGGCATTGGCGTCGGCACCCACCGGGCGCGGCACCACGGCGGTGGCGGTGATGCCATAGGATTGTTGCAGGACTTCGCCGAGATGCTGCGCCGAAGCGAATGACATGGATGCAAGCGGAAAGTGTTACCTGCCGCCACTATCGCAGATGCGCTCGCCACGACACAGACATGTCCGTCACAACATCGCGTCGGCACGACCAAAGAACTAGCCTGCAATACGGCGCATCACCGCCTCCAGTGGACCGCGCGCGAACTGCCATGACCACAGCCACGCCGCAGCGGTCGCCAGCATCAGAAACAGCAGCGCCCACAACAGCACCGACGCCAGCGATGCACGGCCATCGAGCAGGCCCAGGCTTTCCAGCGTGCCCATGCCCAGCAGGATGTGACCCACATACAGGGTCAGGGTCATGCGCCCGGCCGCAGTGAACGGCTCCAGCCAGTCGCCCGGTCGCACGCGCGTCAGCCACAGGCAGGCGGCGATGACACTGCAGGCCGCGCCCGCACCGGTAAGCACGTAGGCGGGTCCTGGCGGCATCGGCTGCGTACCCAGCCACGCCTGCCACGGCGTTCCCTGCGCAATATGCTGCACGCCCTGGCCGGCGCCGATCAGCAACAGCCCCAGCACCAGCAATGCATGCTGCACCCGAGGCTGCGACAACTGAAGGCGCGCCAGCAGCATGCCCAGCAGGAAGAAGCACAGCCACGGCATCAACGGGTGGAAGCCATTGAACAGCAGGTTGCGGGCCGCGCCCGGCCATTGCCACAGACCGGCGTATTCCAGCGTCTGCCAGTTCCAGCCTTCGCTGTAGTTCCAGTGCAGCAACGCCCAGAACGAACAGGCCGCCAGGCCCACGATGCTGGCCAGCAACACCCGCGGCGAGGCACGCAGCCACAGCACTGCCAACGCGAAATACACCGCGTAGTAGTGCAGGATATCGGCCGGGAACAGGGTCAGGTTGAGCAGGCCCAGCACCATCAGGAACAGCGCGCGCCTCCAGGTCTGCACGCTGGCCGGCCACCACCCTTGCCGCTGCGTGGCCAACACCAGGCCCAAGCCAGCCAGCGTAACGAATGTCGCCGAAGCCTTGCCTTCCAGCAGATGGAAGAACCCTGCCAGCCAACCCTCACCCTCTGCCGGCACGGCCATCGCCAGACGGAAATTCACCAGCACCATGCCGGCCAGTGCCAGGTAGCGGGCCAGGTCCAGGCCGTGCAACCGCCGGTCCACGACGCTCATGCGCGTGCCCCGAGCAGCAGCGCGAGCAGGCCAAGATCCAGCGATGCCTCATTGGTGCCCTCGGCTTCGCCCAGCCCCCGACGCAGTGCGTCGCTTTCGATGGCATCCAGCAGCACCTGCGCCTGCAGTGCCGGCACCAGTACGGGACGCCGACGTTCGCGCTGTGCCATCTGCTGCAGGGCTTCGGCCAGCATCGCCTGCAAGTGCCTGCGATTGGCCGCGAAGGCCTCGGCCACGGCCGGATTGCGTGCGCTCTCGGCCAGCACCTCCACCGCAAGTGTTGCCCATTCCGGCTGCCGGCACAGCGCATGGAAGTCCTGCAGGAAGGCCATCACCTGTGTGCGTTCGCCATCGGACGCGGCCAGTCGCTGCAGCAACGGTGCCAGTTCTTCGCTCTCGGCCACCGCCACCGCAAGGATGATCGCTTCCTTGCCCGGGAAGTGGTTGTAGAGATTGCCCAGGCTGACGCCGGCCGCCTGCGCGATGTCACGCATGCTGGTCTGGTGGAATCCCTTCACGAGGAAGCACTGCAGGGCGGCCTGCAGGATCTGCGCGATGCGTTGCTCGTTGCGGTCGGCTCGGTTCATGGCGCAAATAGTGAACGAACGTTCGTACAATTGGAAGCTGACGAACCGGCCGACGCCGGGCTCCGTTCAGCCAGCCTTGACCTCAACTGCGGTTGAGGCCCGATGCTGCGCGGCCCGTCCCAAGCTCAACCCGGAGTAGCTGCATGCCACGGATGATCACTACCCTGCTCGACAGCCGCGTGCTGTGGTTCCTCGCCCGACTGCTGCTGGCCGTGGTGTTCCTGTCCTCGGGCCTGGCCAAGCTGCTGGCGTGGGACAACAGCGTGGCCGAAATGCAGGCGGCCGGATTGCAACCGCCTGTGCTGTTCAACATCGCCAGCGCCGTGGTGCTGCTGGGCGGCGCACTGTGCCTGCTGCTCGATCGCCTGCTCTGGCTGGGCAGCGGCGCGCTGGGCGTGTTCATGCTGCTGACCATCGTGATCGTACACACCTTCTGGAGCAAGCACGGCGCCGAACAGCAACTGGCCCTGTTCTTCGCGTTGGAGCACCTGAGCGTGGTCGGTGGCCTGATCTGTGCGGCCATCGCCAGCCATGCGCGGGCTCAGAAGAACTCGTCGAG
Organism: Stenotrophomonas sp. MH181796; assembly: GCF_009659995.1. Classification (NCBI taxonomy): domain Bacteria; kingdom Pseudomonadati; phylum Pseudomonadota; class Gammaproteobacteria; order Lysobacterales; family Lysobacteraceae; genus Stenotrophomonas; species Stenotrophomonas sp. MH181796. The sequence continues at coordinate 173,743 of NZ_RAHU01000002.1, forward strand.
CAACCGGTAGAACGCCAACCGTCGTTCGTCGGCAACCATGCCGTAGCGCTTGAACAGCGGCGCCACCCAACGCGTGTTGTCGAAATTGTAGACAAGGCTGCGCGCGGCCAGCGCCAGGTCCTGGTAGCGGTCGGCCACACCCAGCCGGCCACAGTCGATGAAGCCACTGAAGCGGCCCTCGACCGCCATCAGGTTCGGCAGGCAGGCGTCTCCGTGGCTGACTACCAGGTCTTCATGGTCGGGCCGGGTGCTGCACAGTTCGGCGAAGACCTGCTCCGGACTCTGCCCCAGGCGCTCATCATCGAAATCATCGGCATCCACCAGGCCCGCTTCGACGCGGGCCTGCGCGGCCTGCAGGCGCGAGACCAGTCGCTGGTCGAACGGGCAGGCTGTCACCGGCAACCCATGCAGCCCGCGCAGCGCGTCGGCCAGCAGATCCACCAGCTGCTGCGGCGTGAGTTCCGGCGACGAGGCCAGGTCGCGGCCAGGCAGCGCGCTCATCAGCAACCAGCGCCGGCCCGCCTCTTCGGCAGTGGCAATCACCGTTGGCGCCGGTTGTCCCTGTGCCTGCAGCCAACGCAGGCGCGCGATCTCATCGCCCAGCTCACTGAAGGCGTCGATCACTTCCGACTTCAGGAAGGCATCGGCCTGGCCCGGCCGATGCACGCGGGCAACATCCGCACGCGACACACCGATCGATTGCCGCTGGATGCGCGCATCGGCCAACGCCTCCTGCCACGCCCACGGCAGCGGCATGTCATCAGTGGTGGGGTTGGGCGCTTCCATGTCGAGGTGTTCCTGTTGCCGGTGACCCCACGGATTCTCGCTCATCCTGCACGGACCGCGGCCAACAGCAGCGCGGAAAAGTACATGCCCGCACCGAACACGCTGTGCGTCACCAGGCTGCGCAGGCGCGCCTTGCCCGGCGCCGGGGACTTTGAAGCGGCAATGCCCGCGCCCATGCCCGGCTGCAGGATGAGGAACGGTGCGGCGACGCTGAGGAGACCGAAGGCCAGCGCCGGCCACAGTGTCGGCGCCTGCACCCAACAGTTTCCCACCACGGCCAGCAACAAGGCGGCGAAGATCACCCCGGTCACGTAATGCGCGGTCCAACCCAGCGCGCGCTCGCCACTGACCGCTGCCGAGCGGCCGATACCGTCGTGGCGGAAGCGCCCGCGCGGCAGATGCCCCAGCCAGCGGCCCACCATCGCGAAATCCAGCGAGGGAATGCCAAGCAACCGTCGCTGCAGCAGGGCCCACAGATCCATCACCGCGGTTGCGCCCACGCCGATTACCACCACATCCATCACGAATGTCGCCAGGCCAGCCATATCGCATACCTTCAATTATTTGCTTGAATGATAGAGCGATGCTAGCGTGCCGGCCATGAACACCGCAACCGAGCCGCCACCCTCACCGCTGGAGGCCCTGGCCGAGATCGCCCGCACGCTCGGCCACGCCCATCGCCTGGCCCTGCTGGAGCACATCGCCCAGGGCGAGCGCGCAGTGGAGCGCCTGGCCGAACTGACCGGACTGTCGGTCGCCAATACCTCCCAGCATCTGCAGCAGCTGCGCCGTGCCGGCCTGGTGCAGACCCGTCGCGATGGCAAGCGCATCCTCTATCGCAGTGGTGATGGCCCACTGGGCAACCTGCTGGCCGCGCTGCGCGACTATGCCGACCACCAGCGCAGCGAGATGCACGGCGTGATCCACGACAGCCTGCAGCGCCGGGATGCTCTGGAAGGTCTGACTGTCGAGCAGTTGCTGGAACAGCGCGGCAGCGTGGTGCTGCTGGATGTGCGGCCGCGTGAGGAATTCGATCTGGGCCACCTGCCCGGCGCGCTGAACATTCCCGTTACGGAACTGCGTGCACGGATGGACGAACTGCCGCGTGCCGTCCACATTGTCGCGTACTGCCGCGGTCCCTACTGCGTGCTGTCCAACGATGCGGTGGCGATGCTGCGCGAGGCCGGACTGACCGCGCAGCGGCTCGCTGCCGGTTACCCCGAATGGAAGGCGGCCGGCCTGCAGGTGGACCTGCCCCGGCCCTGAGCGAGACCGTTGTCATGGATGATGCGTTTGCCCCGTTGATCGATGCGACCTGGCGCGGCATGTTCGCCGGGCAGCGCACGCTGCCGGACGATTCACAACTGCAGTTGGCGTGCAGCGATGACCTCGATGAGGGGGAGGACGGCATGCTGCTGCAGCCGGTTTCCGGCCCTGCGCGCTTGCTGCTGCGCCCCGCCCTGGCCGCTCGCCTGCAACTGCACGCGCAATCGCACTGGACGCTCCCGCAGCTGCAACAGCGCCTGCAGCAGCTCGGCCAGCGCACGCACGGCGCGGATCGCGTCTTCTACTTCCCTAGCGCCGAACTTGCGGCCCTGGCCGAGCGGCCTGCATCGCCGCATATCCGCCGTCTCGGCCCGGCCGACGCCGTCGCGTTCGATGTGTTCCAGGCCAGCGCGAGCGAGGAGGACCTCGATGCTGCCTGGGTCGAGCTGGACCACTGGCAGGTCTTCGGCGCCTTCGACGGCGAACAGGTGGTCGCGGCCGGCAGCCTGTATCCGTGGAGCCTGGGTCCGGCACTCGCCGACATGGGCGTGCTGACACTGCCCGGAGCCCGTGGCCGTGGTCATGCACGCCTGCTCGTGCAGGCCATGGCCGTATCCGCCCACGCCGCCGGGTTGCAGCCACAGTACCGCTGCCAGCTCGACAACACGGCCTCGATCATCACCGCTGAGCGCAGTGGTCTGCGCGCGTTCGGTGACTGGGACATCATTCTGGCGGCCGCGTGAGGCCGCCGCTGCACAACAAGGAAGCAACATGAAGCTGATGATCATCGGCGCCAGCAGAGGCCTGGGGCGCGCATTCGTGGAAGGCCTGTGCGGCCCGGGTGACACTGTGATTGGTGTCTCGCGCAGCCGCCCGGGCGACATTGCATGCCCCGAAGGCGTCACCCTGCACTGGATCGAAGCCGATCTGTCCCAGCCGACCGTGGCTGCCGACCACATCGCAGCACAGGCACCTGCCGATCTGGATGTGCTGATCCACAACCTGGGCATCTGGGAAGAGACCGCCTTCAGCGACGAGTACGCCTTCCTCAACGAAAGCGACGCCGCACTCACCCAACTGATCGACGTCAACATCACCGCCACCCTGGTGCTGCTGCAGCGCCTGCTGCCGCGAGTGCTCGGCGCACCACGCCCGCAGCTGGTGCTGACCGGCTCGACCTCGGCACTGCCACGCAGCGGCCGCCCGGAAGTGGCGTTCGGCGCATCCAAGTTCGCGCTCAACGGCATCGCCGATGCACTGCGCGAGGGCTTCCGCGATCGCCGCCTGGCGGTGACCAGCCTGCAACTGGGCTACCTCAACACCGACGATGCACTGACGGTGCCGGTGGCCGAGGCCGCAGCGCGCGGCGACGGCGAGCTGGTGCCGGTGCACGACGTTGTTACGATGGTGCGCGCGCTGCTGCAGTTGTCACCGTCCGGCTTCGTGCGCGAACTGGTGCTGCCGGCCATCGCCGACCCGCGCTACTGACCGGGGCTGCACAGGCCAGGCTCACCCTCTTCGTGCAACAGGTACCCAAGCACGATGGCGGTCAGCACGGTCGCCATCGCCAGAACAAACAGTTGGCCACGGACGGCCTCCATGTATGCCTGGGCCAGCGCCGTTCTCGAAACGCCGGGCAACGCCTCCACCGCTCCGCCAAGGTCGCCCATGGACAGCCGGTGCACGGCGGCACGTGCCACGACACCGGCTTCCAGCGCTACGCTCCCGCCAATCCGGGCTGAAAGCATGATGCCGACAAGCGCGAGGGCAATGGAATCACCTGCCAGTCGCATCGCATTGAAAATGCCAGCGGCCATGCCCGCCTGCTCTTTGCCGACCACACTGACCGCCAGGCCATCCATGATCCCCCAAGGCAGACCGATGCCGATCCCGATGACCAGCATCGGCATCCAGCGCACAGAAGGTAGCTGGAACACCTGCGCCAGCCATGCCAGCCCAAGCGCGCCGATCAACAGGCCCGCACAACACAGCGTCCGCGCCGGAATCCAGCGCAGCAGGTGACCCGCAACCAGGGGAACAACCAGCAATGGCGCAGACAGTGCTGCCATCGCCAGTCCAGCCTCGGTGGGCCGCAGCCCTTCAACACCGATGAACCCCGCCGGCAGCACCACCAGAAGGACGACGTACGAGAACGCAGGCGCAGCGGCGAGAATCTGCACGCCAACAAAGCGCCGGTTGCGGAACAGGCCGAGATCCAGCAGGGGTGTTCGATGGGAGCGCTCCACGGCAATGAACACGCCCAGCAACACCACCGGGAGCGCCAGCAGTACCAGCGTCTGCGGATGCAGCAGGCCGCGTTCCGGCAGCACGATCATGGCGTAGGTGAGTGACCCCAGCGCCAGCATGAAGGTGACGGCGCCAAGCCAGTCCAGGCGAGGCGAACCGGCGCTCTTCGATTCGACGGATGACAGGGCGACCAACGGTACGGTCAGGGCAGCCAGCAACGCAGGCAGGAAGAACACCCATTCCCAGCCCAGCGCATCGATCAACCCGCCTGCCAGCAGCGGACCGCCTGCGGCTCCTCCACCAAAGGTGGTGCCGATCAGGCTGAACACCCTGGCCCGCGCCTGGCCGTCGAACACCTGCGCCAGCGACGCCATCGCACCGGCAAACGCCGCCGCCGCGGCCATTCCCTGCAGCAGCCTCATGGCATTGATCCACGCCACATCGGGCATCAGGGGAATCAGGCCGGTAACGATCGCGAACAGCAGGCCACCCAGGATCCAGATCCTGCGCCTGCCATACATATCGGCCAGTCCGCCGGCCACCAGCGTCGTACTGCCGTAGGTCAGCAGGTAGGCGTTGATCACCCAGGACAATTCTGCGGGAGACCCGCCCAGCGCGGCCCGGATTGCAGGAATGCCCACCGCGGGGCTGGCGATGCTCAGTGGAATGGTAAGGGCCGTCAGACAGCCTGCAAACACCACTCCAAGGCGTGATGATCCGGCCGTCCCAGCAGAAGCAACAGACATGTCGAAGAAGCTCCAGCGTGGCCAAGCGCCACGGCATTGATGCTATCGACGACGCTATTGCAGAAGAATCCACCCATATGTCCATGCTTTAATGACTCAAATGTCATCAATGGCCACCTATGGACAGCTTTGCCGGTCTCAGCCTCTTCGTTCTGGTCGCCGGGGCACGCAGCTTCGCGGCCGCAGCGCGACAGCGTGGCATCACCCCTTCGGCGGCAAGCAAGACCATCGCCAGGCTGGAGGAGCGTCTGGGCGCCCGCCTCCTGAACCGCAATACCCGCAGCGTCAGCCTGACTGCCGAAGGCGAGCAGTTCCTTGAACGCTGCCGTCGCATCATGACCGAGGTCGCCGCAGCGGAGCGCGAGCTGACCGACGCCCATGCCGCGCCCAGCGGTCGTCTGAAAGTCAGCCTTCCGCTGGTAAGTGGACTGATGCTGCCCGTGCTTTCGGCGTTTGCACGCCGCTTTCCCGCCGTCGAACTCGACCTGCACTTCAGCGACCGTCTTGTCGATGTCATCGAAGAGGGCTTCGACGCCGTCGTTCGCACCGGCAGTCCCGCCGACTCCAGACTGCACGCCCGCAACCTCGGCAGCACCCGGCTGCTGTGCGTCGGTGCCCCTGCGTACTTCTCGAACCGCGGCACGCCACAGCACCCGGACGAGCTGGGTGGGCACGCATGCCTTCTCCATCGTTTTCCCGGCACCGGCCTGATCGAGCGATGGCCGCTGCAGGCAGACATGGGTGGCCATGACCTGCGGCTGACGCCCGCGATGACCGCCAATCATCTTGAGACCATCCTGCACATGAGCCTTGATGGCCACGGCATTGCGTGCCTGCCGGACTTCGCCGTTCGGGATGCGCTCGACCGCGGCGCGCTCGTCAGTGTTCTGGACGCCTGGAATACCGAACAAAGCACCTTCTGGGCACTCTGGCCAGGCCATCGCCATCAGCAACCGCGGGTGCGCGCCTTTGTCGATTTCATGGCCGATCACCTCCTTCCCTAGGGCGGCCAGTGCAATTGAACCCGCGCGCGGCTGCGACTACCCTGCTCGTCACTGGCCGTCGGTCACAGGCGGGAACCTGCTATGGATGCGCTTTCAAGGGTCTCGGCCCAGGTCCTGGACAGCGCCCTGCCCAGCCTGCCGCTGTACCTGCTGCAGGCCACGGCGGTGATCGGCATGATCGGCGTGCTGCTGATCGCCACCCGTCGCGCCGGCCATGCCATTGAAGGCCGTCGCCTGTATGTGGGCGTGGCACTGGGCCTGATCTACCTGTTCAATTCCTGGTTCGTGGCCCGCTATAGCCAGGGCGTGGTCAAGCTGCACCTCGGCTTCGACATCCTGCTGGTCAGTGGCCTGCTGGGCGGTTGGCGTGGCGGCCTGACCTGCCTGGCCGCCAGCCTGCTGGCCCGCTACCAGTTCGCCGGCGCCCAGTTCTTCCTGCCTGCCGGCCTGGAATCCCTGCTGCAGATGCTGGCCGGCATCTGGCTGCGCAGGCGCCTGCACCCGCGCATGCTCAACGAACTCTCGCTGCGCATGATCCTGCAGGCCTGGGGTGTGCGCATCGGCGTGACTGCGCTGGGCCTGGCACTGGGCGTGGCGATCATTGGCGCCGATCAGCTGCCGGTGGCTGAACTGGCGATCCAGCGCCTGCTGGCGCTGCCGGTCTCGCTGCTGATGCTGGGCGCGGTGTTCGCACTGGTCTACAACGACGCGCAGATCGACGCCCAGCGCCAGCGCGAGCAGGCCTGGCTGCGAATCGACCCGATCAGCGGCCTGCCCAACATGCGCGCGCTCGGCGAACGCCTGCAGTATTACTGGCGCGACAACGACGGCAGCGGCAAGGCCTGCCTGGTCGTGGCCGAGATGGGCAACCTGCGTGACCTGCGCCTGCGCTATGGTCCGCTGCAGGACAACGGGCTATGGCAGCGCGACAGCACCGACGAGGTGCATCGGCTGCTGCCGTCGCTGCCGGCCGGGCAGCTGGAGATCTACCAGTTCGGTGATGCGGCGCTGGCAATTCTGGTGCGTGACCTGTCGCTGTCCGAACTGCGTACGCAGCCACAGATCACCGAGTTGGCCAGCAACCTGGCCGATCGGGTCGGCCGTGACTGGCCAGGGTTCCGCCCGCTGTTCCGCTGCGCAGTGGTCGAACTCAAGCCCCCCACCGATGCAGACGATGGCCATCTTCCGTTCCGCGCGATCACCCTGGCACTGAGCGCGATCGAATCCGGTGTCGTGTTCTTCGATGACCCCATCCAGCGCGACAGCGAGATCGATGCCTTGATTGAAGTCGCGCTTGAACGCTGGCTGCAGCAGGGAGATGCCCCCCTGTGCTACCAGCCCAAGCATCGCCTGCAGGATCGCCAGCTGGTCGGCGCCGAAGCGTTGCTGCGCATGCGCGATGGCGAAGGCCGTCTGATCGCACCGATGCGGGTAATCTCGCTGCTGCGCCGGCAGGGCCGCCTGGCCGACCTGGAATGGGCCACGCTGCAGTCCGCCCTCCACTTCCTGCAGCAGTGCCGGCGCGATGGTGCGCAACTGACCGTAGCAGTCAATGTCTCCGCCGAGTCACTGCGCCTGCCCAGCTTCGGCCTGCGCCTGCAGGAACTGCTGCAGCTGCATGACGTGCCCGGAACGATGCTGCGCCTGGAGATCGTCGAGTGGACCGAGATCGTCGAGCGCGACGTGGTCGACGCCAACATCGCGCAGTTGCTGGCCGCCGAGGTGACGCTGTCGCTGGATGACTTCGGTGCCGGCTACTCGACCCTGATCCTGCTCTCGCAGCTGGCCATCGCCGAGGTCAAGATCGAGCAGGCGTTGATTGCCACCCTGTCCGATGCCAAGTCGCAGTCGATCGTGCGTTTCATCGTCGAAGTCGCGCACCGCTGCGGCGCCATCGTGGTGGCCGAGGGCACTGAAACCCTGGCACAGGAACAGCAACTGCGGGCACTGGGCGTGGATGTCGGCCAGGGTTATCTGTACTCGGCCGCGTTGCCGGCCGACGAGTTCCGCCGCTTCGCCGCCAGCTAGGTCGTAAGGCCGGCCTACACCGCGTAGTAACCCAGGAACATCGCCACCGCTGACTCGGCCACGCGTGCGCGCTCCTGTTCGTTCAACGGCGCCTGCCCCATCGTCACCTGCGGCCAGAACGCAAAGCTCTTCACCAGCCCATGCAGCTGGTGGCCGGCGAACTCCGGATCGACCTGGCGCAGCCGACCATCGGCGATCGCCGCGCGGATCCACGCGCTCTCGCCACTTTCCTTATCGCCCATGCGGCAGACGATGGCCTGCGCCCGTTCCGGCGAATGGATGATCTCGGCCATTGCCACCCGTGCCAGGTCGATGAAGTTGGCATCACTGAGCAGCTCCAGCTTCTGCCCCAGCAGCTGCATCAGCTGCGCCTGCAACGGCAGATCGGTGCGGTACGGCAGCGCATCACTGGCCACGCTGCGCTCCCACAGCTCCTCCAGAATCATCGAGAACAGCGCTTCCTTGCTTGGGAAGTGATTGTAGACGGTGCGCTTGGAGACCCCGGCCACCTCGGCAATGCGGTCCATGCTGGTCGCCTCGTAGCCCGATGCACGGAACTCCTCCACCGCCGCGCGCACGATGGCTTCGCGTTTGCGGTCGGTCAGGCGTTGCGGGGCACGGGACATGGCGGAAACCGGATAGCTGAACGGACGCCACCATTTTACACCCGGCAGTGTACTTTTGAAAAACACGAAACTACACTGTGCAGTGTACCCTGCGGACGTCACCCATGAAGCGCCTGCTCCTTGTCCTCCTGCTTGGAATCCTCGCCGTGACCGCCTACACCTTCTGCAAGTCCTGGTCCCTCCCCGACTTCTCCGATTCGCCGCAGTACCGCGACGGCAAGTTCCGCAATGCCCTGCCGCGTCCTGCGATGGGCCTGCGCGACGGCGCAGAGATCTGGTGGACGTTCCTGTTCAACAAGCCCAAGGGCACCGTGCCCGCCCACCCCATTCCGGTGCTGCCGCTGGACCGCGCCACCCTGGACGCCGCGCCGGACCGCAGCCTGTTCCGGCTGGGGCACTCCACCATCCTGCTGAAGCTGCGTGGCCAGTACTGGCTGACCGACCCGGTGTTCTCCGAACGCGCCTCGCCGGTGCAGTGGATGGGCCCGGCCCGCTTCCATGCGCCACCGATCAGCATCGACGACCTGCCGCCGATCGCCGGCGTGATCCTCTCGCACAATCACTACGACCACCTCGACCATGCCGCGGTAATGCAGCTGGCCGGCAAGACCGCACGCTTCATTGCCCCGCTCGGCGTGGGCGACCAGCTGATCGCCTGGGGCGTGGACGCCAGCAAGGTAGAACAGCTGGACTGGTGGCAGTCCACCGAAGCCAGCGGCCTGCGCCTGACCGCCACCCCGGGCCAGCATTTCTCCGGCCGCGGTCTGGGCGACAGCGATCGCAGCCTGTGGGCGTCGTGGGTGGTCCAGGACGATGACTTCCGCATCTTCTTCAGCGGCGACACCGGCTACTTCGATGGCTTCAAGGCCATCGGTGAGAAGTACGGCCCGTTCGACCTGACCATGATCGAAACCGGTGCCTATGATCCGCGTTGGGCGTTCGTGCACATGCAGCCCGAGCAGACCCTGCAGGCGCACCTGGACCTGCGCGGCAAGTGGCTGCTGCCGATCCACAACGGCACCTTCGATCTGGCGCTGCACGCATGGCAGCAGCCCTTCGAGCGCATCACCGCACTGGCCGCCGCAAAGAACGTGCCGGTGGCCACGCCGATGATGGGCGAGGCGCTGGACATGCAGGCGCCGCAGGCGGGCACGCGCTGGTGGGAGACGGTGGAGCTGTAATGGGCGTTCCAGCCCTGCGGGCACTACGTCTTCGGCTGCTGCCTGCGCCCTTCCAGGGCCCAGATTGAGCTGCAACGCGGCGACAGCGAGTTCAGTCATTTCCGTCGTGACTTTCCTGCTGCCGCGCGCTTGCAGCCAAGCGGGACTGCCGGTCAGGTGCCAGATCAGAGCCTTCGCTCCGTCAGGCGCGGTGCTCGTCTGTCGTCATCTGGTGGATGCCGAACCCCGTCAGTCCTTCTGCGAGTTCCGGCCTCAACTCCAGCGAGGGAATCAGGTAGTCACCGGTGTTCTGCCGCCGATAGGGGATCACCGGATCGCTGGCCAGGCCGTCGAGCCGCCTTCCCAGCCCTTCCAGCAACGCCGGCAACGTGTTCCCGTCGACCTTGCCACTGCGATAGATCACGTGGGGCGGCAGCACCTCGAACCCGGGATAGAACAGCATCCCGTGCTGGATAGGGAACAGAACATCGTTGATCGGGCCGTTGATGCCACGCGGCGCATAGTGGGACTGCCAACCGCCCGTAGTGACCATCAGCATCGCGCGCTTGCCACTCATCACACCTTCGCCGTAGCGGTCGCCCCAGTGCTGGTCGGAGTGTTCGCCCACACCATAGGCAAAGCCGTACGCATATACCCGCTCGATCCAGCCTTTGAGGATAGACGGCATCGAGAACCACCACAGTGGAAACTGCAGGATCAGTACATCGGCCCAACGTAGTTTCTCCTGCTCGGCTGCAATGTCGGCGCTTTGCCGACCGTTGATGAAAGACTCCCGTGAATCCAGCGATGGATTGAAGGGCGCGGAGCAATCCCGACCGGGATGATCTTCGGCATCGAGGGCCACCTTCCAGCGCATTGCGTACAGGTCCGACACCTGCACGCTGTGACCGGCAGACTGCAACCGCTGCACGGCAAAGTCGCGCAATGTGCCGTTCAACGAAGTGGGTTCGGGATGGGCATAGACCAGCAGGACGTTCATGGGAGCACCAGACGGGGAAGACCCCAGACGATAGGCAGCACTACGCTATAGTTGAAATGAATTCCTGCAATCCATTTCATTGTCATGGACAATACTTTGCGTCGCGTCGACCTCAACCTGCTGGTAACTCTGCAGGCCCTGCTGGAAGAGCTGAACGTCACCCGCGCCGCCGAGCGCCTGCATCTGGCCCAGCCTACAGTCAGCGTGCAGCTGGCGCGGCTGCGCGAGCTGTTCAACGATCCGTTGCTGCTGCCCAGCGTGCGCGGCATGCGCGCCACTGCGCGTGCCGATGCGCTGCGCCAGCCACTGGCTGACGCGCTGCTGGCAGTGCGGCGCACGCTTGCACCGGTGCAAGCCTTCAACCCGGCCCAGGCGCAGCAGACCTGGCGGATCATGGCCTCCGACTTCGGTGAATCCACGGTGGTGCTGCCCGTGCTGCCCGCCCTGCGCAGTTCGGCACCCGGCGCACGCCTGGCAGTGGTGGGACTGGTGCCAGCACAGATGGTAGTGCTGAGTGAGCGCGGCGAGATTGATCTGGCCATCCACATCACGTCCGAGGCGCCGCCGTCATTGCATCACCGTCCACTGTTCCAGGAGCGCTATGTGCTCGCTGGCCGCCGCGATCATCCGAGGCTGAAGCGCCGCCCCACGCTCAAGCAGTTCTGCGCCCTGCAGCATGTGATCGTCTCGCCCGACGGCGGCGGCTTCCATGGCAGTACCGACGATGCACTGACCCGCGCCGGCGCCCGCCGCGAGGTGGTACTGTCAGTGCCGCATTTCCTGTTCCTGCGCGATGTGCTGCTGCAGACCGATCTGGTGGCCATGATGCCCTCCCGGCTGGTAGCAGCCGATCCGGGCCTGAAAGCAGTCGAGGCGCCGCTCGAGGTGCCGGGATTCGAGATGGTGATGCTCTGGCACGAGCGTGTGCACCGCGATCCGGCGCATCGCTGGCTGCGCGAGCAGATCGCGGCCGCTGCCAACCCGTGACTTCGTCGCCCGCAGCTATTGCAGCGCGTCATGTAACCGATTACATCCCTTGCTAGCCTAGCGCTCGCCCGAATCCGGTCGAACCTGCGAGGCTGTCCGTAATGACGTTGCGCACCGAACGCTCCAAGGTCTCCCGCCCACCTGCCCCATGGCGACCTGCCGCCACTCTGATGCTCGCCGTCCTGGCATCCTCCGCGCAGGCACAGACATTGCCACCACGCAGCCAATGGCAGGCCAGCGCCTCCTCGCAGCAGGTACCGGCGATGGCGATCAGCCACCTGATCGACGGCGACCCCAAGACCGTCACCGGCGGTGCCTTCAGTCCGGGCCACTGGTTCCAGATCGATCTGGGCGCACCGACGATGCTGGCGGGCGCACGGCTTACCTGGGATGTCTCCAATCCAGAGGGATATTCACTGCAGACCTCGCTGGACGGCACGCAGTGGCAGACCGCGTACACCATGGCCGATTCGCTGGGCGACGTGGAAACGCTGTACTTCGCGCCACGCCAGGCGCGCTACCTGCGGTTGGCCAGCCCACAGCGCACCTCCGATTGGGGCGTGTCGATCTTCGAGATGGAGCCGCTGGACAGCACGCTCAGCGCACGCATCAGCGGTGTCGATGCAACGCAGGCGGCGGCGCTCTGGCAAGGCGGTGGCACCGTCGCGGTTCCAGCCGGAAAAGGTGGATCCCATATGCTCGAGATCATGCTGCCTCGCGCCCAGTCCACGGCCGGTCTCGCGGTCGACTGGGCCGATGGCGGGCGCGGCGCCGCCCGCTTGCAGGCGCAGGACGCACAGGGCCGCTGGCAGGACCTCGCACACGATGCACAGGCGGCCAGCCATCGGCAGAGTTGGCTGGCTGCTGACACGGCACACCCTCTACGTGCATTCCGTCTGGCCGTGGACGGCGCTGCCCCGCAGATCGCGCGCCTGCGCCTGCTCGGCCCGAAAGCGATGATGACGCCGATGAAGCGCTACCAGATCGCCGCCAGCGGCGCGCAGCGTGCGTTGTTTCCGGCGTCGCTGCAGATGCAGCAGACCTACTGGACCGCCGTCGGCGTGCACGCAGGGCGGCAGAAATCCATCTTCGACGAATACGGCAATCTGGAAGCCTTCAAGGGCGCGCCGCTGGTGCAGCCGATCTGGCGCAATGCCGACGGCCAAACCGCCGGCGCCGCCGGGCAGAAGGTGCAGCACGCACTGCGCGACGGCTGGAAGCCAATGCCCTCCGCCACCTGGTCACCGCAACCCGGGCTGGAGCTGCGCAGTGAGGTGTTCGCCATCGAGCGCGATGGCCAGCCGGTGACCTTCCTCCGCCATCGACTGCACAACACCGGCACCACGGCGATCGACGGCACGCTCAGCCTGGTCGTCCGCCCCATGCAGATGAATCCGCCGTGGCAGAACGGCGGGCTGTCGCCGATCCGCGAGGTGCGCATCGACGGACAGGCGGTGCGCATCAATGGCCGCACGCTGCTGCAATCGCTCACGCCGATGGCTGCGTCCGGCGTTGCGCCGTTCGGGAAGGACGGCGCAACGGAGATCACCGCGGACATCGCTGCCGGCAAACTGCCTTCCTCGCAGCAGGCACGTGACGAGCAAGGACTGGCCGCAGCCGCATTGAGCTACCGGATCCGCCTCGCGCCCGGTGCCAGCGATGCGGTGGTCGTGGCGTTCCCACTCGGTACCGCCGCTGCCGATGCCAATGGCGTGCTGCCCGAGGCGCCTGCGCTTGACCTGTCCACGCTGCCCCGTGATGCCAATGCGGCGTTCGAGACGCTGGCCACGCAGGCGTCCGCAGATTGGCAGGCGCGGCTGGGCCAGGTTGGCCTGCGCCTGCCCGATCCCTCGCTGGTCGACATGCTGCGCGCGCAGGCTGCCTACATGCTGATCAACCAGACCGGCCCGGCCATGCAGCCCGGCCCGCGCAACTACAACCGCTCCTTCATCCGCGATGGCATGGCCACCTCGGCGGTGCTGCTGCGTATGGGCGAAGCCAAGGTCGCGCGCGACTACCTGGCGTGGTACAGCCAGCACGGCGTGCACGGCAGCGGACTGGTCTCGCCGATCCTCAACGACGATGGCAGCGTCAACACCGGCTTTGGTTCGGACATCGAGTACGACAGCCAGGGCCAGTATGTGGCACTGGTGGCCGATGTCGCCCGCCTCGATGGCGGGCCCGAGTCGGTGCGTGACTACCTGCCGAAAGTGAAAGCAGCGCTGCGTTTCCTGCAGGAACTGCGCGAGCGCACGCTGGTACCCGGTTACATGGCCGACCAGCCGGCGCCGCAGCGCTTCGCCGGCATCCTCGCGCCGTCGATCAGCCATGAAGGCTATCCGTCGCCCACCCACAGCTACTGGGATGACTACTGGGGCCTGAAGGGCTGGCACGACGGTGCATGGCTGACCGAATCGCTGGGCGATCATGAGACCGCGCGCTGGGCACGTGAGCAGTACAAGGCGCTGTACGACGCACTGCATGCCTCGATCCGGGCGACGATGGCGTGGAAGGGCATCGACTTCATTCCGTCCTCGGCGGATCTGGGCGATGGTGATCCCACCGGCGTTTCGATTGCATTGGACCCCACCGGTGCGCAGAGCGTGCTGCCGGCCGAGGCACTGCGGACGACCTTCGCGCGCTATCTGGAGGACGTACGCAAGCGCAGCCAGCCCGGTGCGCTGTACGCCTACACGCCGTACGAGATCCGCAATGTGCTGAGCTATGTGCATCTTGGCCAGCCAGACGTGGCTGACGAGCTGTTGCAGGGCCTGCTTCACGATCGGCGCCCGCTTGAATGGCAGGTGCTGGCCGAAGTAGTGCATTCACGGCTGCGCTTCCCGCGCTACCTCGGCGACATGCCGCATACCTGGATCGGTGCCGAGTACGGCCGCACGTTGTTCGGCATGCTGATGCGCGAGGACGATGATGCGTTGTCATTGCTGCCGGGCACGCCGCCCTCGTGGGTGGCGGGCGATGGATTGGCGGTGGAACGCCTGCCGACCGCGTATGGCACGTTGCAGATGCAGGCGCGGCAGCGCGACGGGCTGCTGACAGTGGTGATTGGCGAGGGGCTGCGCAAGGACACCGCCGTGCGCATGTGGTGGCCGAACCGGACCGCGCCGAAGTCTGTGCGCGTAGATGGACGCAGCGTTTCCGACTTCGATGCCGAGGGCGTGCGCCTGGCGAAACCGTTCCGGACGTTGGAAGCGGTCTGGTAATGCAGCCGAGCATGGCTCGGCTCTACAGAAATCAGACTCTGCGAGTAGATCCACGCCATGCGTGGATGCTCTTGTAGAGTCGAGCCATGCTCGACGCATCGCACACCACGCGAACTGCAGCCGAGCATGGCTCGGCTCTACAAAAGCAGCGGTAGCTGCCGGGCCATGCCCGGCGTCAGAGCGTCGGCAGCCCCGGCGGGTTGGTCTGCGACTGCGGCACCGCTTCCTCGGTCACGTTCCAGCGCGCCAATGCCTGCGCATAGGTGCCGCTGCCGATCTGGGTGTTCAGCGCCTGCGTCACCGCATCCGCCAGGCCGCTGCCCTTGCGCGTGGTCACCGAGATCGCCGCGGCGTTCGGCCAGCCCCCCGGGAACAGGCCCACACGCCGCACCTTGCCATCGCGCGCCGAATAGGCGCCGGTGGCGTTGGGCTCGAACGAGACATCGGCGCGGCCGGTAATCACTGCCAGCCGCCCAACCACGGCGTCATCGAAGTACTGGTACTCCACCGGCTTCAAGCCAGCGGCGATGTTCTGCTGGTCCCACTGCCGCAGGATCTGGTCCTGGTTGGTGCTGGCACCGACCACCACCTTCAGCCCGGCAACGTCGGCCGGCTTTTCGATCTTCTGGATCGGCCCATCTGTGCGCGTATAGATGCCCAGCAGATCGTAACGGTAGCTGGAGAAATCGAACTTCTTCTTGCGCTCCTCGGTAACCGTCACGTTCGACAGCACGGCATCGTACTTGCCTGATTCCAACCCCAGCGGCCAGTCGGCCCACGCCACCGGCACGATCACCAGCTTCAGGCCCAACCCATCGGCAATCAGCCGCGCGATGTCCGGCTCGATGCCGACGACGTCCTTGCTGTCGGCGCCGTAGTCGGCCAGCGGCAGCTGCCCCGGATGGGTGGCCACGGTGAACGTACCGGGCGTGACAAAGCGATAGTCGGCCGGGATCAACGCCTGCGCCTTCGGATCGAGCGTGCCCTTCAGGATGGCGGTGTTCGCACCCGCCAGGCTGGCTGCGGCCACGGTGCCGGCATCCGGTGCCTGACGCACGCGCGAATAGACGATGCCGGCGATGCCGATGACCAGCACGCCCACGATCAACAGGGTGCTGCGCGAGGGGCGACGCGGTGCTGCAGGGCTCATGGTGTTCCTTCCGGGGTCACAGGGTCTTGGCCAGGAAATCGGCGGTGCGTTGCTGGCGCGGACGCTCGAACAGGGCTTCGGGCGTGCCCTGCTCGATCACCCGGCCCTGGTCCATCATCACCACGTGGTCGGCCACGCGACGAGCGAAGCTCAGCTCATGGGTGACGATCACCAGCGTGGTGCCGGAACGGGCCAGCTCCTCGATCACGCTGAGCACTTCGGCCACCAGCTCCGGGTCCAGCGCCGAGGTCGGTTCATCGAACAACAGCACCTTCGGTTGCAGGGCCAGCGCGCGGGCAATCGCGATGCGCTGCTGCTGGCCGCCGGACAGCTGGCGCGGGAAGGCATCGGCTTTGTCGGCCAGGCCGACCCGTTCCAGCAGCGTGCGCGCCTGCTGTTCGGCCTGCGCACGCGGCACACCGCGCACCGCGATCGGCGCCTCGATGATGTTCTCCAGCGCGGTCAGGTGCGGGAACAGGTTGAAGCCCTGGAACACCATGCCCACTTCCGCACGACGGCGGCGGATCTCACGCTCGGGCAGCTCGTACAGGGTGTCGCCATCGCGGCGGTAGCCGATCAGCTGGCCGCCGACGGTCACAAAGCCACTGTCGGCACGTTCCAGATGGTTGATCAGCCGCAGCAGCGTGGACTTGCCGGCGCCGGACGGGCCGATCAGCACCGTCACGCTGCCAGCGCGCAGGTCCAGGTTCACCTCTTCCAGCACCGGCTGGTCGCCGAACACCTTGCCTACGCCATGCAGCGACACCGATGCCCCCTCGCCCGCTTCAACCTGCGCGGCGATGCGCGGGCGATTGACTACGCGCGGTGCGGCATCACCTGTGGCGCGCGTTGGCGACGAGACACGCGATACCGAACGCTCGCGCTGCAGTTGGCCGCGCGCGAACCGCTGCTCCACGCGCCGTTGCAGCAGCGAAAGCACGGTCAGGATCACCAGGTACCAGACCGTGGCCACCATCAGCAACGGCACCACTTCCAGGTTGCGCCGGTAGATCACCTGCACGGTGTAGAACAGCTCCGGCAGCGCCAGCACGTAGACCACCGACGTGCTCTTGGCCAGGCCGATCACATCGTTGAACGCGGCCGGCAGGATCGAGCGCATCGCCTGCGGCAGGATGATGCGGCGCACCTGGCGGCCACGTGGCAGGCCAAGCGCCGCTGCGGCTTCGTACTGGCCATGGTCGACCGAGAGAATGCCGCCACGGATCACTTCCGCCGAGAACGCGGCCTGATTCAGGGTCAGGCCCAGCACCGCGGCGGTGAACACGCCGATCAGCTGCGTGGTCGGGTACGAGAACAGGCTGATGCCGGTGAACGGCACCCCCAGCTCGATGGTGCTGTACAGGTAGCCCAGGTTGTTCAACAACAGCAACAGCACCAGCAGCGGAATCGAGCGGAACAGCCACACATAGCCCCACGACACCGCCGACAGCAGCGGCGAACCGGAGACGCGGGCCAACGCCAGCAAGGTGCCCAGCGCGAAACCGAGGCCAGTACCCAACGCGGTCAGCAGCAGCGTGCGACCCAGGCCTTCCAGCACCGGGCGTGCGAAGAACCACTCGGCGAACGTGCCCCAGCCCCAGCGCGGATTGCCCAGCACTGATTGCAGCCCGATCAGGATCAAAGCCAGCGCCAGGAGGGTTCCGACCACCTGCAGCGGATGCCGGGCCGGCACGATCTTCAACGCCGGAGCTGGCGCCGGGCGTGCGGCAAGTCCATCCAGCGCGGTCGAAGGCGTGCTCATGCGTGGGCTCCATGCAGCTGGGCTTGCGCAGGCGCGATGACGGGCGCGGAGGCCCGCAGGTGTTTTTCGAACGGCAGATGCGCGATGGTTTCCGGGTCGGCCTGCAGATCGAACAGCGCGGTGTAGCCGTGGCTGAGGTACAGGCCGACGGCTTCAGGTTGGCGGAAGCCGGTGGTCAGGAACACCCGCCGGTATCCTTGCCGCGCTGCCTGGTCTTCCAGCTCCTGCAGCACGCGCCGCGCGATGCCCTGGCGGCGCAGCCCTGGCAATGTCCAGATGCGCTTGAACTCGGCGGTATCCGGATCGCGGTGCGGCATGAACGCACCGCCGGAGATCGCCACACCATCGCGCAGCAGCAGCACGAACGCCCCTACCGGCGCCGCGAATGCCTGCGCCGGGTAGCGCTGCAGCTCCTCGCGGGCGCTGCCACCGATACGGCGGCGCACATCGGCGTAGCGGCTGTCGTACTCCTGCTCCAGGCCATCGAACAGTGGACGGGCCAGTGGATCGTCCACCGAGGTGTAGAGGAAGCGTTCGTTGCTGCTCATGCCACGTCCTTCACCAGATAGTCTTCGGCCAGCCGCGCCCACAGGCTGGCGGCGGGTGCGATGGCGGCGTCGTTGAACACATAGCGCGGGCTGTGCAGCGGTGCGCTGTCGCCGTTGCCGACGAACACGAAGCTGCCGGGCCGCGCCTGCAGCAGGAAGGCGAAGTCCTCGCTGGCCGTGCGTGGCGCGAACTCCGGCACCACCTGTTCACTGCCGAAGCCCTGTACGGCTACGTCGCGGATATAGGCAGTCTGCTGCGGGTGGTTGATCACGCTGGGGAAGCCACGCGGAAACGCGATCTCGGCGCGCGCACCGAACGCGGCGGCAGTCTGCTCGGCAATCTCGGTGACCCGGCGCCGCAACGTATCGCGTACTTCCGGCAGGTAGGCGCGCACGGTCAGCTTCAGCTCGACGACGTCCGGGATCACATTGGCGGCCTGCCCGCCGTGGATCGAACCGACGGTGACCACGCCCATCTGCCGCGGATCGACATTGCGCGAGACCACGCTCTGCAGCGCGGTGACGATGTGCGCTGCCGCCAGGATCGGGTCGACGCTGCCCTGTGGCTCGGCACCGTGACCGCCCTTGCCGATCACCTTCAGCCGCGCCCAGTCCACCGACGCCATCGCTGGGCCATCGACGAAACCGAAGTGCCCCACCGGCACGCCCGGCCAATTATGCAGGCCATAGATCGCATCCACCGGGAAGCGTTCGAACAGGCCATCGGCAATCATCTTCGAGGCCCCCGAACCGGTTTCCTCGGCCGGCTGGAACACCAACTGCAGGGTGCCGTCGATGCGGCCATGATGGGCCAGGTAGTGCGCCGCGGACAGCAGGATGGCGGTATGCCCATCGTGGCCACAGGCATGCATCAGCCCCTCGGTCTGGCTGGCGTAGGCCAGCCCGGAATCCTCGTGGATCGGCAGTGCATCGATGTCGGCGCGCAGGCCGAGGCGACGGCTGCCCTGCCCGCGCTGCAGCGTACCGACCACACCGGTACCGCCGAGGCCGGTGGTGACCTCATAGCCCCACTGCTGCAGCAGCTCGGCCACGCGGGCGCTGGTGCGGTGCTCCTCGAAAGCCAGTTCCGGGTGCCGGTGCAGGTCATGGCGGATCGCGATGGCCGCCTCGGCGCGTGCCGCGATTTCCGGCAGTACGCCCGTCGTTGGGGAACTCCGCCGGGCATGGCCCGGCGCTGTCGCGCTTTCTCCGCTCATCGCCTTACCCTGCCTTCCGCGCCGGCTCGGCGTCGGTCGAGTGGCGGCTGGC
This sequence comes from Stenotrophomonas sp. MH181796, assembly GCF_009659995.1. Classification (NCBI taxonomy): domain Bacteria; kingdom Pseudomonadati; phylum Pseudomonadota; class Gammaproteobacteria; order Lysobacterales; family Lysobacteraceae; genus Stenotrophomonas; species Stenotrophomonas sp. MH181796. The sequence goes on from NZ_RAHU01000002.1 coordinate 193,543, forward strand.
CTTGTACGGCAGGCCCAGATGCGCGCGCAGAGTCTGCCCTTCCAGCTCGCGCTGGTGGTAGCCGCGCGCCTGCAGGATCGGCAGTACCTGGGTCACGAAATCGTCCAGGCCTTCGCGCTGTGCCGCGAATCCGAGGATGAAGCCGTCGCTGGCACCGGCATCGAACCAGCGGATCAACTCGTCGGCCACGTGCTCCGGCGTACCGATGAAATTCGGCCGTGGGCTCACCGCTTCCAGCGCCACCTGGCGCAGGCTCAGGCCCTTCTCACGTGCATCCTGCTTGATGCGGTCGGTGGTGGAACGGAACGAGTTGCTGCCGATGTCACCCAGCTCCGGGAACGGCGCGTCCGGGTCGTACTGGCTGAAATCATGGTGGTCGAAGAAGCGGCCGAGATAGGCCAGCGCGTCCTCCAGCGTGGCCAGCGCAGCGATCGCCTGGTACTTGGCCTCGGCCTCCTCGGCAGTGCGGCCGACGATGGGGCCGATGCCCGGGAAGATCTTCACGTCATTGCCGCTGCGGCCGTGGGCGATCGCCGAGTTCTTCACCTTCTGGGTGAACGCGCGGGTCTCCTCCAGCGATGGCGAATGGGTGAACACCGCATCGGCGTACTTGCCGGCGAGCGCGATGCCATCGTCGGACGAACCGGCCTGGAAGATCACCGGCTGACCCTGCGGCGAACGCTGGATGTTGAGCGGCCCTTCCACTTGGAAGAAGCGGCCCTTGTGGTCGAGCCGCCGGAACTTCTCCGGCGCGAAGAACGTGCCGCTGTCGCGCTCGCGCACAAAGGCATCGTCATCCCAGGAATCCCACAGTCCCTGCACCACCTCCAGATATTCGTCGGCGATCTGGTAGCGCAGCGCGTGCTCCGGGTGTGGCCGGCCGTAGTTGCGGCCAGAGCCCTCCAGTGGCGAGGTCACCACGTTCCAGCCGGCACGGCCGCCGCTGAGCAGATCCAGCGAGGCGAACTGGCGGGCGACGGTGAACGGGTCGCTGTACGAGGTCGACAGCGTGCCGGCCAGGCCGATCTTTTTCGTCGCCGTGGCCAGCGCCGACAGCAGCGAGATCGGCTCGAAGCGGTTGAGGAAGTGCGGGATCGACTTCTCGTTGATGTACAGGCCGTCGGCCACGAAGCCGAAGGCGATGCCGTTGTCCTCGGCGGTGCGCGCGATGTCGATGTAGAACTGCAGGTTGACGCTGGCATCGGCCGGGTTGGAGGGATGCTTCCAGGCATGCATGTGGCTGCCAGGGCCCTGCAGCATGATGCCGAACGGAATGTGGCGCGGGGTCGTGCTCATGGGAATCGCTCCAGCAGGTCAGGCCACCGCCGCGCGCGGCGCGGGCGACAGCAGTTCAAGGGATGTCAGGCGTGCGTCGAGGTCGGCCACCGGCGCATCGAGGATGAACTCGCCCACGCCGAAGCGCCGATGCAGCGCATCCAGTTCGTCACGCACGTGCTGCGCATCACCGGACAACACGCTCGGGCGTGTCTCCTCGATGCGGAAGTCAGCCACGCCCACCTGGCGCGCGTACTCGGCAGCCGCCTCGGGACTGGGCAGATTCACCGTCTGGCCGGGGCCGAGGTGCAGCTTGTAGACGCGCAGCGCGCCGATATGACGCGCTGCGGCTTCGGCAGTTGGTGCGGCGAACGCCACCGTGGCCAGCAGCGGCGGCTGCGTTGAAACGCTGCGGTAGGCATCGAACGCGGCCTCGATATGCTTCGGGTCACCATCGAAGTGCGCGGCGTAGACGAAGCGCCAGCCGAGCTCGGCCGCCTGCTGCGCGCTCTGCGGGCTGGCCCCGAGCAGGAAGCGCTCCGGTGCCTGCTGCGGAACCGGCCGAGCCTGTGCCTCGGTTTCGGCGCCGGACAGATAACCTTCCAGGTCGCGCAGTTGCTGGTCGAAGTCGGCGAACGCCGGACGCCCGGCTGCCAGCGCCGCGGTCGAGGCCGGCAGGCCACCGGGGGCCTTGCCCACGCCCAGATCGACGCGCCCTGGCGCCAGCGCCGACAGCAGGTTGAAGTTCTCCGCCACCTTGTACGGTGCGTAGTGGCGCAGCATCACCCCGCCACTGCCGATGCGGATGCGCCGGGTCTGCGCCAGCACCCACGCAGCCAGCACTTCCGGTGCAGGGCTGGCCAGCGTCGGCGCAGCGTGGTGCTCGGCAAACCAGTAGCGGTGGTAGCCCAGCTGCTCGGCGCGCTGCGCCAGCTGCAGGCTGTTGCGCAGCGCCTGCTCTGCCGAGGCACCTTCGGCCACCGGGCTCTTGTCCAGCACGCTGATCTGATAGCTCATGATCACGTCCTCGCTCAGGGGTGGGCCACGGGAATGCCGAGCAAGCCGTTCAACGCGGCCAGGATCGGCTCGGCACCGGAGACGTACTGGCGGTCCTGGTGCGCGCCACTGGCCAGTTCGCTGCGCACGCCCTGCGGCAGCACCAGCTTGGGTAGTGACTGGTCCTGCTCACCGATCTCGGCGATCACCTCACGGCGCGGTCGCGCGAAGCCGATGCGGCGCACGTCCAGCTGCGCGTCCAGGCCATCGATGCTCGACAACGCGCCCTCCAGCAACAGGCTGTGCCGGCAGAAGAAGCGCTGGCCGGGAATCTGGCCGTCCTCGAACTCACGGTCGAGCAGGAACAGGATGGGTTTGCTTGCTGCGTCGAAAGTCACAGGGGTCGTCCTCATCGGGGCCGGCAATGCGATGCCGCTTCGATATCGATGCTAGAGATGCCAGCAGCCGCAGCAGCGACGGCTGGCGACAATCGGCGGTCAGATCCGGCCACGCAGATGCGGCGTGGCCATAAGCAAAGCGCCGCCGGTTATGGCGTCAGGCAATACGCCGCAGCGGCGCCGCTACCGCCAGCGCCTGCGTGGCCAAGTGCCCGGCCGCACGCTCGGTCGCCAGCGCGATGCGCGCCTGCAAGGCCGCACTGCTGATGTGCTCGCCGTCGAAGTCGGCGGGCGTGGCATACACCCCGATCGGCAGCGTGTGCGCCTGCAGGAAACTGAACAACGGCCGCAGCTGGTGATCGATCACCAGCGCATGGCGCTCGCTGCCGCCGGTCGCTGCCAGCAGCACCGGCACATCCACCAGCGCCTCCAGCCCGATGAAGTCGACCAGGTGCTTGAACAACCCGGGATACGAGCCGCGATAGACCGGCGCTGCCACCACCAGCAGCTCGGCGGCCTCGATGGTCTGCAGTGCCTGTTCCACCGCCGGCTCCGCCTCGCCGCGCGACAGCGACTGACCCAGCGCGCGCGCGATCGGCGCCAGCTCCACCAGGTCCACGCGGGCGTGCACCCGCTGCTGCAGCGACACCAGCAGATGCCGCGCCAGCAACAACGTGCGCGACGTCGCCGAGCTGGTCGGTGACCCCACCAATGCAACCACCTTCAATGCAGAAGACATGAACTGCTCCTCGATGATGCCGAACTACGTCCGGCCGCCTTTCGCCTTTTGTAGAGTCGAGCCATGCTCGACTGCTCCAGATCAGAACCGGTAACTGACCCGGCCAAACCAATACGCACCCACATTGCTCAGCACATCGCCGCTGTCCCAGGTGGTCTCGATACTCGCCACATCGGTGGCACTGCGCGCGTACTCCGGCACCTTGCGCGTGCGCTTGTCGAACACGTTGTTGATGCCCAGCGCCGCGCTCCAGCCCGCACCCAGCTCCACGCCACCGGACAGGTTGGTCACCAGCACCGGCGGCTGCCTGTACTCCACGCCGTTGTTCAGGCGCTTGATCGGGCCGTAGTAGGTGAAGTCCAGGTTCGAGCGCCAGCGCCCGTTCTGCCAGCCCAGTCCCGCCACCTGCGTGTAGCTGGGCGTGCGGAAGCGCAGCGCGTACTCGCTGCTCTTGGTCAGCAGGTTGATGTTCGGCAGACCCTGCAGTGCCGCCGGAATGTCGCTGACTTTCTGGATGGTGGTACGGCCGACGTTGGCCGCGTAGCTCCAGCGCAGCTTGCCCCACGCCGTTTCCTGGTTCGCTTCCAGGGTCAGCTCGACACCGCGTGTCCGGGTATTGCCCACGTTGGTGAAGTAGCTGGCGTAGAACGCATCACCCGGCAGGATGCTGATGCCGGCCGAACCCAGCAGTGCATCGATCGTGTTCTTCTGCGCCGCACTCAGCACCGTGCCGCTGTTGTCGGTGACGCGCGCCGGATCCTGCGCGTTGTAGCCGATCTGGCTGGACTGCCCCAGCTGGCCGCGGATGTCGATCTGATAGGCATCCACTGCCAGGTGGAAGGCCGGGCTCGGGTCCCAGGTCACGCCCAGGCTGTAGTTGGTGGCCTTTTCCGGCTTCAGCGGCGTGGCACCCAACGCAATCGCCGCCGGCGAAGACACCTGCGCCACCAGTGTGGTCCCGCACGGGCAGCTGCCGGTAGCCTGGTAGTACTGCGCGCCCAGGCTGGGCGCATGGAAGCCGTTGCTGACCGTGGCACGCACACCCAGCGCGTCGGTGAAGTCGAAGCGCGTGGTCAGACGGCCGGTGGAGACACTGCCGAAATCGGAATGGTCTTCCCAGCGCGCGGCAGCATCCAGGTACCAGCGTGAGGTGATATTGGTGGCCGCACCCACGTACACCGCCTTGCTGTTGCGGGTCGCCTTCACCGCGTCGGCGGTGGAATAGCCGACGAAGGCTGCAGCGCCGAAGCCGGTATACGACTCCCACTGACCTGCTCCACGCTCGTACTGTTCGTGCTGATACTCGGCGCCCGCGCTCACCTCCAGCGGCGAAGCAAACGCCGCCACCTCGAAGCCACGGCGCAGGTCGAGGTTGGCAATGCCCTGCTGGTAATCCAGCTTGCCGTCATAGAAGTCGGTGGGCGAACCGGGATACGGCAGCGAGTAGTTCACCGAGTTGCGGGTATAGGTGCGCACCGTGCTGCGGTTGCCGGTCAGGCTGGCGTCGTAGTCCCAACCCGCGATCTGGCCTTTCACGCCGGCGGTGCCGGTGTACTGCTTCTCCTTGGTTTCCAGCACCGGCAGGAAGCCGTCGGGAAACACGCTCAGCACGCCGGGGGCCTTGTAGGTGGTGAAGATCGTCGCCGGCAGGCGGAAATTCTGGATCGCCTGCGCGGTGCGGTCACTGGCCGTGGCGTTGGCGTAGAACTGCGCCCTCTCACCCAGGCCATGGCCCACGTTCACCGCGAAGGCCTTCAACGCATACGACGGCGAGCTGAGGATGGTATTGGCCTCGGCATTGCGGTTGGCCTCGGCCGGGTTCGGCGCAGCACCCGCTGGCAATCGATTGTTCGGCCGCAGCGCCACCAGATCGCCGCTGCCATCCACGGCCGGATAGCTCAGGTAGCCGTCGATATAGCGGCGGGTGCGGATTGCATGGTGCTGGCGGGTGGTTTCGCCGGACAGGTTGACGAAGCCATCCTCGCCCCACGGCAGGCCCACGTTTGCGCGCACGCTGGTACGCGAGCCATCACCATCGATGCTCTGCCCGCTCTCCACCGACACATCACCTCCGTGCGCCTGCGATTTCAGAATCACGTTGACCACGCCGGTGATCGCGTCCGAGCCGTAGATGGCGGAGGCACCATCACGCAGCACTTCCACATGGTCGATGGCCGAGACCGGAATCAACGCGAGGTCCGCCCACGCATGGCCGGGGAAGCCGCCCCCATTGGCACCACTCACATAGGCACTGGCATTGCGGCGCTTGCCGTTGACCAGTACCAGTGTGTAGCCCGGCGACAGGTTGCGCAGCTGGTAGCCGCGGATGAGGCTTTCCTGGTCGCTCTGGTAGCCGCCGATCTGGCTCAGCGACGGCAGGCTGCGCTGCAGCGCTTCGAGCAGGTTGCCCTGGCCGGTGGCGGCAAGGTCTTCGGCGGAAATCACATCGATCGGCGTGGAGCTGTTCTTCACCGTGCGCGTGCTGGTGCGTGAACCGGTGACCACCACCGCATCCAGCGTGGAGGCCGCCACATTGGCGGTAGCTGCAGTGGTGGCAGGATCTGCATCGGCTTCCGCCGCATGGCTGGGCGATGCGGCGAGGGCGACCGCGATCAGGACGGCAAGAGTGCTCAAGGCTGGGGCGTAGGCGGCAGGCATGGGGGCTCGTGGGGGTGGGCCGGAAACACGCTTCCATTCAAGGGCCTGTTCACCCACCGCGACAGGCGGGATCGCGTCACCCAGCCGTAACATCCGGCCACCCACATGACCGCTGGTAATGACGTTAGGCGGCCTGAACACACGGGGTCGGATCCCTTTCCAAAGGAATGGGCTCTGACCCCAGGCACGCATCCCTCCACGGGGTCAGAGCCCTTCCTGCGGAAGGGATCCGACCCCGGCCTCCATATGCCCGCCCGGCATCACCTCATGCCCGCGCACCACTCTGCGCCACGCACCGCCACCCGTAGCATCAGGCCATGCCCAGCCCACCCGCCGATCCCACCGCGCCGCTCGTCGCCATCGTTGCCTGCCACGGCCAGGGGCTGTTCGAGTTCGGCTGTGCGGTGGGCCTGTTCGCGCCGATAAGGCCTGAACTGGGCGTGGCCTGGTACCGCACCCAGCTATGCGCCGGCGAGCCCGGTGCGCTGCGCATGCTCGGCAACACCCAGGTGCAACTGCCCTACGATCTTGGCAGCGTCGACGACGCCGACATCATCGTCATCCCCGGTTGGCGCGAACCCAGCGAGCGTCCACCGCAGATCCTGCTCGATGCACTGATCCGCGCCCACGCACGCGGCGCACGCATCGCCTCGATCTGCTCCGGTGCGTTCGTGCTGGCCTGGGCCGGGCTGCTCGATGGCCGCCAGGCCACCACGCACTGGCGCCTCACCGAAGCGCTGGCACGCCAGTTTCCACGCATCGACGTGCGCGAGGATGTGCTGTATGTGGACACCGGCAGCATCATCACTTCGGCCGGCTCGGCCACCGGCATGGACATGATGCTGCACATGGTGCGCAAGGATTACGGTGCCCGCGTGGCCAACCTGGTGGCCGAGCGGCTGGTGCTGGCGCCGTGGCGTGATGCCGGGCGCAGCCAGCGTGTCAGCCGGGCCATCCCCCATGGCGAGCCCACGCGCCTGGCGAAGCTGATGGAATGGATGCGCCGCAACCTGCGCGAGCCACATTCGCTAGGCAGCCTCGCCGAGCAGGCCGCACTCAGCCAGCGCACCCTGCAGCGACAGTTCCTGGAAGCAACGGGCCTGTCACCGATCGACTGGCTGATCCGCGAGCGCGTAGCCCTCGCCCGTGAGCTGCTGGAAACCACCGACCGGCCGCTGCAATGGATCGCCGAGCAGGTGGGCTTTGGTTCGCAGGAATCGTTCCGCCGCCACTTCCGTGGCCAGGTCGATGCCAGCCCCACCGAATACCGCAGCCAGCACCGCAGCGGCATCGGTGCGGACCGCCTGATCGGCTGCTGATTCCCGGCAACACCCCTGTCCCCCGCTCCCGGCCTTTTCACGCAGGCACCTGCGCTGCAAGATAGAGGCATGCCCCGCAGTGCCGACGGAACGGTGATGAACGACAGCCCCTACAGGACCTACCGCGTTGGAATCGGCGTATCGCTGGTGTTGGCTGCGCTGATCGCCACGCTCTCGTTGATTGCCGTCGCTACCCCCAACCTGGGTTGGGGCGTCGTGGCGCTGGCCACCATCGCGATCTGGGTCGGCGTCCCGTTGCTGCTGGTACTCCTGCTGGCCTGGCTGCGCTACATGGTGCGCCAGCGCGGGCAGGTGCCGGGCCGCATACACGTGCTGATGTTCGTGCCAACCGCCGCCTCCATGCTCATCATCCCACTGTGGCACGCCCTGCAAGGCAGTGTGGACAGCCTGGCCGGCGGCTCACGTGCATCCATCGCCGAGCTGCACGTCAACCTCAGCGGGCACCCCCTGTGGCTGGACACCTCGCCGCATGCATCCACCGGCTCCGGCGCTGGCCCGGACCTGCCCATGCAGGGCGACACCCCCGAGCGCTTCCTGGCCTTCCACCGCTACCCCAACGCGCAGTCCGATGCAGACAGGGGGTTCCCGTATGAAGATGCGCGCCTGAAGCGCGCCGTCGACCACTACCGCTACGCCACTCCGTCCGGAGATCGCGCCGTCACCGATGTGCCACTGGTCCGTCGGCCGTATCCCGACCTTGCGCCATTCAACACGGCCTGGCGACGCGCGGGTACACCCGAGCTCGTGCATATCTACTACCACTACAGCGATCACGTAGAGGTCGCGCCCGCACTTGCACGCCTCAGTGGCTTCACCACCGATGATCTGGAGCGCAGCCGCTTCGAAGGCCTGGCGCTGTTCAAGATCCACAACTACGGCAGTGCGCCCATCCTGCGGATGGAAATCAACGGCCTCACACTGGACATCGGCGACCGGGCCATCGCGAACATCCCGGAAGCGCCCCAGGATTGCACGGCCTACGGCTACCCTGTCAGCGCCGCGCTGTTGCCACTCAACCTGCCCCTGCAGGTGCGCTGGCAGACTGCAGACGCGCCGACGCGGTGGCACAGCGCGCGCGTGCAGGTGCCGGCATTCCGGCAGCCGCAGCCACTGCAGGGACAATCCACGTTGCAGCGCGTTCTGCTGTACATGCTGCCCGATGATGCGCTGGCCGCAGAGCGCTACGCCGAGGTGTTTGACGGCGATTCGCAGCGCGGCATCAAGGCCACTGGCCTGCCTGCCAGCGCTGCCACCTACGCGGTGTGTGGCAGCGCCAGGGCGACCTATCGCGATGGTGCAGGTACCGTGCTGGCCGACTGATCCGCGGTGTTGCCAGGACGCTCCCCTCCACGCCGACGCCCGCTCAGTCCTCCTGCACCAGCTTGAACTCGCGCAGCAAGCCACCGATCTGGGTCTTGTCCAGCTTGTTCATCAGCAGGTTGCGCAGGAACGCCGGGCCGGGAACATCCAGTTCCTTGCCATCGCGCAGGCGGCCGGTCGCCGCCAGCAACGAGCGCACGTCATAGGTGGAATTGAACACCTCCGGCACGCCGCGCTCGATGCCCAGCAGGGTATAGACCGCTTCCATCGGTGTACGCACCGAATACTCGGTGGTGAAGATGCAGTCGCGCTGCTTCGATTCGGCAAACTGCCCGATGAAGGCGAAGTTCACCGCCCCCTCCGGCACCACGTCCGGGCGATCACCGGCCTGGCGCGGCATGAAGAACGCGGTGACGTACGGCATCATCACCGGCACCGTCTTTGCGCCCGTGGCAGCCAGTTCGTCGATCTCCTCCACCGGCACGCCCAGGTGATACAGCCACTCGCGGGTTATCTCCTCGCCGCTGCAATCCTGCATCGGCTTCTTTACGTAATCGCCGGGCGTATCGACGAACAGCGAGTACACCCAGACCACGATCTGGTCCTTGGGCTGGTTCTTGAAATGCGGCTGGCGATTCACCGTCCAGCTCATCAACCAGCGCGAATCGCGCACGCTGACGATGCCGCCGGTCACCACCTTGCCACTGAACGGGTCACGCTTGGCGATCTTCTGGATGTAGGCCGGAATGCGTGCATCCAGTGTGGTCACCGTCGCCGATTCCCACTTGGTCTGCGGAATGTGCGCGCCAAACACATCCGGGCGCCCGAACGCTGGATCCCTGGCAGCAATGCGTCGCCACAGGTCCCAGGCAGGCGCCGGTCCCTCATTCAATCGCGCAGCCGTCTGGTGATCGCCATTGTCCGAGTTCTCGGTCAACGAACCGATCGTCATGAATACAAGGTCATCCGCGCCCAGATCCACGCCACCGGCTACACCGTCACGCGTCCAGTGGATGCGCGTGGCCTGCTTGCGGCCGGCCGCCAGATCGAAGTCGACGTCGGTCACCTCGGTGGCGTACTGGAACACCACGCCCTGGTCCTGCAACCACTTCACCAGCGGCAGCACCAGCGATTCATACTGGTTGTACTTGGTGAACTTCAACGCCGAGAAATCCGGCAGGCCACCGATGTGGTGGATGAAGCGATGCAGGTACAGCTTCATCTCCAACGCCGAATGCCACTCCTCGAACGCGAACATGGTGCGCCAGTACAGCCAGAAGTTGCTGTCCAGGAAATCACGGCCCAGCACCTCGTCGATGCGCTTGTTCTCCATCTCCTGCCGGGTGGCCAGGAAGAGCGCGATGATGTCCTTCTGCGCCTGCTCGGTCAGGGTGAACAGGCCGTCGGTGTGCGCATCTTCACCGCGATTGATCGTGGCACGCTGCAGCGAATAGTTCGGATCATCCTTGTTCAACCAGTAGAACTCGTCCAGCACGCTGGCATCTTCAATCTCCAGCGACGGAATCGAGCGGAACAGATCCCACAGGCACTCGAAATGGTCTTCCATCTCGCGGCCGCCGCGGATCACGAAGCCCTTCTCCGGCACCTTCAGGCCATCCAGCGCGCCGCCGGGAATCTGCTGCTGCTCGAGAATGGTGATGCGCTCACCGGCCATGCGGCCGTCGCGCACCAGGAACGCGGCGCCAGCCAGCGAGGCCAGGCCCGAACCGACGAACCATGCGCGCTTGCCGTCGACACCGGCGGGCTTGCGCGGGCGCGCAAAGGCTTCGTAGTTGCCACTGCTGTAGTACATGCGCTGCTCCTTCCTGGAGGGGGTCATCAGGAACCCGCGGTGGAATGACACAGCCATTCCATGCAGGTCATGGCCCTACTCTAGCGCCGAACCGATGTACCGTTTCCTGCACGCACGCTGCGACCGAATGACGCAGCCACTTCAGAGCTGTCGCCCCAGCAGCATGCCCGGCCAGCCGTCCACGTTGAAAGGCGCGATGCGCGTATAGCCGCAGGACTCATAGAAGCGCACCAGATCACCGTTGCCACCGCCGTAACAGTCCACGCGCAGATGGTCGAGCCCGGCAGCGCGCGCCTGCTCATCCGCAAAGGCCATCAGGCGGCGTCCGATGCCACGCACGCGCACGTCACGCGATGCCACCAGTACCCGCACATACAGTTCCGGGCCGGTGGGCGCAGGCACATAGGGCATCGACTCGCCCAGCGCCAGGAATGCGCGCACCACGCCGTGCTCGTTCTGCGCCACCCATGCACCCGGAAGCGCGCACGCATCGGTCACCTGGGTGATCCGGCGCGGCAACGTGGACCACGGCTCGCTGCCCCATTGCTGCAGGTTGCCGATCGACACGAACCATTCGATGACTTCGTCGAAGAGCGCCAGCACCGCAGGGGCATCGGCCACGCTGGCGCGGCGGAGGGTCAAGATGTCCTTTCCTGTTTCAGTCATGTGCGCACTCGTTTCAACGCGTCAATCAGCTGCCACGAGGATGCCGGCCAGCGGCCGGCACTACCAGGGCCGGAAGTCTCTGGGCCGGGCTTGACATGCAGGCATTTACCTGCATATCATCCACTCAAGGGCGGCGCCTGCCGGCCCTTCGCGAGGAACCTGCAATGGTGGATATCGCACACAGGGTCGGCATCAAGGCCCCCGCAAACCAGGTGTACCAGGCCCTGGCCACGCCCGAAGGCGTCGCCGCCTGGTGGGCCGAAGACACCCAGGGCGACCGCGAGGTCGGCGGCACGGTCAAGGCGCGCTTCACGAACAACGGCCAGGAGATCGGCGCGATGGAAATGACGCAGGAACAGCTCATCCCAGGTGAGCTCGTGCTCTGGCGGTTCCTCGCCGGTCCCGCCGAATGGATCGGCACCCACGCGCGCTTCGTGCTGAAGCAGGAGGGCGACTACTGCATCGTCCTGTTCACCCACGAGGGCTGGAAAGAGCGCGTCGAGTTCACCTCCCACTGCAGCACCAAATGGGCGGTGTTCCTGATGAGCCTGAAAGCCCTGCTGGAGACCGGCAAGGGCCAGCCCAACCCGCACGACGTCAGGATCGACAACTGGAATTGAAGACATCCCCATGGCGGTAGACAACGTGCGCGACGCAGACAAGGTGTTCAAGGCATTGGCCGATCCCACGCGCCGGACGCTGCTGGATCTGCTCTGCGAAGACAACGGGCAGTCGCTCGGCCAGCTGTGCGACCACCTGGACATGGCTCGGCAATCGGTCACCCAGCACCTCGGCCTGCTGGAAGACGCCAACCTGATCAGCACCGTGCGCCGTGGCCGCGAGAAGCTGCACTTCATCAACCCGGTGCCGCTGCACGAAGTCTACGAGCGCTGGGTACGCAAGTTCGAGCAGCAGCGCCTGAGCCTGCTGCATGACCTGAAACGAGAACTGGAAGGAGAATGACGATGTCCGCAGAGACCACCCGCTTCATCCACGTGATCTACATCGCTTCCACCCCGCAGAAGGTGTTCGAGGCCATCACCCGCCCCGAGATCGCCAGCCGCTACTGGGGCCACGAAAACGTCTCGGACTGGAAACCCGGCTCACGCTGGCAGCACGTGCGCGCCAACGAAACGCGCTCGGTCGAACTGGTGGGCGAAGTGGTGGAAAGCACCCCTCCCTCGCGGCTGGTCATCACCTGGGCCGCCGCCTCGCAGGCGGAGAATCCGGATGCCTACAGCCGCGTCACCTTCGACATCGTGCCCTACCAGGACATGGTCCGACTGACCGTCACCCACGACGAACTGGAACCCGGCAGCGGCATGGATACCGGCATCCGCCAGGGTTGGCCGATCGTGCTGTCGAGCCTGAAGTCGCTGTTGGAGACGGGCAAGGGCTTGGATGTGTTTGCGAAGCCGAAGTGAGCCCCGGTGCAACTGGCGGCGGAGAGCAGCCCGCCGCCAGCACTCCCTGTCCGCTCAGTCGCTCAGCCTGCGCGAACGCCCATAGCGCCCACTCACCTCCTGCTTGATCCACTCGGCCAACAGGCGCAGATACCCGTCGGTGATCCGCGTCGACACGCGGTTGCCTTCGGCATCGGTGCGGAACTCCACCATGCCGTGGTCGGTGTCCGGGAACAGGTAGGTATCAATCGGCTGCCCCGACGCGCGCAGGCGTTCCAGGATGGTGCGCGTGGCCGCAATCGGCGCGGCCCGGTCCTGCTCGGCCAACACCCACAGCAACGGCACCTTCAGGCGACGCAGCGTGGCCTCGGCGTCGTAGTCCCAGATCAGTTCCAGATTGTCGAAGCGCGCGCGACCGATGCGGCGCAGATCAGCATCGCTCATCCGCAGCATGTCACCGCTGTATTCGCCACTGATCGTCTTTGCCCACGGTGCGGCACCGATCCGTGCACGCACCCGGGCCAGTGCTTCGTAGCCCTGGCTGAAATGCGTGCGCATCAGCTGCGCGGTCGCGTCCGATAGCTCGCCGACCTGCTTCATCGCCGTTGCATCCAGCTGCATGCGGCGTGCCTCGTCGAACAGCTGCTCGCGGTCCTCCTCGATCGGTGACACCACCAGTCCGAACCCGATCGCCACGAAATCCGCCTGCGAGCGCGTCGCCGCCAGCGGCGCGATCCAACCACCCTGGCTGCCACCGAAGTAGCCGGCCCGACCGAAACGCCCCGCTGCCAGCTCACGTGCCTTCGCCAAGGCCGCCGCGGCATCGTCAGCCAGCAGCTCGAAGTTCTGGGTGTATTCGCCTTCCGAATCGCCGGTGCCACGCTTCTGGTAGGCGAACACCGAAATGCCCTGAGCCACCAGCATGCGCTGGTAGATCGCCGCCACCGCCATCGTGCGTTCCGAGCCGTGCACCAACACCACCAGCGGCCGCTTCGGGTCAGCTGGGCCAGCCGGTTCGATCAACTGCCCCACCAGCGTGGTTCCGGCACTACTGAAGGTTGCATCGGTATCGCGGGTCAACAGGCGCTGCCAGCGCTGCGTGGTTCCGGCGGGTGTCCTGAAGCTGACCACATCGCCGCTGCAGCTTACCGGTGCGTTGGCATCGCCGGTGGCACCGCGTCGCCCGTCCAGCATCAGATAGCGTTGGCCCGTGGCCGGTGCCGCAGCGGGTGCGCCCAGCACCACGATGTTGCCCTGCCCGTCACCATAGGCGCTGGCCGTGCACAGCTCCGCTGCCGTTGCCGGCAGGCCCCAGGACAACAGCACCGCCCACAACAACGAACGCCCCTTCCACCCTGCCATGTCCTTCCCCACCACCGTAGACCCGCGCAGTGCGGGGATCGCCGCAGCGTAGCGCGTTCATTCTCCCAGCGCATGCTGCAACTGCTCGCCGTCATATCGTTGCGCGACCATACTGGAAGGACGACACGGACTTCAGAGCACCCTCATGCACCCACACCTGGAACAGTTCGGCAGCACCCGCATCCTGCGCAACCCAGCGCATGGCCCGGTACTGGATGACAACGGCCTGCGCGACCTGGTCGGTGATGCCCTTGGGCACCAGGCCGAGTGGATCGCCGTGCCAGTGCAGCGCCTGTCGCCGGACTTCTTCGAACTGCGCTCCGGCATGGCTGGGCAATGGCTGCAGCTGCTGGTGAACTACCGCCTGCGCTTCGCCGTGCTGGGCGATGTCAGTGCCTACCGCGCGCAGAGCGAGTCGCTGGACGCATGGATCACCGAGTGCAACCGCGGCCACAACGGCTGCTTCGTCGCCGACTGGGATGCCTTGCTGGCACGCCTGCCGGCCCCGGCCCGCGCCGGCTGAACGCCGCCCCCACGCTCACTCTCGCCGAACCCGTTTCCGACCGCGCTCCGACGCCCGCCGCCACAGCATCGCCCGCAGGCATCCCTGGCGACCCTCGATGAGTGCTTCAGACGCAGATTCCCTGCACAGCAAAGTGGCGGCGGTCACCCTCGGCTTCTGGGTGATGAAGATCGCCGCCACCACCCTCGGCGAGACCGCGGGTGACCTGCTGTCGATGACGCTCAACCTGGGCTATGTGGCCAGCTCGGCCATCCTGCTTGCGATCTTCGCCGGCCTGCTGTCCGTGCAATTGTCAGCGCGGCGCTTCCACCCGGTGCTGTTCTGGTCGGTGGTGCTGGCTACCAGCACCGCCGGCACGACGATGTCCGACCTGATCGACCGCACGCTCGGCCTGGGCTACGCCACCGGTGCCAGCCTGCTCGCCGTCTGCCTGGCGCTGGTGCTGTTGGCCTGGCGCCTGTCTGAAAAGTCGATCTCGGTCAGCAACATCGCATCGCGCCGCGCCGAAGGCTTCTACTGGACCGCCGTGCTGTTCTCCAACACGCTGGGCACCGCCTTGGGCGACTTCCTCGCCGACGATTCCGGGCTGGGCTTCACCGGCGGCGCGCTACTGATCGGCAGCCTCATCGCGCTCACCGCGCTGGCCAGCCGCATCAAAGGCATCAACCGGGTCATCCTGTTCTGGATCGCCTTCGTGCTCACCCGCCCGTTCGGTGCCACCTTCGGCGACCTGCTCACCAAGCCGCTGGAAAAAGGTGGCCTGGGCTTCGGCACGGTGGGCTCGTCGCTGGTGCTGTTCGCCATCCTCGCCACACTGGTGGCGCTGCCGATGCTGCAGCGGCGGGCGCAGCCGGTCCAGTGACTGTAACGCCTGAATATCCCTGGCCGTTGATTCCCAACTGTCGTCCCCATTGGTGAAATCTGTAGGGGAATCCCCGATTGTGTGCGGAACATAAGACGCACATTGTTGACATTCCATGGAGGAGCGAGAGCAATTGCAGAATGAAGATTGTAGATACGGTACTCAGCTACGCAGGCGACTACCACCCGCAATCCAAAGGCATGTGCCGTCTCCGCGTGTTCTCCGGAGATGACGGCCCCCGCGTTCTCATCACGGATCTTGGCCCATGTAACAACGGGCGGTCCGTCACCAATGCCATTGAAACGATCGTGGAGCGAATCGAGGACAGCGGACTGGCCCTCGGTGCGACGGTTTATATCGAACACTATGAGAGACCTGACCCAGAGCATGACACCTTTGACCAGGTGCGAGTCTCTCCAGGGGTGAACTGGCAGTCGATCTCGAAAAAGACGGCGATTGCCCTTCTGGGTTGTAGTCCGGACGAGCTTGAAGACCGTACCGAAAACAACAAGCGAATCGTCGGCAGGACCGAAACGCTCAGACTCTCCACAAGGCGATTTGATGGTTCACCCTGGCCCGAGTCTCCCGAGGTCACCAAGCGCAAGCTGGAGATCGCAGACACCATGATCTCGCGCTCCTCCGTGCGCGCACTTGTCGAGGCTGGAAGTGGTGAACGCGAGCTCCAACGCTTGCTCAAGAGCGATCTATCGATTGTCGCCGAAGCGTTCACCTCGCCAGATGACGAATACATCTGCTTTTCGGAATTTCCCTTTGGCGACGGCTATGTGGATTTCGCCGTGTTCACCGGTCGCTCGCGCATGGATGTCATTCTGATCGAGGTCAAGGGAGCCGACTTCAACCTCGTCAATAGCAACCACTACGAGGAGTTCAACCACAAAGTACTGGAAGCCGCAGGCCAGCTCCGCAAACGCCTCGGATTGTTCTATCGCAACCAGGAGCCCATCCGCTGCGAGCTGCACCGTATCCGCGCAGAAGCCGAGCGCGGGAGTTCGCTCCATAATGCATTTCTCGGCCCCGAAGCCCCTCTTGAGGTCGATCCCGATAAGGACATCAACATCCGCCCGGTGATCATCGGAGGGAGAACCCAGAACGACCTGGAAGAGAGCCGCAAACGCCACGATTACGAACGCGGAACGTCACCCCGAGTGCGGCTCGAATCGTGGGACACTTGGTTGCGTCGAATCCAGCGGGACTGAACCCGCCATCCAGCTGGCTGTCTTGTCCTGTCCCCTCTTTACTCCGAACACCTGCAGTTAGCGCGCCGTCCAGCCTCCATCCACCGGCAACGCCGTGCCGGTGATCTGGGCCGCGGCGTCCGAGGCCAGGAACACCACCATTTCTCCCAGCTGCTCGGGCGTCACGAACTGCAACGAGGGCTGCTTTTCGGCCAGCAACGCGCGCGCGGCGGTTTCTTGATCCGTGCCTTCGCGCTCGGCCAACGCGGTGATCTGCTGCTCGACCAGCGCGGTCCGCACCCAACCCGGACAGATCGCATTGGCGGTGATGCCGGTGCCCGCGTTCTCCAGCGCGGTTACCTTGGTGAACCCCACCACGCCGTGCTTGGCCGCCACATAGGCCGACTTGTTCACCGAGCCCACCAGGCCGTGCACGGATGCAATGTTGATGATGCGACCGGCGCCCTGCTGCTTCATGTGGGGCAAGGCCGCCGCCGTTGCATGGAACACCGCCGAGAGATTCAGCGCCAGGATCGCATCCCACTTCTCTACGGGAAACTCGTCGATTGAAGCGGTGTGCTGGATACCCGCGTTGTTCACCAGGATGTTGATGCGGCCCATCGTCGCAACGGCGTGGTCGATCATTCCGCGCACCGCCTCGCCACGGGACAGATCTGCGCCATCATGCGCCACCCGTACGCCGAACTCGGTTTCCAAGTTGGTACGGATACGTTCGATCTCCGCTGCATCGCCAAATCCGTTCAGCACGATGTCGGCGCCCTGCCGTGCCAGCGCCGTGGCAATGCCAAGACCGATACCGCTGGTGGAACCGGTAACCACCGCAACCTTTCCACTGAACATGGGCGAGCTTCCAACGGGCACAGGCAACCAGTGTAGCCCTCTGGGTCCACGCCATGCGTGGATGCCCCCCCCTCTCGGCAGACTTTCACATTACCCCTATAGTCAGCGCAATCCACCCATGGATGGCCCGATGAACCCCTGCAAGGCCCTGCTGCCCGCCGTTGTTGCCGCACTGCTCGCCCCTGCCATCAGCCAGGCCACGCCGCCCGCTCAGGCCGCGACGCCACTTACCACCGGCAGCGTGCGCCTGGATATCACCAGTGGCCGCGTCGAGGGCGACGTCTGCGTGTCCAACCGCCCTGCCGGGTCGCTCAACACCTTCGTGCTCAACGCGGGCCTGAATGTCGCGCGGGTGACCGATGGCGATGGCGCGCCGCTGGACTTCGAAGGATGGTACGCCCCCGGTGTGGATGGCGAGGCACGCGTGTACACCGTGGCCAAGCCATCCGCCACGCTCTGCGTGCAGTACGTGGGCGCCTTCCCGGTCTATGCCCGGCACGATGTCCCAACCGACTTCAAGGGCCTGATGGCCTTCAACGGCGACAGCGCCCGCTTCACCGAACAGTCCGCCTGGCTGCCGCAGGCATTCGACCCCAAGGCCCGCGTGCGCAGCAGCGAAAGCCGCTACGACCTGCAGGTGGACTGCGCCGGCTGCCGCTTCCTGTATCTCAACGGCAGCCCGGCCATCGAAGGCGCGCGGGGCCGTTTCCGCAGCGAGAACGCACGGCCGATCCTGCTGTTCGGCGGCAGCGGCCCGATCACCCGCACCGCGCAGGTCACGGTCCTCAACGAGACCCTGCCCAAGGCCAAGGTTGATGCATTGTCCAGCACGGTGCAGAAGGTAGCCGACGTGCACAGCCGTTACATGGGCGTGCCGCTGGCCGACCGCCCCACCTTCCTGCGCATGGTCACCCTCAACCAGATCGAGCGCGACCGCGAGGGTAGCGAATGGGGCTTTGCCACTTGGCCGACCATCGCCATGAGCGGCAGCATCGGCAACGTGGCCGATTCACTGCTCGCCGGTGGCGAAAAGGCCGACCGCCGCGTGCAGTACATCGCACACGAAATGAGCCATTACTACTTCGGCACGCTGAACCGTCCGCAGGGCCCCTACTTCTGGGTGCTGCTGGAATCCAGCGCCGAGTTCCTGTCGATCAAGGCGCTGCGTGAAATCAGTGGCGATGCCGCGGCGGATCGCTACATTGCGCGCCTGCAATCGGCCATCGATAAGACGGACAAGCCGCTGCCCGCGTTCGATGCCATCGACGACAACTCGGACGTGGGCGAACTGTACCGCTATGGCTACGGCCCCTTGCTGTTGCTCTCGCTGGAAAAGCAGGTGGGTGAGGCGAAGATGCAGGCCTTCATGCGCGAGCTACTGGCCGCGCCTTCGCCGAAGAACTGGGCGGAGCTGCAGGCCATCGCACTGAAGGCTGGCATCGATGCCAAGGTCTGGGAGCATTGGCGGGCAAGCTGTGTGGCTGGCGGCAGGCCAAGCTGTAGATCCACGCCACGCGTGGATTCACTCCCTCAACGCCCGCACATCTGAGTCATCCAGCACTCAGAAAAACAGACTCGCTCGCTCAACGGTCGCGAGCGGATTAGCCTTCCGCACCGCCTCCAGAAAGAGCAGAAAGTCGCGGTTGAACAGCGAAAGGTTGTTAGTGAACGTCACGCACTTTCTACCCGATGCTCTGCTGAAGCATACCTGCCAGACATAGCGCGCATAGATGACGTCGGACGTTCGAGTGACTGAGGTGATCTGCGAAAGCGGAACCGCCGTGGGCACCGGCCCACGTCGCAGGTAGAAGGATTCTGTATCAAAGAAATAGTGCTCGCGATCCTCTTTGCCATCCACCATCACCAAGGTCATGGACTTGCCAGAAATCCGGCGCGGCGGATTCAGACGCAACCCTGATCCCAACGCCGAACGGGCTCTCGCTGGCATTTGCCGAAGGATGAACCAGAGGATCACCAACGGAAGCGCCGCAAGGACAACAAAGCCTACGGTCTTCAAAACAGTTTCCAGCGTGCTGGGCACACAGATCTCCAGGATGAACGTTCAGGCACTAACGACGCCCGAATAGGTCCACGCCACGCGTGGATGCTTCGGCTTCAACGCCCCATCACTTCCAATGATCCGGCCCCAGGAACGGCAGGCTCAACACAAACACCGGAACCGCCACAGGAATCAGCGCCGCGCCCAGCACCTTGCCGGCCGCCGTCCCAACACCCGGCTTGTCCTCCCTCTCCGGCAGGATCCGCTGCGCCCGTGCACTGATCGGCTGCGCCAGCTTCCCCTTCTCCGCCAACGCAGCAGCGTCCGGCAACTTCACCCGCTCGCCGTCGCCCTCGAACAGCGCGCTGTAATAGCTGCCGCCCTTCTTTGAAAGATTGCAGGCCCGATCAAACGCCAGCGCGTAGCGGCTCCGATCCTGCGGCAGGTAGTAGCGCGCACGCTCATCCACATACTTCGCCTCGCGCGGGAGCACCTCAATCCGCTCCAGCTTGAACTGCGCGGCCTGTTCCGGCGTCACCTGCTCCGGCCGCAGCAGCAGCGCATAGCTGCCGTGCACCTTCGCCTTGTTGGCCGGCTCGCGCCAGTCCTCATGGAAGTACATCTGCGCGCAGGCCACCGCCTCGCGCAGCGGGCTGTCCATCAGCGCGCGGTACTCGCGGAACGGCGCGGCATTGAAGCGCATTGGCTCTTCAAAGCGCGGCAGCAGGTACAGCTGGCCGTCGTCGGCCACGAACGCACCGGTGATTTCGCGGCTTGAGGCGTGCTCCTCCGGGCCACTGGCGCAGCCAGACAGCAGGCCAAGGCACAGGGCGGAGAGAATGAAAAAAGACGTTCGCATGTCGTGTTCGAGGGCTTCCCTGGGAAAACGGCCCCGCCCGGAAGGACGAGGCCAGCCCACCATGGTGCCACGGCACCGCATGCGATGCAGAATCGGCCTTACTTCAACCGCTCCACCAACCGCTGCCCCACCTCCAGCGCCGAAGCCGGGTTCTGCCCGGTAATCAGCTCGCGGTCCACCACCACATGCCCGGTCCACGGCGTGGCATTGCTGCTGAACTTCGCCCCCGCCCGCTGCAGCGCGGTCTGCGGGTAGAACTTCATCTCACCGCCGCCCAGCAGCGGCTTGGCCTGCTCTTCTTCCTGGTTGCTGATCACCGTCATCTGGTAGCCGCTGTAGATCCACTTCGGCGTGGCCGGCATCGCACCCGCGTCCAGCTTCGCCACGAAACCACCGGCATCCGGCAGCGTGGACAGCAGCGCGATCGGCCCGTGGCAGACCAGCGCGGTGGTCTTGTTGCGTTGGTGGAAGTCGGCCAGCAGCCGGCCCAGCGCCGGGCTCTTCAGCAGGTCCTGCATCGGCGCGTGGCCACCGGGAATGTAGACCGCATCGAAACGCGCGTAGCCCTGCTGCTCGACCCGCGCCAGGCTGACCACTGGCGAGGCGGTCGGCGAGGTCAACGCCAGTTTCTCCAGCAGCTCCTTGTGCAGCGTCAGCTGCGCGGCATCGTTGCCGAAGTACGCCGGCGTCACCGAGGACGCATCCACCGTCGGCGCGCGCCCCTGCGGCGTGGCGAAGGTCACCTCGTGACCCGCGTCCAGCAGCAGCTTGACCGGCTGCATCAGCTCGTTGAGAAAGAAGCCGGTAGACAGCACCTTGCCGTCCTTCAGGTCCAGGTGGTTTTCGTCGGACAGCACCACCAGCACGTTGGCGGCCTGCGCGCCGCTGGCGGCCAGGGTCAGGGCCAGCGCAGCGGCCAGCCGGGTCATCAGGTTCATGGGGAGCTCCTATCGGGGAATGGCCGCCACTTTATTCATCGCCCCAGCGGCGATAAATTGGCCCCATCGCAAAACATCTGTTCCCCGGAGAGCCAAATGAGCCGCAAGTTCGACTACCTGGGCGATGTGGAGGTGTTCCTGGCGGTGGTCGAGCACGGCTCGTTCACGGCCGGCGCGGTGGCGCTGTCCACCACGCCCTCGGTGCTGAGCCGCGCGGTCACCCGCCTGGAGGCGCGGCTGGGCCGGCAGCTGCTGCAGCGGACCACGCGCCGCGTGGGCCTGACCGACGCTGGGCGGCTCTATCTGGAACAGGTGCGCACCGCCTTCGGCCTGCTGGACGACGCCGAGCGCGACGTGCTTGCCCAGGACGGTGCGCTGGCCGGCCGCGTGCGCCTGAGCGTGCCCACCACCTATGGCCACTACCGGCTGCCGCCCGTGCTGGCGCGCTTTGCGCAGCAGTACCCGCAGGTGCAGGTGGAACTGAACATCACCAACCGCAACGTGGACCTGGTGGCCGAAGGCTTCGACCTGGCCATCCGCCTGGGCCAGCTGCCGGACAGCGGGCTGGTGGGGCGCAAGTTGGAAGACGCGCCGCTGCTGCTGGTGGCCGCGCCGGACTACCTGCAGCGCCGCGGCACGCCGCAGACGCTGGACGACCTGCAGCAGCACCTGTGCCTGCCCTTCGTGATGCCGCGCACCGGGCGGCTGGCGCCGTGGATCTTCCGCGACGGCGGGCGCGACGTGGACTGGCTACCGCGTTCGTCCATCGAGACCTCCGACGATGTGCTGGGCGTGGTGTCGCTGGCCGAACAGGGCATCGGCATCTGCCAGAGCTATGCGTTCATCGTGCGCGAGCGGTTGCAGCGTGGGCAGCTGGTGGAAGTGCTGCCGCAGCTGCGGGGGAGATCGCGGCCGTTCTCGGTGATCTATGCGCCGCATCGGCGGCAGTCGGCGGCGGCGCGGGCGATGATTGAGTTGCTGGTGGGGAATGCGGCTGAGGATGGCGTTGGTTGAGGCTGCGAGGTTCGCTGGCGTTGTCGGGATTGAACCGATTTTCGGGGAGTGCGGCTGATCCGGCGCCGCTGCCTGCCGAGGCTGACTAAGAACTGTTGCAAAGCAGGCCGTCGCGCTATTCGCTTGTGGCGCGGGCGATTGCGCCAGTTTGATTCGCCATCAGCAGAGCAGCTGCGCGAATGCGTCTGCTGGCGTCGCGTGCTGCACGAATGGCGCGTGCAACAATAGTTCTTCGCTTTCGGATTCCGCAATTCCTTCGCGAATTTCTATTGGCATTCAGAACGACGGCGTACACACCATGGCGCGCCACCGACAAGGGGTGGCCGGGTCTGCAAACCCGCATTGATGTACGCGTCTGTAGTTTGCGCTTGCCCGTCGGCACCGCCCTTAACCGGTGCCGGCGGGCAATCCGTCGGCCTTTCTGGCGGGCGGTGCGTGGGGGTCTTCGGATCCACCGGTTCTATGACGCTACTTCATCCCGGTTTGCAGCCATGCATCGTCCGCCACCTCTTCGCGGTGGCACTGTTAAGCACAGCCACGGAAGCCGACGCCATGAACGAGTCCGACACCTTCTCTTCGTACACCGTTGTTGAGCCCATCAACGACGACACTCCCCTCCCCGACCTGAACTCCTTGCTCGGCATCCTCAAGCGCATGCGCGGCTGCGAGGGGGCTGATGGGCATCCTTGGCCAGAAACCGATGTATCACCCGGCCGCCGCGTGAGTCTGGCCAGGACCGAGCGCGCAATGGTGGGAGCACTGACGGTGCTGGAACTGCTGCACGCGGCCGACCGCTGCCGGGTGGCAGCGGACCCGGAGCGGCATTTGGATGAGGGGACAGTTGATGGGCTGTTTCTGGCTTGCCGGGGGCTGGTTGAGTGGGCTTGTCGGGAGGTTAGGCCGGAGTGAGGGCACGATTGGACACTCGGCGCAGCACCATCCGAGCAATCGGTGCCGTCTCTCTCCCTAAGTCTCCCAACCAAGTCGATCTATACAAGTTAGCCCGCCCCGTTAAACGGGGCGGCTAACCAACCTACCAGTACTTCGCTATGGGCATTCGGGAAGACTCAGCAAGTTGTTAGGCTGCTCCTCGTCATTTTGAGTCTTAATATATTTGTTCCCGGACGCGCTGGTCGCCACAATGACCCAAACGGACTGGCCAGCAGCTCGGACCCAGAATCGCCACTTGCCTGCCTCTATCCCGGCAATCGCGTCCTTTTGCGAGACCTTCCAGCGAGTTCCGTCCTCATTGAGTCCTCCAATGAACTCAATGCGTTCATGTGCGCTCTGACGATTGCCCTTGTTAATACAAAGCACCTGATGATCTGACATCACTAGTCCTCGATAGCGCCGAAGTGGCGAATACATTGAGCACTAATAATGTCTCACAAGCTGAGACAGCTTAGATTCAACTTTCAAATGCAGCACCCCGCATTAAAGTAAGGCGCCGCATGGGAAAGCAATAAAGTCATTCGAGCTTAGAGGAACGCGCCGTGGCGCAGACCGAGATCAGCAACGGTGTCAGCATCCGATCCATTGCTAGGCACCTCGACCCCGCGCGTCCACGCCGTCCAGGAAACTGGATCGACAGGAGGGCGGCGAGTATGTTCCCAAGCTTGCATGCCAGCGACATCGACTGCGCTGCAAGAGCAGCGTTCGCAGGTGCCGGATTGTGGACCTAGAATTCCTGCTCGGCATCCTCAAGGGCATGCCTGGCTGCGACGGGGCCGATGCCCTACTCCGGCCGGAGAAGGTTCTGTCGCTCGGCCGCCGCATAGGTCTGGCGAGGACCGAGCGCGCGTTGGCGGGCTTCTGACCGAGCTGAAGGTACCGCATTCGGCAGACCATGCCGGGCGGCAGCGGAGCCGGAGCGGCATCCGGATGAGGGGATCGTTGATGGTTTGTTTCTGGCCTACCGGCGCCTGGCTGAGTGAGCCTGTCGTGAGGTACTGCGATAATCCTAGATGATCCGCCAAAGGATCATCCAGAGGTCTTCGGAGCCAGATCACAGCCCGCACCACAACCGCAGCCTTACCTTCTCGCTATGCCCGGCCTGCGTAAGCCTGCACGATGAGCGGCTTCGCTTGCTCAAGATCTTCAAAGCTTGAGATAGAAACTTCCAGATCCCCGGTGCCCCAGTGACCGAATACCCTCGCATCACGCATATTGGGCGGGAGTGGCATGAGAGAATCCGGGTCCACGTGTAAAAACAGAAGCAGACGGCTCTTCTGAGGAACAACCGTTGCGAAGTTCTTCAGACGCTTGAAGGCCATGTACAACTTCAGCTCTTTTCGCTGAACGTCATCACCAAGCGATCCGATGAAGTCGTCCAGTGAGCTGACCAGCTCTTTCATATCCGACCCAAACAAGCCCATCCATTCTGCATAGCTACGGTCGCCAGTAGCTCCAACTGGTCGAGTCCCACTCGCAGGCTGTGCCTCAACCTCTTGGATCCGCGCCCTCGGCTTAGATCGGGGCCCACCAACAGTGTTGACCTGCTCGAAGAGCAGCAGATCCGCACCAAAACGGCGGTATCGGATGAGCTCCACGCCCTGATTGATCTGCTGAACGGCATGTGCATCGAACTTCGTGAAATCAGCGGCGATGCAAAGAACTCGCGGCGAGCTCCAGTCAATCTGTGCAGCCACGTCCATGCCAAGGGCATCCATTACCTGGAGCTTGAACTCCGCTTGGTGATCCATCAACCAGTTCAGGTAGTAAAGGCCCTGGTTGATAACGTTCTCGCCGACGGAACGCTTGTACTCGAGGATCACGGGACTATTGTTTTCGTCCAAGCCCAGTGAATCGATGCGACCGCCATGAGTTCTCCCCGTGGCGTACTCGGTGGCAACGAAACGGATACCCAACATGGTGAGTAGATTGGCCTCGATAAGCGATTGCAGCGGCTTCTCCAAGTCAGACGCACTGCCACGCAACTCTGCCGCCCTTCCATCTACCAATCTAAAGAGTTTGATGTCGCTCACTTTCTCTATACCCGTCTCTTCAACTGAAGCACATGAACTTATTACTAGAGCCCACAGTCCATGAAGTACAGACGATGGACGCACGATAGCCTCGTCATAGCAAGTGAGACCCGACTAGACTCTCACGCAGCACCCGCAATGAGACACCGGAGGCTACTCAAGCTTGCGCGTATCAACGGCCGTCTTGAGCATTTTCAGAATGACCAGCGCGAATGCTCGACTCTTGGTGTCGTTATCCAGCACTTCCAGCGACAGCTTCTCGTGGTCGGTCATCGCGTCCAGCACGGTTTCCAGTACCCGCTTGGGGAACAGTCCATGCATCACCTGTTCCACCGAGTGGTTGTTGACCTGGGCCATTACATCTTCCTGCCGGCTAATGCGCTGAGCGATGCCAGTGAGGAACTGCAGCTGGTCGTCATCGCTAACCTCCGCACCGAAGATATCATTCAGCGCCTCGATGATTTCCGACAGTCGCTTCTTTTCGGGATCATGTGGCTTACCGCTGCCCACGTCACTGCCCGGCTTTAGGGCGTACTCGCCCTCTTCCTCACTCAATCGCAGGCGGTGCTCAGCGCGCTTGCTTAAGCGGTAATGACTTAATTGCAGCTCGCCCACGTCCACATCGTCTTGTTGCAGACGGTCCACGCGGAGTAACGGGTGTAGGTGCTTAGCGTACACGCACAGCTGCTCCAGCTCGCGGTCCTCATAAGGAACGATCTGCGAGAGGAACTCGTACAGGCGCACAAAGCTCTGCAGGTTCTTGCGGAACAGATCGAGCTGGTCCACCTGCTCGCCGGCCTCTTTCAGTGCGTGTTCGGCCAGTTTCAGACCGGCGATGTCGCCATTAGTCTCTGCAGTGCGCTTGTACTCCAGCGCCTGCTGACGTGATTCCAGCGAGAATGCATAACGCTTGGCGAAGCGCTCCCTCGCGGGCGCGCAGTAGTAGCTGAGCTTACTGGCCGCCGCCTTGGGGTCGAAGAAGGCCATGGCGAACGCCTCAACTTCCTGCCAGTGATAGACACCTTCGGCATCCAGTTTCTTCTGCAGGTCATAGATGATCTGCGGGTCGGTCACGTCGGTCAGCTCTGCCTTGGTGTAGTACGGCAGGAAGGCGTCGAGGATATCCTGCGGCTCGTTGAAGAAGTCGAGGATGAAGGTTTCCTTGCTGTCACCGAAAGTGCGGTTCAGGCGAGACAGGGTCTGCACGCAGTCCACGCCTTGCAGCTTCTTGTCCACGTACATGGCGCACAACTTTGGCTGATCGAAGCCGGTCTGGTACTTGTTGGCCGCGATCATCACATTGAAATCCTGGGTATCGAAGGCATCCGCCAGGTCACGGCCATTCAGGCCGGCGTTGAGCAAGTTGCTGCTTTCCGTCACCTCTTCGGGGATCACCTCATCGGGCAACACGCTGCCCGAGAACGCCACCAGGGGGTGTACATCGCGGTAGCCCATCTGCTGCACATACGCCTTCACCGCCAACTGGTAGCGCACCGCTTCCTGGCGGCTGCCGGTCACCACCATGGCCTTGGCCTGACCATTCAGCAGACCACGGATACTGGCGCGGAAGTGCTCCACGATCACCTCCACCTTCTGGCTGATGTTGTACGGGTGAAGCCGTACCCAACGGGCCAGTTTGATGCGCGCCTTTTTGCTATCCACCTCGTCGTCTGCGCCCTCCGGGTGGGCGATCTTCCAGGCGGTGCTGTAGGTGACGTAGTTGCGCAGCACGTCGAGGATGAAGCCCTCCTCGATGGCCTGGCGCATCGAGTACAGGTGAAACGCCTCTGGCTTGTTGCTGGAGCTGGCCGGGAGCGTCGGGTCGGCCGGGCGGCCAAACAGTTCCAGTGTCTTGGGCTTAGGCGTGGCGGTGAAGGCGTAGTAGCTGATGCGCTCATTGGGGCCACGTGCTGCAACGGCGGCATTCTGTAGATCTTCGGCGCTGACCTCTTCGGCATCCAACGCATCGCTGCCGAGAATCTGCTTCAGCTTGCTGGCCGATGAGCCGGTTTGTGAGGAGTGCGCCTCGTCGGCGATCACCGCATAGCGCCCACTGGCCAGCTTGGGGTGCTTGTCCAGGGCATCGAATAGAGCAGGGAAAGTCTGGATGGTGACAATGATGATGCGCGCCTGCCCGGCCAATGCTTGAACCAGTTGCTCCGACTTGCTCAGAGTGCCGACATCACGAGTGATCGGCTTGACCACGCCCTGGGCGTGCTCGAACTGGTAGATGGTGTTCTGCAGTTGGCTGTCCAACACCGTACGATCTGTAATCACGATCACCGAGTTGAACAGGCGCTGGCCGTCAGCCTCGTAGAGCGAGGCCAACTGGTGCGCCGTCCAGGCAATGGAGTTCGACTTGCCGGAACCAGCGCTGTGCTGGATAAGGTAGCGCTTGCCCGACCCTTCGGCACGGGTGGTGCTTATCAACTGGTTGACCACCTCCCACTGATGGTAACGGGGGAAGATCATCGTCTCCTTGGTCACCGGCGTGCCGTCGGAGCCCTCGCTGGTCTTCTTTTCTATGTGCAGAAAGCGCCCCAGCACCTTGAGCCAGGCATCCGGCTGCAGCAAGCGCTGCCACAGGTAGCTGGTCGCGTACTGGCTGTCGTCTTCGGGCATGGGGTTTCCCGCGCCGCCTTCTTCGCTGCCGAGGTTGAATGGCAGGAAAAAGGTGTCTTTGCCCGCCAGCTTGGTGGTCATCGCCACTTCGTTCTGGCCCACGGCAAAGTGCACAAGCGCACCGCGCTTGAAGGTCAGCAGCGGCTCGGGCTTGCGCGTGAGCGGGTCTTTTACCGGGCGGTCTTGGCGGTACTGACGCTTGGCGTTTTCCACCGATTGCTTGAACTCGCTTTTCAGCTCCAGCGTGGCGGTAGGGACGCCGTTAACGAACAGCACCAGATCCAGCCGTGGATTGTAGCTCTGGCCACCGCTGCCAGCCTCGCGCGCATGCGGCGAGTAGGACACCTCCGGCACCACGCGCAGGCGGTTGCACTGGTAACGTCTTAGCGTGTCGGGGTTCATGCCATGGTCGGGCTGGAAGCTGCATAGCTCCACCTTCACACCCGGCAGTTTGAAGCCATGCCGCAGCACATCCAGAGTGCCACTCTGCTCCAGCTCGCGCACTAGTTTCTGCACCAACACATCATCCGGATTATTCGGATTGGCTTTGGCGAACTTGTCCCAGCGCTCCGGCCAGGCCTCCTTGAAGTAACCCAGCGCATCTTCAGTGTACAACGCCGTACGGCGATCGTAGCCGCTGGCGGTGCCAACCAGCCAGCCTTGGGCGGCCAGGACGTCGATGATGTCTTGCTGGAATTGCGCTTCCTTGCTATCCGCCATTACACGGCCTCTTCTTCTAATTCGGGGAATGACGCGCGGGTCGGTGGCTGCCAGCCGCGCACATCGATTTTCCCGGTGACGGCGGCGGAGATTAGGGCGGAGCGGCGTTCGGAGATTAGCTTCACCGAAGACTGTGCCTCGTTGATTAGTAGGTCATAAGAGTCACAGCGCTTGGCTAAGAAATCAGAAATCCCCTTCTGCTCAGACAGAGGCGGCTCAAAAAGTGGAATATTTCCGATATCCGCCATATTGAAATGACTGACAGTACTTCCTTGAGACAACTGTTTAACGAAGTCTGAAGCCAGCCCGGCATATATTGAGTGGACAGTGAAGGCAGGATCAATCCTAGTCTTGTCAAGCTTAAAAAGCACCATGCGTTGACCCAGGCATATCTCAAGGTCTTCTGGCACCAAACATGCCTCACCTGCCGGCGCCTCCCTCGTGAAAAGTATATCTAATGGCTCTGGCACCCCTCTCCTAGTCCAGTCAATGTAAGTATTTCTGTCGGCATATTTTGCCCCGTCAAGACTAAGCAAGCCATTTCGAACATTTGTCGTGCGACAAACCAAGTACTCACCATCATCACTATATTCAGCAGTTTTATGCTCAGCATCAATCATTGCGTTCAATATGTGCTTGATACGAATCTGCTTCCAATGTGCCGGCACCTCACCGAGCCACTCCACGCCGGAGTCTTTCATCGGCACCCTGGGGTCGAGGCCTTTGGTGACGGCGTGGGAGATCACGGCCTGGCGCTTTTCCTTAAGCAGTTCGATCAGGCGCTGCTGCTCTTCGATTAGCGCGTCGATGTGAGCAACTTCATGGTCGAGGAAGCGCGCAATTTGGATTTGCTCAATCTTTGGCGGCCCTGCGAAGATCAAACCCCTAAAATCATCTTGACCAAGATTCTGCATGCTTGCGCTTGTTCCGGAACAGGCCATCTTTACCTGCTCCCGATATTCCCGAGACTTGGTGAAGTAAAAAATGAAACCTGGAGAGTGGTTCGCCAAGACGTAAACTTGCCAGAGTCGGTCTGGGAGAAAAATCCCATTGGGAGCCTCGGTAACCAGACCCGTGGCCCCCACCAAATCGGGAGTGTTCATCCGACTAACAATAAGCGTGTCTTTACGAAGCGGACAGCTGACTCTGCCAAGGTCTTCGTCATCCACCGTCTTATTTTCGGCCCAGTTGAATTTCCCGGTGTAAACACAACTGGTTTTCAGAACACCCACGGAGCCAGGCTCAGCTGGAAGATCCGCCGCGTTGACACTTGTTCCAGACTCGATTCGTTCAATAGCCCGTTTGAGTCGATTCACAGCCCAATGCTCCGGCACTTCACCCAGCCACTCAACCCCGGAATCCTTGTACGCCGGATACGCTGGGAACGTCATGCCGACAACCTCTCGATCATCTGCTTGATGCGGTCGGTGCAGGCTTTTAGGTCGCGGTCGATCTCGACCAATGGGCGCGGCGGCTGGAACACGTAGAAGTGGCGGTTAAAGGGAATCTCGAAGCCGACAATACCGACTTCACCATCCAGCGCATCGGTCTTGCTTTCGTCGATCCAGGCATCCGGCACATCGGGAATGACTTCGCGCGCAAAGTACTCATACACCGATTCGCCCAGCGGCACATTCTCGTTATCGCGTAGGCCGGCGTCGGCTTCCGACTGGCCCTTGGTCATGCAGATGTCCGCTTCGGGGTCGCGCTCGCTCAAGGCGCTCATCAAAGCTTTTAGCTCCGGCGTGCTGAGGCTGACGCTGTGGGCGGTGAGGGCTTTTTTCAGCAGCTTGCTGAACTGCTCGCGGTTGCGGTGCAGCCGGCTGGCATCCATTGTTTGCAGGGCCGCCATCAGGAGCTGCTGAGCGGCGCTGTCGAGCTTCTGTAGGGCTTTTTCTTCCAGCACTTTAGCGACGCGCTCAGCACTGGTCTGGAAGTTTAGACGCAACGGGCGTTCGACGGTGATGCGCCGGTAGCCGAAGGCCTCGATCGGGAAGATTTTGCTATTGGCGGTCTGCTCGAAGCTACCATATAGGCGCACCAGATCGCTGATCTGATCTTCGGTAATGTACTGGCGCTTGCTGCCCAGCGACTTGCGCATTTTGGCGAAGTGCTGGCTGCCGTCGATCAGCTGCACCTTGCCCTGACGCACAGCGGCCTTGTGGTTACTGAGTATCCACACATAGGTGGCGATGCCGGTGTTGTAGAACATGTCGGTCGGCAACGCGACGATGGCCTCTACCAGGTCGTTCTGCAGCAGGTAGCGGCGAATTTCCGACTCCCCCGAGCCCGCGCCGCCGGTAAACAATGGCGAGCCGTTGAGGATGATGCCGATGCGCGAGCCACCGTCGCGCGGGTCACGCATCTTGCTGACCAGGTGCAGGAGGAAAAGCAGCGAGCCATCGGATACGCGTGGCAGGCCGGGTCCAAAGCGGCCGTCGAAGCCTTTGTGGCTGTGCTCGTCGGTGATCTGCTTTTGCACCTTCTTCCATTCCACGCCAAATGGCGGATTGCTGAGCATGAAGTCGAAGTGCTTGCCGGCCAGTTGATCGTTGGACAGGGTATTGCCGAGCTTGATACTGGCCACGTCCTGGCCCTTGATCAGCATGTCCGCCTTGCAGATGGCGTAAGACTCGGGGTTTAGCTCTTGGCCGTGCAGCGACACACTGACCTTTTCGCTGATGGACTGGATGTACTCATCACCCTCAGACAGAAAACCGCCGGTGCCAGCGGTTGGGTCGTAGATGGTGACGATGCTGTTGGGCGCGAGCTTGTGGTCCTGATTGGTGATCACCAAGGAGGTAGTGAGGTGCACGATATCGCGCGGCGTGAAGTGCTCACCGGCGGTTTCGTTGGAGCTCTCTGCAAACTTGCGGATCAGCTCTTCGAAGATGATGCCCATGCCGAAGTTGCTGATGCGCTCCGGGCTCAGATCCGTAGCTGCGAAACGCTGTACCACTTGATAGAGCAGGTTGGCAGTTTCCAGCTGCTGAACGAAATCTTCAAAGTGGAAGTGCTCGAAGATCTCACGTGCATCCTTGCTGAAGGCTTGCACATAGCTCATCAGATCGGCCGCGGTCTGCGTATCAGATAGAGTGCTGAGGTTGAGCGATGACGCATTAAAGAACTGCTGGCCTGAAGCGCGCAGCAGTAGCATCTCTCGCACTTGATCTGGCCGACCTTGCTGAGCCGAAGCTTGTTTGATCACCTTGTCCTTGGTCGGTGCGAGCACACACTCCATTCGGCGAAGAAGAGTAAACGGCAGAATGACTCGACCGTACTGGGACTGCTTGAAGTCACCACGCAAAAGATCGGCAATCGACCAGAGAAATGCGGCCGTCTGGGAGTGATTTTCCGTGTTCACGCAACAACACCTTGAATCAAATGCTAAAGGGAAAGTCTACACTCAAGGCCGGCCGGCAGGAGTAGGAAGCCCCCCCGCCGCCCTCACCTCTTTTCGCGCGCCACCCCATACATCGACCGCCGGCCAGCGGCCGGCACTACCGCAGCCAGACCGCAACCCAGGGCCAATGTCTGCGAGGGCCCTCCCTCAAACAACAAGGGCGCCTCTCGGCGCCCTCGTTCTTTCAACTCATTCCCACTCAATGGTCGCCGGCGGCTTGCCTGAGATGTCATACACAACCCTCGACACCCCCCGCAACTCATTGATGATCCGGTTACTCACCGTACCCAGGAACTCATACGGCAGATGCGCCCAGTGCGCGGTCATGAAATCAATCGTCTCCACCGCGCGCAGCGCAATCACCCACTCATAAGCACGCGCATCGCCCACCACGCCCACCGACTTCACCGGCAGGAACACGGCAAACGCCTGGCTGGTCTTGTCGTACAGGTCTGCCTTGCGCAGCTCATCAATGAAGATGGCATCGGCCTTGGCCAGCAGCTCGGCGTACTCGCGCTTCACTTCGCCCAGGATACGCACGCCCAGGCCCGGGCCCGGGAACGGATGGCGATAGACCATGGTGCGCGGCAGGCCCAGCTCAACGCCCAGGCGGCGCACTTCGTCCTTGAACAGCTCGCGCAGCGGCTCCACCAGGCCCAGCTTCATGTGCTCCGGCAGGCCGCCCACGTTGTGGTGGCTCTTGATCACATGCGCCTTGCCGGTCTTGCTGCCGGCCGACTCGATCACGTCCGGGTAGATGGTGCCCTGCGCCAGCCACTTGGCGTTCTTCAGCTTGTTCGACTCTTCATCGAAGATCTCAACGAACAGGTTGCCGATGATCTTGCGCTTGGCTTCCGGGTCGCTCACACCTTCCAGCGCGGCGAAGTAACGGTCGGCGGCGTTCACGCGAACGACCTTCACGCCCATGTGCTCGGCGAACATCGCCATCACCTGGTCGCCTTCCTGCCAGCGCAGCAGGCCGGTATCCACGAACACGCAGGTCAGCTTCTCGCCGATGGCCTTGTGCAGCAGTGCGGCCACCACCGACGAATCGACGCCGCCGGACAGGCCCAGGATCACTTCGTCATCGCCCACCTGCTCGCGCACGCGGGCGATCTGGTCGTCGATGATGTTGGCGGCGGTCCACAGGGTCTGGCAGCCGCACACGTCCACCACGAAGCGGCGCAGCAGCGCCTGGCCCTGCAGGGTGTGGGTCACTTCCGGGTGGAACTGCACGCCGTACCAGCGCTTTTCTTCGTTGGCCATGGCGGCCACCGGAATGCGGTCGGTGGTGGCGGTGATGGTGAAGCCCGGCGGTGCAACGGAGACGTGGTCGCCGTGGCTCATCCAGACATTCAACTTCGGCTCGCCGCCGTGGTCGCTCAGGCCCTTGAACAGTGCATCCGGGTTGATCACGTTCACTTCGGCGTGGCCGAATTCGCGCTGGTCCGCCGCTTCGGTGGCACCGCCCAGCTGCGCGGCCAGGGTCTGCATGCCGTAGCAGATGCCGAAGATCGGCAGGCCGCTGTCGAACACTTCCTGCGGCGCGGCCGGGGCACCCGGCAGCGTGGTCGATTCCGGGCCACCGGACAGGATGATGCCCTTGGCGCCGAACGCGGCGATCTCGGCCGGGTTGTGGTCCCACGCCCAGATTTCGCAGTAGACGCCCAGCTCGCGGATGCGGCGGGCGATCAGCTGCGTGTACTGCGCGCCGAAATCGAGGATGAGGATCTTGTCGTTATGGATGTTGGTCATGGTGCCGTTCCAGTGGTGTTTTTCGCAGCGCCCGGCGCTTCAAGGCTCTGCGTCAGCGTGGCGATGAACGCCTCGCGTTGTTGAATATGTGAGGTGTCTTCCTCGTCCCAGCGCAGCATCAGCAGGCCGTGGGGTGCGTTGGGGTTGGAGCGGTCAGCGCGCGGCAGCTCGGCGATTTCCTGCACTTCGGTGCCGGGCACGATGCGCCGTTGCAGCGCCGCCATCGAGACGCCCGAATCCGCAGCGCCCCAGGACGCCCAGCGCACGCTCATCCGTGCGGGCTCCAGCGCGCCCAACACCGGCGTCAGCACCGGATCATCCGGCCCGTGCAGCAGCTCGGTAATGCATTGCAGCGTGACCTGCAGCGGGCGCTCGCCGGTGCCTTTCAGCAGCCAGCGCTGCTCGCCGGCGGCCTGCATCTGCCAGCCCTTCGGCAGCGAGAACGCGTTCTGGCACGCCCGTACGTCCTGCAATTGCGAAACCGCCGCGCCCGGAGACCCGGAGCGCGGCGGCGGTTCGGACAACGAACAGCCTGCCATCAGCAGGCTGCCCGTAATCGCAAGAGCAGTTCGCAAGCGCATCAGGCGCGGTAGTTCGGCGGCTCTTTGGTGATGGTCACGTCGTGGACGTGGCTCTCACGCTGGCCGGCGCCGCTGATCTTCACGAACTTGGGCTTGCTGCGCATGTCTTCGATGGTGGCGCAGCCCACGTAGCCCATGGTGGCGCGCAGGCCGCCCATAAGCTGGTGGATGATGCCGCCCACCGGGCCGCGATACGGCACCCGGCCTTCGATGCCTTCCGGCACCAGCTTGTCGGCGGTGGCGGCGTCCTGGAAGTAGCGGTCCTTCGACCCCTTCTCCATGGCGGCCAGCGAACCCATGCCGCGGTAGCTCTTGTACGAACGGCCCTGGTACAGCTCGGTCTCGCCCGGCGATTCCTCGGTACCGGCCAGCAGGCCACCGACCATGATGGTCGAGGCACCGGCGGCCAGCGCCTTGCCGATGTCGCCCGAGTAGCGGATGCCACCGTCGGCGATCAGCGGGATGCGGTCCTGCAGCGCTTCGGCCACCAGGTCAATGGCGGTGACCTGCGGCACGCCGACGCCGGCGACGACGCGCGTGGTGCAGATCGAGCCCGGGCCGATGCCGACCTTCACTGCGTCCGCGCCGCTATCCAGCAGCGCCAGCGCGGCTTCGCCGGTGCAGATGTTGCCACCGATGACCTGCACGTTCGGGAAGTTCTTCTTGACCCAGCTGACGCGGTCCAGCACGCCCTGCGAGTGGCCGTGCGCGGTATCGACCACGATCACGTCCACGCCGGCGGCGACCAGCGCTTCCACGCGGCGATCGGTATCGCCACCCACGCCGACGGCAGCGCCGACCAGCAGGCGGGTCGACAGATCCTTGGCAGCGTTCGGGAAGTCGGTGTTCTTCTGGATGTCCTTGACGGTGATCAGGCCACGCAGTTCGAACGAATCATTGACCACCAGCACCTTTTCGATGCGGTTGCGGTGCAGCAGCTGCAGCACTTCGTCGCTGGCGGCGCCTTCCTTGACCGTGATCAGGCGATCCTTCTTGGTCATGATGTGGCGGACCGGATCGTCCAGCTCGGTCTCGAAGCGCATGTCGCGATGGGTCACGATACCGGCCAGCAGGCCGTCGCTGCCCACCACCGGCACGCCGGAAATGTTGTGCGCCTGGGTCAGGGCCAGCACGTCGCGGATGGTGGTTTCCGGGCCGACGGTGATCGGGTCGCGGATGACACCGGCCTCGAACTTCTTGACCTTGGCCACTTCCGCGGCCTGCTGTTCCAGGCTGAGATTCTTGTGGATGATGCCCATGCCGCCGAGCTGGGCCATGGCGATGGCCAGGCGGGCCTCGGTGACGGTATCCATGGCTGCAGACAGGATCGGAAGCTTCAGCTTCAGGTCGCGAGTCAACCGCGTTTCGAGGTTGACGTCCTTGGGCAGGATGGTCGAGTGGGCGGGGACGAGCGAGACGTCGTCGTAAGTGAGTGCTTCAGCCTGGATGCGCAGCATCGGCATACCCGAGATGTGGGGAAGCGCGACATTTTACCCCTTTTTCGCGCCCTGTGGCAGGGGGTAGATGCGACGCAGTGTCGCGCGGGCGGTGATTGGTTCAGGGGGCGACCCGGGTGGGCGCCAACCTTGGTTGGCACCCACGGAACCGCCATGGACATGGAACCGCCACGGAACCGCCTTTGGTAGGTGCCAACCTTGGTTGGCACGGCCCGTCCGGCACCCGAACCCCAGATGGGCCAATGGCCCTGATGGATGTGCCAACCAAGGTTGGCACCTACCAGGAGCGGGTCATCGGCCTGCCCCAGCATTGTGCCGACCAACGGTCGGCACCCACCTTAAGAGGATCACTCGGGCCAGTCCTGAAACTGCCTTTGGTAGGTGCCAACCTTGGTTGGCACGATTCGTCCGGCACCGGTGCCCCAGATGGGCCGATGGCCCCGATGGATGTGTGCCAACCAAGGTTGGCACCCACCAGGAGCTGGTCGTCAGCTCAGCGCTTCCGCCGCTTCCAGGGTGTTCTGCATCAACGTGGCCACGGTCATCGGGCCCACACCACCCGGCACCGGGGTGATCCAGCTGGCCCGCTCCGCCGCGGCCTCGAACCCGACATCGCCCACCAACCGGCCGTCATCCAAGCGGTTGATGCCCACGTCGATCACCACCGCGCCCGGCTTCACCCATTCGCCCGGCACGATGCCCGGGCGGCCCACCGCCACCACCAGGATGTCGGCGTTGCGCACGGCCTGTTCCAGCACGTCCTTGGGGGTGAACTTGTGGCAGCTGGTCACGGTGCAGCCGGCAATCAGCAGTTCCAGGCCCATCGGGCGGCCGACGTGGTTGCTCACGCCCACGATGGTGGCGTTGCGGCCGCGCACCGGCTGGTCGGTGTGGCCCAGCAGCGTGGTGATGCCGCGCGGGGTGCACGGGCGCAGGCCGAACTCGCGCAGGGCCAGGTGGCCGACGTTTTCCGGGTGGAAGCCGTCCACGTCCTTGCGCGGGTCGATGCGCTGGATCAGCCGGCGCGCGTCGGGGATGCCCGGCAGTGGCAGCTGGATCAGGATGCCGTTGATCTTCGGGTCGGCATTGAGCTGGTCGATCAGGTCGAGCAGCTCGGCTTCGGTGGTACCGGCCGGCAGATCGTAGTCATGCGCTTCGATGCCGACCTTCTCGGCGGCACGGCGCTTGTTGCGCACGTACACGGTCGAGGCCGGGTCGCCACCGACCAGCACCACGGCCAGGCCCGGACGGCTGCCACCGGCGGCCACGCGCGCATCGACGCGCACCTTCAGGCTGTCGAGCAGGTCCTCGGCGATACGGCGGCCATCAAGGATGCGGGCAGGAAGCTGGGGGGCGGAATCGGTCATCGGGAGCAGGCGTGGGGCGGCGGGGACGCTATTGTCCCCGATTCAGGCCCCCTCGCCCACCGCGGAATGGGGTCCTGATGGGGTCGGATCCCTTTGCCACAGGCAAAGGGCTCTGACCCCGGGGTTACTCAGATTGCCAACCTCCGGTAGTGCCGGCCGCTGGCCGGCAACCTCACGATGTCGGAAGGTTTCCGCATCTGCCGGCCAGCGGCCGGCACTACCGACGGATGGTGCGCTGAGGTTGCCGGCCAGCGGCCGGCNGTCGGAAGGTTTCCGCATCTGCCGGCCAGCGGCCGGCACTACCGACGGATGGTGCGCTGAGGTTGCCGGCCAGCGGCCGGCACTACCGGGCTTTATTCTTCCTCTTCCGGCACATCCTGCGGGTTCAGCGTCTTGCTCTCCCGCTTCGGTGCGGTAAACGGCGTCGGTGTCGGTACGCCCTGCGGGCTGTTGCCGTAGATCATCCGCGCGCCGGCATTCAAACCACCGCCGGCAATCTCCAGCTCGAAACGCTCGGCATCGCGACGGCGGATCTGCTCGGCAATCTCCACCGCGTCGTCCTCATCCGCCCCCAGCTCCACCAGTGCGGCCTGGCCGAACAGCACTGCCGATTCAAACGTCTCGCGGATCTGGAAATCGACACCGGCATGGATCAACCGCAGCGAATGCTCGCGGTCGAACGAACGCACCATCAGCTTGGCCTGCGGGAATTCATGCGCCACCAGTTCGACGATGCGGTCAGCCGCTTCGGCCTTGTCCACGCACACCGCAATCGCGCGCGCAGTGGCGGCGCC
This sequence comes from Stenotrophomonas sp. MH181796, assembly GCF_009659995.1. Lineage (NCBI taxonomy): Bacteria > Pseudomonadati > Pseudomonadota > Gammaproteobacteria > Lysobacterales > Lysobacteraceae > Stenotrophomonas > Stenotrophomonas sp. MH181796. Next base: position 231,448 of record NZ_RAHU01000002.1, read on the forward strand.
GGAAGCATGCAGCACATCCAGGCGGGTGCCATCGCCGTAATAGATCTTGAAACCGAAGCGCGCCGCGCTCTGGATCATCTCCACGTCGTTGTCGATGATGGTCACGTCCACGTCGCGCGCCAGCAGCGACTGGCTGGCGACCTGGCCGAAGCGGCCGAAGCCGATCAGCAGCACGCTGCCGGACAGGCCGTCGGCCTCGTCCACGCCGTCCATGTTCACCGTCGGCTTCGGCGCGATGCGCTTGTAGACCAGCACCACCAGCGGGGTCAGCGCCATCGACAGCACCACCACGGCGGTGAAGTTGGCATTGATCTCCAGGTCGATCACGCCGGCCGATGCGGCCGCGGAGAACAGTACGAAGGCGAACTCGCCGCCCTGCGCCATCAGCACGCCACGGTCCAGCGCCTGCGCGTGGTCGCTGCCCATGATGCGCGCCACCACGTAGATGCACAGCGCCTTGGCCGCCATCAACGCCAGCACCAGGCCGAGGATCAGCTGCCAGTGCGCGGCCACCACGCTCAGGTCCAGCGCCATGCCCACACTGAGGAAGAACAGGCCGAGCAGGATGCCGCGGAACGGCTCGATGTCCGCCTCGATCTGGTGGCGGAAGGTCGACTCGCTCAGCAGCACGCCGGCCAGGAACGCGCCCATCGCCATCGACAGGCCGGACAGCTGCATCAGCAGCGCCGCACCCAGCACCACCAGCAGCGCGGCGGCGGTCATCACCTCGCGCGCCTTCGACTCGGCGAGCACGCGGAACAGCGGGTTGAGCAGGAAGCGGCCGACCAGCACCAGGCCGACGATGGCACCGACACCGATCGCCACCGACAACCAACGCGAACCCTCGCCGTCGGCACTGCCCGCGCTCGGGCCCATCCAGGCCACCAGGGCCAGCAGCGGCACAATCAGCAGGTCTTCAAACAACAGGATGGAAACGATCTTCTGCCCCGACGGCAGCGCGATGTCACCGCGCTCGGCCAGCAGCTGCATCACCACCGCGGTGGAGGTCAGCACGAAGCCGGTGGCGCCGATGAAGGCCACCTGCCACGGCAGGCCGAACAGCTTGGCGATGCTGGTCAGCACCACCGCACAGGCGACGATCTGCAGCGTACCCAGCCCGAAGATTTCCTTGCGCAGGCTCCACAGGTGCGAGGGCCGCATTTCCAGGCCGATCACGAACAGGAACATCACCACGCCGAGCTCGGCGGTATGCAGGATCGCCTGCGGGTCGGAGAACCAGCCCAGCCCGAACGGTCCGATCGCCAGGCCGGCAGCGAAGTAGCCCAGCACCGAGCCCAGGCCGGCCCGGCGGAACAAAGGCACCATCACCACCGCCGCGCCCAACAGGGCCACGACCTTGACCAGCTCACTGGTCGCTGCTTCTACCGCCATGCGGTGTGTTCCCCAAGATCCAGAATCGGGTTCAACAATAGAGCAATGCCGATGACGGCAATAGCACGCATGTTGCGCCGGATTGTCTTGGAGGTGGAACGATGCAGGGAGTGACCCCCAGCATCATCCCGAAACCATGCGCCCGCCCAAGTGGGAGCAACCGTACACCCGCTTCGGTGGGTGCCAACCTTGGTTGGCACGAAAGCGCCGACCAAGGTCGGCATCTACCAATCCACTCCCCGGCCAGCCTCACCCGCCCCGGCAAAACGCGACGTAATCGATGTACCCCGGGAACGGCACGTCCGGCGCGCACACCGGGCAGTGCGGGTCCGGCCGGATGCCGGTCTCACGGAAGCGCATGCCCAGCGCATCGAAGCGCAGCAGGCGGCCAACCAGCGGCTCGCCGATGCCCAGCAGCAGCTTCAGCACCTCGGTAGCCTGCAGCACGCCGGCCAATCCCGGCAGCACACCCAGCACACCGGCCTCGGAACAGTTCGGCGCGAATTCCGGCGGCGGCGGCTCGGGGAACAGGCAGCGGTAGCACGGCGCCACGCCACGCTGGCGGCCGGCGTCAAACACGCTTACCTGACCGTCGAAGCGCTCGATGGCGGCATACACCAGCGGCTTGGCGTGCTTGATGCAGGCGTCGTTGAGCAGGTAGCGCAGCGGGAAGTTGTCCGACCCATCCAGCACCACGTCCACGCCCTCGATCAGCGCATCCACGTTCTCGGAGGTGACCCGCTCCGGCACCGCCTCGACCTCGATCGACGGGTTCAGCGCCAGCAGCCGCTCGCGCGCGGAATCGACCTTGAACTGGCCGACGCTGGCCTCGGTATGCACGATCTGCCGGTGCAGGTTACTGCGCTCCACCCGGTCGTGGTCGGCGAAGCGCAGGTGCCCTACCCCGGCCGCGGCCAGATAGAAGCCGGCCGGCGCGCCCAGGCCGCCGGCACCCAGCACCAGCACGCGCGACTGCTGCAGCCGGCGCTGGCCGGCCTCGCCCACCTGCGGCAGCAGCAGGTGGCGCGAATAGCGGTCGTAGAAATCGCGGTCGGCGGCGCTGTCCAGCGGCTGCACCAGCGGCAGCGACTGCTCGCGCCAGGCCACGGTACCGCCGCTCACGGAAGCCACATTGGTGTATCCAGCCTCCAGCAGGAACTGCGCGGCATCGGCCGAGCGCTTGCCGCTCTGGCAGATCAGCAGGATCTCCTGGTCGTGCTTTGGCAGATGCGCGGCCGGGTCGGCCTGCAGTTCGCCCTTGGACACGCCGCGCGCGCCCTCGGCCATCCCGCCGGCCCGTTCGTGCGCTTCGCGCACATCGATCAGCACCGCGCCATGGGCCAGGCGCTCGCGTACCTGCGCGGGGGAAAGCTCTTGGATGCTCATGGCCGCATTATCGCGCAGACACCCTCGGCGCGCCCTGCCCCGAACATGGCACCATGCGGGCGTTGCCCCTGCATCCCGGAACCGCTGCATGCGCTCTGCCACCGAATTCTGGCGTGACCCGCGCATGCCCTTCGTCGAAAGCCGACGGGCGTGCGACAGCCGCGCCTGCCATCGCCCGCACAGCCATGACACCTTCTCGATCGGCGCCGTGGACGCCGGCAGCAGCCTGTTCACCGGTGCTGTGGAAGGACCGCGCCTGCTGCAGCCTGGCAGCCTGGTCGGCGTACCCGCAGGCCGCGTGCACGCCTGCAACCCCCTGCCCGGCCAGGTCTGGAGCTACCAGATGCTGCATCTGGACGCGCGCTGGATGGCCGAGGTCCGCGCCGAGTATGACGACCTGCCCGAACCCGACTGGCAGCAGGAACCGATCCGGATTTCCAGCCATCGCCTGCGCTACCAGCAGTACTGCCAGCTCAACGAGACGCTGTTCTCCAACGATCCGGTCTGCGTCAAGGAAGCGGCGCTGATCGCGTTCGTCGGCGATCTGGATGAACACGATGGTGTAGCCGTCGCCGGCCCGCCTGAAGATGCCGCACTACAGCAGCGGCTGCAGCCGGTGATGGACCTTCTGCGCCAGCGGCTCGAACACACCCCGGCCCTGCAGGAGCTCGCACCACTGGCAGGCATGAGCCGCTACCAGCTGATCCGCGCCTTCCGGCGTGCCACGGGCCTGACCCCACACGCCTGGCAGATCGACCAGCGCATCCAGGAGGCGCGCCGACGGTTGTGCGAAGGGCAAGCGCTGGCCGCGGTCGCGCATGCGCTGGGTTTCGCCGACCAGAGTCATTTCCAGCGGGTCTTCAAGGCCCACGCCGGTGCGACCCCAGGCCAGTACCGGCGCTGAGCCTGCAATAACGTTCAATACCACCGCGCGGCACATCCCCAGACTGGCGCCCCCGCCAGCCGCCGCCGGACCCGATGGAACAGTTCCTGATCATCGCCACCGTACATTTTCTCGCCCTGCTCTCACCCGGTCCCGACTTCTTCCTTGTTGCGCGCACTGCGATCACCTCTGGCTGGCGCACCGCCAGTGGCGCCTGCGCAGGCATCGCCCTCGGAAATGGCGTCTTCATCGTGGCCGCCTTCACTGGAATGGCCATGCTGCGCGCAGATAGCGCAGGGTTCATTGCGGTGCAGTTGGCGGGCTGCGGGTTCCTGCTGTACCTCGGCACGCTGTTCCTGCGCCATGCGGGTTCGACGACGCTGCAGGCATCTGACGCTGCCGCCGGATCGCGAGCGGACGGTGCCCACGGATGGTGGAAGGCGGCAGGGCTGGGCGCCCTGTCTGCGCTGCTGAACCCGAAGAATGCGCTGTTCTACGCAACGTTGGCGGCAATGCTCAACGGCCCGCAGGCCAGCGCCGCAACGAAGTTCTTCTATGGCGCGTGGATGTTCGGCATCGTCCTGCTATGGGATCTGCTGGTAGCCGCGCTGGTCGGCCACCCGTGGGTGCTGCGTCGGTTCGCACGCGCCCTGCCCTGGCTGGAACGGGCCGCAGGGCTCCTGATGATTGCGCTGGCGCTATGGATCGTCGTGTCGCTGTGGGTGGGCTGATGCCGGCGATTCGCGCCTGTCGCAATAGCGTTCAATACGGCGCGTCCGCACCAACCCACACTCGGCACTTTCTGTAGGTCGGTGGCAGGTTTACGTGCAGCAGTTCTTCATCGTCGCGGTGCTGTACGGCTTCGCCATGCTCCTGCCTGCTTCCAATCACGCGAAGATCCTGCGCACCGCAATGGGCGCGGGCGGGCACGCCGCCATGGCCGCGTCGTTCGGTATCGCCACCGGTACGGGCATCATCTGCGCCACGGCCTTCGTTGCAGCGGCCATGCTGGGAAACCGCGGCCTGTGGACGCTGGCGATGCAGTGCACGGGCTGCCTCCTGCTGCTGCGCCTGGCGGGCATGTGCCTGCGCGATGCCGGGCTGACCACCCTCTCTCCGCTTTCCCTGCAGATGCCCTGGGGCCTGAGGGCCCGCTCCCGTTGGCCGCACGCCGAGGCTGGATGCCTGTTGGCGCTCGCCAGCACCAGCAACTGGATGCTGCAGTTCGCGTTGGCTGCCCTGCTTACCGGCCTCGTTGCCGACACGGGCACCCAGGCCGCTTACGTGGCCGGCCCGAGTGGCGTCGCACTGTCGCTCGGCCTGCTGATGGCGTGGCTCGGCAGCCATCCGCGCAGGGCACAGGGGTGTTGCCGATTGCTTCCATGGCTGGAGCATGCCGCGGGCCTGCTGATCGGGGCGGTGTCGGTGGCGTACCTGGCAGGTGCACTGGGTACGACCCTGGTCTGGGCAAGCATCACGGGGCAGGTGCAGATGCCGGAATCGATCCCCGCCACAAGCCAGGTGCAACCGGCTTCAACATCGCGGCGCGGCCGGGGCATGCCATGCGCGTTGCCGCATTGCCGCGCTCGTCGCAGCAGTCCGCCATGATCGAGACATCGAGAACCAAACCCATGCCTGGCTGGCACGCCCAGCGCGCCCGCAACAGCAGCGTTCGGGTTTCATACTATTAGGCCGATGTTCGCACGGACAATCGCCACAACGCTTCGGAACCGACCACGAGATGAGCATGCACAGTAGTTACCCTGATGATCCGTCCGGCTCGATCGTCGAAAGGACCGACATAGCACCGCTTGGAGCAGGGCCTTTGGAGGGAACAACCTTCACGGTGAAGGACAATATCGATCTGGCGGGTCATAAGACCTCCTATGGCAGCCCCGCTTGGCGGGCCAGGCATCCTGCGCCGAAGCTCAATGCGCTTTGCGTCGATCAGGTATTGGCTGCGGGCGCGCGCTGCGTGGGTAAGGTCGTCGCGGACGAATTCACGTATAGCCTCGACGGCGAAAGCCAATTCTTCGGCACGCCGGTGAATGCCAGGGCTCCAGATCGCATTCCCGGCGGCTCTTCAAGTGGATCGGCAGCGTCGGTCGCCAATGGCGTGGCCGATTTCTCCATCGGCACCGATTCGGGCGGCTCAATCCGTGTTCCTGCGAGCCTGTGCGGCATCTGGGGCATGCGCCCATCCCTGCATCGGATTTCCGAAGCCGGCGTGCTGCCCTTCATGCCGAGCGTCAGCACGGTGGGCGTCGTTGCCGCATCATTGAACCTGCTTGATGCAGCGACACGGGTTTTGCTGCGCAGCAGCTCAAGCCAGCCGGCGCCGCTGCGACGTATCCTGGTCCTCGCCGATGCGCTGGACATTGCTGACGAAGCAGTGAGAAACCAGGCGGATGCCGCCTTGCAGGCGATCGCCACCCGCACCGGCATCGTGCCGGAGACAGTCCGCTTCTCGCAGATCGTCGGCGCGGACGTTCCGCTAGTCGATTGCAATGTGAAGGCGCTGCGGAATCTGCAGACGGCCGAATTCCAGAGCACGGTCGGCAACTGGATCGAAACACACAAGCCCGAGCTTGGCTTTGCCTTCTCCATGGCGTATGGAAATGTGCAATCGTTCGACCGGCTTACCGCACTCGACAGCATCACCCGCTGCGAATGGTTCTTCGAGAGGATCAATGCTTTCCTCATGCCCGGAACCGTCATCTGCTTCCCCACGACGCCGGTCATTGCCCCCCTCAAGGGATCGCTGACGACGCTGGAGGCCGTGCTGGACTTCTACGATAGGACAATGGCGATCACCGCCTTTTCCGGTGTCGCGCGGCTGCCAGAGATTTCCATGCCGTTGCTGACTATCGACAATTGCCCGGTTGGACTCTCTGTTGCCGCCGGTCACTATCAGGATGAATTCCTGCTGGCCTCAGCCAGGCAGATGATAGAAGGAATTGCATAAGTCGAATCCCGTCGCTGAAAGGTCCCCTCGTCGAGTTCCACATCGAGGTAGGTCCCCCAGCGACCGCCTAGCGCACATCAATCAGCACGGCGCCGTAGGCCAGGCGCTCACGCGGGGGAAAGCTCTTCGATGCTCGAGGCCGCATTGTCGGGCACGTGGCGCCGGACCGCCTCGACCGGTATCTGCGAACACGGGGGATTGCCGGCCAGCGGCCGGCACTACCACAAACGAAAAAGGCGGCCCTGCGGCCGCCTTTCTCTGCATCACTTGCCCTTGACGTGCTTCATCAAGCGCCGCTTGGCCTTGACCTGCCGCTCGGTGAGGACATTCTTCTTGCCCTCGTACGGGTTGGTGCCCTCGCGGAAGATGAAGCTCACCGGCGTGCCGATCAGCTTGAAGCGCTTGCGGAAGAAGTTCTCCAGGTAGCGCTTGTACGATTCCTGCAGTTCCTTCAGGCGCGTGCCGTGCACGATGAAGGTCGGCGGATTTGCCCCAGCCGGATGCACGTAACGCAGCTTGGAGACGTGGCCGCGGATGGTCGGCGGCGGGTTGGTCTCGTACGCCACTTCCAGCGCCTTGTTCACTTCGCTGGTGGTGAAGGTCTTGTTCGCCGATTCGTGCGCGCGATGCACTGCACGGAACAGCTCGCGCAGGCCCGAGCCATGCTTGGCCGAGATGCGCACCGACTCGGCCCACGGCACGAAGCCCAGCTTCAGCGACAGCATGGTTTCAGCCTGCTCGCGCTGGTACTCGGTCAGGCCATCCCACTTGTTGATGGCAATGACCAGCGCGCGGCCGGCGTCGAGCACGGCACCGAGCACGGTGGCGTCCTGGTCGGTCACGCCTTCGGTGGCGTCGAGCATCAGCACGGCCACCTGGCACTGCTCGATCGACTGCATGGTCTTGACCACCGAGAACTTCTCGACGACCTCGTCCACGCGCGAACGACGGCGCAGGCCGGCAGTATCGATCAGGCGGTATTCGCGGCCGTCACGCTCCAGGTCCACTGCGATCGAGTCGCGGGTGGTGCCCGGCACGTCGGAGGCGATCATGCGCTCCTCGCCGAGGATGCGGTTGACCAGCGTCGACTTGCCCACGTTCGGGCGGCCGACGAAGGCGATGCGGATGCGGTTCGGATCGTTGTCCAGCTCTTCGCCGCTGCCTTCTTCGGGCAGGCGCTGGATCACTTCGTCCAGCAGGTCGTCCAGACCCTGGCGATGCGCGGCCGACACGGTCAGCATCTCGCCGAAGCCGTAACGGGCGAATTCCGAACGCACGGTGTCCTCGTCGGTGCCGTCGATCTTGTTGATCAGCAGCAGCGTCGGGCGCGACAGCTTGCGCAGCCAGGCCAGGATCTCGTCGTCCATCGCCGACGTTCCCTCACGGGCGTCGACCACGAACAGGATCAGGTCGGCTTCCGCCGCAGCGGCGCGGGCCTGGCGGGTGGTAGCCCCTGCCAGTCCCTCTTCCTCTTCCGCGATACCGCCGGTGTCGACGACGAGGAAATGATTGTCCTCGTCCAGACGGCAGACACCGTAGTTGCGGTCGCGGGTGACGCCGGGCTGGTCATGGACCAGCGCGTCACGGGTGCGCGTAAGCGCATTGAAAATAGTCGACTTGCCGACATTCGGCCGTCCAACCAGGGCGACCAAAGGCAGCATCGCGATTACTCCAATTTTTAATTTGCCAACCGGAAGGCGGTCAGCTTGCCATCAACGTTCTGCACCAGCAGCACCCCGTCTACGACGACTGGCTGGGCCAACAGGGCGTCGCCGCCGCTCTTCGCCCGTGCCGCCATCGCACCATCGGAGGTCTTCAGCCAGTGCACGTATCCCTTGTAGTCACCGACGACCACGTAATCACCCTGCAGAGCCGGGCCGGTCAGCGAACGACGCGCCAGCTCGGTCTGCGACCACATGGCAGCGCCGGTCGCCTTGTCCAGGCCGAACACGCCACCCTTGTTGTCGGTAACGAACACATTGCCCGACGACACCGCCACGCCACCTGCACCGCCATGGTCGCGCGCCCACAGCGGGCGACCGGTCGGGCCTTCAATGGCCATGGTCTGGTTCTTGAAGCTGCTCACGAAGAGGGTGTTGCCCTCCAGCACCGGGGCACCATCGACGTCGGCCATGCGCTCCAGCTCGGTACGGCCTTCGCCGTTGCCGAGGTTCTGCTCCCACAGGGTACGCCCATCCTGCATGGCGAGCGCGGCAACCGCGCCTTCGTCCTTGCCGATGAACAGCACGCCCGGGCCGGTGACCACCGGGGCGTTGCCGCGCACGGTCAGCGCCGGCAGTTCGCTCGGGTTGAACCACTTCTGGGTGCCGTTGCCAGCATCGAAACCGGTGACGCGGCCATCGTTGCTGCGCACGAAGACCAGGCCCTGGGCCACGGCCGGTGCGGCAATCACTTCACCCGGGACACGGGCGCGCCACTTCTCGCTGCCATCGTTGATGTCCAGGGCAATGACCTGGCCATCCAGCGTGCCGATCACGACCAGGTTCTCACCGACACCCGGGCCGCCGGACAGGCGCAGCTTCGGCTTCTTCTTTTCCTTCTGCGGCTCCCAGGTCCAGACCTTCTTGCCGGTCTGCAGGTCGATGGCGTGCACGCCACCGGTGATCGCCGCAGCGAACACATGGCCGTTGGCCACGGCCGGGCCCTGGCGCACGCCGATGCGGCGCTCACCCTTGCCGAGGTTGACCGACCAGATCTTGTTGACCTTCACGCTCGGCTCGAACTTGACCAGCTCAGCCGGCTCCTGGGCCTTCTTCGCCGCCGCGTCCTTGCCGGCGAACCAGCCCTTCATGGTGCTGCAGCCGGTCAGGGCCATGCCCATCAGGAGCACGGTGGCGACGCGGGTGATCATGACCTTCTGACTCATCAAACCGACTCCGCAGGGGCGGCGACCGTGCCGCCGGCATCCATAACCTTGGTTTCCAGCAGGCGCCGCTGCGGCGCTGCCACGTCCAGCGACTTCAGCGCCTTCTCGTACTGTGCACGGGCATCATCACGCTTGCCCTGCGCCAGCAGCGCATCGCCATGGATTTCCAGGCTGCTGCTGTCGGTGGCGCTGCCCAGCAGCTTGATGGCTTCGTCGCTCTTGCCGGTGGCCACCAGCAGGCGGGCCACACGCTGGTCGACCACGCGCTGCAGGTCACCTTCGACCTTCACGGCGCGCAGGGTGGCCAGCGCTTCTTCATTCTTGCCGGCGTCGACCTGGGCCTTGGCCAGCTGCAGCGCCGCGAGGTCGCCGTAGATGCTGGACGGGCCGGCTTCGAGCGCCTTCACTGCCTTGGCGGCATCGTCGAGCTTGTTCTGCTGCAGGCCGACCAGCGCCTTCTGGTACTCGACATTGGCCGAGGCCAGCTTGCCGCCCTGATCCTTCTGGTACCACTGCCAGCCGGCAATGGCACCGATCGCGATGGCTACGCCACCGAGGATGCTGGCGCCATTCTTCCGCAGCCAGCTGCGGACGCGTTCACTTTGTTCGTGCTCGTCGAGCAGATCGTCGATCGCCATGCGTACTCTCGCCCCGCCCGTCGGGAGGGACCATTGGGTTTAATCGAAGGTGGTGAAACCGCGCCTCAGTGCGAAACCGGGACTACGGAGCCTTCAGAGGATACCTGAAAGCGTGCCACGTTGGCTCGCTGGTAGGGGGTCAGATCGACGATAGCGCCGTTCTGCTGAACCTGGACCGCCGAGGCGTTGCCCAGGGTCACCCGGGTTACCTGGCCCGGGGTGAAGCTGCGGCTTTCGCCGGACTTGATCAGCGCCTTCTCGACGGTGGCACCATCCGGGCCGCCGATGTCGACCCAGCTGTCGCCGCTGAACTGCATCTCCAGCGTGTTGCCGACCGCGGCCGGCGCGGGCGCCGAACGCGGCACCGGGGCCAGCGAGGCCACGTACGGGGTCGCGGCCGGCTTGCTGGCCGGAGCGCTGGCCACGTCAGCCGGCGCTGCCGGCTCCACGCCTGCGGCGGACGGGGTCACCGGCACCGCAGCCGGGATCGCGTCCAGCGAGGCGGTGCTTGGCGACGGGGTGGCGCTGCCATCGAAGTGACCACGGGTGGCGAACCACACCGGCACGGCCAGCACCGCGGTGATGCCGACATAGAGCATGCGCCGACCGAGGTTCTCGGCAATACGGCGCGCGCGCGGGGTATGGGTATGGCTGACCAGGGTGGGCGGAACCACCGGCCCGACCTGGGCCTGCTCCAGCAGCTGCCCCACGTCCACGTTGAGCAGGCGCGCATAGCTGCGCAGCTGGCCGCGCACGAACACCGGCGCGCCGAGCTTCTGCCATTGTTCTTCTTCCAGCGACCTGACCACCTGGACCGGCATGCGCAGGCGCGAGCCGACATCTTCGAGGGTCAGTCCGGCCGCCTCGCGGGCCTGGCGCAGGCGGGTGCCGCAGCCGGCCGCAGTCTCGAGAGCGCTCACAGTCTGGTCATCAATCACAATGCATCAACCCTGGAGTTAGGAGCCCGCTTCCTGCGGAAATTCCTGTCGAATCCGCTGAAGATAACGATCAGATGCCGCCCGATCGCCCAGCCGCGCTTCGATTTGAGACGCAAGTTGTAACACGGAACGCGTTGCGGGTGCAGCCGCAATCCTACGTTCGGCGAAGGCCCGGGCCTCCATGTAGCGGCCCTGGCGGTAGCTCAGCTGGGCCATCGCCTCCAGCGCAACGGGGTTGCCGGGCAGTGTCGCCAGTGCCGCGCGCAGGTCGCGCTCGGCACGCTCGAACTGGCCCGCGTCCAGCGCACAGCCGCCGGCATTGGCCTGTGCTTCGGCCGGCGTGGCATAGCCCGGCGCCTGCAGCGCACGGTCGAACCAGATCAGCGATTCGGCCGGTCGGCCTTGCTGGCACAGCCAGGCACCGTAGTTGTTGAGGATGTCGCCGCGCTGCGGCGCCAGCTCGGCAGCCCTGCGGAAGTTCTCGCCGGCCTGCTGGATACGCCCGCGGCGTTCGTCGATGCCGGCCAGCAGCACCAGGCCGTCCGGCGCATCCGGGGCCAGCTTCTGCGCCTCGCGGACCTTGCGCTCGGCGGCGTCGAGGTTGCCAACCTGCATGTCACGGGCTGCCAGGGCCAGCAGATCCTGCCAGCGCACCTGGCGGCGTACGCTGTCCGGATCACGGACCGAGTACACCGGCGCCATGCTGGGGCCCACCTTGGCCTTGGAGTGGGATTTGCAGCCGCCGACCGAAATGGCCAGCACGCCTGCGAACAGGACCAGCCAGAGGCGGTCAGGCCGCGGCATCGCTCCCCTTCCCCGCCTGCAGCGACTTGTTGAACTCCGCCTGGCGGCGGGTGCGGTCCATCACCTGGCCCTTGAGCTGGCCACAGGCGGCGTCGATGTCGTCGCCACGGGTGCGGCGGACCATGGTCAGCACATTGCTGTCCAGCAGGATCTTCTGGAAGGCACGGATGTGCGCTTCTTCCGAACGCTCGTAGCGAGTACCCGGGAAAGGATTGAACGGGATCAGGTTGACCTTGCCCGAATCCTTGGCCTGCACCGCGTTGTCGAACTGGCGCATCAGGCGGGCCAACTCGCGGGCATGCTCGGGCTTGTCGTTGATGCCCTTCATCAGGGTGTATTCGAAGGTGACCGATTCGCGGCGCTTGTTGGCGCGCAGGTAGCGTGCGCACGAGGCCATCAGCTCGGCGATCGGGTACTTCTTGTTGAGCGGCACCAGGGTCTCGCGCAGCGCATCGTTGGGCGCATGCAGCGACACCGCCAGCGACACGTCGCTTTCAGCGGACAGGCGGTCGATCTGCGGCACCAGGCCGGAGGTCGACAGGGTCACGCGCTTGTTGGCCAGGCCGTAGCCCAGATCGTCGCGCATCACGCTCATGGCGCGCACGACGTTGTCGAAATTCATCAGCGGCTCGCCCATGCCCATCATCACCACGTTGGTGAGGCGGCGCATCTGGTGCGGCACGTTGCCCAGGTGGCGTGCGGCAACCCACACCTGGCCGATGATCTCGGCGGTGGTCAGGTTGCGGTTGAAGCCCTGGGTGGCGGTGGAGCAGAACGTGCAGTTCAGGCCGCAACCGACCTGCGAGGACACGCACAGCGTGCCGCGGGTCTTGTCCGGGATGTACACGGTCTCGATGGCGTTCTTGCCATCCACGCCCATCGCCAGCAGCCACTTGTGGGTGCCGTCGGCGGAGGGCTTGTCGAACACGATGTTGGGAACCAGCACCTCGGCATGGGCCTGCAGCTTGGCGCGCAGGACCTTGCCGAGGTCGGTCATTTCATCGAAGTCGGTGACGTAGCGATGGTGGATCCACTTCATCACCTGATGGGCACGGAACTTCTTTTCGCCAAGAACCTCGACGAAAAACTTCTCCAGGCCCGCGCGATCGAGGTCGAGCAGGTTCTGCTTGCCAGCCGTGGGTGCCGACTTCGGCAGCGGCTGGATGGCGGGGGACTGTACGACCTCGTTCACGGCATTACTCTCAGCGCGAGACGACTTCGGTGGCGGCGAAGAAGTACGCGATTTCAATCGCGGCATTCTCGACCGAGTCCGAGCCGTGGGCGGCGTTGGCATCGATGGATTCGGCGAAGTCGGCGCGGATGGTGCCCGCAGCGGCTTCCTTCGGGTTGGTGGCGCCCAGCAGGTCGCGGTGGGCCAGGACGGCGTTCTCGCCTTCCAGGGCCTGGATCATCACCGGGCCGGAGATCATGAACTCGACCAGCGCGTTGAAGAACGGACGCTCGCGGTGCACGGCGTAGAAGCCTTCGGCTTCACGGCGCGACAGCTGCTTGTACTTGGCGGCCACGACCTTCAGGCCGGCCTTCTCGAAGCGGGCGTAGATTTCGCCGATGACGTTCTTGGCAACGGCGTCCGGCTTGATGATCGAAAGGGTGCGCTCCAGCGCCATGGGATGTCTCCAATGGAATCGGGCCGCTGATGGCCCGAAGGGTAACATGAAAAAAACCCGCGTCGGGACGCGGGCTTAGCCTGATAAACGTAGGCGAATTGTAAAAGATAAAGCGGCAGCGTGGTAGTGCCGGCCGCTGGCCGGCAGGCTGGCGCCCCATGGGCTGCCCGCGGTTGCCGGCCAGCGGCCGGCACTACCCTTTGCGCCCATTCACCCACCTGAGTGGATTCTGACCGCTGCGGGCAATTTTGCTGCACTGCAAAATGCCATACGCTACCGTCTGGTCCTAGTATCAAACAATCGTTTGATTAAGGTCCGCCCGCCGATGGCCAAACCCGCCCACTTCTCGACCAAGGACCGGATCCTCGGCGCGGCCGAGGAGCTGTTCGCACAGCACGGCTTCGCCGGCACTTCGCTGCGCCAGGTGACCAGCCAGGCCGACGTCAACATCGCTGCGGTCAACTACCACTTCGGCTCCAAGGAAAACCTGGTCAACGAGGTGTTCCGCCGCCGCATGGACGAGATGACCGGCGCGCGCCTGGCGCAGCTCGAGCGCGCCCGCAGCGAACACCCCGGGCAGCTGCGCCCGGTGCTGGCCGCCTTCGTCGAGCCGGCACTGGCGCTGGCCCAGGACCGCCAGAACGGCGGCGCCTTCGTGCGCGTGATCGCCCGCGCCTACGCCGAGAAGAACGACAACCTGCGCAAGTTCCTGTCCGACCACTACGGTCACGTGCTGCGTGCGTTCGGCAAGGCGATTGCCGAATGCGCACCCGACCTGAGCAAGGAAGAGCTGTACTGGCGCCTGGATTTCCTGGCCGGCTCGCTCACCTATGCCATGGCCGACTTCGGGTTGATCAAGCGTCCCGCCGGTGTCACCGAAGCGGCGCATCGTGCCCATGCCGCCCACGAACTGATCCATTTCGCCGAAGCCGGGTTCCGCGCCGCCGCACGCGCCAGCGCCCTGCCCGCTTCCCCTTGATTCCACCCAGTAACTGCTGACCAACAAAGGCCCTACACCATGTCCAATTCCCTGCTAGTCCGCCGCGCCGCCGTGCTGGGTGCCGGCGTCATGGGTGCCCAGATCGCCGCCCACCTCACCAACGCTGGCGTCGACACCGTGCTGTTCGACCTGCCCGCCAAGGAAGGTCCGGCTGACGGCATCGTGCTGAAGGCGATCGCCAACCTGGGCAAGCTGAGCCCGGCGCCGCTGGCCAGCAAGTCGCTGGCCGAAGCCATCACCCCGGCCAACTACGAGTCCGGCCTGGAGCAGCTGAAGGACTGCGACCTGATCATCGAGGCCATCGCCGAGCGCATGGACTGGAAGCAGGACCTGTACAAGAAGATCGCGCCGTTCGTGGCCGACCACGCGGTGCTGGCCTCCAACACCTCGGGCCTGGGCATCAACAAGCTGGCCGACGTGCTGCCCGAGCAGCTGCGCCACCGCTTCTGCGGCGTGCACTTCTTCAACCCGCCGCGCTACATGCACCTGGCCGAGCTGATCCCGGCCACCACCACCGACGCCGCCGTGCTGGAAGGC
Organism: Stenotrophomonas sp. MH181796; assembly: GCF_009659995.1. Taxonomy (NCBI): domain Bacteria; kingdom Pseudomonadati; phylum Pseudomonadota; class Gammaproteobacteria; order Lysobacterales; family Lysobacteraceae; genus Stenotrophomonas; species Stenotrophomonas sp. MH181796. The sequence continues at coordinate 246,506 of NZ_RAHU01000002.1, forward strand.
CTGGAAGAATTCCTGGTCACCACCCTGGGCAAGGGCGTGGTGTACGCCAAGGACACCCCGAACTTCATCGGCAACCGCATCGGCGTGTTCTCGATCCTGTCCACCATTTACCACACCCAGCAGTTCGGCCTGGGCTTCGATGAAGTGGACGGCCTGACCGGCCCGCTGGTCGGCCGCCCGAAGTCGGCCACCTACCGCACCTCCGACGTGGTCGGCCTGGACACCATGGCGCACGTCATCAAGACCATGGGCGATACCCTGCCGAACGACCCGTGGCATGAATTCTTCAAGTCGCCGAAGTGGCTGGACGCGCTGATTTCCAAGGGCGCGCTGGGCCAGAAGACCGGCGCCGGCATCTTCCGCAAGGTCGGCAAGGACATCGTGGTGCTGGACCTGGAGAAGCAGGACTACCGTCCGGCTGATCGCGCTGCCGCGCCGGAAGTGGTCGAGATCCTGAAGATCAGGAACCCTGCCGAGAAGTTCGCCAAGCTGCGCGAGAGCCAGCACCCGCAGGCGCAGTTCCTGTGGGCGACCTTCCGCGACCTGTTCCACTACAGCGCCTACCACCTGGCCGACATCGCCGAGACCGCGCGCGACGTCGACCTGGCCATCCGCTGGGGCTACGGCTGGTCGCTGGGCCCGTTCGAAACCTGGCAGGCCGCCGGCTGGAAGCAGGTCGCGCAGTGGATCGCCGATGACATCGTCGCCGGCAAGAGCATGAGCAACGCCCCGCTGCCGGACTGGGTGTTCGATGGCCGCGATGGCGTGCATGCCGCCGAAGGCAGCTACAGCCCGTCGCGCAACGCCAAGCTGCCGCGCTCGTCGCTGCCGGTGTACCAGCGCCAGCGTTTCCCGGATCCGCTGCTGGGCGAGACGTTCGCGCCGGGCGAGACCGTGTTCGAGAACGACGGCCTGCGCATGTGGCACGACGGTGATGGCATCGCCGTGGTCAGCTTCAAGACCAAGATGAACACCGTGTCCGACCAGGTGCTGGACGGTCTGCAGGAATGCGTCAGCCGCGCCGAGAAGGACTTCCGGGGCCTGGTGATCTGGCAGCAGAAGGAACCCTTCTCCGCCGGCGCCGATCTGGCCGGCGCGCTGGGCCTGCTGCAGGCCGGCAAGGTCGACCAGTTCGAGGAAATGGTCGCCAACTTCCAGCGCACCAGCCAGCGCATCAAGTACTCGCTGGTGCCGGTGGTGGCTGCGGTGCGTGGCCTGGCCCTGGGTGGCGGCTGCGAGTTCCAGATGCACAGCGCCAAGACCGTGGCCTTCCTGGAAAGCTACATCGGCCTGGTCGAGGCCGGCGTTGGCCTGCTGCCGGCAGGCGGCGGCCTGAAGGAACTGGCCGTGCGCGCCTCGCAGGCCGCCGGTCCGGGCGGTGACGTGTTCGCCGAACTGAAGAAGACCTTCGAGACCGTGGCGATGGCCAAGGTCTCCAACTCGGCGGTCAACGCCAAGGAACTGGGCCTGCTGCGCAGCACCGACAAGGTGGTGTTCAACAGCTACGAGGCCCTGCACATCGCCAAGGCCGAAGCGCGCGCCCTGGCCGAATCGGGCTACCGTCCGCCGCTGCCGGCACGCCGCATCCAGGTGGCCGGCGACGTGGGTATTGCCACCTTCAAGATGATGCTGGTCAACATGCTGGAAGGCCGTTTCATCAGCCCGTACGACTACGAGATCGCCGAGCGCATCGCCACCGTGCTGTGCGGCGGCAAGGTCGACCGCGGCACCCTGGTGGACGAAGAGTGGCTGCTGACCCTGGAGCGCAAGCACTTCGTCGAACTGGCCCAGCAGGAAAAGACCCAGGCCCGCATCGCGCACATGCTGAAGACCGGCAAGCCGCTGCGTAACTGATTGATGGCGGGTGCCGGCCCTTGGCCGGCATCCCTCTGCCTCTGGTAGGTGCCCACCTTGGTGGGCACACCGGCAAAACCAATTCGAGAGATCACTGCAATGACCAAGCAAATCCAGGACGCCTACATCGTCGCCGCCACCCGTACCCCGGTCGGCAAGGCGCCCAAGGGCATGTTCCGCAACACCCGCCCCGACGACATGCTTGCGCACGTGCTGCGCAGCGTCGTCGCCCAGGCCCCGGGCGTGGACGTCAACCGCATCGATGACGCGATCATCGGCTGCGCCATGCCGGAAGCCGAGCAGGGCATGAACGTGGCGCGCATCGGCGTGCTGCTGGCCGGCCTGCCCAACACCATCGCCGCACAGACCGTGAACCGCTTCTGCTCCTCCGGCCTGCAGGCCGTGGCGCAGGCCGCCGACGCGATCCGCCTGGGCAACGCCGACCTGATGCTGGCTGGCGGCACCGAGTCGATGTCGATGGTGCCGATGATGGGCAACAAGATCGCGATGGCGCCGAGCGTGTTCGACAACGACCACGTCGCCATCGCCTACGGCATGGGCATCACCGCCGAGAAGGTGGCCGAAGAGTGGAAGGTCTCGCGCGAAGACCAGGATGCCTTCGCCCTGGCCTCGCACCAGAAGGCCATGGCCGCGATCCAGAACGGCGAGTTCAAGGACGAGATCAGCCCGTACGAGATCGTCTCGCACCTGCCGGACCTGGCCGATGGCCAGCGCATCATCACCCGCAACAAGATCGCCGACACCGACGAAGGCCCGCGCCCGGATTCCTCGGCTGAAGGCCTGGCCAAGCTGCGCCCGGTGTTCCGCAACGGCCAGTTCGGCGGCACCGTCACCGCTGGCAACTCGTCGCAGATGAGCGACGGCGCCGGTGCCGTGCTGCTGGCCTCGGAACAGGCGATCAAGGACTACGGCCTGACCCCGCTGGCCCGTTTCGTCAGCTTCTCGGTGGCCGGCGTGCGCCCGGAAGTGATGGGCATCGGCCCGATCGCTGCGATTCCGAAGGCGCTGAAGCAGGCGGGCCTGACCCAGGACCAGCTGGACTGGATTGAACTGAACGAAGCGTTTGCCGCGCAGTCGCTGGCGGTGATCCGCGATTGCGGCCTGGACCCGAGCAAGGTCAACCCGCTGGGTGGCGCGATTGCCCTGGGCCACCCGCTGGGTGCGACCGGCGCGATCCGTACCGCGACCCTGCTGCACGGCCTGCGTCGTCGCCAGCAGAAGTACGGCATGGTGACGATGTGCATCGGCACCGGCATGGGCGCAGCGGGTATTTTCGAGGCGCTGTAAGGTTCAAGGCGTTGCCGGCGGGATGTCGGTCTGCTGCGGGGCCCGGGTGGGTGAGACTGCCCGGGACACGCCGCCCCCCCCCTCCGGGGTCCGGCCCAGCCGCTGGCGGCTGTGCGTTCGGGCGCTTGCGAAGCAGTGCTTCGCAAGCAAAGCGCCCTCACCCCTGGGGGCTTGGCAGCGGCATCCAGGCCGCTGACAGTCCCGGCCAGCCTCACCCACCCGCGCCATCCATCATTCCGCGCGGCGGAGGGATGAGCAAAGGCAGGGGCAAAGGCTGGGGTCAGAGCCCTTTGCGGCGCAAAGGGATCTGACCCCAACAAGCAAAAAGGCAGCCATCGGCTGCCTTTTTTGCTTGTGCTCTTGCCCTTGATTCCGCCCTTCCCGTCCGCTCCGCACGGAAACTGTCGAGAGGGGGCGGATGGCCCTCTCCAAAACCGCTGGCGCCATGGATGGCGCCATCGAGCACCATGGAAGGGCTTTGGCGTGTTTTGGAGAGGGCCATCCGCCCCCTCCCCCACGTATCAATCAAGGCGCAGCACGGAGCGCTTGATAAACCTTATTCCGCCAACATCGCGGTCAGCTTCTCCCGCGCCGGGCCAGCCAGCTTCGGGTTGTCCAGCGCGAAACGGATCGTCGCCTCCACCAGCCCCAGATGCGTACCGCAGTCGAAGCGAGTGCCCTCGAAGCGGTAGGCATCGACCTCTTCGGTCTTCAGCAGCTGCGCGATCGCATCGGTCAGCTGGATCTCGCCACCGGCACCACTGCCGGTCTGCTCCAGCAGCTCGAAAATCTTCGGGCTCAGCACATAACGGCCAACCACCGCCAGATCGCTCGGCGCGTCCTCCGGCTTGGGCTTCTCCACGATCTGCGAAATGCGGCCCTTGCGGCCGTCGAACGCATCAGTGGCAACGATGCCGTAGCTGGCAGTCTTGTCGTGCGGCACGTCTTCAACGGCGATCACGCTGGCACCACTGGCCTCGTTGAGGTCAGCCATCTGCTTCAGCGCACCGGCACCACGGTTCCAGATCAGGTCATCCGGCAACAGCACCGCGAACGGCTCGTCACCGATCACGGCCTTGGCACACAGCACTGCATGACCCAGGCCCAGCGCTTCGGCCTGGGTTACGAAAACCGCGCGCACGCCGTTGGGCAGCACGTGGCGGATCAGCTCCAGCTGCTCCTGCTTGCCGGCACGCTCGAGCTTCTGCTCCAGCTCGTAGGCTTTGTCGAAATAGTCAGCGACCGCATGCTTGTAGCGGTTGGTGATGAACACCAGCGTGTCGCAGCCCGCTTCGATCGCTTCATCCACGGCGTACTGGATCAGCGGTCGATCAATGATCGGCAGCATCTCCTTCGGAACCGTCTTGGTTGCTGGCAAAAACCGCGTCCCCAGTCCTGCGACGGGGAAAACCGCCTTGCGAATTCGCTTGCTCATTGGTGCCTGCTGGCCTCACGTGCCGGAAAAGGCACGACTTTAGCGGATGAAATGTAAGCATCCTGTTCGATCGGAGAGAACTCCGGCATCGTCGCGAACAGGATTTCCTGGATGGTGGTCACGTCGTAACCGGCGACGGCATCGCGCAGGCGCGGGACATTGCCCAGCACCAGGTCGCGCGCGAACGTGCGCACCCCGGCCTCGAGAATCTTCGGGTGTGCCGTCGAACGATAGTCCTCGTCCGAATAGAACAGCGTCTCGTGCAGCTTCTCGCCCGGACGCAGGCCGGTATAGATGATCGGGATGTCCTTGTACGGCTGCTTGCCGGCCAGGCGGATCATCTGCTCGGCCAGCACCCGGATCGGTACCGGCTCGCCCATGTCGAGGGTATAGATGGCGCCGTGCGACGCGGACGCGGCAGCCTGCAGGATCAACTGGCAGGCCTCCGGAATGGTCATGAAGTAACGGCTGACTTCCGGATCGGTCACGGTCACCGGCCCGCCGCGCAGGATCTGTTCGCGGAACAGCGGCACCACGCTGCCGGCCGAGGCCAGCACGTTGCCGAAGCGCACGGTGACGAAACGGGTGTGCGTGGATTTCTGGTCCAGGCTCTGGCAGATCATCTCCGCGTAGCGTTTGCTCGCACCCAGTGCATTGACCGGATCGACCGCCTTGTCGGTGGAGATGAACACGAAGTGCTCAACGCGGGCCTCAAGGCAGGCACGGGCCACGTTCTCGGTGGCCAGGATGTTGTTGCGCACCGCTTCGCGCAGCTGGCGCTCCAGCACCGGGACGTGCTTGTAGGCAGCCGCATGGAAGGCGGTGTCGACCGGATGCAGCGACAGGGCGTGGCGGATCACCGCCGGGTCACCGCAGTCACCCAGCACCGCTTCGATCTCGACATCGGGGAAGCTGCGCCGCAGCTCGCCTTCGATGGTCAGCAGCAGCAGTTCGCTGATCTCCAGCAGGATGATGCGGCCGGCACCATGCCGCGCGCACTGGCGGCAGAGCTCGGAGCCGATCGAACCGCCGGCACCGGTGACCATCACGGTACGCCCGCCCAGCCAGCCACGGATCAGATTCCAGTCCGGCATGATCGGCTTGCGGCCAAGCAGATCCTCGATCGCCACTTCCTTCAGCTGCCCCGGCAGCGACTGGCCCTGCAGGATGTCGCTGAGCTTGGGCACGGTACGGAACGGCACGCCCGTACTCTCGCAGATGGCAACGATCCGCTGCATGCCGGCGGCGTCCAGCGAAGGAATGGCGATCACCAGCAGCTTGGCTGCGGTCTCGCGCACCACCGTCGGCGCATCGTCCAGGGTGCCGAGGATCGGCAGGCCCTGCAGCTTGGCTCCGCGCAGGTGCGGTGCGTCATCCAGCAGGCCGACCGGTTCGAAGTTGCCGGAGCGGCGCAGGTCACGGACCAGGGTTTCGGCCGCCTGGCCAGCCCCCAGGATCAGCACCCGCCGTGCGGACGAATCCGATTGCAGCGACTGGTAATCCTTCCAGGCCCGGTAGAGCAGCCGCGGCGCGCCCAGCAGCGCCGACAGCGCAAACGGGTAGATCACCAGCACCGACATCGGCACGCCATCGAAGCGCTTCCACATCAGCACCAGCACGATGGCGACCATGCCGATGAAGCTGGCCTTGAAGATGTTCAGCAGGTCGCTGACGCTGGCAAACCGCCACAGGCCGCGATAGAGGCCGACACGCCAGAACACCAGCCCCTGCAGCAGCAGCACCAGGGTGGTATCGACATTCCAGAGGGGAAGCTCGGGCGCATTGGGGAGGATCGAGTACCGCCCCGCGTGGAGCAGCTGCCAGCATGCCCAGACCATGAACAGGTCGTGGCAGACGATCGCCGAACGCGGCATCACGCCGAGAATTCTGTCCCGCCAGGGTGAAGCCATAAGTCAGGTAGTTCCTTGTCGGTGACGCAATCCATTGCGCAGGAAGAGCCAGAGGGCGCTCAGCGCACTGAACCACGCGATCGCCACGACAGCCTCCCACCTCGGCTGCAAATTGGAGCAGACATTAAGCACTGTAATACTGAACAGGCCCAAAGCAAAGTACATCCCTGTGACCTGGGCATGACTGGCTCCTGCCTGCACCGCCCGCTGGTAGACATGCTGGGTATGGGGTTCCATCCAGCGTTGTCCGGAAATGATGCGCGCCAGCAACGTGAAGCCCGCGTCCACGAGGAATGCCGAGGCCGGTACCAGCAGCAGGATCCAGTGGATGTCGGTCTGCACGCTGGCCAGTGCGAGTACTGCCGCCACCGCGTAGCCCAACGCGCCACTTCCGACATCACCCATGAAGATCCGCGCCCGCGGGAAGTTGAACGGCAGGAAGCCCAGGCAGGCCAGCCCCAGGGCCACAGCCGCGAGCGAATACGGCCAGGGCAGCACCGGCGCCAGGCCCAGCGCCACCACGATGGCCTGGCTGGCGGCGATGCCGTTGATCCCATCCATGAAGTTCCAGATGTTGATCAGCGAAGCGGTGAACAGCAGGACCAGTGCAGCCAGCAGCCAGCTGCCGCCATGCACCTTGACCAACGCGGCCAGCAGGGCGGCAGCGATGAAGTGCACCAGCAGGCGACGCATGGCCGGCAGCGGCCTGTGGTCGTCCCACCAGCCGATGCCCGCCACCAGCACCAGCCCCAGACTGGCAACCAGCAGGCTCGGCGCCGATTCGGGCCAGATCCACATTGCCACGCCTGCAGTGACCAGGAGACTGATGACAATGGCGATGCCGCCGCCGCGCGGGGTCGCCACGCTATGGCTGCGACGTTCGCCCGGCTGGTCCATCAGCTGCTGGCGCAGCGCATAGCCGCGCGCGGCCCACGTCAGCGCCGCACTCAGCAGGGCCAGCCCCAGCAGCGCGCCCATCACGAGCCACGGCATGGATCAGAGCACCGCGTAGTTCAGCAGCGGCTTGACCGTGCCCCACTCCTTGCAGCTCGGGCACTGCCAGTGATGGGTGCGCGCACCGAAACCACAGCGGGTGCAGCGGTAAGCGGGATTGCGCACCAGCAGCTGGTCGGTGATGTGCTTGAGGTCGTGCAGGGTGGCAGTGGAATCGGCGCCCTCGGCCAGCGTCAGGTCGATCAGCGCGGACTCGCCACGCACCGACGGACGATCCTTGAGCTGGCGACCGAGGTAGGCACGGGCCGGGGCCACGCCCTCCTGCTCTTCCATCAGGCGGGTCAAGGCCAGCACCGGCGCAATGCCACGGTAGTGCTCGGTCATCTCCGACAGGAATGCCCGCGCGCCCCCCAGATCACCCACCTTGCGATAGTTCTGCATCAACGCCGGCAGCAGCTCCGGCAGGTACTCGGGGTCGTTGCGCGCGGCGCGCTCGAACGCACGCACCGCGGCTTCGGCGTTGCCCGCATCCGTCTCCAGGCGCCCTTCGATGATGCCCGCGCGTACCGACATGGCGTCGGCCTGGTAGGCACGGGCGATCGCCGCCCTCGCCTCTTCCAGCTTGCCGGCACCGCGGAAACGCTCGGCCAGCTCGCATTCGAACTGCCCGATCAGCTTGCCCATCGGCTCGCCGGTCACCTCTTCGAAACGGGTGGCGTTGTCAATCGCCTTTTCCCAGTCACGCTCGGCCTGGTAGATGCCGATCAGATGCTTCAGCGCCTGCGGAGCACGCTGGTCCAGCTGCGCCAGCTCGGTGAACACGGTCTCGGCACGGTCCAGCAGGCCGGATTTCATGTAGTCCTCGCCCAGCGCCAGCAGAGCCTGCACGCGCTGCGCATCGCTCAGGTCATGGCGGTTGACCAGGCCCTGATGCAGGCGGATGGCGCGATCCACTTCACCACGACGGCGGAACAGGTGGCCCAGCGCGACCTGGGTTTCGAAGGTTTCCTTGTCCAGCTCGGCGATGTGCAGGAACAGCTCGATGGCCTTGTCCGGCTGCTCGTTGAGCAGGTAGTTCAGACCGCGGAAGTAGGTGCTGGACAGGCGGCTGACCTGGTTGTCACCGTGACGTTGACCGCCGCGTCGCCCGATCACCCACCCGGCCAGTGCGGCCAACGGAACGAACAGGAAGAACCAGAACCACTCGGTGACGAAATCCATCTTCGATCAACGTCCATCAAAAGATTGGGGGGAAACACCCGCGGCCGGCGTGGCCGCCACGGACTTGTTGGCGCGGCGCAACTGGCTGTAAAGCGGAATGACCACGCTCACCAGCACCAGGCCAGCACCGACCACGACACCGATCAGCAGGGCAGCAATCAGCGCCACACCGACGGACGTGTTCAATTGGGTAAACAGCAGGTTGATCGACATCGCGGTCATATTGACCGCACCAATGATCAGCCCAAGGATCAGGACCGCCAGCAGGACCAGCAGACGAAAAACCTTCATGCGACAGCTCCAGTGGCAGGAGTCCGTAGCTTATCCGACTCGCGGCTGGATTCGCACGCGGTGGCGCGACGGGGCTCAGGCCGGATCGGCGTCCAGCGGCAGCACACTGCTGACCCGCTCGCGCAGTTCCTTGCCCGGCTTGAAATGGGGGACGTGCTTGCCCGGCAGGGCAACCGATTCGCCGGTCTTGGGGTTGCGACCCAGGCGCGGCGGACGATAGTGCAGCGAGAAGCTGCCAAAACCACGGATTTCGATGCGATCCCCGGCGGACAGCGAGCCGCCCATCATTTCCAGCAACGACTTCACCGCCAGATCGACATCATCGGCCTTCAGGTGCGCCTGGCGGCGCGCAAGGATTTCGATCAGTTCGGATTTGGTCATTACCGGCTCACATCAGGGGCATCTCAGCCTGAAACGGCCCGGGCAATGCCCGGGCCGTCCAGGAAACAACGAACAGCGTAAGGCCGATTACTCGGACTTGTTGCCGTTCAGCTGTGCACGCAGCAGCGCGCCCAGCTGGGTGGTGCCGCTGGAAGCCGAAGAGGACTGGTATTCCTCCAGCACTTCGCGCATTTCCGCGTCGTCCTTGGCCTTGATCGACAGCTGCAGGGTGCGGCCCTTGCGGTCCATGCCCACGAACTTGGCTTCGACCTTGTCGCCGACCTTCAGGTGCTGGGTAGCGTCGTCAACGCGCTCGTTGGCGATGTCGCGAGCCGACACGTAGCCTTCGATGCCGTCGGCCAGTTCGATCACGGCGCCCTTGGCGTCGACTTCCTTCACCACGCCTTCGACCTTGGAGCCCTTCGGATTGGCAGCCATATACTGGCCGAACGGATCCTGCTCCAGCTGCTTCACGCCCAGGGAGATGCGCTCGCGCTCCGGGTCGACGGCCAGGACGACGGCGTCCAGGGTATCGCCCTTCTTGAAGTTGCGAACGACGTCTTCGCCGGTGGTGGCCCAGCTGATGTCGGACAGGTGAACCAGGCCGTCGATGCCGCCGTCCAGGCCGATGAAGATGCCGAAGTCGGTGATCGACTTGATCTGGCCCGACACCTTGTCACCCTTCTTGTGGGTGGCAGCGAAGGTTTCCCACGGATTGGCGGCAACCTGCTTCATGCCCAGCGAGATGCGGCGACGCTCTTCATCGACGTCCAGCACCATCACTTCGACTTCATCACCAACCTGCACAACCTTGGACGGGTTGACGTTCTTGTTGGTCCAATCCATCTCGGAGACGTGCACCAGGCCTTCGACGCCCGGCTCGATCTCAACGAACGCACCGTAATCGGTGACGTTGGAGACCTTGCCGAAGACGCGGCTGTTGGCCGGGTAACGACGGCCGATGTTGTCCCACGGATCCTCGCCCAGCTGCTTCAGGCCCAGCGAAACGCGGTTGCGCTCGCGGTCGAACTTCAGCACGCGGACGTCCAGCTCGTCGCCGACGTTCACGACTTCCGACGGGTGACGCACGCGCTTCCACGCCATGTCGGTGATGTGCAGCAGGCCGTCGATACCGCCCAGGTCCACGAACGCGCCGTAATCGGTCAGGTTCTTGACGACACCCTTCAGGATCGCGCCTTCCTGCAGCTTGTCCATCAGCTGCTCGCGCTCTTCCGAGTGCTCGCTTTCGACGACAGCGCGGCGCGAGACCACGACGTTGTTACGCTTGCGGTCCAGCTTGATGAGCTTGAACTCGAGTTCCTTGCCTTCCAGGTAGGCCGGATCGCGCACCGGGCGCACATCGACCAGGGAACCCGGCAGGAAGGCGCGGACATCCTTGATGTCCACGGTGAAACCACCCTTGACCTTGCCGCTGATGCGGCCGGTGATGGTTTCGTTCTTTTCCAACGCTTCTTCCAGCTCGTCCCACACCATCGCGCGCTTGGCCTTCTCGCGCGACAGGACGGTTTCGCCGAAGCCGTTCTCGATCGAGTCGAGGGCGACCTTGACGATGTCGCCTTCGGCGACGTCGATTTCGCCAGCGTCGTTACGGAACTGTTCGATCGGCACGATGCCTTCGGACTTCAGGCCAGCGTTGATCACCACGACGTCGCCGCGGACTTCAACAACGGTACCGCTGACGATGGCGCCCGGCTTCAGCTTGGCCAGGTTGGCCTGGCTGGCTTCAAACAGTTCGGCAAATGATTCGGTCATTAGATTTACTCTGTTGGACACATGGGTCGGTGGCGTCCCCTTCAGGGGAATGGCGACCGCCCGCCTGTTGGTCGACCCCGGAAATGCAGGTCGTGTGTAGTAGGAAAACCGCCACGCATCATTGCGCGACGGAGCTGGTACAGCACTGCTATGCGCGACCACCGCCGATGCTGCTGGCAGTGCTCCCGCGCGAACGGATCAGGCAGCCGGAACCGGAAGCAGATCCATCACTCTGGCAACGACATCTGCGATGCCGATGCCTGTGGTGTCGATGAGGACAGCATCGTCTGCCGGCTTCAGGGGCGCCACGGTACGCTGAGCATCACGGGCGTCGCGGGCCATGATCTCGCGCAGGAGGTCATCAAAGTTAACAGAAACCCCCTTGTCTTTCAACTGCTTATGCCGGCGCTCGGCGCGCTCCTCGGCACTGGCGGTCAGGAAGACCTTGTAGGGGGCGTCCGGGAAGATCACCGTGCCCATGTCGCGGCCGTCGGCGACCAGGCCGGGCAGCTCCCTGAATGCGCGCTGGCGTTCCTTCAGGGCAGCCCGGACCTCCGGGATGGCGGCAATGGCCGAGGCCAGCGCGCCGGTGGTCTCCAGGCGCAGCTCGTCGGTGGCGTCGGTGCCGTTGACCATGACCCGCATGGCCTCGCCCTGCTCGACAAACTGAACGTGGGTATCGAAGGTGCAGCGGACCAGCGCCGAGGCATCCGAGGTATCGATGTCGGCCCAGCTGGCGGCCACGCCCACCGCCCGGTACAGCGCGCCCGAATCCAGGTAATGCCAGCCCATCCGGCGCGCGACGATGCGGCTGATGGTACCCTTGCCGGCCCCGGATGGGCCGTCGATGGTCAGGACGGGAGCGAGTGGATTCATGGGGGTCCCAGAGCGTGTGAAGGGGTCATTCTAGCCCCTGCCAGACGCCCCCAGCGGGATCTTTTGTGCAACCACTTGAAACCACGAGGAAAAGCCCGGTAGAATGGCGGGCTTGAACGAGCGTCAACTGCCGATTGTCTTTCGCATATCGCGGCCACGCTCCACCCGAACAACTACTGTTTACGCCGAGGTATGCCATGAAAGTCCTGTCCTCCCTGAAGTCGGCGAAGGCCCGTCACCGCGACTGCAAGGTCGTCCGTCGTCGCGGCAAGATCTTCGTCATCTGCAAGTCGAACCCGCGTTTCAAGGCGCGTCAGCGCTAAGCCCAACAGCCCTCGCGGCTGCGGCTGGCCCTACGCGGGGCCGACCCGATGCAAGAAACCGCCTTCGGGCGGTTTTTTGTTTATGCGGCTTTTTCCTGCCGTTTTTGCTGTAATCGCCTTTCTTGACCACTGGGGAGTAGATCGAGATGAAGCGTTACCTGTCCGCCCTGGCCGTGATGGCCACCCTGGCCGCCGCCACGCCGGCGTTGGCCGATACCCTGCTTGTCGACCGTGCCCGCGAGAAGCCGGCCGGTGCCCTGCCCGTGCGCGGCCAGAGCATGCAGCAGGTTCAGGCGCAGTTCGGCGCGCCGAGCGAACAGCTGCAGCCGCGTGGCGGGCAGAAGCGGCAATGGCCGACCATCAACCGCTGGGTGTACCCGCAGTTCACCGTCTACTTCGAGAAGCAGAAGGTGATCGACGTGGTGGCCAACCAGGCGGACCCGAACGAAGTCGGCCCGAAACCGCCGATCCGTTGATCCCTTTACCCGCCGTGGGCGGGCCTGTGTAGCGAGACCATGAACCAGACCCTTCGTTTTCCTGCCGAGTGGGAAGCCCAGAGCGGCGTCCTGATTGCCTGGCCCACCGCCGACACCGACTGGGCCGACCGCCTGGGCCAGGTGGAAGAGACCTACATCGCCCTGGTCGCGGCCATCACCCGCTTCCAGCCGGTGCTGATCTGCGTGGCCGACGACGATGTGGAGACCTATGCCGAGATGCGGCTGCGCTCCAACCGCATCGACATGGACAAGGTCCACTTCACCACGGCGGCCTACGACGATACCTGGCTGCGCGACTCCGGCCCGATCACCCTGCGCCGCGCCGACGGCGGTTTCCAGCTGCTGGATTTCCGCTTCACCGGCTGGGGCGGCAAGTTCGATGCCACCCTGGATGACCAGCTGGTGGGCGTACTGGACCAGGCCGGCGTGTTCAACGACGCGCCGGTGCGCAGCATCCCGTTCGCGCTGGAAGGCGGCGGCATCGAGACCGACGGCGAAGGCACCCTGCTGACCACCTGGAAGTGCCTGCACGAGCGCCACCCGGACCGCGACCGCGCCAGCCTGAGCGCCGACCTGGCCGACTGGCTGCAGCAGGACCGCGTGCTGTGGCTGGACCACGGCTACCTGGAGGGCGACGACACCGACGCCCACATCGACACCCTCGCCCGCTTCGCCTCGGCCGACAGCATCGTCTACCAGGCCTGTGACGACGAGAGCGACTCGCACTACGCCGAACTGCAGGCGATGGGCAACGAGCTGGCCGCACTGCGCACCAAGGATGGGCAGCCGTACCGCCTGTTCCCGCTGCCGTGGGCACAGCCGGTGATCGACGAAGGCCGCCGCCTGGCTGCGTCGTACGCCAACTACCTGATCGTCAATGGTGCGGTGTTGATGCCGGCCTATGGCGACCCGGCCGACGACCTGGCCCGCGATGTGCTGGCCCAGGCGCACCCGGGCCGCGAGATCGTGCAGGTGCCCTGCCGCTCGCTGATCTGGCAGAACGGCAGCCTGCACTGCATCACCATGCAGCTGCCGGAAGGGTTGTTGAAGGCCTGAGGATGGGTAGTGCCGGCCGCTGGCCGGCAACCATGCAATGCCTGATGGATTGACGGGGTTGCCGGCCAGCGGCCGGCACTACCAGCACCCATTCAGCGCGCGACACGCCGTCGCCGTCCATCCGCGCTAACATGCTGGTTTTCCCCCGCAGGAACGCCCCGCATGAACTCGCGCAGCCCCCTTACCGTCGCCCTGATCCAGGAGCGCAACCACGGTGATGCCGCCGCCAACCTGGCGGTGATCGAAGCACGCGTGGCCGAGGCGGCTGCGCAGGGTGCCAAGCTGGTGCTGCTGCAGGAACTGCACAACGGCCCGTACTTCTGTCAGCACGAGTCGGTGGACGAGTTCGACCTGGCCGAGCCGATTCCGGGCCCGAGCACCGAGCGCCTGGGCGCGCTGGCGAAGCAGCATGGCGTGGTGCTGGTCGGCTCGCTGTTCGAGCGCCGCGCCGCGGGCCTGTACCACAACACCGCCGTGGTGTTCGAGAAGGACGGCACGCTGCTGGGAAAGTACCGCAAAATGCATATCCCGGACGACCCGGGCTTCTACGAGAAGTTCTACTTCACCCCGGGCGACATCGGCTTCAAGCCGATCGACACCTCGGTGGGTCGCCTTGGCGTGCTGGTGTGCTGGGACCAGTGGTACCCGGAAGCGGCGCGCCTGATGGCGCTGGCCGGTGCCGAGCTGCTGCTGTACCCGACCGCGATCGGCTGGGACCCGGACGATGTGCAGGACGAGAAGACCCGCCAGCGCGACGCCTGGGTGCTGAGTCACCGCGGCCACGCCGTGGCCAACGGCCTGCCGGTGCTGAGCTGCAACCGCGTCGGCCATGAAGCCTCGCCGCTGGGTGCTTCGGGCATCCAGTTCTGGGGCAACAGCCACGTACTGGGCCCGCAGGGCGAATTCCTGGCCGAAGCCGGCACCGACGCCACCGTGCTGCTGTGCGATGTCGACCTGCAGCGCAGCGAGCACGTGCGCCGTATCTGGCCGTTCCTGCGTGATCGCCGCATCGATGCCTACGGCGACCTGCTCAAGCGCTACATCGACTGATCCGGAGCCCGCGCATGGCCGTCCTCATCCGTGATGCCGGCCCTGCCGACATCGACGCGATCACCGCGATCTACGCGGTGGAAGTGACCGACTTCGTCAACACCTACGAGTACGACATCCCGGACGCGACCGAGATGCTGCGCCGCATGCGCGACATCATCGACCGCGGCTTCCCCTACCTGGTCGCCGAGATCGACGGCCAGGTCGCCGGCTATGCCTATGCCAACACCTACCGCACCCGCGTCGCCTACCAGTGGACCGTGGAGAACTCGGTCTACGTCGATGCCCGCTTCCAGGGCCAGGGCGTCGGCACTGGCCTGCTGCAGGCGTTGATCGATGCCTGCGTGGCGCGCGGCTACCGGCAGATGGTGGCGGTGATCGGTGAACCGACCAACACCGCGTCGATCAAGCTGCACGAACGCTTCGGCTTCGAGCTGGTGGGCGTGTTCCGTGGCCTTGGCCGCAAGCACGGCCGCTGGCTGGATACCGTGCAGATGCAGCGCGCGCTCGGCGATGGCGCCGACACCGCACCTTCCAATGAATGAATCCATGACTGAAACCCTTCCCGAGACCGGCGACGATCTGTTCGCCGGCCAGCCGGTACGCGTCGTTGAACGCGACGGCGTGCGTTATACCCTGCTGGGCACCGCCCACGTCTCCCGCTCCAGCGTCGAGGCGGTGGAAAAAGCCATCGACAGCGGCCGCTTCGATGCCGTTGCCGTTGAACTGGACCCGCAGCGCCTGCAGGCGCTGAGCGACCCGGACACGCTGGCCAAGCTCGACCTGGTCGAGGTGATCCGCAAGGGCCGCGTTGCCCTGTTCGCCGCCAACCTGGCCCTGTCCGCGTACCAGCGCCGCCTGGCCGAACAGCTCGACATCGAGCCGGGCGCGGAACTGAAACGCGCGGTGGAACTGGCACGCGAGCGCCACCTGCCCGTGCACCTGATCGACCGCGAGGTTGGCCTGACCTTCCGCCGTGCCTCGCAGCGGCTGGGCTTCTTCGGCAAGCTGAAGCTGGTCGCCGGTCTCGGGGCTGGCCTGTTCTCGTCCGAGGAAGTCGGCGAGAACGAGATCGAGAAGCTCAAGCAGGGCGACATGCTGGAGTCGAGCTTCGGCGAGTTCGCCAGCGAGAGCCCGGCGCTGTACGAGACCATCATCGGCGAACGTGACCGTTACATGGCCACGCGCCTGCGCGAGGAACACGACGCGCAGCAGCGTGAAGTGCTGGCGGTGGTGGGTGCCGGCCACCTGGCCGGGCTGGCGCGCTACCTGGAAACCGATACCGAAGCACCGGCGCCGCTGCGCGCCGAGCTGGAAGCGGTGCCGAAGAAGCGCAACATTCCGTGGTTCACGCTGGGCATCCTGGCGATCGTGGCGACCGGTATCGGCGTAGGTTTCTACCGCGGTGGTCTGGGCGTGGGCACCGAACTGCTGGCGACCTGGGCGATGTATACCGGTGGCCTCGCCGGCCTGGGCTGCCTGCTGGCCGGCGGCCATCCGCTGAGCATCCTCACCGCGATCGCGGTGGCGCCGTTCAAGCCGTTCCGCCTGAGCATCCCGACCGGCGCATTCTCGGCCCTGGTGGAAGCGCGCCTGCGCAAGCCTGCGTATGAGGACTTCCTGAAGCTGCGCGACGATGCGCAGAGCCTGAAGGGCTGGTATCGCAACCGCGTCACCCGCGTGGTGCTGACCTTCATGCTGACCAACATCGGCAGCATGCTCGGCCTGTGGCTGACCACGTTCAAGGTGTGGGGCAAGGTCGCCGGTTGATTGCAACGCCCCGCCGGGCATGGCCCGGCGCTACCGGCCGCACGGCGTCTGCGCGCGCGACCGGTAGGTGCCAACCTTGGTTGGCACGCTTTACGCCGACCGCAAAGATCGGCCGAGCATGCTCTGCGCAGAACATCAAAAAAAGGGGGGAGGCCGCCCCACTACGACCGGCCTCCCCCACACCACAACACGTTGCCGTGCATTACGGACGGTCGAGCAAGCTCGACCACTACACCGGGGTACCCGGCACGATCTCCAGACCGCGGGCGCGGCGGATCAAGCGTGTCACCGCACTGCGCAGGTCATCCAGCACTGCATAGATCGTCGGCAGGAACAGCAGGCTGACCACGGTCGAGAACGCCAGGCCGCCGGCAATCGCGCGCGCCATCGGCGCGTACTCCGGGCCATTGCCGAACATCTGCGTACTGGTCAGCGAGATCGGCACCATCGCCAGGATCGCCGTGCCCATCGTCATCATGATCGGGCGCAGGCGCTCGCGTGAGCCCTCAACCAAAGCCTGCGTTCGGCCCATGCCGCCGCGCCGCAGGTTGTTGATGTGCTCGATCATCACGATGCCGTTGTTCACCACCACGCCCATCAGCACCAGGATGCCGATGAAGGACATGATCCCGAACGAGGTGCCGGTGATCCAGAACAGCCAGAACACGCCGAAGATCGAGAACAGCACGCCACTCATGATCGCCGCCGGGAACAGCAGCGACTCGAACACCGCCGCCATCACCACGTAGATCATCACCAGCGCGATCAGCAGGTTGAACACCATCTGCTGCATCGCTTCATCGTCGTTGCCGTAGTCGCCGCCATCGAAGGTGAAGCCATAGCCGGCCGGGAAGTTCATCGGCTTGAGCACCGACTCCATCGCCTTGCGGCCATCCGGCGCGGTGACCTTCTCGGCCAGGTTGGCCTTGATGGTCAGCGTGGTCTGGCGGTTGGTGCGTCCGATCTGGGTGGCCGACGAACCGACGTCGACGGTGACCAGGCTCAGCAGTGGCACGCTGCGGCCGTCGCCGGTGCGCACGCTGAAACCGGCCAGGTCTTCCGGGCTGCTCTGCTCGGCGCCGGCGAAGCGCACCCATACCGGTACTTCGTTGTCACCGCGGCGGAACTCGCGCATCGGTGCACCGCGCAGCGCCAGGCCGACGAAGCTGGCCACCTGCTCGGCATTGAAGCCGAACGCTGCGGCGCGCTCACGATCGACACGCACCTTCAGCTCGCCGCCCTTCTCGCCATTGTCGATGCGCACGTCGCGCAGCTCGGCGCGCTGGGCCAACAGCGGTACCACTTCCTGCCCGATCTCCTGCAGCATCGAACTGGAGTCGCCGACCAGCTGCACCTGCACCCCCTGGTTGCCACCGCCACCGCCATCGCCGCCCTGGTTGCCAACGAAATAGTCGGTGCGGGCGGACTTCGGCAGGCCCTTGCGCAGCTCTTCCTGCAGCGCCTTGATGTCCTTGGCGTACTTTTCGTCCAGGGTGACCACGGTGGAGCTGCCTTCCTGCTCGCTGTACCAGGAATAGACCTGCTTCACGTGCAGGCGCTCACGGTTCTGGTCGATCCAGTTCTCCACCCGTGCTACTTCATCGGACATCTGGCGGTAGGTGTAGGCACCCTT
This sequence comes from Stenotrophomonas sp. MH181796, assembly GCF_009659995.1. NCBI lineage: Bacteria > Pseudomonadati > Pseudomonadota > Gammaproteobacteria > Lysobacterales > Lysobacteraceae > Stenotrophomonas > Stenotrophomonas sp. MH181796. The sequence continues at coordinate 264,838 of NZ_RAHU01000002.1, forward strand.
CCACATGTAGCCGATGAAGATGTCCTTGCCACCGTCACCACCAAACATGTCGATCTTGGTCAGCTTCATCGGCACCAGGCTGACCAGCACCACCAGCAGGATGCCGAGCAGGCTCCAGCCTCGATGGCGCAGCGACCAGTCCAGCAGCGTCGCGTAGCGGCGCTGCAGGCGCGCGATCATGCCGGTCTGCGAGTGCACCAGCTTCGGCGTGGCCATGCGCGCGGACAGCATCGGGATCAGACTGACCGCAACCAGCCACGAGGCCAGCAACGAGACCGAGATGGTGATCGCGATCTGCGCCATGAAGATGCTGATGTTGTTGGTCTCGCCGAACAGGTTCGGCACGAACACGATGCAGTGGCACAGCGTGCCGGCGCTGAGCGCGATGGCCACGTTGCGGGTGCCGATGATCGAGGCCAGGCGCGGCTGCCCCGGCATGCGCTCGCGTTCCTGGTAGATGCTTTCCACCACCACCACGGCGTTGTCGACCAGCATGCCCACCGCCAGCAGCAGGCCCATCATGGTCAGGATGTTCAGCGTCACCCCGACGAAGTACATGAAGCCCAGGGTGATGGTGAAGCAGATCGGAATGGCCAGGGTCACCATCAGCGTCGACGGCCAATGGCGCAGGAAGAAGAACAGCACCGTGATCGACAGGATCAGGCCGACCGCACCGGCCTCGGCCAGTTCCAGCAGCGAGGAGGTGACCGCCTTGCCCTGGTTGTCGATCACCTTGATCTGCACGTCGCGCATCGACGCTTCGGCACGGATCGATTCAACCTCGGCCAGTGCCGCGCGCGACACCTCCACCAGGTTGGCACTGCGCTCCTTGAAGATGTCCAGGCCAACCGCCGGGTTGCCATCGAGGCGGCGCCCGTAGTTCATCCGCGCCGGCTTCAGGCGCACGTCGGCGATGTCCCCCAGGCGCAGGCCCTTGGCGTTGATCACCAGGTCACGCATCTCCTGCAGGTCGGTGATCTCGCCCACCGGCTGCACGCGCACGCGCTGGCCGTTGTCGTCGATCTGCCCGGCCGAGATCGAGAAATTCAGCGTGCGCAGGCGCTCGCTCAGTTCATTGATGCTCAGGCCGTGCGCGTTGAGGCGGTTCGGATCAATGGCGATCTCCACCTCGTTCGGCGGCGCACCGGTGATGTCGACACGGGCCACGCCGGGAATGCGCTCGATGCGCCGCTTGAACTCGCGGTCGAGCATGTCGTACGCGGTGGTCAGGTCGGTGGTGCTGGCCAGGCGCACCTTCAGCACCGGCTGGTCACTGCTGGACCACTTGAACACGTTGTAGCGCTGCAGGTCGTCAGGCAGGTCACTGCGGATCGCATCAATGCGCTCGCGGGCATCCGAAGCGGCAATCGCAATGTCACGGTCCCAGTCACTGAACTCGATGTAGACCAGCGCCGCCTCGGAGGTGGCCGACGAGCGCATGCGCTTGATGCCGGTCATCGTCGCCAGTGATTCCTCGACCGGGCGGATGATGGTCCGTTCCACTTCCTCCGGGGTCGAGCCGGTGTACGGAATCTGCACGAACAGGAACGGCGCGGAGATGTCCGGCAGCGCTTCCAACGGCAGCCGGAACGAAGCGATCAGGCCGATCACCACCAGCGACACGAAACACATGATGGTGGTGACCGGGCGGCGGATGGAGAACTCGGCCACACTCATGCCGGTTCCTCCACACCCGCCGCGCTGCCCGCTGCACCCGGCTCGATCCCGCAGGCATGCTTGCGGCCACGTTCGCGGTAATACGCATCGCCACGACGGTCCATCAGGTCGTACACCACCGGGATCACCAGCAGGGTCAGAAGGGTCGACACCAGCAGGCCGCCGATCACGGTGATCGCCATTGGCGCGCGCACTTCAGCGCCCTCACCCATCGCCACCGCCAACGGCAGGAAGCCGAACAGCGTGCACAGCGTGGTCATGATGATCGGCCGCAGGCGCGAGCGCGCACCTTCCACCAGCGCCTCGTGCTTGGCCACGCCAGCCTCGCGCAGCTGGTTGACCTTGTCGATCAGGATGATCGCGTTCTTGGTGACCAGGCCGACCAGCAGGATCAGGCCGATGAACACCACCACCGAGATGGGCTTGCCGGTCAGCATCAGCGCCAGGATCGCACCGACCAGCGCCAGCGGGATGGTGAACAGGATCACGAACGGGTGCAGCAGCGATTCGAACTGCGAGGCCATCACCAGGTAGACCAGGAAGATCGCCAGGCCGAAGGCGAAGATCAACGACTTCGCCGCCTGCGCCAGCTCCTCGCCCTGGCCACCGATGTGCAGGCCGACGCCCGCACCCAGCGGCTGCTCGGCGACCATCTGCTGCACCTCGCGCATGGCCGCGCCAAGATCGATGTCGCGCAGGTTGGCCGACACCACCGCCACCCGCGTCTGGTCGGCACGGTGGATCTCACTGGGTCCAGTGGTGGCGACCACTTCGGCTACCGCGTCCAGCGTGACCGGACGGGTGCTGCCCGGATTGACGATCAGCCGGCGGATGCTCTCCACGCTGGCGCGGTCGCCTTCCTGCGCACGCACCAGCACGTCGATCTTGCGGTCACGGAAGCTGTAGCGGGTGGCGACATCGCCGCGCACCTTCTTCACCACCACGTCGGCGATCTGGCGCGTGGTCAGGCCGAGCGCACCGGCGCGTTCCTGATCGAAGCGGATCTGGATTTCCGGGAAGCCCTCTTCCACCGTCGACTTCACATCGGCGTAGTGCGCATTGCCGCGCAGCAGCGCCGCCAGGCGCTGGCCGGCTACTTCGAGCGTCGCCATGTCCTGCCCGCGCAGCTCGATTTCCAGCGGCGTGGAGAAGCTGAACAACGCCGGCCGCGCGAAATCGACCTGCGCACCCGGGTGCTGGCCCATGGTGTCACGCAGGCGCTCGGTGATCTCGGCCTCGGTGCGTGCATTGCCACCGCCTTCCATCACCACGGTCAGCTTGCCGATGTTCTCGCCGCTCTCGGTGGGGCTGGCATCGAGGCGGGTGCCGCTGCCGCTGACACCATACAGCGAGGCCACGCCTTCGCCCTTGCCGTGTGCCAGCTGCAGCTCGCGCACCAGTGCATCGGTCTGCTTCAGCGGCGTGCCGGCCGGCAGCTTCACCGTCATCTCGAAACGGTCCTGCGCCAGCTGCGGGATCAGGTCGGCACCGAGCATCGGCACCAGCGCCATGGTCGCCACGAAGATGATCGTGGCCACGCCCAGCACCTTGCCCGGGTGCGCCAGTGCGCTCGGCAGCAGGCGCAGGTAGCCACGCTCGGCACCGGCGTAGGGCTTCATCGCCAGGTCGCTGGCCTTGCGCATCACCGGGCCTACCACGGCCACCACGCCGCGCCACAGCCGCACGATCAGCCAGGCCAGCGCGTAGAAGCTCCAGCGCGCGGTCGCCACGGCGCCACGACGGCCCAGCGCCACCGGCTTCTGCCAGCGGTTCTGCGGCTGCCACGGCGCGTTCGGCGCTTCTTCCGGGAACGCCAGCGGCGGCCGTCCCTTCAGCGAGCTCAGCATCGGGATCAGGGTCATCGACACCAGCAGCGAGATCGCGATGGCGATCGCCACGGTCAACGCCTGGTCGCGGAACAGCTGGCCGGCGATGCCATCGACGAACACCAGCGGCAGGAACACTGCGATGGTGGTCAGGGTCGAGGCAACCACGGCCATGCTCACTTCGCGGGTACCGGCGATGGCCGCCTGCAGGATGCCCAGGCCACGCTCGCGGGCCTTGGCGATGCTCTCCAGCACCACGATCGAGTCGTCCACCACCAGGCCGGTGGCCAGTGCCAGGCCGCCCAGCGACATCACGTTCAAGCTCAGGCCGAGCTGGCCCATGAAGAAGAACGTGGCGATGATCGAGACCGGCAGCGACAGGCTGATCACGAACGTGCTCCAGCCATCGCGCAGGAACAGGAAGATGATCAGGATCGCCAGCAGGCCACCGATCACCGCATCCTTCTTGACGTCGGCAATGGCGTGCTCGATGAAGCGCGACTGGTCCTCGATGGTGGTCATCTCGACATCGGACGGGAACGTGCCCTTGATCTGCTCCAGGCGCTTGCGCAGCGCTTCGGCGGTGGACACGGTGTTGGCGTCGCCTTCCTTGTAGATCGCCAGCTCCACCGATTCCTTGCCGCCCAGGCGGATCACCGCTTCGCGCTCCTTGTAGCCCTGGCGCACGGTGGCCACGTCCTTCAGGCGCACCGGCACACCGTTGGCAACCACGCTGGAACCGCCGCCGGACGATGCGCTCTGCGCCGCCGAGGCCGCTGCGATGGCTGCCGCCGAACCGGTCGACGCGGCAATGTTGAACATCTGCTGCAACGCCGAATCAGCGGCACTGCCGTTGGAGGCCTGGGTGGTGACCAGCAGGTTGCGGATCTCCTCCAGATCAGCGAACTGGTTGACGGTACGCACCAGGAAGCGCTGCGAACCCTCCTCCAGGCGGCCGCCGGAGATGTTGATGTTCTCGTCCTTCAGGCGCTTGATGACGGTGTCGATCGGCAGGTTCAGCTGGGCCAGCTTCTGCTGGTCGATGTCGACCTGGATCTCGTCCTCGAGGCCACCGCCGACCTTGACCGCGGCCACGCCGGTGACCGGCTCCAGCTTCTTCTTCAGGTCTTCATCGGCATAGCGGCGCAGGCCGGTCAGCTCGCGGACCGCATCGGCATCGCTGGTCGGCGCCACCTTGTTCGACAGCACCAGGCGCATGATCGGCTCGGTGGACGGATTGAAGCGCAGCAGCACCGGGGCCTTGGCCTCCAGTGGCAGGTTCAGCGCTTCCATCTTGTCGCGCACCTCCAGGCTGGCCTGGTCCATGTTGGTGCCCCAGGCGAACTCCAGCACCACATCGCTCTGGCCGGTGCGCGAGACCGACTTCAGCTTGCGCAGGTTCTTGACCACGCCGACCGCCTCTTCAACCGGCTGGGTGATCAGGGTTTCGATTTCGGTCGGCGCCGAACCGGTGTACTCGGTGCGCACGGTCAGCGTCGGGTAGCTCAGGTCAGGCAGCAGGTTGACCTTGAGGTTGCCCAGCGCGATCAGGCCGAACAGCAGCAGGGTGACCGTGCACATGGCGATGGTCACGCGGCGGCGGGTGGCGAACTCCACCAGGCCGCCGCGCATGCCGGCGGCGGCGCCGTCGCTCGCCGGCGAGGCACCGTGGTCGTGGCCCGGGGCGGTCATTGCTTACTCCCGGCCTTGTCTGCCGGCTTGGCGGCCGCTGCGACCGTCTTCGGCTTTGCCTTCGGATCGGCGATCACCTGCACTGCGGTGCCGTCGCGCAGCGCGACCTTGCCGGCGGTGACCACCTGATCACCGGCCGCCAGGCCATCACGGATCTCCACCCACGGGCCCTCGGCGTAACCCAGCTTGACCGGAACGCGTGCGACCTTGCCTTCGCGCACCCGGAACACCGCCGGCTCACCATCGTCGAGCAGCGCCAGGCGCGGCACCACGAGCGCATCGGCGCGCTGGTCGTAGTCGATGCGGATGCGCCCGAACATGCCGGGCTGCAGCGCGTGCGCGGCGCCGTCGAAGGCACTGACCACGCGAAACGTGCCGCTGCCCGAATCCACCACCGGCGCGATGCGATCGACGGTGCCGGTGAAGCTCTGCCCCGGCAGCGCATCGGCGGCCAGCGTCACCGGCTGGCCGGCGCGCAGCGTGGCCAGCTCGCGCTCGGGCACATTGAGGGTGGCTTCCAGCCGCGAGTTGTCGACGATGCGGAAGATCGGCGTGTTGATCTGCACGAAGTTGCCGGTCTTGATCGAACGCGAAGCGATCACGCCGGAGATCGGCGCCACGACGGTGGTGTAGGACAGCTCCAGCGTGGCCAGGCGGTACTGCGCGCGGACGTTCTCCAGGTCGAAGCGCAGCTGGTCGACGTCTGCAGCGCTGACCATCTGCTGGCCGACCAGCTTCTGCGCGCGCTGGTAGTTGTTTTCCAGCTTGCGCATCTGCGCTTCGCTCTGTGCCACGGCCAGCCGCGCACGGTCCGGGTCCAGACGAACCAGCGGCTGGCCGGCAGTGACCCGCTGGCCTTCTTCGACCAGCACCGCCAGCGCCACGCCGGAGGTCTTGGCGACCACCTGCGACTCGGCACGCGGCTCCAGCGCGGCGGTGCCGGTGTAGCTGGCGGCGACCGCGCGATGGCTGGCCACGGCCACTTCGACCGGGACCGCGTCGACCTTCTTCTCCTCCTTGGTCTCGGCGGCCTTGGCTTCGGAATTGGGCCCTGCGGCGCAACCGCCCAGCAGCAGGGAGGTGGAGATCAGCAGTGCGGCAGCGCAGATTCCGCTGCGACGGCCGGACAGGAAGGTTGGGTGCGACATCGTCAGATCCCTGGAGGATGCGTGGACAGGTGTGGTAGCAAAGTAATGCACCACTTCACGGCAACACCATATCCCAAAGGTCATGGTGCCTTCACGCCGCTGGTCGGCCTCCCCCCATTTCAGCTAGATGAAACCTGAGGCTATACTCGGGGCGTTCCGTACCCCACGCCGGAACGACCAGACCCGAATCCCCGGAAACGACACCATGCGCCCGCAGCCGCTCGCCGCTTGTCTCGCTCTGGCCGTCCTCCTGCCCCTTGGGGCCGCCGCACAGCCCGCTCCTGCTCCTGCCACACCCGCCCCGGCCCCGGCTCCCGCCGCTGCCCCGGCGCCTGCCGCACCCACCGGCAACTTCGACAATGGCCGTGTCCTGGCCTATACCTGCCAAGGGTGCCATGGCATCACCGGCTACAAGAACGCCTACCCCAGCTACCGGGTGCCGAAGATCGGCGGCCAGACCCAGCAGTACCTGGCCCAGGCCCTGACCGAATACCGCCAGGGCAAGCGCCGGCATCCGACGATGCAGGCGCAGTCGATGAGTTTCAGCGAACAGGAGATCGCCGATCTCTCTGTTTACCTGTCCACCGTCAAGTAAGGCCCGCCCATGTCGAAAGCCGCGCATCCGATGCGTCACGCCATCGCCCTGTCCGTTGCCCTGCTGCTGGCGGCCTGTTCACAGTCGCAGGTGGAGAACAGCGAGAAATCCGCCGCCGACCCGGGCCATGCCAGCGGCGAACACGGTTCATCGTCCTCCGCCGGCCTGCCGGCAGGTCGCGAGGCCGCCGGTGAAGTCCGCGCCAAGGTGAAGGGCAAAGCCACCAACCAGAGCTGCATCGACTGCCACGGGGCCGACGGCAACGCGCCGATCGATGCGACCTATCCGAAGCTGGGTGGGCAGTACGGTGATTACCTGGCGCATGCGCTGCAGGCCTACCGCGCCGGTGACCGCCAGCATGCGCTGATGACGCCGCAGGCGAAGGACCTGAGCGATCAGGACATCGCCGATCTGGCGGCGTATTTCGGCAGCCGGCCGAGCCAGCTGCGGGATCTGCACGGGGTTAAATGACCGCGCTGCGCGGATCATGACTGCTGCAATCTGAGGCGTTCATGGGCGTTACTTTTCTTTGCGCGCAAAGAAAAGTAACCAAAAGAAACGCTCCGCCGTCCGCGAGCCGATGCTGCGCACCGGTACCCTGCGCTCCTCGGCCCACCGGGGGACGGCGCGGGAACTCGCTGCGCTCAGACACCCGCGCCTCTTCGCCCTCGCCGGACCTGCGGTGCTCGGCTCGCTTCAAGGCGGAATCAGATCAAAAGCCACAGCCGCCCGCCGGGCGAGACGGCCGTGACAGACGCTCAGCCTTCCAGCTCTTCCCAGCGCGCGTAGGCCGCATCCAGCTCGGCCTGCACCTTGGCCAGCTGCTGGGTGTGCGCGGTTACTTCGGCGCTGCTGCGGGTGTAGAACGACGGGTCGTTCATCGCCGAGGTCAGCCCTTCGACATCGCCTTCCAGCTTCTCGATGGTCTTCGGCAGCTGCTCCAGCTCGCGCGCTTCCTTGTAGGCCAACTTGCGCTTGGGCGCAGCGGGGGTCGCAGCCGCCGGAGCGGCCGGTGCAGCGGTCGCTGGCTTGGCAGCCGGGGCCGCAGCAGGTGCAGCCACGCTGGCCGCATAGCGCTGCCAGTCGCTGTAGCCACCGACGTACTCGCCGATCACGCCGTCGCCCTCCATCACCAGCGTGGAGGTCACCACGTTGTCGATGAAGTCACGGTCATGGCTGACCAGCAGCAGCGTGCCGGTGTACTCGCCCAGCAGCTCTTCCAGCAGCTCCAGGGTTTCCACGTCCAGGTCGTTGGTCGGTTCGTCCATCACCAGCAGGTTGGATGGCTGCGCGAACAGCTTGGCCAGCAGCAGGCGGTTGCGCTCGCCACCGGACAGGCGGGTGATCGGCGCACGCGCTCGTTCCGGGGTGAACATGAAGTCCTGCAGGTAGGCATGCACGTGCTTGCGCTTGCCGTTGAACTCGAGGAAATCGCGGCCTTCGGCGACGTTCTCGATCGCGCTCCAGTCTTCGCGCAGCACCGCGCGGTACTGGTCGAAATACGCGATCTGCAGGTTGGTGCCCGCGTTGACCTCGCCCTTGGCCGGCTGCAGTTCGCCCAGCAGCAGCTTCAGCAGCGTGGTCTTGCCGCTGCCGTTGGGGCCGATCAGGCCGATGCGGTCGCCACGCAGGATGGTGGTGGTGAAATCGCGGACCATGGTGCGCTCGCCGAAGGCGAACGAAATGTCCTTGACGTCGATGACCTTCTTGCCGGAGCTGACGCCCTGCGCGGCTTCCATCTTGACGTTGCCGCTGAGGTCGCGGCGCTGCGAGCGTTCGGTGCGCATCGCCTTCAGGCGGCGCACGCGGCCTTCGTCACGGGTACGCCGGGCCTTGATGCCCTGCCGGATCCAGACTTCCTCCTGCGCCAGCAGCTTGTCGAAGCGGGCGTTCTCCTGCGCCTGCGCGTTGAGGCGTTCCTCGCGGCGGCGCTCGTAGTTGGCCCAGTCGCCCGGCCAGCTGGTGACCTGGCCGCGGTCGATCTCGACGATGCGGGTGGCCAGTGCACGCAGGAAGCGACGGTCGTGGGTGACGAACACCACGCTGCCGCTCCAGCCCTTCAGGAACGCTTCGAGCCAGTCGATGGCTTCGATGTCCAGGTGGTTGGTCGGTTCGTCCAGCAGCAGTACGTCGGGGCTGGACACCAGCGCGCGGGCGAGCAGCACGCGGCGCTTCATGCCGCCGGACAGGCGACCGAACTCGGCCTCGCCGTCCAGGTCGAGCTTGGTCAGGGTTTCGCTGACGCGCTGGTCCAGGCCCCAGCCGTTGGAGGCATCGATCTTGGCCTGTACGTTGCCGAGGGCTTCGCCATCGAATACTTCGGCATGGCTGAGGTGGTGGAATTCGGCCAGCCACTGGCCCAGTTCGCCGAGGCCGTCGGCCACAACATCGAACACCGAGCCGGCGGCGCCATGCGGCACTTCCTGCTCCAGGCGGGTGACGCGCACCCCCTGCTGCACGCGGACTTCGCCGTCATCGGGCTTGTGGTCGCCGGACAGCAGCTTGAGCAGGGTGGATTTGCCGGCGCCGTTGCGGCCGATCAGGGCGATGCGTTCGCCCGGCTCGATCGACAGTTCGGCCTTTTCCAGCAACAACGGGCCGCCGACGCTGAAGTCGACGTTCTGCAGAGTAATCAGAGGCATCCGGATATTGTACGGGTTGGGGGCGTCGGCCGGGTTGCACCCGGCACCCGCGGTAGTGCCGGCCGCTGGCCGGCAACCTCAACAGCAACGTCAAAAGCTGGTTTCCTGTGGGATGGCGGGGTGTGTCCGGTTGCGGGGGACGCTGCAAGCCCCCCTCCGGGGCCCGGCCCAGCCGCTGGCGGCTGTGCGTTCGGGCGCTTGCGAAGCAGTGCTTCGCAAGCAAAGCGCCCTCACCCATGTAAGCTCGGTCGCCGCATCCATGCGGCTCACGCCCCCTCAACCGGACCCATCCCGCCTTCGACAGATTTCTGCGATCTGTCGGAACGGCATTCTGCTCTGGTGGGTGGCGACCTTGGTCGACACGGTAGATCCACGCCATGCGTGGATGAGCGCTGCAAGAACTGTCGATCGGTCGGGGTCGGATCCCGTTGCTGCGCAACGGGCTCTGACCCCTTCGTGGAATTCGCGCAGTGCAAGACGGATCCCTGCTACTGCACCTCCCCCAACAACGCCTGCAACCCCGGCAGCCATTGCTTGCCGGGGTGGCGTACCAGCCACAGGGTGCGCTGCAAGGCGGGCAGCGGGGTCTGGAGCACGCGCAGGCGGCCGAGGGCCAAGGGTTCTTCCAGGGCGTGCCGGGACAGGCAGGCCAGGCCGAGGCCGGCGATGGCGGCCTGCTTGATCGCTTCGGTATTGCCCAGCTGCAGGGTCTGGGCGAAGCCGCGCAGGTGCGGCAGCAGCGCCTGTTCCACCGCTTCGCGGGTACCCGAGCCCGGTTCGCGCAGCAGCCAGCGGGCGCGGCGGAGTTCATCCAGCGACCAGCGCGCGGGGGCGTCGGCGGCGCCGACGATCACCAGCGGATCCTGCTGCCAGGCGGTCACCTGCAGCCCGCGCTCGTGGCATGGGCCTTCGATCAGGCCGGCGTCCACGTCCAGTCGCTGCACGGCGGCGACCACGCCGGCACTGTTGTCGATGCGCAGGTCGACTTCGGCCTGCGGCGCCTGCCGCAGCAGTTCGGCGATGCGCGGCGGCAGCAGGTAGTTGCCGATGGTGGTACTGGCGGCCAGCACCAGCCGCAGCGGTGCACCCTGCGACGGGTCGCCGCCGGCAGCCAGCTGCCGCTCCAGATCGGCGGCATTGACCAGCAGGGTACGCGCCGGCTCCAGCAGCGCGCGGCCGTGGCCGTTCAGGGCCAGGCGGCGGCCGATGCGGTCGAACAGCGGGGTGCCGAAGTGCGCCTCCAGTTCCTGCAGGGCGGCGCTGCTGGCCGACTGCGAAAGCGCAATGGCCTGGCCGGCAGCGGTGGTGCTGCCATGGTCGGCGATGGCGACGAAGACCTGCAGCTGGCGCAAGGTCAAGCGCATGGCATTTACCCGCTTGATAGGTAGGTTTCACCCATATTATTCGTTTTACAGGTCAGCGACAGAGGCGCACGCTTGCCCCATCACTCCAGCCCTGCCCCTGCCATGAACGCCCCCGCTCTCTCCCCCTGGTCCCTGCCCGCCCTGCGCCAACGCTGGCAGCCGCGCCTGCCCGGCCTGCTGCTGGTGGGCCTGATCGCGGCGGCGTCGCTGTACCTGGCCGAGCTACCCTGGCTGCAAGCGCACGGCCTGAGCGCGCTGACCGTGGCCATCGTCGCCGGCATCGTGGTCGGCAACACCCTCTATCCGCGGCTGGCGCCGAGCAGCGCAGCCGGTGTTGGCTTCTCCAAGCACTGGCTGCTGCGCGCCGGCATCGTGCTGTACGGCCTGCGCCTGACCTTCCAGGACATCGGCCATGTCGGCGTCACCGGCGTGCTGATGGACGTGCTGGTGGTCGCCAGCACTTTCGGCCTGGCCTGCTGGCTGGGTGTGCGCGTGTTCAAGATGGAGCGTGAGGCGGCAATGCTGATCGGTGCCGGCAGCGCGATCTGTGGTGCGGCAGCGGTGATGGCCGCCGAGCCGGTGGTGCGCGGCCGTGCTGCGCAGGTCACGGTGGCGGTGTCGACGGTGGTGGTGTTCGGCACGCTGGCGATGTTCCTGTACCCGGCGCTGTATGCGCTGGTGCAGTCACACGGCTGGCTGGCAATGGACGCGCGCCAGTACGGTCTGTTCACCGGCGCGACGGTGCATGAAGTGGCACAGGTGGTCGCCGCTGGCCGCGCGGTCAACGAAGCGGCGGCTGACACGGCGGTGATCACCAAGATGGTGCGGGTGATGCTGCTGGCACCGTTCCTGGTGGTGCTGTCGCTGTGGCTGGCGCGTGGCGGCAAGGCCAGCGCCGATGGCAGCAAGGCGCGCATTGTGGTGCCGTGGTTCGCCTTCGGTTTCGTGGCGGTGGCCGGTTTCAACTCGCTGCACCTGCTGCCGGCTGGCCTGCAGGCGGGGCTGGTGCAGCTGGATACCGTGCTGCTGGCGATGGCGATGGCGGCACTGGGCCTGACCACCCACGTCTCGGCGCTGCGCCAGGCCGGGCTGAAGCCGCTGCTGCTGGCGCTGATCCTGTTTGCCTGGCTGCTGTTCGGGGGCCTGGCGATCCACCAGGGCGTGCTGGCCGTGCTGGGCTGAGCAGGAGCGTGCCGACCAGGGTCGGCACCCACCCGTAGATCCACGCCATGCGTGGATGGCGACTCCAATTGGGGGGCAGAGCCCTTTCCTGCGGAAAGGGATCCGACCCCATCCCATTAGGCGGGAGCGGCCGCGCGGACGGGTACAATGCGCCATGACTGACTTCTCGACCCTGCCGCTGAGCCCGGCCCTGCAGCCCGGCCTGGATGCCCTCGGCTACACCACCCTCACCCCCGTGCAGGCGCAGAGCCTGCCGGCCATCCTCGATGGCCGCGATGTGATCGCACAGGCGCCGACCGGCAGCGGCAAGACCGCCGCCTTCGGCCTGGGCCTGCTGCAGTCCATCGACCCCAGCCTGATCCGCGTGCAGGCGCTGGTGTTGTGCCCGACCCGCGAACTGGCCGATCAGGTCGGCAAGCAGATCCGCAAGCTGGCCACCGGCATTCCCAACCTGAAGTTGCTGCTGCTGGTTGGCGGCGTACCGCTGGGACCGCAGTTGGCATCGCTGGAAGGCCACGATCCGCATGTGGTGGTCGGCACGCCCGGCCGCGTGCAGGAACTGGCACGCAAGCGTGCGCTGAACCTGGGCGCGGTGCGCACGCTGGTGCTGGATGAGGCCGACCGCATGCTCGACATGGGCTTCGAAGAGCCGATCCGCGAGATCGCCGGCCGCACCCACAAGGATCGCCAGAGCCTGCTGTTCTCGGCCACCTTCCCCGACAGCATCCGCGCCATGGCGCGTGACCTGCTGCGCGACGCGGTGGAAGTGACCGTGGAGGGTGCCGACCAGGCTCCGGCGATCCGCCACCTGTTCTGCGAGGTGGAACCGGCGCACCGCCAGAAGGCACTGGCCGGCCTGCTGCTGAAGTACACGCCGGAATCGGCGGTGGTCTTCTGCAACACCCGCAAGGACGTGGACGAAGTGGCCAACTCACTGCAGCAGTTCGGCTTCTCCGCACTGGCCCTGCATGGCGACATGGAACAGCGCGATCGCGAGGAAGTGTTGTTGCTGCTGGCCAACCGCAGCTGCAACGTACTGGTGGCCAGCGACGTCGCCGCACGCGGCCTCGATGTGGAAGAGCTGGCGGCGGTGATCAACTACGAGCTGCCGACCGATGTGGAGAGCTACCAGCACCGCGTCGGCCGTACCGGCCGAGCCGGTGCCAGTGGCCTGGCGATCAGCCTGGTGGCCGGCCGCGAGAAGACCCGCGCCGAAGCCATCGAAGCGCAGATGGGGCAGCCGCTGGACTGGCAGAAGACGCCGCTGGCAACCTCGCGCCCGTCTGAACTGCCGCAGGCCGCAATGCGCACGCTGCGCATCGACGGCGGCAAGACCGACAAGCTGCGCCCGGGCGACATCCTCGGTGCACTGACCGGTGATGCCGGCCTGTCGAGCAAGTTCATCGGCAAGATCGCGATCTTCCCGACCCGCTCCTATGTGGCGATCGCGCGTGAGCAGGCCAACAAGGCCGTGGCCAAGCTGGAAGCCGGCAAGATCAAGGGCCGTCGTTTCCGCGTGCGGATGATGTGACTGAAGCAGCGTTGCCAACCTCGGTTGGCAACGACCTGACCTGGTAGTGGCCAACCTTGGTTGGCCCGTCCATGGCATCAATCGAGAAAAGCGCTGCCAACCAAGGTTGGCAACTACCGGCTCCAGGCCATTCGCTCTGGTAGATGCCAACCTTGGTTGGCACCCACCCTTCGATCAGAACACCAGTTCGGTGTGCAGCGGCAGGTCCGCTTCCCAGCGGGCGCGGCCGCCGAGACCGTCCAGTTCGACCAGCACGCCGGCACCGACCACGTCAACGCCCAGGCGGCGCACCAGCGACAACGCGGCGACCAGCGTGCCGCCAGTGGCCAGCACGTCGTCGATGATCGCGACGCGGGCACCGGCCGGCAGCGCATCGGCGTGCACTTCGATGCAGTCGCTGCGGTATTCCAGCGTGTATTCCTCGCGCAGCACCTGGCCCGGCAGCTTGCCCGGCTTGCGCACCGGCACGAAGCCGACGCCCAGTTCCAGCGCCATCGCGGCGCCGAGGATGAAGCCGCGCGATTCGATGCCGACCACCGCGTCCAGCTTCTGGTCGCGCCAGCGGTCGGCCATCGCGGTGATGGCGCCGCGGAAGTCCTCGCCGTGGGCGAGCAGCGGCATGATGTCCTTGAACAGGATGCCGGGCTTGGGGAAGTCGGCGATGTCGCGCAGGCGGGAGGCCCACTGCGGAGCGACGATGGCGTCGGTCATGTCACATTGGCTATCTGATGGCGGCATAGGGTACCTGTTCCGGGCGCCGCCTGCCTGTTGGGGGTATCGGCCGGGCTGCGCCCGGCGCCTGCAGAGGCTTCAAGCCAAGCCAAGGCAACGGCAACGGCAACAGCAAGGGCAACAGCGGGTTTCCTGTGGGATGGCGGGGTGGGTCCGGTTGCGGGGGACGCTGCAAGTACGTCCATGTAAGCTCGGTCGCCGCATCCATGCGGCTCACGCCCCCGCAACCGGACCCACCCCGCCTTCGACAGATTTCTGCGATCTGTCGGGCATTGCTTTCTGTAGATCCACGCCATGCGTGGATGAATCTCAATCGAAATCGAATATTTCGAGAATTGAACGAAAAGCATCCACGCATGGCGTGGATCTACCGTGTCGACCAAGGTCGACACCCACCCACAGCAGCGGGAATCTGTCGGAGGTGGGGCGGTGTGGGGCTGCAGGACCGTTGGCGCCATGGATGGCGCCATCGAGCCCCCAGGGACGGGTTTACGGCGTGTCCTGCAGCCCCACACCGCCCCGCCAGACCATCAATAATCCAGAGCCGCTTTGGCTTTGGCTTTGGCTTTGCTTGCGCGGTGGCCTCTGCAGGTGCAGGGCGCAGCCCTGCCGAAACCCACCCTCAGGAACTGCAGGACAGCATCGAGCAGCCGGCGCGATTGTCCGCCCACGCCGGGCGCTTGCCTGCGAAGTGTTCCAGCCCGGCGCGCTCGGTGTACGGGTCGCGCAGCACGTCCTGCAGTGCGTGAACGCCACCGAGGTCGCCCTGCTCTGCACGATCGATGGCTTCCTGCGCCAGCCAGTTGCGCAGCACATACAGCGGATTGGCCGCGGCCATCTTCGCCGTACGTTCGCTGGCCGACAACGGATCGGCCTGCAACCGCACCGCGTAGTCCTGCAGCCACTGCTGCAACGGCGCCTGCACCGCCTGCTGGCGCGTCTGGTCGTAGTACACCGCATCCAGCAGCGCCGCATCCGGTGCCGCCGGATCGATACGCATCAGCGCGCGCCAGGCCAGGGTCATGTCCATGGCACCGTCCTGCATCAGCTGCTGCCAGCGCAGGTAGAGCTGCAGGTCGTCATCGTCGGCCGCAGCCAGACCGAGCTTGGCTGCGGCGTCGCGGCGCGTGCAGGCCACGAAGGTGGACTGGTAGGCCGCCAGACCGGCCTGCAGCGGTGCCACATCGGCAAACAACGGCGACAACGCCTGCGCCAATCGGCTCAGGTTCCAGTACGCCACCTGCGGCTGGGTACCGAAGCGGTAGCGGCGGCCCTGCGCGTCGGTGGTGTTCGGCGTCCACTCCGGATCGAAGTCCTCGACCCAGCCGTAGGGACCGTAGTCGAGCGTGAGGCCGAGCACGGACAGGTTGTCGGTGTTCATCACGCCATGCACGAAACCGACGCGCATCCAGTGCGCGATCATCTCGGCAGCGCGCACCGCGATCTGCCCGAACCAGTCGCCATACAGCGCCTCGCCCTGCCCTTCCAGTTCGGGGAAATCACGTGCGATGCAGGCATCGACCAGCTGCTGCAGCAAGGCGGTTTCCCCGCGCGACGCCGGCAGTTCGAAGGAACCAAAGCGCAGGAACGACGGCGACACCCGACATACGATGGCGCCGGGCTCGGCACGCGGATGGCCGTCATAGAACATGTCACGCACCACGTCCTCGCCGGTACCGACCAGCGACAACGCGCGCGTGGTCGGCACGCCGAGGTAGTGCATCGCCTCGCTGCACAGGAATTCGCGGATCGACGAGCGCAGCACTGCGCGCCCATCGGCGCCGCGTGAATACGGCGTCGGTCCGGCCCCCTTCAGCTGCAGCTCCCAGTGGCGGCCATCCGGTGCGACCAACTCGCCCAGCGAGATCGCGCGGCCGTCGCCGAGCTGCCCGGCCCAGTGGCCGAACTGATGGCCACCGTAGTTGGCGGCCCATGGCTGCATGCCTGCATACAGTGCGTTGCCACCGAATACACGCGCGAAACCTTCGCTCTCGACCTCAGCGGTATCGAAGCCGAGCATCGCGGCGACGTCCGGCGCCCAGGCCAGCAGCGTGGGCGCCGTCACCGGGGTCGGCATCACCGGCGACCAGGCCGCGCCCAGCACTTCGCGGCGGCGCGGGCCGGATTCGGGGTCGCCCGGCAGGGCATGCAGCAGGCGGTTGTCGAAACGGGGGCTGTCGGTATCCATGGTGCTGAAGATGGGGGCGACGGCCGCCCGCCTCAATTGCCGCTGAGCGCCTGCAGGTGGCCGCCGTGGGCCTCGGCACGCTGGTAGGCCGGGCGCTCACCGATACGCTTGAGGAAGCCACGCAGTGCCGGCTTGTCGTCGAGGCCACCACCGCGAGCGGCAGCGGCCTGGATCGGGAAGCTCATCTGGATGTCGGCCGCACTGAAGCGCTCGCCGGCAAACCACGGACTTTCGGCCAGGCGGCGCTCCATCCAGTCCAGGTGCAGGCGTCGCTGCGGGCCGATGAAGCCCTGCTCGGCCTTGTCGGCGATGCTCCGAGCGATCGGGCGTACGAAGAACGGCATCGGCGCGTTGCGGATGCGGCCCATCACCAGAGTCAGCAGCAGCGGCGGCATCGCCGAACCTTCGGCGTAGTGCAGCCAGTAGCGGTAGGCAATGCGCTCGGCACCATCGGCCGGCATCGGCGACGGCGACAGCTGGCGCTGGGTGTCGTAGCGGTCAGCGAGGTAGTCGAGGATCGCGCCGGACTCGGCCAGTACCAGTTCGCCATCCTGCAGTACCGGCGACTTGCCCAGTGGATGCACGTTGCGCAGTTCCGGCGGCGCCAGCAGCGTCTTCGGATCGCGCGGATAACGGCGCAGTTCGTAGTCCAGCCCCAGCTCCTCCAGCATCCACAGCACGCGCAGGGAACGGGAGTTTTCCAGATGATGGACGATGCGCATGGGGACGATCCTTGGGAAGACCTGCATCGTACCGCGCCAGCTGCATGCCCTTTGTAGAGTCGAGCTTGCTCGACTGCTTTCCAGAGACAGTCGAGCAAGCTCGACTCTACAAAGCAGCAGGCAATAAAAAACGCCGGAAGCTTTCGCTTCCGGCGTTCTGGCTACCAAACGGTAGCAGACGGATTAGACCGCCTGCACCTGGTCAGCCTGCATACCCTTCTGACCCTGGACGGCGATGAAGGTAACCTTCTGGCCTTCCTGCAGGGTCTTGAAGCCGGTGCCCTGGATGGCACGGAAGTGCACAAACAGGTCCGGGCCGCTTTCCGGGGTGATGAAGCCGAAGCCCTTGGCGTCGTTGAACCACTTGACGGTGCCGGTCTGACGATCAGACATTTGACTAACTCCTGAAACACATGTTGAAAAAATCGCAGCCACCGGGTATCGGGGCCGAGACTGAGTTGCAGGCGTTGGTAAAGCGGATCGATGAGCGGATCGTGAGATCAACTGCACCAGGCCACGATTCACGGTGACCCTAGCAAACACAGTGGGACGAACGATACGCGTGTTTTCTGCAAAAAGCGATAGCCCGGACGTTCATGGGCAGGCCCCGGCCGCTAGGCGTGACAAGGGCTGGCAGCTGATCGAGGCTAAGCCCGAGTCCCCATTCAGGATTTTCCTACCCTACACTGGGTAAATGACTGAAGCTGAAACCCAAGCTGAACCCGCCCTCCCCCGCATCTGGGTGGACGCGGACGCCTGCCCTGGCGTCATTCGCGACATCCTGTTCCGGGCCGCTGAACGGGTCGGGATCGAACTGACCCTGGTTGCCAACCAGTGGATCCGCACCCCGCCGTCGCGTTGGCTGCGCTCGATCCAGGTGCCCCAGGGCCTGGACGTGGCCGACAGCGCCATCGTCGAGCGGGTCGCCGCCGGTGACCTGGTGGTCACCCAGGACATCCCGCTGGCCGCACTGGTGCTGGAAAAGAAGGCCGTGGCATTGAACCCACGCGGCCAGCTGTACACCCCGAACAACATGGCCGAGCGGCTGTCGATGCGCAATTTCATGGAAGAGCTGCGCGGCGCCGGGGTGCAGACCGGGGGCCCACCGCCGCTGGGACCCCGCGACCGGCAGCTGTTCGCCGCCGAACTGGACCGCTGGCTGGCGCGACGCCCGGTTCGCTGAACGGCCCTACCCGCCCAGGCCGGGCAGGCACAGGCGGCGCTGGCTGCTGAACCGCCTCGGCTCCCCGCTCAATGGATCGTCGAAGGCCAGCCCCTGTGCAAGCAGCTGCAGGGGGGGCTCGATGGCCCCGGCCAGGCGCGGCATCAGCTGCGGATACAGGTCATCACCCACGATCGGAGCCCCCAGCATCGCCATGTGCACGCGCAGCTGGTGCTTGCGGCCGGTTTCCGGCCGCAGCCGGTAGCGCCAGACCGGCCCCTCGGTCTCGATCAACTCGATCCGGCTGCGCGCATTGGGCTCTCCCGGCACTTCGGCCATGCGGAAGAACGGTTCACCCGGCACCAGCCGGCTGTCCCGCTGCAGCGGAAACGCCAGCCCGGGCAGCGCCGGTGCCAGCGCCTCATAGCTCTTCTCGATGCGCCGCTCGCGGAACAGCCGCTGATAGGCGTCACGTGTGGCTGCCTGGGTCGAAAACAGCACCAGGCCGGCGGTCAGCCGATCCAAGCGGTGCAACGGCGCCAGCTCGGTGTTGCCGGTGCGTGCGACCAGGCGAGCCAGCAGGGTTTCGCTCACATAGCCACCGGCCGGCGTCACCGGCAGGAAGTGCGGCTTGTCGGCGACCAGCAGGTGCGCATCCAGATGCAGGATGCTCTCGGAGAAGGGAATCACCCGCTCGTCGGCAACTTCGCGGAAGTACTGGATTTCCAGCCCCACCTGCCAGGGCATGTCCGGCGCCAGTGCCCTGCCCTGCGCATCCTGCACGCGGCCACGGGCGAAACGGTCCTGCCATTGCACGCGGTCGATGCGCGGGAAACGCGCGCACAGGCCATCGAGCAGGCTGGGCCAGTGGCCGGGCGGCAGCTGCAGGCGGCTGGGCAGGGTCATCGGAGCCACTCCTGCGGCGGAAAGGAGTGCAAGCGTGCCACGTTGACGCGCCACAGACAGCCCGGCAACGGACACCCCTGGAGCAAACCTCTATCATTGTCGTCTTTAGTCCACGGATCCCCCATGGCTCTTACTGCCACCATCCGCAAGGCCGAACTGCAGATCAGCGACATGGATCGCGGTTACTACGCGACCCACAACCTGACCCTGGCCCAGCATCCGTCCGAGACCGACGAACGCCTGATGGTGCGCCTGCTCGCCTTCGCCCTCAATGCCGGCGATCGCCTCGAATTCGGCCGCGGCCTGAGCACCGATGACGAACCCGATCTGTGGGAACACGACTACACCGGCGACATCCTGCAATGGATCGACCTGGGCCATCCGGACGAGTCGCGCATCCGCAAGGCCAGCAACCGCAGCCGTCAGGTGCAGGTGGTCAACTACGGCGGCAACGCCTCGGAGATCTGGTGGAGCAAGCAGGGCAAGGGCCTGGCGCGCTTCGACAATCTCTCGGTGGTTGATCTGGACGGTGAATTCGTCGAGCGCTGGGGCCAGCAGATTCAGCGCGCCATGCGCTGGAGCGTGTTGATCCAGGATGGCGAGGTGCAGCTGCTCAACGACCAGATGCAGCTCGACGTGATCCCGAACTGGCGCAAGCGCGCCAAGGCATGAGCACGATCCGCTGCGATGTGGTGGTCATCGGCGCCGGTGCGGCCGGACTGATGAGCGCGATCACCGCTGGCCAGCGCGGCCGCCAGGTGCAGGTGATCGACCATGCCAACAAGGTTGGCAAGAAGATCCTGATGTCCGGCGGTGGCCGCTGCAACTTCACCAACACCGGTACCACCCCGGCCAACTTCCTGTCGGCCAACCCGCACTTCTGCAAGTCGGCGCTGGCCCGCTACACGCCCTGGCACTTCATCGAGCTGGTCAGCAAGCACGGCATCGCCTACCACGAGAAGGAACTGGGCCAGCTGTTCTGCGACATCTCGTCCAAGCAGATCGTGAAGATGCTGGTGGACGAATGCCAGGCAGCAGGCGTGCAGGTCCGCACGGACTGCAGTGTGCAGCGCATCGAGCACGGCAGCGACGGCTTCCGCGTGCACACCACGCAGGGCCTGTTCCATTGCGCCTCGCTGGTGGTCGCCACCGGCGGCCTGTCGATTCCGAGCATGGGCGCCACCGGCTTCGGCTATGACGTGGCCCGACAGTTCGGCCACCAGGTGCTGCCGACCCGCGCCGGCCTGGTGCCACTGACGCTCAGCGGCAAGCACCAGGAACGACTGGCCGATCTCAGCGGCGTTGCTCTCCCCATCGAGGCGCGCTGCAACGGAAAGAGCTTCCAGAACTTCATGCTGCTGACCCATCGCGGCGTGAGTGGCCCGGCGATCCTGCAGATCTCCTCGTTCTGGCAACCCGGCGATGCGCTGGAGCTGGACCTGCTGCCCGGCCAGGATGCCGGCGAGTGGCTGCGCCAGATGAAGCGCGAGCGGCCTGCCGCGGAACTGCGTACGGTACTGGGCGAGGTGCTGCCGAAGCGGCTGGCGCAACGCCTGTGCGAGCACTGGTTGCCTGACCGGCCCGTGCGCCAGCTGGACGAGCCAGTGCTACGCCAGGCCGCGCAGCTGCTGGGCGCGTTCCCGTTGGTGGCCAGTGGTACCGAGGGCTACCGCACCGCCGAGGTCACCCTGGGCGGCGTGGATACCGCCGAGGTCTCGTCCTCGACGATGGAATCCAAGCGCGTGCCCGGCCTGCATTTCGTCGGCGAGGTGCTGGATGTGACCGGCTGGCTGGGCGGCTACAACTTCCAGTGGGCCTGGGCCAGCGGCCACGCGGCCGGCGGCGTGGTGTGAACCACATCGCCGTTCGACGCGCGCAAGGGGTGCGCGCATGGACGGTTCGCCGCGCATCGTGTATCTAGATTCGCAGATTGGGGAGCAGTGCATGCAGAACGCGAACGACATCACCATCCGCCTGCTGATCGTCGATGACAGCGGCGAGAATGCCGAAGCCATCGTCAGCACCCTGCGCAACAGCGGCATCGCGGTGCGCCCGTGGCGCCCACAGGATGCGGCCGAGCTGGCCCAGGTGCTGGCCAGCCAGGCCATCGACCTGGTGCTGGTCTCACCCTCGCCGGGCATCCCGCTGCCGCTGGTGGCCCAGCACATCGCCGCCAGCGGCAAGGACATTCCGCTGGTGCTGCTGGCCGAGCGCATCGACGAGGACGAACTGGTGCAGGCCAGCAGCCACGGCATCCGCGCCCTCGCCCTGCGCCAACGCCCGGAGCACCTGCTCGCCGTGGTCCGTGACCAGTGGGTGGACCTGCAGGCGCGTCGCGGCCTGCGCCGCATCGAGGCGCAGATGCGCGAAACCGAGCGCCGCTGCGACGCGCTGATCGCCTCCTCGCGCGACCCCATCGCCTACGTGCATGAAGGCATGCACATCCGCGCCAACGACGCCTATCTGGAGATGTTCGGTTACGAGCATTTCGACGACATCGAGGGCATCTCGCTGCTGGACATGGTCGCCGCCCAGCACGTGGAAGGCTTCAAGCAGCTGCTGAAGGGCCTCAGCCGTGGCGAAGCGCCGCCGCCGCAGTACCAGCTTGATGCCCGTCATGAGGATGGCAGCGCGTTCCCGGCGACGATGGAATTCACGGCCGCCACCTACGAGGGCGAATCCTGCCTGCAGGTGGTGCTCCGCCGCCGCATGGAATTCGATCCGGAGCTGGCGCGCGAGGTCGAAGACCTGCGCCAGCGCGATCAGGTCACCGGCCTGCTCAACCGCCCGACCTTCATGCTGCAGCTGGAGAGCGCTGTAGCCCAGGCCGGACGCAGCGAGGGCCAGTTCGGCCTGCTGCTGATCGAGCCGGACCACTATGCGCGCCTGCTGCCCGACATCGGCCTGGCGTCGGCCGACACCCTGATCGGCGCGCTCGCCGCGCTGCTGGCCGAGGTCGTTGGCGAAGACGCGCAGCTGGCCCGCTTCGGCGAACACAATTTCGCCGTGCTGCAGGCCGGGCCCTACGCGCAGACCGTGGCACTGGCCGAGCGCATCCGCGAAGCCTACGCCGCACACGTCTTCAGCATCGGCGCGCGCTCGGCGACGGTGACGGTCAGCATCGGTGGCGTGCAGGTGGGCGAGAAGATCGCCAGCATCGGCCAGGTGCTGGCGCGCGCCAGTGAATGCACGCAGGCCGCAGCCGAACTGGGCAACACCTGCCGCATCTTCGATCCGGCCGCCGCCGACCGCGTGGAGGAAGAGCGCGTCCTGCGCTGGGTCGCCCGTATCCGTGAAGCGCTGGCCGGTGATGGCTTCCAGCTGCACTACCAGCCGGTGCTGAACCTGCAGGGCGAGTCACTGGAGCTGTACGAGGCGTATCTGCGCCTGGAGCACAACGGCGAACTGCTGAGCCCGACCGCGTTCCTCGGTATCGCGGAGGAACACGGCCTGCTGGCCGACATCAACCGCTGGGTGGTGTCACGGGCCATCGCGGTGCTGGGCCAGCGTGCACGTGACGGCCATGCCACGCAGGTGCTGGTGAAGGTCACCCCGGAATCGTTCGATGACCCGCAGATGATTGCCACCCTGCGCCGCGAGCTGCAGGCACAGGGCGTGCCCGGCGAGCGGCTGTGGCTGCACGCGCCGGAAGCGAAGGTGTTCACCCACCTGCGCAGTGCGCAGCAGTTCCTCGCCGAGGTGGCTCCACTGGGCTGCCGCATCGGCCTGGAGCAGTTCGGCTCGGGGCTGGATTCCTTCCAGCTGCTGGCCCACTTCCAGCCACAGTTCCTCAAGCTGGATCGTGGCTTCACCAGCGACCTGGCAGCCACCCGCGAGAACATCGATCGCATCAGCCAGATCACCGCGCGCGCGCAGGAAGCCGGCATCCGCACCATCGCCGAGTTCGTCAGCGATGCCAATTCGATGACCCTGCTGTTCAGTGCCGGCGTGGACTATGTGCAGGGCGACTTCGTCGGCCCGGCGTTGCCGGAGATGGGTTTCGAGTTCGGATGACCGATGGTAGTGCCGGCCGCTGGCCGGCAACCTCAGGTAGCCGGGATTGCCGGCCAGCGGCCGGCACCACCCAAAGAGAAGGCCGACTTTCGCCGGCCTCTTCGTTGATCAGGTCATGTCGACCAGGTTTTCAATCTTCACGTCCGGATTGACGTCAGCCTCGTAGTCGACGCCCTCCACGCCAAAACCGAACAGGCGCAGGAAGTCGGCCTTGTAGCCGGCCAGATCGCTGATCTCGTACAGGTTCTCGTTGGTCACCTGCGGCCACAGCGCGACCACCTTGCCCTGCACGTCCGCGGCCATTTCCTTGTAGTCGGCACGCAGGCGGCCTTCGTCATCGACCAGCGCGACGGTGTGGCCATCACCGTCGACCAGGTCATGGCGCAGGCGATCGACCGCCACGCCCTCGGCCTTGCCGCCGTAGAGGATGTCGTACAGCACGTCGAGCTGTTCGATGCAGCCCTCGTGGGTGCCCTTTTCCTTCATTACCTTGAACAACAGCGACAGGTACAGCGGCATGGTCGGAATGGCCGAGCTGGCCTGGGTGACCACGGCCTTCAGCACCGACACGCGCGCGTCGCCACCGATCTTGGCCAGCTTCTCGCGCAGGCCCAGCACCTTGGTGTCCAGGTCCTTCTTGGCCGCACCGATCGAGCCATTCCAGTAGATCGCCTGGGTGATCTCTTCGCCCACGTAGGTGAAGGCGGTGGTGGTGCAGCCATTGGCCAGCACGCCGGCGTCAGCCAGCGCATCGATCCACATCTGCCAGTCTTCGCCACCCATGACCGCGACGGTGCCAGCGATCTCTTCCGGGGTCGCCGGCTGCAGGGTGGTTTCCGTGATTACTTCCTTGTCGGTATCCAGGCCGCGCAGGGTGATCTGCTCACCGATCGGCTTCAGCGTGGAGCTGATGATCTCGCCGGTCTTCGGGTGCTTGCGGCGCGGCGCGGCCAGGCTGTAGACGACCTGGTCGACCTGGCCGAGGTCGGCCTTGATCATCTCGATGGTCTTCGCCTTCACTTCATCGGAGAAGGCATCGCCGTTGATGCTCTTGGCGTACAGGCCGGCTTCGTCGGCGTACTTGTGGAACGCAGCCGAGTTGTACCAGCCCGCGGTACCCGGCTTGCTCTCGCTGCCCGGACGCTCGAAGAAAATGCCCAGCGTCGCAGCACCGCTGCCGAAGGCGGCAGTGATGCGTGCGGCCAGGCCGTAGCCGGTGGAGGCGCCGATCACCAGCACGCGCTTCGGGCCGTTCTGGATCGGCGGGCGTGCGCGGATGTAGTCGATCTGCTGCTTGACCGCGGCCTCGCAGCCGGTCGGGTGGGTGGTGACGCAGATGAAGCCGCGGACGCGCGGTTTGATGACCATGGATACCTCGGGTTGGCAGATGCGGCGCGCGGGGCGCTCAGCAGGAATACGGGCGCGCGCCTGCGCGCGCGAACCGCAGGATCGTAGTGCGCGGGGGAAGATTGCACAACCGACGCTGGCGTAGGGTGGGGTTTCTTTTTGCAGGGCTGCGCCCTGCACCTGCAGAGGCCGGAGCAACGGCCGGAGCCGGAGCAACGTCAAAAGCTGGGTTCCTGTGGGGTGGCGGGGTGGGCCCGGTTGCGGGGGACGCTGCAAGTACGTCCATGTAAGCTCGGTCGCCGCATCCATGCGGCTCACGCCCCCTCAACCGGACCCACCCCGCCTTCGACAGGTTTCCGCGATCTGTCAGGCAAGCTCGTGGGGTCAGATCCGTTTTCCGCAGGAAAACGGATCTGACCCCATCTTGATTGTTCAATATCTGACAGATGTGTCGACCAAGGTCGACACCTACCAACAGCCGCAGGAAACGATCTGGGGCAGAGCCCCCTGAGTCAGGGGGCGGCCGCGAAGCGGCGGGGGTCTGGGAGCTGGTAAGTGGGGCCCACGGTTCGCGCAGCGAAGCGTGGGAGCGACAGCGCGCATGCGATGACGCGTACCAGCCCTGCCAACAAAAAACCCCGCTTGCGCGGGGTTCTCTGTGTGCTGCAGGCAGCAGGTGCTTACGGGCGACGGGCCAGGGCCTCGACGTCCTTCGCCTTCGGCAGCAGGTCCTGCTTGCTGACGCGCAGGAAACCGATCGTCAGCATCGGCACCGCCACCAGGATCGAGGACAGCACCACGATCACCGCACCGATCATGTGCGTCTCGGCCAGGCCTTCCATCGAGCTGCCGCCGTACATGTACAGGGCAAGCGCCGACAGGAAGAACATCACCGCAGTGATCACCGTACGCGACAGCGTCTGGTTGATCGAACGGTTCAGCACTTCCATCGAGTCCACGCGCAGGCTGCGGAAGTTCTCGCGGACGCGGTCGAAGACCACGATCAGATCGTTGATCGCAAAGCCCATCACCGACAGCAGGCCGGCCAGCACGGTCAGGTCGAACTCACGGCCCAGCAGGGACACGTAAGCGACCGTCACGATCAGGTCGAACATCGCCACGATGCTGGCGGTGACCGCGAACTTCCACTCGAAGCGAACCGCGATGTAGATCAGGAAGCCGGCCAGCATGAAGATGGTGGCGTACAGGCCATTCATCGCCAGGTCCTTGCCGATCTGCGGACCCACGAACTCGTTGCGGAGCACGGTGGCCTGGTTGTCGGCGGTGGACAGCGCCTTCACCACGGCTGCGGCGGTGGCCTTGTCCTCGTGTGCGGCGTCGCCGGTACCGGCAGCGTGCTCACCATGCGGGGCCAGGCGGATCAGCAGGTCGGTGTTGCCACCGACGCTCTGCACCTGGGCGCCTTCGAAGCCGTTCTGCTCGAGCTTGGTGCGGACCTGCTCGACGTCCACCGCCTTGTCGAAGCGGGCTTCGATCAGCGTGCCGCCGGTGAAGTCCAGGGCGTAGTTGAAGCCCTTGACGCCGATGATGGCGACCGAGGCCAGGAACACGATGACCGTGACGACCATCGCGACATGGCGCCAGCGCATGAAGTCGATCTTGGTGTCGTTCGGGAGGATGTGCAGCGGAAACAGTTTCATGTGCGTGTCGTCCCGTCAGATGGCCACGTTCTGGAGCTTCTTGCGGCGGCCGTAGATCAGCGTCGCCAGCGCACGCGACACGGTGATCGCGGTGAACATGGAGGCGAAAATACCGATGATCATGGTCAGCGCGAAGCCCTTCAGCGGACCGGTACCGAATGCGAACAGCGCCACACCGACGATCAGGCCGGTCAGGTTGGCGTCGAGGATGGTGCCCGAGGCACGCTCGTAACCGGTCACGATCGCGGTCTTGCCCGGCACGCCGGCACGCAGCTCTTCACGGATACGCTCGTTGATCAGCACGTTGGCGTCCACCGACAGGCCGACCGACAGCGCCAGGCCGGCGAAGCCCGGCAGGGTCATGGTCGCGCCGAACAGCGACATCACCGCCACCACGATCAGCAGGTTGAACAGCATCGCGATCGAGGTGATCACGCCGAACATGCGGTAGTAGACGCTGAAGAACACCAGGGTGAACAGGAACGCGAACACCACCGCGCGCATACCGTTCTTGACGTTCTCGGCACCCAGGCTCGGGCCGACCACGCGCTCTTCGACGAAGTCCATCGGCGCGGCCAGCGAGCCCGACTTCAGCAGCTTGGCCAGGTCCTCGGCTTCCTTCTTCTGCAGGCCGGTGGTCTGGAAGTTCTTGCCGAACACGCCGTTGATGTTGGCCACCGAGATCACTTCCTCGTTGACCTTGAAGCCACGCACTTCCTGGCCGTCGACGACGGTCACGGTGGGCACGCGCTCGGTGTAGACCACCGCCATCGGCTTGTTCACGTTGGCGCTGGTGAAGTCGAACATGCGCTGGCCGCCGACGTTGTTCAGCGTCACGCTGACCGCCGGGGAACCGCTGTTCGAATCGGTCACCGCCTGTGCACCGACCATCTGGTCGCCGGTCACGATCACGCGCTTGTTCAGCAGGATCGGGCCACCGCCATCACGACGCTGGTAGACCTTCGCTTCCGGCGGAATGCGCCCGGAGTTGATGGCGTCCTGTGCATTACCGTCCACCACGGCCCGGTATTCCAGGGTGGCGGTGGCGCCGATCATGCGCTTGGCTTCGGCGGTGTCCTGCACGCCCGGCAGCTGCACGACCACGCGGTCGGCACCCTGGCGCTGGATGATCGGCTCGGACACGCCGAGCTGGTTCACGCGGTTGCGCAGGGTGTTGATGTTCTGCTCGATGGCGCCATTGGCGATCTGGGTGATCTCGGTTTCCGGCACGGTCACCGTGATGCGGTTGCCGCTGACGTCGTAGCCGAGGGTCGGCTGCGCCTTGACCAGCGCGGCGCGGGCACGCTGCGGTGCATCGTCACCGGCAGACGGGCTCAGGTTGGCCACGATGCTGCTGTCAGCGCGGCGTTCCACCGACTGGTACGGGATGCGCGCATCACGCAGGGTGCTGCGCACGTCTTCGGTGTAGGCATCCAGGCGCTTGTCCAGGGCGGCCTTCTGGTCGACCTGCAGCACGAAGTGCACGCCGCCCTGCAGGTCCAGGCCCAGCACCATCGGACGACCGCCGAGGTTGGCAAGCCAGTCCGGCACGGTCGAGGCCAGGTTCAGGGCCACGGTGTACTTCTCGCCGATGGTGTCACGCAGGGCGTCGCTGGCAGCGGACTGCGCCTTCAGGTCCGGCAGGCGGACAATCAGGCTTTCCCCTTCCTTCTCGACACCGATGGTGGTGACACCGGCCGTCTTCAGGTCGGCCAGCACACGGTCGCGCAGCGCATCGTCGATCTGGCCGCCACGGTTGGCGGTGATCTGGAGGGCCGGGTCCTTCTGGTAGATGTTGGGCAGCGCGTACAGCGCGCTGAGCGCCAGTACGATCAGGATGACGACGTACTTCCAGCGTGGAAATTCGAGCATTGCTTGGGTCCCGCGCGGCGCCATCCCCGGCGCCGCGGTTGTGCATCGGAAAGGGAGTGGCTTACTTGGCCGAATCCAGGGTACCGGTCGGCAGCACGCTGCCAACAGCGCCCTTCTGCACGCGGATGCGCACGTTCTCGGCCACTTCGATGGTGATGAAGTTGTCGCCGATGTCGGTGACCTTGCCGGCGATGCCGCCATTGGTCAGCACTTCGTCACCACGCTTGATCTTCTCCAGCATGGACTTGTGTTCCTTCTGCCGCTTCATCTGCGGGCGGATCATCAGGAAGTACATGATGGCGATCAGGATGATCGGGAACAGCAGCGTGGTCAGGCCCATGCCCTGCGGTTGGCCGCCGGCGGCCTGGGCGTGGGCGGCGGGAATCAGGAAGGCAAGCAGGTTCATCGTTGGTCCTTTGGTTGGGCGGCGCTCCGGCCCTTTCACGGGCACGGGGTGTCGACCGCGGATCTGGGTCAGCCTTGAAGTATGCCACGGCCCCGGGCGTTCGTCCTTGGGCCGTTTGGCAGGGGGTGTTCGGGTTACAGGGGGGGGGCTACCGCCCCGCGTGCCGCGTAGAAAGACTCACGGAAGGCCAGGAAGGTTCCCGCTTCGATCGCCGCACGGATGTCGGCCATGAGCTTTTCGTAATAGAACAGGTTGTGCAGGGTGCCCAGCATCGGCGCCAGCATCTCGTTGCAGCGGTCCAGGTGGCGCAGGTAGGAACGGGTATAGCCACCGGTGCAGGCCACGCAGCCGCAACCCGGCTCGATCGGGTCCATGTCGCGCGCGTACTGGGAATTGCGGATGCGGACGGTGCCGAACGAGGTGAAATAGTGGCCGTTGCGGGCGTTGCGGGTCGGCATCACGCAGTCGAACATGTCCACGCCACGTGCGACACCCTCGACCAGGTCTTCCGGCCGGCCCACACCCATCAGATAGCGCGGACGGTCGCCCGGCAGTTCCGGGTCTAGGTGGTCGAGCATGGCGTTGCGCTCGTGCTCCGGCTCGCCCACGGCCAGGCCACCGATGGCGTAACCGTCGAAGCCGATCGCCTGCAGGGCCTCGGCCGAGCGGCTGCGCAGATCGGTGTGCACGCCGCCCTGGACGATGCCGAACAGGGCCGCGTCGTTGCCCAGCTCGTCATGCGCATTGCGGCTGCGCTGGGCCCAGCGCAGGCTCAGCTCCATCGAGCGGCGGGCGACGTCCTCGGTGGCCGGGTACGGGGTGCACTCGTCGAAGATCATCACCACGTCCGAATCGAGCACCTTCTGGATCTTCATGCTCTCTTCCGGGCCCAGGAACACGCGGGCACCGTCGGTGGGCGAGGCAAAGGTCACGCCCTGCTCGGTGATCTTGCGGCGGTGGGCCAGCGAGAACACCTGGAAGCCGCCGGAGTCGGTCAGGATCGGGCCGTCCCAGCGGCAGAAGCCGTGCAGGCCGCCGTGGTCGGCAATGATGTCCAGGCCCGGGCGCAGGTACAGGTGGAACGTGTTGCCGAGGATGATCTCGGCGCCCAGCGCACGCACCTGGTCCGGCAGGATGCCCTTGACCGAGCCATAGGTCCCCACCGGCATGAAGGCCGGCGTTTCCACCGTGCCACGCGGGAAGGTCAGGCGGCCACGGCGGGCACGGCCGTCGCGGGTCTTGAGCTGGAACTGCAGTCGGGACATGGAGCGGTCATTCAGGCAAATAGTTGCCTATTGTCTCCCAAGAAGGCGTGCGCACCAAGGTGCACACCCACAGGGGACCCTGCCCTCCCAGGCTGCACTACCCCGCCTGCGGGAACAGCAGCATCGCGTCGCCGTAGCTGAAGAAGCGGTAGCGCTGCTCGATCGCGTGCTGGTAGGCCTCGAACACGCGCTCCTTGCCGGCGAACGCGGAAATCATCATCAGCAACGTGCTTTCCGGCAGGTGGAAGTTGGTCACCATCGCGTCGACGCTGCGGATGCGGTAGCCCGGGGTGATGAAGATCTGCGTCTCGCCGGCGAACGGCAGCAGTTCACCCTCGCGCATCGCGCTTTCCAGCGCGCGCACCACGGTGGTGCCGACGCCGATCACGCGGCCGCCGGC
Source organism: Stenotrophomonas sp. MH181796 (assembly GCF_009659995.1). Classification (NCBI taxonomy): domain Bacteria; kingdom Pseudomonadati; phylum Pseudomonadota; class Gammaproteobacteria; order Lysobacterales; family Lysobacteraceae; genus Stenotrophomonas; species Stenotrophomonas sp. MH181796. Next base: position 295,170 of record NZ_RAHU01000002.1, read on the forward strand.
GGCGCGCGTGCGCCGCACCTGCTGCACCAGCTCGGCACCGACATTCAGCCACTCGCGGTGCATCACGTGGTCCTTCAGGTCATCGGCACGCACCGGCTGGAAGGTGCCGGCACCCACGTGCAGGGTGACGTGACCGAAGTCCACGCCCTTGTCCTTCAATGCGGCCAGTAGCGGTTCGTCGAAATGCAGGCCGGCGGTCGGTGCCGCCACCGCGCCCACTTCACGCGCGAACACGGTCTGGTAGCGCTCGCGGTCATCCACACCCGGCTCGCGCTGGATGTACGGCGGCAACGGCAGGCGACCGGCATGCAGCAGCCACTGCTCCAGTGATTCCGGCACATGGAACTGCAGCACGTAGAACTCGCCATCGCGGCCCAGCACCTCGGCTTCGCCGCCTGCGTCCAACGCGATGCGGCTGCCGGCCTTCGGCGATTTGCTGGCCCCCACCTGCGCGCGGGCCTGCTGGGCGCCCAGCAGGCGCTCGATCAGGACCTCCACGCGGCCGCCGCTGGCCTTCTGCCCGAACAGGCGCGCCGGGATCACCCGGGTGTCGTTGAACACCAGCAGGTCGCCGGGCTGCAGCAGTGACGGCAGGTCACGCACCTGCAGGTCGGTGAACGCGGCGGGGGCTTGCGGCACCAGCAGCAGGCGGCTGGCGGAACGTTCGGCCAGGGGCGCCTGCGCGATCAGTTCAGCCGGCAGGTCGTAGTTGAAATCGGACTTCTTCAAGGCGGTGGGCGGCAACAGGTCGACAATGGCGCGCATTGTACGTCCAGCGTCTGCGAGCCGGCGCGCTTCGCGGCGAACGTCGCGCAAAATGCTGCTATGCAGCAGGTTTCTGCGGGGTTATCGCGCAAAAAAACAAGTGCTAGCATCGAACCGGAAGTCCGCTGCACGAGCCTGCCCCAAGCGCGCGTGATGACGCGCGTTTTGCTTTTGAAGACCCGTGCGACCCATTGTTTCAGGAGATCTGCAATGAGCTTCATCGAACGCCTCGCCCCCCTGCGCAACCAGCCCGGCACCCGCCTCACCTCCGGCCTGGACGATGCCACCCTGACCGCCCTGTCCGCCAACCATCCGCAGCTGATCGCCGCGGTGGATGCCGCCGCCGAGGAATTCGCGCGCGTGCAGGCCGACCTGGGGCCGCTGCTGGCGCAGGACGAACAGGCGCAGATCGACGCGATGCAGGACGGTTTCGTCAATTTCTACGCCGATGACGCGGTGACCCCATACGTGGCACTGGCCGCGCGCGGCCCGTGGGTGGTCACCCTGAAGGGCGCCGTGCTGTACGACGCCGGCGGTTACGGCATGCTCGGCTTCGGGCACACCCCGGATGCCGTGCTGGAGGCGATGGCCCGCCCGCAGGTGATGGCCAACATCATGACCCCCAGCCTGTCGCAGCAGCGTTTCATCACCGCCCTGCGCGCCGAGATCGGCCATCGCCGTGGCGGCTGCCCGTTCACCCGTTTCATGTGCCTGAATTCCGGTTCAGAGGCCGTTGGCCTGGCCGCGCGCATCGCCGACGTCAACGCCAAGCTGCAGACCGACCCGGGCGCCCGCCACGCCGGTGCTGCGATCAAGCGCGTGGTGGTCAAGGGCAGCTTCCATGGACGTACCGACCGCCCTGCCCTCTATTCGGATTCCAGCCGCAAGAGCTACATGCAGCACCTGGCCAGCTACCGTGGCGAAGACTCGGTGATCACCGTGGCGCCGTACGACGAAGCCGGCCTGCGCAAGGTGTTCGAGGATGCCGCGCGCAACCAGTGGTTCATCGAGGCAGTGTTCCTGGAGCCGGTGATGGGCGAAGGCGACCCGGGCCGCTCGGTGCCGCCGTCGTTCTATGCCGTGGCCCGCGAACTGACCCGTGCCCATGGCAGCCTGCTGCTGCTCGACTCGATCCAGGCCGGCCTGCGCGCGCATGGCGTGCTGTCGGTGGTCGATTACCCGGGCTTCGAAGGCCTGGACCCGCCGGACATGGAGACCTACTCCAAGGCGCTCAACGCCGCGCAGTACCCGCTGTCGGTGCTGGCGGTGACCGAGCATGCCGCGCAGCTGTACCGCAAGGGCATCTATGGCAACACGATGACCAGCAACCCGCGTGCGCTGGACGTGGCCTGTGCCACCCTGGCCCAGCTGACCCCGCAGGTGCGCGCCAACATCGCCGAGCGTGGTGCCGAGGCCGTGCGCAAGCTGGAACAGCTGAAGAACGAGCTGGGCGGCCTGATCACCAAGGTGCAGGGCACCGGCCTGCTGTTCTCCTGCGAGCTGGCTCCTCAGTTCAAGTGCTACGGCGCCAACTCCACCGAAGAATGGCTGCGCCAGCACGGCATCAACGTGATCCACGGCGGCGAGAACTCGCTGCGCTTCACCCCGCACTTCGGCATGGACAGCGAGGAGCTGGACCTGCTGGTGGGCCTGGTGGGCCGCGCCCTGCGTGAAGGCCCGCGCCGCGAGCAGGCCGCCGCGGCGTAAGCCTCGTTCTTTGTAGGGTCGAGCTTGCTCGACTGCACTTCGTTCAGGTAACGCGATAGTCGAGCAAGCTCGACTCTACTGAACGAATAACAGCCGAGCGCGGCGCGGCTCTACAGGCAGCAACCACGAAGGTCCATAATCCATAGACACCCCGTCCCTGACCGCCCTGCGGTCGGCGACGGGGCGTTTTCGTTTCCGGCCAAGAGACAGGAAGATCCATGAAATCGATCTGTGTGTACTGTGGTTCCAACGCTGGCAGCAAGCCGGCCTATACCGAACGCGCCATTGCACTGGGTGACCGCATCGCCCGTGATGGCCTGCGCCTGGTGTACGGCGGTGGCAACGTCGGCCTGATGGGAACCGTGGCCAATGCCGTGCTCGCCGCCGGCGGCGAGGTGACCGGCGTGATTCCGCGCCAGCTGGCCGACTGGGAAGTGGCCCACCGCGGCCTGACCGAACTGGAGATCGTCGGTTCGATGCATGAACGCAAGTCGCGCATGTTCGACCTCGCCGATGGCTTCGTCACGCTGCCCGGCGGCTTCGGCACCATGGAAGAGATCTTCGAGATGCTGACCTGGCGCCAGCTGGGCATCGGCAACAAGCCGTGCGCGTTCCTCGACGTGGAAGGTTTCTACGCCCCGCTGATCGGCATGATCGACCGCATGGTGGAAGAGCGCTTCCTGCACCCGGACCAGCGCCAGGACCTGTGGTACGGCTCGGACATCGAAGCGATGCTGGAGTGGATGAAGAACTACCAGCCGGCGCAGGCCTCGAAGTGGATCGACGAAAAGCGTCGCGCCGCCCTGCGCTGATGCTTCCCTGCGCGGCGGCTCAGACCGCCGCGCAGCCCCGCGGTGCGGGCCGCCCCAGCAGATAGCCCTGGCCGTAGTCGCAGCCGAGTTCGCGCAGCGTCTGCTGCTGCGCCTCGGTCTCGATGCCCTCGCCGATGGTCTCGATGCCCAGCGTGCGCGCCAGCGACAGCACGCCCTCGACCAGCGCGCGCGTGCTCTGCACTTCCGGCCCATGCAGGCCGGCGATGAAACTCTGGTCGATCTTCAGCGTACTGATCGGGAAGCGGTGCAGGTAGGACAGCGCCGAGAAGCCGGTACCGAAATCGTCCAGCTGCACCTGGATGCCGCGCTCGCGCAGGCCCTGCAGGATGCGCAGGGTGTGCGGACCATCATCCAGCAGCGCCACCTCGGTAATTTCCAGGCGCAGTCGCTGCGGATCCGCACCATACTCGTCCAGCAGGCCGAACAGGCGGTCGCTGAACTCCGCGGAGCGGAAATGGCGCGGTGACACGTTCACCGATACATAGCTGTGCCCGCCTTCGACCAGGCCGGCGATGACCTGCTCGTAGATCAGCCAGTCGACCTGTTCGATCAGGCCGCTCTCCTCGCCCAGCTCCAGGAACGCGCCAGGCAACAGCAGCCCACGGCGCTCGTGCTGCCAACGCAGCAGCGCCTCGTGACCCACCACCTCGCCATCGGACAGGCGCACGATCGGCTGGTAGAACGGCACGAAGTCGCGGTTGTTGATCGCACGGCGCAGGTCGGCTTCCAGATCAAGGCTGCGCATGGCCTGCTCGCGCATGTCCTCGTCGAATATCGCGCAGCGGTCGTGGCCCTGCGCCTTGGCCCGGTACATCGCAGCGTCGGCATCACGCAGCAGCTCTTCGCCGGTGCGGTAGCGGGGGTTCCACAAGGCGATGCCCAGGCTGCCGGACGGGAACAGTTCGCGCCCGGCGATCCACATCGATTCCTGCAATGCCAGCAGCAGGCGCTGGCCAAAGTCCAAGGCCTGCGCCAGGCCCTGCGGGCATTGCAGCAGCACCGCGAATTCGTCGCCGCCCAGCCGGGCCACCACGTCCTCGGTGCCGGCCATCGACACGATGCGCTTGGCCACTTCCACCAGCATGCGGTCGCCGGCGGCATGGCCGATGCTGTCGTTGACCAGCTTGAAGCGGTCCAGGTCGAGGAACAGCACGGCGAACACCGGGCCGCCCTCGCGCCGGGCCAGCGCCAGCGCATCCTGCAGGCGATCCAGCAGGTGCAGGCGGTTGGGCAGGCCGGTCAACGCATCGTGCATGGCCTGGTGGGTCAGGCGCTGTTCGGCGCGCAGGCGCTCGCCGATCTGGCCGAGCAGTTTTTCGTTGACTTCGGCCAGTTCGCGGGTTCGCTCTTCCACGCGCTTCTCCAGCTCGGCGTGCGCCGAGCGCAGCCGCTGCTGGTCACGCTGGCGGGCCAGCCCGGTGCCGATGTTCTGCGCGACGAAGGTCAGCAGACGCTGATCGTGCACGCTGAAGGCGCTGCTCTCGCTGTAGCTCTGCACCACGATCGCGCCAACTACTTCGTCGTCGCGCAGCAGTGGCACGCCCAGCCAGCAGTGCGAGCGCGTACCGGATTCGCGCACTTCGCCGCTGGCCAGCAACGCGTCGATCTGCCCACGCGAAGCCAGCAGCGGGCGCCGGTTGCGTACCACGTATTCGGTCAGGCCACGGCTGAACGGTCGCGGCGCGCGGCTGGCGTTGTGTTCGTCCACCGAATAGACGAAGTCCAGGCCGTTGCCGGCAGGGTTCACCAGGGCGATGTAGAAATTGCGAGCGTCGAGCAGGCGCCCGACCACCCCATGCACCTGTCCGTAGAACTGGGCCAGGCTGTCGGCCGACATCGCCATCTCGGCGATGTTGTACAGGGCGGTCTGCAGCTGTTCGGCGCGACGACGCTCGGCCACCTCGTCCTGCAGACTGTGGTTGGCGCGCTGCAGTTCCTGGGTGCGCCGCGCCACCTGCTGTTCCAGCCGCACCTGCGCCTGGCGCCGGTCCATCGCGGTCTGTACGTGCTGCGCAACGAAGCCCAGCAATGCGCGCTCGGCCTCGCCATAGCGGGCCGCCTGTTCATAGCTCTGAACCACGATGGCACCGCATACGCGGCCATCGCGCAGCATCGGCACACCCAGCCAGTCCAGGCTTTCCGGGCCGCGCTGCGGGTCGTGTTCCTGCTCCATCACCTGCGCCAGCAGCTTGCGCGAGGGACCACTGAGCGGCCTGCCATGACGCAGCAGCGCCACGGTCAGGCTGCGCGGCATCTCGCTGGCGTCATGGCTCTGCGTGGGATCGGCGACGAAGTCGTCCACCTGATCGGCGAAGTACAGGAAGCGTATCTGGTCGCGCACGTCGTCGTACTCGACGATGTAGCAGTTCTCCGCATACATCAGCGTGCCCAGAACGCCATGCACGTGGCGCAGCATCTCGGGCATTTCCAGGTCGGCACCGGCCAGATCGGCAATCTGGAACAACGCCTGCTGCAGCCGCTCGGCCTCTTCCAGCGCCTTGATCTGGCCGGCCTGGCGGCCGCGCTGCAGCGCCAGCTCCATCGCCTGCCGGGCCACCCCCCACCAGGCCGGCGAAGGCGCCGCTCCGGCCACCGACAACAGCAGCCGAGCACCGTCGTACTCCCAGCCATGCTGGCCATCGCCGGTTCCCGGCTCCGCGGCCACGTGGCCGGCAACTGCCGGCGACGGCCAGCCGCCCTGGCCACGGCCAAGCTGCGGGTCGTCCCAGCCGACGCGGACCACGGCCGTTTCCGGCAAAAGCGCATGCAACGCGCGCACCAGCGCCGTGCTCAGCACAGCCTCGTGTGGTGGCTCTTCCGCCGGTTCAGCATGCGTGGACAAATGACAATCTCTTGGCGCCGTCTGTGCGTCGCCTCCCCTGAGCCGCCGAGCATAGCGCGCCACCCGGGGGGCAATGGAAGCCCGTAAACCCCGAATCGTGCGCCCGTACGTTTTTCCTGATGACCGTAGCCCCTTCCGAGCCATGACCCTCGCCCTGCCCGCCGCCGCCACCGGCTATGCGCCATCACCTGCAGGCCTTACCCTGTACGCCGTGGAAGCCAGCGCACTGCCAACCGATGAAGCCTTGATGCTGGCCTGGGCCGGTGGTGACCTGCGTGCCTTCGAAAGCCTGTATGCGCGCCATCGCAAGCGCCTGTTCGGCTTCCTGCTGCGGCAACTGCGCGACAACGCGCTGGCCGAAGAGATCTTCCAGGACGTCTGGCAACGGGTGATCAGCGCCCGCGCCGGCTGGCAGCCCGAGGCCGCGTTCAGCACCTGGCTGTTCCGCATCGCCCACAACCGCCTGAACGACCATTGGCGCGCCGCCCGCCATCGCCCCGCCGCGCCGGCCGACGCCGATCTGCGCCTGGCCGCAATCGAGGATGGGCAGACCCCGGAAGCGGAGCTTTCCGAATTCGAACAGCGTCGCCGCATCCAGCTGGCGATGGAACAACTGCCGCCGGAGCAGCGCGAAGTGCTGCAACTGCGGCTGGATCAGGAACTGAGCCTGGAGGAGATCGGCCAGATCACCGGCGTAGGCCGGGAAACCGTGAAATCGCGGCTGCGCTATGCGATGGACAAGCTGCGTGCGGGATTGAACGCATGAACCGAGACGAACCGCTGACGCCGGAAGAACGCGAGCTGGCCCGCCTGCTCGGCCATCGCGCCGAACAGGCACCGCCAGCTGCCCTGGATGCCGCCATCCTGGCTGCGGCCCGCGCCGCCGTGGACGCTCCGTCCGCCGATGCCGCCGCCTCGCCGGACGCCGCGCGCGCGCGACGCGCGCGCCCACGCTGGCCGGCGGTGTTCGGTATCGCCGCCTCGATGGTCTTCGCAATCGGCATTGCCTGGCAGCTGCGCCCGGAGCCGCCCCCGGTTCCTGCCGGTGAGGCCGCTGTTGCCGCGGCACCGGCGGCCGCCGACGTCTCCACCGCCGACCAGGCTGCTGATAGCGGTGCGGCCGACAGCGCGGCTGCGGCGCCGGCCGCCGCGCCGACCGCACCGCTTGCGCCCCCGAAGACGGCTGCAATCCCGGCCGCCGATACCCCCGCACCTGCCATCGCGCGCTTGCGCCAGCCTGCCCCGGCGCAAGCGCCTCCAGCGCCGGTGCGGGCCGCACCATCGATGGCCGCAGAAGCCGCCGCCGATACCGCGTTCGCAGCGTTGCCGCCGCCACCAGCCGCGGCACCTCCTGCGCCGCCGGCCCCTGTTGCGTACTCGGCACCGGCCCCCACCTTGCCGGCTCCGGCTCCTGCAGCCGCATTGAAGGCGCGTACGGCGGCGGCACCGGTCGCCAACGCCGCCGACGTCGACGCCGAACCCGCCGTGATGCAGGACCGGGTCGAGATCACTTCGATGAAGCGCGAGGCGACCCGCCGTTCCGCGCCCGGCGTCATGCAGCGCAACAGCGATGCGGGCCTGAGCGCGGATGCGGTGCAGGCTGAAGTAAGCGCGGATGCACGCCTGCCGCGCCGGCAATGGCTGGAAAAGATCCGCGAACGCCGCGATCAGGGCCAGCGCGACCTCGCCCGCGCCAGCCTGGAACGCTACATCCAGCAGTACCCGGAATCGCGTCTGCCGCGCGACCTGCGCCCGCTGCTGGACGACTGAGTGCCACGGAAATCGGCAGCAACACCGTAGAATGGTGGGAATGCCCGATACCCTCGCCCAGCCGGTCAGCCACACGCTGGAAATCAAGCACAGCCGTTTCATCGCCCATGCCACGCTGATCGATGGCCCCGCAGCGGCGATGGCGTTTCTGCAGCAGGTCGCGGTGGTCGATGCCACGCACAACTGCTGGGCCTACCGGCACGGGCAGGACTACCGTTCCAGCGACGATGGCGAGCCCGCGGGTACCGCTGGGCGGCCGATTCTTGCCGCCATTGATGGGCAGGGCTTCGACCGGGTGATGGTGGTGGTGACGCGCTGGTTTGGCGGCATCAAGCTCGGTGCAGGCGGCCTGGTACGCGCTTATGGCGGCGCTGCGGCCGAATGCCTGCGCACCGCGCCACGCCTGCCGCTGGTCGCCATGTCCCGCCTGCAGCTGCTGGCTGGTTTTGAAGACCTGGGCACCTTGCATGCTGCCCTGCCCGCCTTCGGGGCCGAGAAGCGCGATGAACAGTTCGATGCCAATGGCGTGTGCCTGCGGGTCGAATTGCCCGCCGATCAGGTCGACGCATTGAAAATCCGCCTGCGCGACGCCACCCGTGACCGTATCCGCATACAAGACGACGACCAGGATGACTGACAAGGACGACGCTCCCGCTTCGACCCCGCCGCTGCGCCGCCTCGGCAGCCTGCGTGCGCTGTGGCCGTTCGTGCGCCGCCACAGTGGCCTGTTCACAGCCTGGCTGCTGGCCCTGGCGGTGTCTTCGGCCGCCACGCTGAGCCTGCCTCCGGCGGTGAAGCAGATGATCGATCACGGTTTCAGCAGCGGTGGCCAGATCAACCGCGCTTTCGCCCTGCTGATGCTGGTCGCGGTGGTGATGGCGCTGGGTACCGCCGCGCGTTTCTACTTCGTATCGCTGCTTGGCGAAAAGGTCGTGGCCGACCTGCGCAGCCAGCTGTATGCCCACCTGATCCAGCTGGGCGCGGGCTTCCACGACCGCAGCCGCAGCGGAGAACTGGTCTCGCGCCTGACCGCGGACACCGAACTGCTGCGCAGCGTGGTCGGCTCGACCATGTCCGTGGCGCTGCGCAGCACGGTCACCGTCATCGGCAGCCTGGCAATGCTGTTCGTCACCAGTCCGCGGCTGGCCGCATGGTCGCTGCTCGGCATTCCGCTGGCGGTGCTGCCGATCATCATCGGCGCGCGCAAGCTGCGCACGGTCGCACGCAACAGCCAGGACCGCATCGCCGATGCCAACAGCCTGGCCAGTGAAACCCTGGGGGCGGTGCGCACGGTGCAGGCACATGCGCGCGAGCCGTACGAGCGCGGACGCTTCGACAAGGCTCTCGGTGATGCCATCGGCGCCGCCCGTCGCCGCATCGGCGCACAGTCGCTGGTCACCGCCAGCGCCATCCTGCTGGTATTCGGCGCCATCGTCGGTGTGTTGTGGCTGGGCGCGCACGACGTCATCGACGGCCGCCTCAGCGCCGGTACGCTGGGCCAGTTCGTGCTGTATGCACTGATCGGCGGCGGCTCGGTGGGCGCACTGGCCGAAGTATGGAACGAGCTGCAGCGCGCGGCCGGCGGCATGGGCCGCATCGGCGAACTGCTGCAGGAAGACATCGAGATCCGTGCGCCGGCACAGCCGCACGCGTTGCCGCAGCCCTTGCGCGGCGAGATCCAGTTCAATGATGTGGTGTTCCACTATCCGCAACGCCCGGACCAGGCTGCGCTGGACCACTTCAACCTGCACGTGCGTCCGGGCGAGACCGTGGCGCTGGTGGGTCCGTCGGGGGCGGGCAAGAGCACCGTGCTTTCGATGCTGCTGCGCTTCCACGACCCGGCCGATGGCCGCATCTGCGTGGATGGCATCGACGTGCGCCAGGTGGACCCGGCCGAGCTGCGCGCGCAACTGGCGCTGGTGCCGCAGCAGCCCACCCTGTTCGCGGCCAGTGCGCGCGACAACATCCGCTATGGCCGCCTGCAGGCCAGTGACGCCGAAGTCGAAGATGCCGCGCGAGCGGCCGAGGCCGATGGCTTCCTGCGCGCGTTGCCGCAGGGCTACGACAGCGAGCTGGGAGAGCGCGGTGCCCGCCTGTCCGGCGGCCAGCAGCAGCGCGTGGCAATTGCCCGTGCACTGCTCAAGGACGCGCCGATCCTGCTGCTGGACGAAGCCACCAGCGCGTTGGATGCGCAGAGCGAGCACAGCGTGCAGCAGGCGCTGGAGCGGCTGATGGCCGGCCGCACCACGCTGGTCATCGCCCACCGCCTGGCCACCGTGCTCAAGGCCGACCGCATCGTGGTGATGGACCAGGGCCGTATCGTCGCCGAGGGCACGCATGCGCAACTGCTGGCCGAAGGTGGCTTGTACGCTGAACTTGCACGCCTGCAGTTCATCGATTGATGACGGCCGGCTAACGTCGACGGGACCAAGCTGGCGGCGAACAGCAGCATCCGTTGAAGGAGGTGCACGATGTCGTTCCGTCAGTTCCCTGCAGTGGACAGCAATGGCGAAAGCCACATCATCATCGAGTTCAAGCCCGAGGCGAATGGCAGCGGGCATCACTCTGAAGCCACGCCGCGTTACGAGCTGGATGACGGGCGTCATCTGGTTCGCAATGGCCGCGAATTCACCACCAGCGGCGGCGAACTGCGACTGACGATCTGAGGTTCGCCGGGCATGGCCCGGCGCTACCGGATTCCGTATCGCCCCGCTCTGGTGGGTGTCGACCTTGGTCGACACGCCTTTTGCCTCTGGTAGGTGTCGACCTTGGTCGACACGCCTTTTTGCCCAAGGCGGTCGAGGATGGCTCGACTCTACAAAAGGCGTGATCATTTTTTGGCCAGGCATCTTGACAGCCTTGCCTGGCAAGGCCTGCACAAGGTTATCCACACGTTTGCTCAGAATCCATCCACACCGCCTGTGGATGAATTCAGCCCAGTACCCGCCCGATGCCGCTGGCGTCCACCTCGGCCGCCGCCCGGGCGATCGCTGCAGCATCGCTGCCGGCCACGAATCCGATACGGAAATGCACCTCACCGCCAGGCGTCCGCGAGGAGTGGATCGAGGCCAGGCTGATGTGGTGCTGCTCGAACACGTTCAGCAGCTCACGCAGTGAACCCGGCCGATCCTCCGGCAGGTGCACCGACAACGCATTGCGCTCGGTCAGGTCGGCCAGCAGATAACCCACGCGTTCAAAGGTGTAGTTGCCCTCGGCCACGGCCTGCTCACCGAAGGCACTGCGGTTGGCCGACAGCAGCTGCTCGCGGAATGCACCACGCGCACGGTCGTCGCCCTGCCCGACCTGCGCCTGCAGCGCCTGCAGCTGGCCGACCAGCCGCTCCAGCATCGGCGCCACGTACGGGTTGCCGAACTGGATGTCTTCGTAGATCGCCGGGTTCAGCGACAGGATGCGCGAAATGATCGCCGTATCCAGCTCGAACGACGCCGAGCGGTACGGCATCATTGCGGCCAGATCGCCCAGCTGTGGCTGGTACTGGCGCAGTACACCGGCCTGGGCCAGGTGGGTGGCATGCACCATCGCCTGTACCAGCGCCATCATCTGGTCGTGGTGCTGCGGCGTGGCCCGCACGCACTCGGCCTGCAGCGCCGTGCACAGCGTATCGACCCATGGCTGCCAGTGTTGCAGCCGCGCTTCGCAGACCACCATCACCCGGCCCTTCAGGGTCGGCGCCTTGGGGGGCGCAGTCATCGGGTGCAGGCCGACCACTTCTGCCTGCGAACCCAGCATCGCCTGCACCGGCGCTTCCTTCACCGAGGTCACGTCCAGCCACAACCTGCCCCGCTCGCGGCCTGCCGACTGCTGCACGTACTCGGCAATCAACGCCGGCGTATGCCGGATCGGCGCCGAGAACACCAGCACATCAGCCTGCGCCAGCAGCTGTTCCGGCGTATGCGAATCCGGATCGGCCGGATCGTGGCCGATCACCTGCAGCTGCATGTGCTGCTGGAAGAAACGGGTCAGCCAGCGCCCATAGGCGCCAGCACTACCGACGATACCGACCGTGCGCGGCGTGCGTTCGTGCAGACCGCTCATGCCACGCGTTCGGCACGGAAGCGCGTGCCTTCGGCCAGCGCGGCAGGCGCCGCCGCGATCACGTCGAATTCTTCGAAGCCGTTGTCCAGAGTCGCTTCCAATGCCGCATGAGTACCGGCAATCGCACGCGAGATCACCTGCTGCATCGATTCACCTCGCAACAGGAACGACACCACCAACGACATCAACACGTCACCGGTGCCAGCCACGTCCACCGGCAGCAGCGGCGAAGTCCAGCGCCAGGTCTCCTCGCGACCGACCGCCAGGGTCACCAGCTCACCCGGGTTACCGCCCACGCTGTGCGCGATCACCCAGTGCGGGCCACGGTCCAACAGCGTGCGCGCGGCGGCGATGGCATCGGCCTCGGCCAGTGCCGGCATGCCGGTCAGACGATTCAGTTCGAAGGCGTTCGGGGTCACCAGCCAGGCATGAGGCAGCAATCGCTCGGCGAAGATCGCCTCCAGGCCCGGTTCCACGTAGGGGCCGGTATGGGTGTCACCGATCACCGGGTCCAGGCAGTAACGCAACTGCGGGCAGGCCGGCAGGATCTCGCCCAGCCAGTCTGCGAAGGCGGCACCGTTGGCGGTGCTGCCGAAGTAGCCGGAAACCAGCATCTTCGCCCGCTGCGGCAGGCCGCGCTCGTGGGTGCCCAGCAGCAGGTCGGCGAACCAGTCGGCGGGCAGCACGCGGCCGCGGGTGGTGTCGTAGAACGGCGCGTTGCTGAGCAGCACGGTCGGGATTTCCGCGACGCGCACGCCCAGCGCGCGCATCGGCGGAACGGCGGCGCTGTTGCCGGCGTGACCGTAGACGAGTTGCGACTGGACCGAGATGACATCGATCGGCGACGGACCATCGGGCCGCTGGCGGCGGCCGTGGACCAGGTGGTTATCAAGGGATTCGCTCATGCCCGCATTCTACGCCCAAGGGAGTTTTCGGCAGGGCTTGCAGCCCTGCACCTGCTCAATGCAACGGCAACCGCAACGGCCGAAGCCAAAGCGGCATTCCGTGGGGTGGCGGGGCGGTGTCGGAGTGCGGGGACGCCGCAAGTACGTCCTTGTAGGCTTGGCAGCGGCATCCATGCCGCTGACACCCCGCAAACCCACAGTGCCCCGCCTTCGACAGGTTCACACGGCTGTTGGTAACTGCGGCTGTTGTTCCGCGCGGCTGTTGGTAGGTGTCGACCTTGGTCGACACATCTGTCAGACATCGAATGAGTCATCCACGCATGGCGTGGATCTACCGTGTCGACCAAGGTCGACACCTACCAGAGCAGTAAGCCGTTCCGGCAGATCACGGAAAACTGTCGAAGGCGGGGTGGGTCCGGTTGCAGGGGTGTCCGCCGCATGGATGCCGCGGCCAAGCCCCCAGGGATGGGTTTACGGCGTCCCCTGCAACCGGACCCACCCCGCCAACCCACGGATAGCCCGCTTCTGCTGTTGACGTTGCCTCTGCGGGTGCAGGGCTGCAAGCCCTGCAAACCCAACCCCCTCAGTGAGCAGCAGGCCGCGACGGCGGCAGCCACGCCGCCACGATGCCGAGCAGCGGCAGGAACGCGGTCAACTGGTAGACGTACTCGATGCTGGTCTTGTCCGCCAGCAGGCCCAGCACAGCAGCGCCCAGCCCGCCCATGCCGAATGCGAAACCAAAGAACAGGCCGGACACCATGCCGATGCGGTGCGGCATCATCTCCTGCGCGTACACCACGATCGCCGAGAACGCCGACGACAGCACGACGCCGATCAGCACCGCCAGCACGGTCGTCCACAGCAGATCAGCATGCGGCAGCATCAGCGCGAACGGGGCCACGCCCAGGATCGAGGTCCAGATGATCGGCTTGCGGCCGATGCGGTCACCCAGCGGGCCACCAAGGAAGCCGCCGGCGGCGGACGCTACCAGGAACGCGAACAGATGCAGCTGGGCCTGCGCCACCGGGATGCCGAAGTGGTGGATCAGGTAGAAGGTGAAGTAGCTGCCGATGCTGGCCATGTAGAAGTACTTGCTGAAGATCAGCACCAGCAGGATCGCCAGTACCTTGGCCACGGTGCGCGGCGGATGCCGCGGCGCCATCGCAGCCGTGCTGACCGGTCGAGGCGTACCCAGATGCAACGCGTACCAGCGACCGACATAGGTCAGCAATGCGATGCCGATCAGGGCAGCACCGGCAAACCACGATGCAGCGTGCTGGCCATACGGCACGATCACTGCGGCGGCGATCAACGGGCCCAGCGCTGTTCCGAAATTGCCACCCACCTGGAACACCGACTGCGCGAAGCCGTGACGGCCGCCCGAGGCCAGTCGCGCGATGCGCGAGGCTTCCGGATGGAAGATGGCCGAGCCAATGCCGACCATCGCCGCCGCCATCAGCACCACCGCGTAGTTCGGTGCGAAGCCGAGCAGCAGCATGCCGCACAGGGTCGAGGCCATGCCGATCGGCAGCGAGTACGGGGCTGGGCGACGGTCGGTGGCCATGCCGATCAAGGGCTGGAAGATCGAGGCGGTAAGCTGGTAGGTCAGCGTGATCAGGCCGATCTGGGTGAAGCTGAGATTGAAGCCGCCCTTGATCACCGGATAGATGGCCAGGATCAGCGACTGCATCATGTCGTTGACGACATGCGAGGTGGAGATGGCGGCCAGCACGCCGGGGGCCACCGGGCGTGAGGTCGTTGCGGGAGAAGCCAGGGTCGACATGGACACAGTCAGGTTGGGGGCGAGCCACGCATGCTACGGTGGGCTCCTCCTCCCTTCTGCCGCGTTCGGGTCATGGCATATCGCAAAAAGGACACTCCCTGCCCGGTCCGCGAGACTGCGCCGTGGAACGAGGTTCCGGTGCACCGCCCGGTGACCTGCCGCGCCCGCCACTACAAACCCGGCACCCACATCGCGCCCCACCGGCATCGCCGTCACCAGCTGGTGTTCGCCATGTCCGGACTGATGGTGGTGCGTGCGGACGGCGGCCGCTGGGTCGTACCCTCGACCCGCGCGATCTGGGTGCCGGCCGGCATGGCGCATGCGGTGGACTGCATTGCCGAAGTACACATGCGCAGCCTGTACGTGGAGCCGGATTTCGCGCCCCATCTGCCGGACGAAGCGTTCGCGGTGCAGGTAGCGCCGCTGCTGCGCGAACTGCTGCTGGCCGCCAGCCTGATAGAGACCGCACACGAAGAGGACAGCCGGGATGGCCGCGTGGTGCGCCTGCTGCTGGACGAGCTGCACCGCATGGACGTGCTGCCGCTGCACCTGCCCTCGCCCACCGACCCGCGCCTGCAGCGGATCTGCCAGCACATCCAGAAGCATCCCGGCGACGACGCCACCCTGCTGGACTGGGCGCAGGCGCTGCAGGTGGACGTGAAAACCATCCAGCGTCATTTCGCCAGCGAACTGGGCATGACCTTCGGGCAGTGGCGGCAGCAGGCGCGGCTGCTGGCCGCCCTGGAGCGACTGGCGGTCGGCGACAAAGTCATCGATGTCGCGCTGGCGATGGGTTACGACAGCCCCAGCGCGTTCACCAGCATGTTCAAGCGGCAGCTGGGGCAGACGCCGGCGGCGTTCTTCCGCTGATCCTTTGAACGGCATCCACGCATGGCCTGGATCTACTGCACCACAAACGACAACGCCGGGCATGGCCCGGCGCTATCGTTCATCGCTTCCGTCGAAAAACTCAGGACGTCATCCGGTCCCAGAAGCCCTTCACGCCATCCATGAAGGTGGCCGACTTCGGCGAATGCTTGCGTGCTTCCTCGCCGACGAAGGTGGCCTCGAACTGCTCCAGCAGCTTGCGCTGCTCGTTGGTGAGGTTGACCGGGGTCTCCACCACCACACGGCAGTACAGGTCGCCCTCGTTGCGGCTGCGCACCGAACGTACGCCCTTGCCACGCAGGCGGAACAGCTTGCCGGTCTGGGTCTCGGCCGGGATGCGGATTTCCGCTTCGCCGCCGAGGGTCGCCACGCGCACGGTGTCACCCAGCGCCGCCTGCGAGATGCGGATCGGCACTTCGCAGTGCAGGTCGTCGCCATCGCGCTGGAAGATCGCATGCTCGCGCACGCGCACTTCCACGTACAGGTCACCCGGCGGCGTACCGGCCGGGCCGGCCTCGCCCTCGCCCTGCAGGCGGATGCGGTCGCCGGTATCGACGCCCGCCGGCACCTTCACCGACAGCACCTTGTCTTCCTCGACACGGCCATTGCCGTGGCAGGTCTTGCAGGGCTTGGCGATGATCTGGCCGCGGCCGCCGCAGTTGTGGCAGGCCTGCTGCATGGCGAAGATGCCGCGCTGGATGCGCACCTGGCCGCGGCCATGACACACATTGCAGGTCTCGACCTTGCCGTCCTCCGAGCCACTGCCATCGCAGTCGCCGCACTCGGCCAGGGTCGGGATCTCGATCCGGCGCTCGACGCCGCGCACGGCCTCTTCCAGGTCCAGTTCCATCACGTAGCCGATGTCGGCGCCGCGACGGGCCTGGCGCGGACCACCGCCACCACCGCCAAAGATGTTGCCGAAGATATCGCCGAAGATATCGTTCATGTCCGGGCCGCCCGGACCGCCACCGCCCATGCCGTGCTCGAACGCGGCGTGGCCGTGGCTGTCGTACATGCGGCGCTTGTTGCCGTCGGACAGCACTTCGTAGGCTTCCTTGCACTCCTTGAAGGAGGCTTCGGCCGCCGCATCACCCGGGTTGCGGTCCGGGTGGAACTTCATCGCGCAGCGACGGTAGGCCTTCTTCAGCTCGTCGTCGGTGGCGGTGCGGGCAACGCCCAGCACTTCGTAGTAATCGCGCTTGCTCATATCGTGAATCGGGTTCCGGAAAGTCGGGATTCGTCAAAGCGGAAGAGCGGAACCAGGTCCGCTCTTGCGTCGGGCGCCCCGACACGCCGGTGGGCGGTCAGGACCCTGATGCGACAACGGGACGCTGATGGCCAGCGTCCCGTGTCGGTCCGGATCAGGACTTCTTGTCGTCCTTGACTTCGGTGAACTCGGCGTCCACCACGTCATCCTGCGGCTTGCCCGCATTGCCGGCGTCGGCACCCGGGGCGGCACCGCCCTGGTCGGCCGAAGCGGCGGCGAACAGCGACTGGCCGGCTTCTTCCAGTGCCTTCGACTTGGCTTCGATCTGTGCCTTGTCGTCACCCTTCATCGCGGTTTCCAGGTCGGCCAGCGCCGCCTCGACCTTGCCGATGACATCGCCGCCGACCTTGCTGCCGTGCTCGGTGATGGCGCTGCGGGTGCCGTGGATCAGGGCGTCGGCCTGGTTGCGGGCCTGCACCAGTTCCTGGAACTTCTTGTCTTCTTCGCGGTTGGCTTCCGCGTCGGCGACCATGCGCGCGATCTCTTCCTCGGACAGGCCCGAACCGGCCTTGATCTCGACCTTCTGTTCCTTGTTGGTCTTCTTGTCCTTGGCCGACACGTGCAGGATGCCGTTGGCGTCGATGTCGAAGGACACTTCCACCTGCGGCAGGCCACGCGGGGCCGGTTCGATACCGGACAGGTCGAACTTGGCCAGCGACTTGTTGAAGCGGGCCTGTTCGCGCTCACCCTGCAGCACGTGCACGGTCACGGCCGACTGGTTGTCCTCGGCGGTGGAGAACACCTGCGAAGCCTTGGTCGGGATGGTGGTGTTCTTCTCGATGATCTTGGTGAACACGCCGCCCATGGTCTCAATACCCAGCGACAGCGGGGTCACGTCCAGCAGCAGCACGTCCTTGACGTCGCCGCCGAGCACGCCGCCCTGGATCGCAGCACCCAGTGCCACGGCTTCGTCCGGGTTGACGTCCTTGCGCGGTTCCTTGCCGAAGAACTCGGTCACCGCCTGCTGCACCTTCGGCATGCGGGTCTGGCCACCGACCAGGATCACTTCGCTGATGTCGCTCGAACGCAGGCCGGCATCGTTCAGGGCGACGCGGCACGGCTCGATCGACTTCTTGATCAGGTCTTCCACCAGCGCTTCCAGCTTGGCGCGGGTCAGCTTGATGTTCAGGTGCTTCGGACCCGAGGCGTCAGCGGTGACATACGGCAGGTTCACTTCGGTCTGCTGGGCGCTGGACAGCTCGATCTTGGCGCGCTCGGCGGCGTCCTTCAGGCGCTGCAGGGCCAGCGGATCCTTGCGCAGGTCGATGCCCTGGTCCTTGTTGAACTCTTCAACCAGGTACTCGATGACGCGGTTGTCGAAGTCTTCGCCGCCCAGGAAGGTGTCGCCGTTGGTGGCCAGCACTTCGAACTGCTTCTCGCCGTCGACGTTGGCGATCTCGATCACCGAGACGTCGAAGGTGCCGCCGCCCAGGTCGTACACCACGATCTTGCGATCCTTGTTGTCACCCTTGTCCAGGCCATAGGCCAGCGCGGCCGCGGTCGGCTCGTTGATGATGCGCTTGACGTCCAGGCCGGCGATGCGGCCGGCGTCCTTGGTCGCCTGGCGCTGGCTGTCGTTGAAGTAGGCCGGCACGGTGATGACCGCTTCGGTGACCTTCTCACCGAGGAAGTCCTCGGCGGTCTTCTTCATCTTCTCCAGCACCTTGGCCGAGATTTCCTGCGGGGCCATCTTCTTGCCGTCGCTGGTGGCCACCCAGGCGTCGCCATTGTCATGGGCCAGGATGCTGTACGGGACGTGGGCGATGTCCTTCTGCACTTCGGCGTCGGTGAACTTGCGGCCGATCAGGCGCTTCACCGCATAGAAGGTGTTCTTCGGGTTGGTCACGGCCTGGCGCTTGGCCGAGGCGCCGACCAGGACTTCGCCGTCCTTGGTGTAGGCGACGATCGACGGGGTGGTGCGATCGCCTTCCGAATTCTCGATGACGCGGGCCTTGCCGCCGTCCATGATCGCCACGCACGAGTTGGTGGTGCCGAGGTCGATACCAATGATCTTGCCCATGGGGGAGACTCCTGAGGATGCTTGTTGGGGTCAGTCCGGCCGCTCGGCCGGTGGATGAATACGATGTGGGGGAGGCTCGTGGAACATTCAAGCCATCTCCCGAACGCTGTGTTCAGCGCCTGGAAAACCTTGCCAGGCATGGCCTGGCACGACCGGGACCGGGCATCGCCCGGCCCGGCCGATCAATCGGCGGCCACCACCACCAGCGCCGGCCGCAGCAGGCGCTCGTTGAGCAGGTAGCCCTTCTGGAACACGGTCACCACGCTGCCCGGGGCGGCGCCCGGGGTCGGCACCTGGCTGATCGCCTGGTGGTGTTCCGGGTTGAACGGCTGGCCGATCGGGTCCAGCAGGACCAGGCCATTGTCGGCGGCGACCTTCAGCAGCTGCTTGTAGGTCAGCTCCAGGCCTTCGCGCAGCGGATGCGGGTCGTCGCCCGCGGCCTTCAGGCCGGCATCCAGGCTGTCGAACACCGGCAGCAGCTCGCCCAGCAGCTTCTCGTTGGCGAACTTGCGGGCCTGCTCGATGTCACGGGCAACGCGCTTGCGCTGGTTCTCGAGGTCGGCGCGCTCACGCAGCGCATCGGCCTTGATCTGCTCGACTTCGGCGCGCAGGCGCTCCACTTCGTCGTTGACGCCGGCGGCGGCGGCCGCATCGGCGGCCGTCTGCTGGGATTCGATATCTGGATGTTCGTGGTTCATGTCTGGGTCCCTGGCGGTCAATCTCCGCCTCCACCCACCCTAGTGTGGGCGGGATGCTGCGTTTCAAGCGTCGGATGTTCCGGGAGTGCGCCCGGCCGGTGAAAAGGCCGCACCGAGCACATCGGCGGTGGCCTGGACCAGCGGAATCATGCGGTCGTAGGCCATCCGCTTGGGGCCGATCACGCCCAGCACGCCCAGTACCTGGCCATTGGCGGTGTACGGGGCGGTGACCAGCGAGACCCCCTGCAGCGGCATCATCCCGGTCTCTTCGCCGATGAAGATGCGCACGCCCGGGGCCTGGATGGTCCGTTCCAGCAGCTGCAGGATCTCGCGCTTGCTGGAGAACAGCTCGAACAGCTCGCGCAGGCGCTCCAGGTCGGACAGGTCCTGCACCCCCATCAAGCGGGTCTGGCCGGCCACCAGCATGTCGTCAGCGGCCGGCTGCAGGGCCTGCTCGGCCAGTTCGATGCTGTGTGCCAGCAGCTGCTCCAGTTCCGAACGGGCATCACGCAGCTCCAGCAGCAGACGGGTGCGGATCTCGGCCATCGGCAGGCCAGCGAAATGGGCATTGAGGTAGTTGGCGACCTGCTCCAGCTGGCCTGGCGCGAACTCCTGGCGGGTCTCGATGACGCGGTTCTGCACCTCGTTGTCGGCAAACACCAGGATCGCCAGCACCCGGCGCCCGTCCAGCGCCACGAAATCGATCTGGCGGAACGCGAACTGCTCGCGCCGCGGCGCGCTGACCACGCCGACGAAATGGCTCATCGCCGACAGCAGCTCCGAGGCGCTGCCGAGCAGGGCCTGGGTGCTGCCGCCACTGGCCAGTTCCTGGCGCAACCGGGCCAGCTCGCCCTCGCCCGGCGGCTGCATCTGCAGCAGGCTGTCGACGAACACCCGATAGCCATGCGCGGTCGGGATGCGCCCGGCCGAGGTGTGCGGCGAGGCCAGCAGCCCCAGGTCTTCCAGGTCGCCGAGGATGTTGCGGATGGTGGCCGGGCTGACCTCCAGGCCAGCCACGCGCGCCAGCGTCTGCGAGCCGACCGGCTCACCGTCCTGGATGTAACGCGCAATCAGCGTGCGCAGCAGATGGCGCGCACGCGGGGCAAGCTGGTCGGGAGAACCGTGCATGGAATCAACCTGTGAGACACGGACACTAGATAATGGCGGCGCATCACCTTGGCAAGTCATTGGACCTCCCTCGCCCGCGTGCTAGCGTTGCGCGGCTGCTGATACCCCCTTACCCATGCTCAGACATCTTTCGATCAAGGATTTCGCCGTCGTCCGCGCCACCGAACTGGAGTTCGGGCCAGGCATGACCGTGGTTTCAGGCGAGACCGGCGCCGGCAAGTCGCTGATGGTCGACGCGCTGGGCTTCCTGTCCGGCCTGCGCGCCGACAGCGGCGTGGTCCGCCATGGCGCCGCGCGCGCCGAGCTTTCCGCCGAATTCGCGCTGGACCAGCTGCAGGCCGCGCGCCAGTGGCTGGCCGACAACGAGCTGGACGACGAGGAACAGTGCCAGCTGCGCCGCGTGATCCGCGCCGATGGCGGTTCGCGGGCGTGGATCAATGGCCGCCTGGTGACCCTGGCCCAGCTGGGCGACCTGGCCTCGCTGCTGGTGGAGATCCACGGCCAGCACGAACAGCAGGCCCTGCTGACGCGCCCGTCGCAGCTGGCCCTGCTCGACGCCTATGCCGGCAACGAGGCGGAGCGCCGCCAGGTGCGCCGCGCCGCCGCCGCGTGGCAGGCGCTGGTCGACGAATCACTGGCACTGTCGCAACAGGGCGACGTCAGTGACCGGATCGGCTTCCTGGAGCACCAGCTGCGCGAACTGGACCGCGAGGACCTGGAACCGGAGTCGATCGCCGCGCTCGGCGCCAGCCACCGCCGCCAGGCCCATGCCAGCGCCCTGCTGAGCGCCTGCCAGGCGGCCAGCAACCAGCTCAACGGCGACGACGGCAGTTCCGCGCTGGACCTGCTGCAGCAGGTGCGCCACGAGCTGTCGCGCCTGATCGAACATGACCCGCGCCTGGGCGAGGTGGACAGCCTGATCGAGAATGCCTCGATCCAGCTGCACGAAGCCCTGTCGCTGCTGGACCGGGTGCATGACGACCTCGACGCCGACCCGGAACAGTTCGAGGAGAACGAGCGCCGCCTCGGCCGCCTGCACGACCTGGCGCGCAAGCATCGCGTGCCGATGGACGAGCTGGGCGCGCAGCGCGAACGCATGCATGCCGAAGTGGAACAGTTGCGCGGCGCCGACGAACGCCTGCAGCGCCTCGCCGGCGAGATCGACAAGGCCGCCGCCGCCTGGCGCGTACAGGCCGAAGTGCTGACCGCCAGCCGTCGCGGTGCCGCCGCCGAACTGTCGGCCACCACCACCGGCATCATCGCCGAGCTCGGCATGGGCGGCGGCCAGTTCCTGATCGAACTGGAGCCGCAGGACAACGGCAAGCCCGATCCGCAGGGTGCCGAACGCGCGGAATTCCTGGTCGCGGCCAACGCCGGCCAGCCGCCGCGCGCCCTGCGCAAGGTCGCCTCGGGCGGCGAACTGTCCCGCATCTCGCTGGCCATCGAAGTGGCCGCGCTGGACCTGGATGCAGTACCGACCATGGTGTTCGACGAAGTCGACTCCGGCATCGGCGGCGCGGTGGCGGACATCGTCGGTCAGAAGCTGCGCGCCCTTGGCGAGAAGCGCCAGGTGCTGTGCGTGACCCACCTGCCGCAGGTCGCCTCCAAGGGCCATGCCCACTACCGGGTCAGCAAGGCGCCGGTGGACGGCATGACCCAGAGCGCAGTGGAGAAGCTGGACAGCAAGGCACGCGAGGAAGAACTGGCGCGCATGCTCGGCGGCGTGGAAGTGAGCAAGGAAGCGCGCGCCGCCGCACGCAAGCTGCTGCAGGTCTGAGGCCTGTTCGCGGTTATCCACGCATGGCGTGGATCTACAACGCGCGAGGTAGTGCCAGATCCACCGTTTCCACCAGAAAATCAAGGAAGGCGCGCACCCGCAGCGGCAGGTAGCCACCCTGTCCCAGGAACACCGCGTGCACCTCTTCCAGGTCACCGGGGTTGGCCTCCTCCAGCACCGGCAACAGGCGTCCGGCAGCGATGTCCTCCTGCACCTGGTAGGTCGCCAGCCGCGCCATGCCCAGCCCACCCAGCACCAGCTGGCGCAGCGCATCGCCGTTGCTGGCGCGGGCATTGCCACTGGGCAGCAGCATGCGTTCGCGACCATCCTGCAACAGCGGCCAACCCTGCATCGCACGTGCGTGGCCGATGTCCAGACGGTTGTGCGACTGCAGCTCCTCGGTGTTGCGTGGCAGGCCGTGCCGCTGCGCGTAGGCCGGCGCGGCCACGATCATCATCCGCGTCGCACCCAGCCGTCGCGCCACCAGGCTGGAGCTCTTCAGCGGGCCGGCCCGCACCGCCACATCGGTGCGCTGCTCAAGCAGGTCGATCACCTCGTCGTTCAAGGTCAGATCCACCCCCACCTGCGGATTGCGCTCCAGGAATGCCGGCAGCAGCGGCAACAGGAAATGCTGGCCGAACGGCACGTTGGAGTTGACCCGCAGCCGCCCGCGCGGCTCGGCATGGGCGCTGGCGCAACGCTCGGCCTCTTCCAGGTCGGCCAGCACGCGCAAGCCGCGCTCGTAGAACGCGCAGCCTTCCGGGGTCAGCTGCAGCTGGCGGGTGGAGCGTTGCAGCAGGCGCGTACCCAGCCGCTGCTCCAGCCGGGCCACCAGCTTGCTCACCGCTGATGGCGTCATGTCCAGGGTGCGTGCGGCGGCGGAGAAGCCACCGGTCTCGATTACCCGCACGAACACTTCCAGTTCGCCGGATCGGTTGATGTCAGGCCGCGCCATGATGATGAATCCGATTCACAGATGATTATCCATGCGCAGTCTAGTTCACAGATGAGCGGGAAATCACCATGGCGCTCCCTCCTCCCGGGATTGCCCGATGAACCGCTTCAACCAGCTCACCACCACCGCATTGATCGTCCTGTCCAGCGCAGCCAGCGCCGCCCCGGCCCCGCACTGGGTCGCCAGCTGGCAGGCCAGTCCGCAACCGGTCTGGGGCGCCGAATTCCTGTTCCCGACCCTGGTCCCGGCCACACTGCAGGACCAGACGTTCCGGCAGACCGCGCGCATCAGCCTGGGCGGGCCCCGGCTGCGGGTGCGGCTGAGCAATGCCTACGGCACCCAGCCACTGCGGATCGGGGCGGCCAGCGTGGCCGCACAGGCGGGTGCCACCCCGCAGCCGCTCAGTTTCGACGGCCAGCCCGGGGTGCTGATCGGCCCCGGTCAGGAACGGCTGAGCGATCCGCTGCCACTGGCCACGGAAGACCGCCAGGCGTTGCAGGTCAGTGTCTTTGTGCCGGGGCCGACGCCACTGCAGACCTTCCATTGGGAGGGCCGCCAGACCAGCTGGATCGCCGGCGCTGACCAGACCCGGGCACGCGACCTGCAGGGGGCCAGTTCCACTACCACCCGCCTGTTGCTGACCGGGATCGAGGTCGAGGCCGCCCACAGCGCACGCAGCGTGGTGGTGATCGGCGACTCGATTACCGATGGCGCCACCGCCAGCCTCGATCAGGACCAGCGCTGGACCGACCACCTGGCCGTACGCCTGGCTCCGCGCGGTGTAGCCGTGGTCAACGCCGGCATCTCCGGCAACCGCCTGCTGCGCGACGGCATGGGCGAGTCGGTTCTGGCCCGCCTGCAGCGCGACGCACTGGATCAGCCCGGCGTGGACAGCATGATCGTGCTGATCGGCATCAACGACATCAGCTGGCCCGGCACCGCCTTTGCCCGCGCGCAACCCCGGCCCAGCCTGGCCGAGCTGCAGACCGGCTATCGCGCCCTGGCCGAACTGGCCCATCGGCGGGGTCTACGCATCCTGGGTGCCACCCTGACGCCGTTCGCTGGCGCCCTGCCCGGCACGCCGCTGGACGACTACTACCAGCCGGAGAAGGAAGCACTGCGCCAACAGCTCAATGCCTGGCTGCGCAGCGACAGCCCGTTCGATGCGGTGATCGACCTGGATGCGGCGCTGCGTGACCCGTCCGACCCGTCACGGATGGCTGCCGCCTACGATTCAGGCGACCACCTGCACCCGGGCGATGCGGGCAACCGGGCGATGGCCGAGGCGGTGGATCTGGAGGTGTTGCTGGGCGCATCCGAAACCCCTGGGGTCAGAGCCCTTTCCCAGGGGAAAGGGCTCTGACCCCACCCAATGAAAAACCCCGGGCAAGCCCGGGGTTTCGTCGCATCCAGCTGGCTGGAACGGCTTACTTGCGCTTCTTGCGCACGTACAGCACCAGCGAGTGCTCTTCCAGCTCGTAGCCGTGGTCGGCCGCGATCTTGCGCTGCAGCTCTTCGATCTCGTGGCTTTCGAACTCGATGATCTTGCCGCTGTCCACGTCGACCATGTGGTCGTGGTGGCCGCCACGGTCCAGCTCGTAGACGGCCTGGCCGCCTTCGAAATTGTGCTTGAGCACGAGGCCGGCGGCCTCGAACTGGGTCAGCACCCGGTACACCGTGGCCAGGCCGATCTCGTCGCCGTGCTCCAGCAGCTGGCGGTAGATGTCTTCGGCGGTCATGTGGTGCTGGGCATTGCGCTGCTCGAGCAGCGCCAGGATCCGCATCCGCGGATGGGTCACCTTCAGGCCGACTTTACGCAGGTCGTGGGTTTCCATAGGTCTCCGTTCATTGGCGATTTAGCGCCAGCTGCCTCGGATTGGGTCGCGGTGGCACGCCGGGAGTGTATCATCGGTTTGATTTCCCCAACCGCCAGTCCCGATGCGCAATCTCCTGTTGGTCGCCGCCGTCGCCCTGTCCACCACCGGGTGCGGCATCATCTACAAGCAACCCATCTATCAGGGCAACCTGATCCGGGAAGATGCCGTGGCCAAGCTGCAGGTCGGGCAGAGCAAGCAGCAGGTCACTGCGCTGCTGGGCACCCCGTCCATTCCAGACCCGTTCCACGCCCAGCGCTGGGACTACACCTCCAGCCAGCACGTGAACCGCCTGGGCCGTACCGAGGTGAAGAACTTCACCGTGTTCTTCGACAATGACAACGTGACCCGCTGGGAAGGCGATTACTTCCCGGGCAACGACAAGGCCCTGGCCCAGCAGACCGTGCGCCAGTTCGGCCGCAACCTGCCGAAGGACAAGAAGAAGAAGGGCCGCTGAGGCCCCCTGCCCGTCCTCGCGGACGGGTCGCGGGAATCAACCGCCGAGCGCGCGTCGCCGGCGGTTGTCCTTGGGGTCGGCCAGCAACGGGCGTAGCAGTTCGATACGGTCGCCATCCAACAAGGCCTGCTGCGGACGTGCCAATACGCCATGCACGGCCACCGCCGGGCAGTCGGCAGTGCCGTCCAGCGCGGCAGCAGCAATGGCATCGGCCACGGTCGCGCCCTCGTCCAGCTGCAACCGGCACGACAGCACCCGCTGCGGCCAGGCCAGCACCACCTCGACCTCGATCATCGCTCAGGCCTCGTCGGCGACGCGGACGAAATCATTGACCATCCGATCGGCCAATCCCTGGAAGCCGATCGCCAGGGCCGGACCGAGCAGGCGCGAGCTGGGTTCGAATTCCAGGGTGAGGGTGACCTTGCAGGCATCTTCGGCCAGCGCATGGAATTCCCAGCGACCGTGCAACTGCTTGAACGGGCCATCGCGCAGCTGCATATCGATGCTGTGCGGGCGCTGCAGGGTGTTCTCCGTCTGGAACCAGGTGCTGAACGAACCCAGGCCCAGGTCCAGGCGCGCCACCAGGCGGTCCTCGCCCTGCTCCAGGATCTGGGCAGCCGAGCACCAGCGGAAGCGGCGCGGATAGGCCTGGACGTCGTTGACCAGGTCGAACATGCGCGCGGCCGAATGTTCGACCAGGGCGCTGCGGCGGATAGTAGGCATGAATACAGGACGTTTCGGCAATCGACCGGGCGGGCCCGAATCGGAGACAATACGGAAATGAGCAAGAACAGCGGCAAGGATAAAGCAAAGAGCGCGACGGCCAACAAAACCATCGCGTTGAACAAGCGTGCCCGCCACGAGTACCACATCGAAGAGCGCTTCGAGGCCGGCCTGGCCCTGCAGGGCTGGGAGGTGAAGTCGATCCGTGCTGGCCGCGGCAACATCATCGACGCCTACGCCTATGTGAAGCACGGCGAGATCTTCCTGATCGGCGCGCAGATCACCCCGTTGATCCAGGCCTCGACCCATGTGGTGGCCAATGACCGGCGCGAGCGCAAACTGCTGCTGCACCGGAGCGAGATCGACAAGCTGGTCGGCAAGGTCGAGCGCGATGGCTATACGATCGTGCCGACGGCGATGTACTGGAGCAAGAACAAGATCAAGCTCGAAGTCGCGCTGGCCAAGGGCAAGCAGACCCACGACAAGCGCGATGCCGCCAAGGACCGCGACTGGGCGATCGAGAAACAGCGTGTGATGCGTCGCGGGAACCGCGACGCATAAGGCGGCTGCACACGACCATGTAGAGTCGAGCCATGCTCGACTGCCTTGGCTTTCTGTAGAGCCGAGCCATGCTCGGCTTCGGTAAGAAAAGCAGTCGAGCATGGCTCGACGCTACAAAAGGCAGGTCACCCCGCCAGTACGCCCTGCCTGCGCATCCGCGGCGCCAGCGCCGCGTGCATCACTGCCAGGTGCATCACCACCGCCAGTTCCGGCGCATAACGGTCATCGCCCGCCCGCCACTTCCGGGCCAGTTCGGCCGCATCGGCCGGCAGCAGCGCCAGCAACTGGGCGTCATCCAGCGAATCCGCCGCGCCCTGCAGCTGTCGGGCCATCTGCCGCGACTGCCAGACGTGCACACCGATACTGAGACTGGCCAGCGACATCAGGACCACGGCCAATCCGTGCTCGAACCACTGCGACAGCACTTCCGGCCCCCATAGCAGGGCCGCCAGCACCGCCAGACCCGGCAGGCGCCACCCCAGCCAATGGATGCGGCCGCGCTGCGACCAATGCACCACCACCGCGCTGGCCACCAACGCGGCGGCGGCGGTGGCCGGCA
Source organism: Stenotrophomonas sp. MH181796 (assembly GCF_009659995.1). Taxonomy (NCBI): domain Bacteria; kingdom Pseudomonadati; phylum Pseudomonadota; class Gammaproteobacteria; order Lysobacterales; family Lysobacteraceae; genus Stenotrophomonas; species Stenotrophomonas sp. MH181796. The sequence goes on from NZ_RAHU01000002.1 coordinate 322,738, forward strand.
GCTCGGTCAGCCACGTGGCCGCCAGCAGCACCGCCAGCACCGCCCAGACCCAGCCGGGCGGCAGCGCACGCCGCTGGTAGTCGGCACCGACCGGCCCGATCAGCTGTCGCAGACTGCGTTGTTGGCTTGCATCGGTCACCCACAGTCTCCGTGTCTGTCCTGGCCCGGATGGTCGTCGCCAGTGTGTCGCAAATTCGTGCCCACGAAGTTAGCAATCCGCTATGACAGACGCTCTACAACAAGTTGCGGATTGACAGGACGCGCGGCTCGCCCGCAGCGCTCACCCCGCCGACAGATCCTTGCTGAGGAACACCCTGCATGTGCCGACCGGATCGCATGGCACACGGCCGAACACGACCCATCCATGCTTCACATAGAAGTCGGGCGCCTGGAAGCTGAGGGTGTACAGCACGCCGGAACGGCAACCGCGACGCCGCGCTTCATCCTCTGCGGCCTTCAGCACACGCGAACCCAGCCCGTTGCCGCGATGGGCCGCTGGCAGATGGAACAGATCCACGAACCACAGGCCCAGTGAGGTTCGCCCGGTAAGGCCCCCTACCACCTCGCCACTGGCCGGATCGGTGACCAGCACCGCCAGTGTGCGCCGATCGGCGTAACCCGCAGCGTCAACATTGAACTGATCCAAGCCAGTGCCAATCACCTCCAGCGCTTCGTCGCTGGGTTCATCTGTTACTGCAACGTCAAGCGTCATGGCGTCCTTCCACTGGCTCCACTTCAGGAATCTGGATGCTATCAAGCCTGATCGCACCTACGCCGGCCCGCTTCAGCGTTTGGCGCTATTGCGGCCCGTCTTGAGCACAGACCGATGCCACTGCCTTCAACAACAGATCGGCCTGCAGCCCTGATGCAGGACCTGTTGCCGGAAACGCCGCCGCGAGGGCCTTCGCCGCCCGATCTGCGTGTGGCTGGATGTACCAGGACGATTCAGCCGACAGCATGCCACCGCGCACCTCTTGCCCGATCCGATACTGTCCCCAGTTGCCGGGGCTGACGGAAATGGCCATGAGCCCCCCGTGGAGTGGTATCCGGAAATTCGAGCACGGCGCCCCAAGGAATCGCAACGTGCCAATCAGCTGGGAGCCGGACGCTCACCCGCGTGACTGTTCAGGAAGATTGCCGTAAGATCCGTCTCGTTGGGCAGGGTCAGTGTCAGCTTTTATGACGGCATTGGCCCCAAAGCCTTGCAATGCTTGAAGAAACCGGGGGTGCATTGGTTTCGACGGGGGTTGTGAAGTCGCCTGGCGCATGCCGAGGGGGTAGCTTTCCTCGTAAATCCAGCTGCAAAACTCTAGTTGCCAACGACGACAACTACGCTCTGGCCGCTTAAGGCCTAAGCCTCGAAACCGCTTGTGTCCATGCTCGCGGTGTAGAGTCACTATCATGGAATCGCGCTGGGTGGCTGCCTGTCAGTCCGGCACTAGAACACAACAGGCTGGTTCCCGGATGCGCTTTGCGCACCGTGCTGTTCGGGGACGAGACCCAACGGTGAGCTAAGCATGTAGTGCTGGGGATGGAGTGCCTTCGGACGGCGGTTCAATTCCGCCCACCTCCACCAACGAACGGTCCGTCAAGGACCGGAGAAGCCCGGAAACCCCCGCATCACAAGGGTTTCCGGGCTTTTTTATTGTCCGCAGCAGACCGGGGCAATCCGTTTCAATCCATGAGACGGTGGGGGTATATCAGGGGGTATCCGACCGCATCCACTGAAGCGATACCCCCAATGCCTCTGACCGACGCCGCCATCAGGCGCGCCAAGCCCAGCGACAAGCCGCAGAAGATCACCGACGGCGGCGGCCTGTACCTCTACCTCACCCCGACCGGCGCGCGCAGCTGGCGCTGGAAGTACCGCATCGCCGGCAAGGAGAAGCTGCTGTCGATCGGCCTGTACCCGGATGTCTCCTTAGCTCGCGCGCGCGAGACCCGCGACGAAGCCCGCCGGCTGCTGGCCCGAGGCGTCGACCCGGGCGCGCAGAAGAAGGCTGCTGCCCTAGCCCACTCCGCCCTCGGCTCGGACAGCTTTGAGACCATCGCCAATGAGTGGCTGGCCACACGCCCTTGGGTGCCGAACTATGCGGAGAAGGTCGAAGCCTGGATGAAGAACGACGTATTCCCGTGGCTCGGTTCGCGCTCTGTAGCTGACCTAACCGCGCCGGACTTCCTCCGGGTGGCCCGGCGCATTGAGGACCGCGGTGCGATCGAGTCCGCGCACCGGATCATGCAGAACTGCGGCCAGATCATGCGGTACGCCGTGGCCACCGGCCGCGCCGAGCGAAATCCGGTTGCCGACCTGAAGGGAGCGCTTGCGCCGCCGAAGGAGGCCCACCATGCCGCGATTACCGACCCCGGGCAGCTGGGTGGCCTGCTGCGCTCCATCGAGGCATACAGCGGGTCTGCCATCACCCGCTCGGCGCTGCGGCTGGCACCGTTGGTGTTCTTGCGTCCTGGCGAACTGCGGCATGCGGAATGGGACGAATTCGACCTCGACGCGGCCGTGTGGACCATTCCCGCCAGCAAGATGAAAATGCGTGCTGCACACCTGGTTCCACTGTCCAAGCAGGCGCTGCAGATCTTGGAGGACATCAAGCCGATCACCAGGCGGCACAAGTGGGTGTTCTCTGGCGCCCGCGATCCCAAACGCCCGATGTCGGAGAACGCCGTTACCGCAGCGCTGCGCAACATGGGTTACGACCGCACGATGATGACCGGCCATGGCTTCCGCGCGACCGCTCGCACCATTCTGGATGAGGTCCTGCACTTCCGGCCGGACATCATCGAGCACCAGCTGGCGCACGCGGTGAAGGATCCCAACGGCCGGGCGTACAACCGCACATCGCACCTGCAGGAGCGGGTGCGGATGATGCAGGTCTGGGCCGATTACCTCGATGGACTACGCGATGGCAATGTGGTGAAGCTGCGGGCCGGATGACGCCTACACACCCCGCCGCATCTGCTGCAGCCCTGCCCTCATCCACGCCTTGCGGGCGTCCTTTGGGCGGGGCTTGGTCGCCGATGGCTTGGCCGGCTCCAACGCTTCCTTGACCCGGGCCGTGGCGGTGGCCGTTGCCTCAGCCAGGCGCCGGGCCTGTTGCTGCTGCTCGCGGGTTGGCGGAAGGCCTGGCGGTGGCGGTGCCGGCTGAATCGGGGGGCTGTCGGTCAAGCGGGCAACGGCCTCGCGCAAAGGCAGGTCGGAGTACAACCTGGCGGCGCACCAGCGTTCGGCGTAGCGCTTGCCCTGAGACACGCTGGCGGCAAAAACCTTCTTGGTCTCGAAGATCTTTCGCGCATCCAGGTGAAGCCGGACACCGCGGCCGGGCGCCGGAGTGATATTGGCGACTGAGCGCCCGTTCCACCACAGATCCCAACGCTCCCCGGTCTGGACCCAGCCAGACGGGATCGGTGCGGTGCGGAAGCCTTGGTAGGTGGAGGAGATCATGGCCGGAAGGATACGACCGGCCGTCGCAGATCCTGCGAACGCGGCGGCGACCTGCCTGAATCGTTCGGGAGAACCCTAGCGCTGAATTGTTAAATCTTGCATCGACGATTTGACAAAAACGTCAATTTGTCCGAATCTCCGATCCATGGAACCACGTACTCCCGGACAGCTCGTTACCGCCCTTCTTAAAGAGAAGGGTTGGACCAAACGAACCTTGGCGATCGTACTTGCGGTCGACGAGTCAGTCATCACACGAATAGCTGCAGATAAGAAGCCGATTACCGCCGATCTCGCGCTTGGGCTGGAGGAGCTTTTCCACGTCCCGGCAGAGCGCTTTTTGGCTCTTCAGAAAGACTACGACTTGGCCCTGGCTCGAATCGCCTTTCAGCCTAGTCCCGAACGAGCGATGCGAGCCGAGATCTTCGGCTCCCTTCCGATCTCCGAAATGATCAAACGGGGATGGCTGAATGTAGAGAATCCGCGAGACGTGGCCGCCGTTGAGGCGGAAGTCGCGCGATTCTTCGATGTCAAAGCTATCCCCGACATTGAGTTCATGCCTCATGCCGCAAAGCGGACTCAGGTAGCAGCAAATGCTACACCCGCGCAGCTCGCATGGATTCATCGGGTGAAGTCAATCGCGGCTGAAATGTTGGTGCCGAAGTACACACCAACGACAGGAAAGGCAGCGATCGAGAGACTCAAGCCTCTCCTACGATCCGCCGAAGAAGCTCGCAAGGTCCCTCGCATCCTTGCGGAAGCCGGTATCCGCTTCGTGGTCGTCGAGACGCTGCCATCAGCAAAGATCGATGGCGTATGTACCTGGCTGGCTGATGATGCGCCCGTCGTGGGCATGTCCATGCGCTTCGATCGAATCGATAACTTCTGGTTCGTGCTGCGCCACGAGCTGGAGCATGTTCTTCGGGGCGATGGGAAGCACACGCCTGCCCTCGATGTTGAGATGGACGGGCGAACAGACGCTGCGGTTGCAGAAGAAGAGCGCGCGGCGAATTTGGCGGCCTCTGCATTCATGGTGCCGCCCGAGAAGCTGGCCGGATTCATCGCGCGCAAGTCGCCTCTGTTTTCGGAACGCGACATCGTTGGGTTCTCCGCGCTCCTAGGCGTTCATCCCGGTCTCGTAGCTGGACAGCTACAACACGCTACTGGGAAGTACGATCGTTTCCGGAGCCACTTAGTAAAAATTCGTTCGATCGTCCTCCCGGGCGCATCGACCGACGGGTGGGGCGACGTCGCGCCCTTGGGTCAGTAGGAGGTAGCTCTATGTCTACAAAGAGTCAGCGCTTACAGAACATCATTAAGCTCTATAAGCAGCGTACGGGCAACTCGTCTGTCGTCATGCAGGACGTAGCGAAGTTCGCTGCCGAAATGGGCTGGCAGCTTCCCAAGCCTAAAGATCCTATCGATCTCCTGGCCGAGGAGCTGTCCAAGGCCGCTCGAGAAGAGATCCGAAAGGATGAGGTCACCGGCCGTCCCTATCGTGCGAATCTTGCAGTCACGACGAACAAGCCCGACGGCACGCAGTTCACCTTCTGGACTGACATCGACGAAGCTCCCCGCCATGTCGCGCATCGTTCGTTCACCCAACGCCGCGATCAGATGATCGGTGACGCTCTTCAGCTGACCTTTGATGCGACCCATTGGAACCGCGTCCATGCAGATGAAGAGCCAATTAACATGGTGCTGGACTTCACCGACGACGTCGCGGAAAAGATGACCGCAATGGATATTGAGGACGAGGCGGCTTAACGCCTCCCCTCACCGACCCAAGGCGCGCAATGGAATCGACCCAAACCTGGAAGTTCATTCAGACAATAACCCCGGCGCTAATTGGCTTTGCGGGCGTCTGCGTCGGCGCAGGCATCACTGCACTTCGGGAGTACCTCGCCGGTAAGCGCAAGAGCAAAAGCGACGGTGCGTACCTCGCAGCAATCGTTGGCGGAGCATTGGACACTCTTATTTCCGGCTGCAGCGACGTGGTCGGTGATAGCGGCCAGGTGGATTCCAAAGGATACAGTCATCCAAAGACTGAGCATCCCCAGTTCGATCCGCTAAAACTAGACGTAGAGTGGCGCACCATTCCGCCGGATCTCTTGTTCGACATTCAAGATTTGCCCTACCAGCTGCTTTTCGCCGAAGGGGCTATCGGCGCCGCTAGTGAGTACGCCGCAATGCCGCCAGACTATGAGGAGTTCTTTGAGGAGCGGCAATACCAGTTCGCGCGAATTGGACTGCACTGCATTGATATTGCCGATCGTTTGCGCGCGCACGCGAAGTTGACCGCTAGGTCAAAGGCATATCAATGGGACCCGAAAGAGTACTTCCAGGAAAAGATCGACAAAATCGAAGCCCGGCGTGCCAAGCCTAACTCCTTCCCCGATTTTGCAGTTACGGCGACTGAGCCAACTCCGGGCCCTTGAATCCCCTGCGCTGGATCATTCCCCACCGGGCTTGCTACCAAACCTCGACAAAATCAGCCAACCTCGCCCTGTCGGGTCGGGCTGTCCCTACACGCCCCGGCCACGGCCGGCGGGGCTACCCTCCTGCAATGCGCAGCCGATTCGCCCAGCTGATCGTCAGATCGCTCCAAGATCCTTTACAACCGCCTGGCCCTGCTGCAAGAACCCGATCAGCAGACGGCCGCCGGCGACCTGCCGGCCCATCTGCTCGTTGAGGTAGTTCGCTTGGAGCCGCCCGGCAGCCATCAGGTCGACCTGCAGCATGCTCGGCGCCACGCCTTTGAGTGGATCGCCTGGTGACGCGAACTGGCCGCCGATCGGCTGCACTGACGTAGCCTGCCGGCTGTCGCTCTTGGCGTAGACCGTGGCCATCATCCTGCCGCTTCTGGGCGACCAACCGCCTAGGACAATCTCCGTCCCCAGCTGTTCGATAGGCAGGTCAGCCTCTGCGGCCGCCTTCTCATAGTTCAACCACAGTTGGTCCATTACAGGCCCCATCTCGGCCGAAAGCTGCTCAATAGAGAAGTCGGCCCGGAAGCTCGCCTGCAGAGCCAGCTCGTAGATCTTCAGAAAGAACTGGGCCCCGCCCCTCGTAGCCAGCAGCACGTTGTGCTGAGGTATCAGGAGAACCTTGGCACCAGCAGAGTAGGCGCCAGTCAGCGCATCCTCGGCAAGCGTATCCACTGCAACGACAAGCTGGTCACGGCTGATCAGAACGTTGAGGATGCTCATAGCGGGCTCGTCTAGACGTCCGCGAACTATCGCCTTCCCCGCCTTGCCTGTCGAGACCACCATGAGCGCCGAGATCAATGAAATCCTAGACCGCCTCCAAGCCTGTGAGGCCGGACTAGAAATGCACCGCGGCTACCTCAAGGCGATGGAGTACGCATTGCGAATCTGCGTACTGACCCACCCGGCACCAAACGACCTCTCCAATGCGTGGCATCAGCTTCTGCCAAATATTGCGGCCAAACACAGGGTCGACAGCAGCGATCTCTTCGCCGCGGCCTTCGAGCAATCACTGACGGTTCTGACCGAGCAAATCGGCGACGCTCGCACCTGATCGTCACTCGGCGGGTGCCGGCGCGGCACTGCTCAAGCGCCCTCGGGTTGAGCTTCCGGTCCTTCGGAAAGAGTATGGCCTTTCGGATGGAACCTGAACACGGGACCGGCTATCATCTCGCCTCCAAAATGGAAGGGGGATTAAGGATGAAAAAAGTACTCTCGCTCGGCGTCTTTGTCGCTGCCGTACTCACTGGATGTGGAGGCGACTTTGAGCTTTCGGTGCCAGAGGGCATCTCAAAAGCAGGCCTACAGATCGGCAAGTGCAAACGCGACCACAGCGCCGCATCACCGGTATGCACAGTGAAGAACGATTCCAACCTGATCGTTCCAGAACGCTCTTTGAGCTACACCTGCTTCGATAAAGAAGGAAACATCCTTCGCGCACCTGGAAGCGGTCGATTCCCAGACCGAACGATGAACCCCGGAACGGGAATCCGATTCAAATTCATGTGCCAGAACTCTGAAGACCTTGGGAAGATCGAAATAGGCATGTGACAGCCTCTCCCTTCGATCAGAGCGTTGCAGCACGAACTGGTGCAACGCTCTTGCTGCGGGCAGCATCCCAGGTCCATGCAGGCCTATCGCGTCAGCTGGGCAGTGAACACGCCGCGGAACAACCGCGAGGATCTCTTGGAGGCAGTCGCGTAGCGACTGCCTCTCTTCTGATGCAGGACTAATCCAGATGGATCAGAGCCAGATGTAACCCAATATCTGGTCGAGCAGCGGATACTTGACGTTCTCGCAATTGACGTCCGTTGTATCGAAAAGGTCGGCCCAGTTGTTAGGCTTTAGCCCGCCGCGGTGGCAGCGATAGAGCGGTACGGTTCCAGGCAGCTGCGTGCCAGCAATGTACCCAGTGATGGGCATGCCATTGGTCGTCTGCATATGCCCTTCGCAGTTCGGATCTCGCGAAGAGAAGCTATCCAACCAGTTGTTCTGCAAACAGGCATAAATGGTGACGCTGCCTTCGAAGGGGTAGTACGAGACAAAGCCTAGAACACCCTGCCGTGTACCTGGATGCTTCGAACCGGCGTGAGTAATGGGCCGGGCCGAGAACGTGTCTTCCCTGTTCTTCCAGCGCTCCAGCTCCACCAATAGAACACCTGCCGGAAGATCAGCCGCTTGAGCATTCGCCTCGGCTAGGACACTTGGCGTAGCTCCCACATAGTCGACTTCCTGCGCGGAAGCGTTCCAAGCGAGCGAGCCAGCAAGGATGGCCGACATCAAAATCGTCTTCTTCACATCTACTCCTTAGAGAATGGACGTACAGATTTCCAGCGGGCGTCTTGCCCGCACGTCGATTCTAGAGCAGGAAAATTTGCGCCACCGAGACATAGATCGTATTTGGCGTGCAACACGGCCAAGTTCGAATAGTCACTCGCCAATGCCTCTCGGCGCCCTAGCCGAACCCCAGCGGCACCTCGGTCAGGTCCACGATGAAGATCGTGGCGAAGTTGCTGTCGGTTGCCGCTGGCCATGGAGATCAACAGGGCAGCCGCGTGTTGAACATGCCGCCGAACAACCACGAGGACCTGCTGCAGCAGGTCGCCTAACATTCGCGCGCAGAAAACCCGAATGGTTCTCCGTAAGGACCGGGACAGTCCGACGCGATACCCTCTGCCTTGTTCGCAGCACAACACAGGGAGAGAGTCATGCGCGTACTGATCACCACAGCTTTCATCGCGACAATGCTTGCCGCAGGCTGCACGACCGCACCAGGTGTGATCCACGGCCGCACAGTTGAACTGCACCAAGAAACCGCCACCGATGGCGAGACGCTGGATGCGTTCGTTGTCAGAATCGCCCCGCGTGCACTGCAGGCGTCGAAGACCGCCCGTGCCACGGTTTGCGGCCAGGTCGAACAGGTCGCTGGTCGGCATACGATCCAACTGAAGACTGACGGCTACGTGAGCGATTGTGGGTTGCCGCAGTCCGGCCTTCCATACCTTCTGGTGAATGGCACCGCCGTAGACGCCAGAGAGAACCACTTCTCGCTGGCCAACCGTGACCGTCCCGGCTATCTGGTAACGCCGTGGTCGGTCAAGTATCAGGATGCAACCGGGGTGCGGACCGTCAGTAGTTTCTGACGTCCGCAACCATGCCGATTGCCTGATAGGACCCGTAGAACGCAGGCGGCGGCATTGGGGATGGCGTGGGTGTTTCGTAGGCGTTCCGATAGATGTCGAAGCCTTGGGTTTCGACTGCACCAGCGACGGTGCGAAATCCCACCATCTTGGTAAACACGTACCTCGTCCAGAACTGCGGCCCACCACCCGCACCGATGTAAGTGACTGCGGTAAACACACTCACGTTCGAAAGCGCCACGCAGAAGCCGTCTGCCTGCGGCATTGGATGGGTGCTGGCCTGTGTGCTGTTGGCCATAGCGATCACGCGCAGGTATTTGTAGCGGGAGTCGAACACCACCCGGTTGTTGGCCGGGTTCCGGACACGCATCCCCCGTGTGGTGTTGAACTGCATCTGTGCCACGTCAGTGGTATCGAACACCCAGTAGCTGACCGTCACAACGGGGGTGTTGGCTATGATCTTCCACGTGTATGTGCCGCCCGAGCTCGTTCTAGACAGCAGGCCCACAAAGTTCGAGTCGCAGCGGATTGCCAGAACAGGATTGTTGCAACCCGCGACGGTGATAGTTGCTATCCCGCACTCATTGAGTCCCGGCGTCGAGCCGGCAACCACCGTGGTCACCGCCCCCGACGTTTTCAGCGCAAGGTTCTCGTAGCTCGGGTCGATCTGGACCAGCGAATCTACCGTGCTTCGAATGCGGACGCCTCGCACCATTTCAATACCTCCCGTAGGACAGGATTCCATCGATCGGCGTGATTGGAATCTGGCCGACAGAACCGCTATAGGTCCAAGAAATCACGTCCCCGGCCCCAGCAGATTGACTGAACGTCGGTGAGCAGTTCCCGTCATTGGATGGGGCGAAGAAGAAGAATGCTGGATTGGACCCACTGCTGGGCACGGTGATTGAACCAGAGGCACCACCAGTGATCGAAACCCGCCCGATGATCCGGGGCAGCCTGGTGGTTATGTCCACCAGGATCTGCCCCGTGCCGGGGTCTCGCTGTCGAAACCCTCTTGCCATCAGCTCAGCTCCCCGATCTCGATGAAGTTGACGCCCGTCTGGTTGTCGGTCATGCGATAGCCATAGGTCGGGTGCTCGTTGATGGTGAAACCGTCGCCCCGAACAACGCGACCACCGTCCTTGTTGATCTCCCAGCGCGGAAGCCCGCCGCCATTCACCGACGACGACGCAATCTGGTTCCCGATCATCGCGTTGGTGATCCAGCCGGTGCCGATCAATGCCTGGCTGATGAAGATCTGCCCGCCCTGGATCACAAAGGGTGACGTGACGTTCCCGTTCACCAGGTTGATCACCGCGAACCGGTCGGCCTGGAACAGGATCTGGCTCTGGTAGCTGCCGTCCGGCTGATTCTCGATGCCGATGCCCATGCCAGCGGCGTAATACTGGCCATTGGCGGCGATCTGCAGTTTCAGACTCCAAGACGCGCTGATCTTGCCGTTCACGTCCACCAGCGCCTGCGCGGTCTCCTGCACGATGGCCTGCATCTCGCCCACCGATGCCTCGGCCGTGTCCACGCGCTTTGCCAGTGAATAATCCCCTTCGGCGATTACCGTCTGGATGGTGAGCGTTCCAGCGAACACCGTGGAGTCACCGGCGCCCCAGTCACTGTCACCGGCGGCCTGCACATCGAGCTGCGCGAAAAGGCCGTCGGTCTTCTGGCCAATCGCCTGAAGGCCGGTCTCCGGATCGTTGACCTGCAGCTCCAGGGTGTTAACCCTGCCGGCCACCGCACCAGCCTGCGCGACCGCATCGCCCACGTCCTTCCACTTCGTGCCCGGCGGCTCCTCATTGCCTGGCGCGTTGTCGTTCCACAGCCAGATCTTGCCGTTGTGGATCACGGTTTGGCCTGGCTCGTAGGTCGCGCCCGCCTCCCAGATCAGCGGCACGATCTGGTCGATGCTTTCGATCTTGGCCAGTAGGTCTTGGCCCAACGCACTCTCGCTGATCCTTCCGGAGAAGTAGGCGTCGTATTCAGACTGGTTGGTGCTGGCCTCTCCCATCACGCCCGTGCCCGTCGGATACCACGGCCCGATATTGCCGCTCTTGTCCACCAGCCGGCCCCAGAAGTAAAACTTGGCACCGGCTGCCAGGCCGTCAAGCTGGTAGCGATTCTGCGGGTAAGCGAAGTCCGCGAACTTCGTGGCGCTGGCACGGTCCGGCCCAGCACTGCGCCAGATCTCGGTCCGCTCGGTGTCGGTAGCGCCAGGCGGGAAGCCCCAAGCCAGCTGGATGCCGAACACTACCGGCGTGGCGGTCAGCGAGGTCAGCGCCGGCGGCGGCTCGGTCTTGCCCTTGATGTCCGTGAGCATGCTCAGCGTCGGCTGCGAAACCGCGTTGAGCGCATTGACCGCGCGAACCCTGGCCAGGTACTTGCCGGCATAGATGCCCCGCACCTCGCAGCTGGCGGTCCCTACCCTGCCAGCATGCACCCAGTTCAGGTCGTCCCGGCGCCACTCCACGTCGTAGGCGATGGCCTTGTCGGCCGCATCCCACTCAATCGTCAGCACCGGCGTGGCGATGCCCTGGTCGATCACCACATGGGACGACATGCGCACGTTGGCCGGCGGCGGCTGCACGCTCGGCGGAATGACGCTGATCGGCGGCGGCTCCAGACGGGTGCCGTCATCGATGGCAGCGAACTTGTCCGGTCGGTGCTGCAGCGCCGTGATGCGGTAGGTGAGTCCCTCCTCCTCGGCGATGCTCAGCACGCGGAACTGCTGCAGCACTAGGTCGGTCGACTCGGTCGCCCAGATCGACTGTGCCACCGGCACCGCACTCCACGGCGCCGAGACAGTCACTACGCGCGTGGCCGGGTTGATCCCGTTGATGGTGCGCGCCTCGGTCTTGCCGCTCGGCAGCGTCGCCCGCAGGCGATCACCCACGGCCATTGTCGGAGGCACCACGTCCAGCGTCAGGCTGTTGGCAGTTGCGGCGCTGATGCGGCCAGAGTTGCGGCGGCCGGCACGGTTTGCATCGGCCACATGGATCACGTCACCCGGCATGCAGTTCAACGCGTCCAGGCCCACTGCGAAGGTGACCGTCTCCGTCTCCAGGTTCTCGCTGTAGAGGATGTGGTTGCCCACCCGCTGCGCCTGCGACTTCGAATGGCAGCCCAGCGCGGTGACCTCAATCTGGTTCACACCATAGCGGGCGATGCCGTCGTGCAGCTGCACCGGCTCTACCTTCTGCCGGCCGAAGTCGTCAGGATCGGTCCACGACACCAGCGCAACGGTATGGCGAACCTTGCGCGCGCTACCCTCGTAGGCGAACCGGCCGTCGACCACATTGGCCTGGCTGTAGGTGTAGACCGGGTCCTTCGGCATGTCCGCTGAGGCCATGACCTGACCGGCAGCATAGAAGCTGATGCCACGGAACATGCTGGCCATGTCCTGCAGGACCTTGTACGCATCCGCTCGGGTTTGCAGGTACAGGCTACAGGTGAACCGGGGCTCCTGGCCGCCCATGCCGTCGCTGACCAGCTGATCGCAGTACCGCGCGATCTCGTACAGCCGCCACTTGTCCACCCAATCCAGCGGGATCCGATTGCCCAGGCCGAAACGGTCGTTGGTGACAATGTCGAAGAACACCCAGGCCGGGTTGTTGGTCCATGCCGACTTGAAGGTTCCGTCCCAGATGCCACTGTAGGCCCGCGTGCGCGGGTCGTAGTTGCTCGGCACCCGGATGATGCGACCCCAGATCTGGTAGGCGCGCGAGGGGACGTTCTGGAAGGCGCTCGCGTCCACCTGCACCGCCGCCAGCGCGCAGTTGGGATAGCGCAGCTTGGCGTCGATGATCTCCGTCAGCGAGAGGATGTTCACCGTATCGGCAACGGTGGAGCTGTTGGCGTTCGGCGTCAGGCGGCGGACGCGTGCCTGCCACTGCGAGCCGGCCGGTAGATCAATGCGGTGGCTCCGCTGGTACTCGCTGGTCGTCTTGCCCCGGAACGCATTGGTCAGCACGGTGCTGAAAGCGCCACCATTCACCGACAGATCGATCGCATACTCGATCGCGTAGCCTTCCATGTCGGCGTTTTCGGTGTTCTGGCGCTGGAGTGCGGGTAGACCGAAGCGGATGCGCGCGGCCGAGAGATCGGCTCCTGAGATCGTGCGAACCACAGGTGCGTTGCTACGCAGTTCGACGCCGACCGTGACTTCGTTCTCGACCGACGGGAACCCGGCGATGTACTCCTGGTCCTGCGTTCCCGCGCGGGTTTCCACGCGCACGCCGGCAAAGTTCAGGGTGCCGTCGCTGTTCTGGATCGGAACCTGGTTGAGGTAGACGGACTGATTGCCCGCCACCAAGCCCCGGATCTCGCCCTCGCTGATCAGGTCCAGGATCTTCGCGTAGGAGATCGAGTGCAGGCTGTCTGGGGTCTCGACCGGCGTGCGAGCGTTCCCACCGCCCTTGCCGCCAGCGCCGGCAATGGCCACCGGCGAGCAGGCGAGCGCGAGCTGCGTGGGCTGATACTTGATGGCTACGTTCACTGCTGGTCCTCTGCGTAGATGCCGCCGCTGATCACCGCCGAGCCCACGAACATCCCCTTGGTGTCGTGGCCCCCATAGGCAACAGGTACAGGGTTGCCCTGCGCTTGCGTGTTCACGGCACCGTTCATGCTGTAGTTCGGGGTGTTCTCAGGACTATCCTTCGCGCCAAGCCCGGTAGGCTGTGGGGAAAGCATCTGCACGATGCCGCCGGCGGCCATGGCCACACCCAGCTTCATGAGCGGTACGCCCACCGGGGTATAGGAGAGGATCGCGCCCACCACGATCAGCACGGCACCGACGATCGTCTGCAGCGCACCCGCGCGCTTCGCCCCCATCAGCACCGGCGCGATTCGGATGTCGTCACCACCTGGCGGATCACGCAGCTGATCCTTGGACAGGTTCTGCCGCCCAACGAACACGGCGAACTCCATGCCCTTGGCCTTGGCGCCCATCAGGTACTGCTGGAAGCCCGGCAGCAGCACGCACAGCGCGCGGATCGCCTCAGCTGGGCTGCTGACAGCCAAGCGGAACTCCCGGCCGAACAGCGGCACCATCGGCCCGTACAAGCGAATCGTGCGCTTGCGAGGTTCGCCATACATGTGCCGAGTGATGGCATCAACCATGGCGGGCCCCCTTGTGCCGGACGATGTAGCGCGTGCGCTCGGCCCACATGCCGCCGTAGACCACCGTCTCCGACAGGCGGCCGTGCATGTGGTGCAGCATCTGGCCGTCGCCCAGGTAGACACCTGCGTGGTTCGGCACGGGCGAGCGGATCTGCATCAGCACCATGTCGCCGCGCTGGGGCTCGCCATCGATCAGCTCGAAGCCTTCGGCGCGCAGCCGGTTCAGGCTGTAGAGGTCTTGGCCCTTCTCCCACCAGTCGTCCTCGCGCTCGTACTGGCTGAGCTGGATGCCCAGCTCGCGGGCGTAGAAGTCGCGCACCAGGGTGTAGCAGTCCAGCACCCCGTGGGCGAACTGGCGGCCGACCAGCGGCGCCTCGTAGCCACAGGGCTCGATGGACTGCAGGTCGCCACACTCCGGCTCTGCGCCCGTGCACTGGCCCACGCTCACGATGTGCCACGGCAGGCCGCTGGCCTCGCACATGACCCGGTCAGCGTCGGACGCGGCCGCAGAGGCATTCGGGTGGCTGTGCACGACGGCCAGCACCTCGCCCTGGTCCTCCGCGTCGGCGTAGTCCTCAGCCGGCAGCCGGAAGTGCTCGCTGGGGGTGGTGGCCAGGTTGCGGCAGGGAATGTAGGCCTCGCCATCGGCGCCGGCCACGATCAGGCCGCAGCATTCGCGCGGGTACTCAGCCACGGCATGCGTCTGGATGGCCTGTAGCGTTCTCGATTCCATGATCACCTCAGAAACTCTCGCGGCGGAAGAACACCAGCCATGCTGTTGAATCCAATTGGAACAACGGGAGGTTGAGACGCACTGTCGGGTTCACCCCGACGCCTCTGTGGAATCTAGGCAGTTCAAAACAGAGGATTCCCCCAATGTCAGCGCAACTCGGAAAGAACGCAGCAAAGAAAATAGGAAATATGGCCTTCACTGTCGCAGCCGATGAAATTCGCATACTCAACGCGGCATCACATGCCAAAGTGACATCTGGACCCCTTACCGTGTGCACCTACGGCATATGGAAAATTGCCCCTAAAAATGGCGCCACATCGCACTACTTATTTGCTCACTTCTCCAACAACAGCACGGTGTGGGACATGAAGCGACGGATCCAAGCAGAACTTGTTCAGCGGAAGTTGACGGACCACACCATCGAAACCCTCGCCATTCGAACTGCCCCTGACACTCAGGTGCCGAACGCGACCATCAACACGCTAGACGTTGCAGTCGAGACGTCCATGTATTTCACCAAGGGCAGCCAGAGCGCCGAATATAAGATGGCGGAAAAGGCCGAAGGCGCCGGAAGCTTTGTTACAGAATGCGTCGTCACATTCACACCCGGTAGCGAACCAATAGTGCCGAAGTACAAAGGAATGTTTGAAAGGGCTCGAGAGCTCATGTTTGGACCAGGACACTCCGTCTGATCTACGTGCGCAACAGCCCAGCCGCGGGGAATCCGCCATAAGGGATCGGGCTGTCCGCGCCAAAGCGCAGCTTGCAGCCCCGCACCAGCCCGCTGCACTGGTCGCGCGACGGGTCGGTGGTGGGCACGTCGTTGGCGTCGGCCACGGCCGGGCCGGTGTAGCCGCAGAACGGCCCGCGGTAGCCGCCCCTGATCAACCAACCGCAAACACCCGAGATGATCTGCCGGCCGGGCAGCTGCTCGCCGTTGAGGTCGATCGCAGTGGTCAGCTCGAACTCGACCACCTCCTTCGTCTCGGAGACCTTGCGCTCGATGAACCAGATCTCGTCCAGGAAGTGCTCGTTGGGGTCGGCGGTGGGGTTACGACCAGCGTCCAGATCAGCGCCGGTAAACTGATACTCGGTCGCAGTAGTTCCTTGCTCGAACTGAACGTTGGTCACATCCATCTGGATCGCTTGGCTGGCAGCGGTGGACTGCACACGGAAGTAGACACGTGCAAAGGCTGCGTTCGGTGGCACGATGCGGGGCACAGTGGACTTCCTCTCGAACTGCGCGGGCATCGCGAAGCCGCTCTGCTGCGCACTCCCCACCGTGGCTCCTGTCGAATCAAGGAACCAGATGATGATGGACGGCATCCCCAGCGTTCCACGCAGGTAGGCGCTGGCAACAAACGGCATATTCGGTTCAACAGGAACGACCAGGTCGGGCGTGCGTAGTTCCAGATACTGATTCACGGCCGAAGCTGTGCCGCTCATCCTGACTGCCGTGCCGCTGCCTGGCAGCCCAGATGGGATGTAGCTGCGAACAGTACCTGGGGTGTTCCCTCCCCAAGTCCAGCTCGTCGGTGGATTCGCATCGGCAGGACGCAACCCAAAACCGCTATTCACCAGCCGATTACGCAATGGAGGGAAGTTCTTCCCGTCCAGATACTTCACCAGCGTCTGCCGGCGGATCACCTTGGCCCCGACCATGTCGCCATAGAGCATGCACATGGCCGAGATCCGGCCGTCCAGGTTGCCGACCTTCAGCCTCGGGTTCGGCGGCTGGTCGCTGGTGCGCTCGAAGCCCGTGGCCTCAATCGGCCAGGCGCCGTACTCCTGCCCCTGCCACCAGATCACGCCCGACTGCAGGTGTGCGTGGAAGAACAGCTGGTCGGCGCCGAAGCTGCTGGCGTCCAGCTCGTAGACCGTGACGCGGCCGCCCGGCTCGAGCTGCTGGGCATCGGCGGTGATCATCGCGCCGGCTCCGCTGGCCAGGCCATGTTCGGGAAGTCCGGACTATCGGTGAGGGCCAGCAGCGCCGATCGATAGTCGGCCCATTCCTGCACCTTCTCTGCAGACAGCCCCGCACCCAGCTGGGTCCAATCGCTGGACCGAAGCAAGGTATCCCGGCGCCATGTGGCCTCATTGATTGCAATGGCAGCCAATACCTCGTTTGGAATCTCTTCCGCGATCTGCTCCCCCGGCAGGGGCGTACCAACATCACCAATGAAACGAAACGAATCCGCTGTATATGCGTACATGGTTCACCGTTCGAAGAAGTAGCCGTTGATGCGGTGATACGCCGCACCGGCTGGCGATGGCGCAAGGTCGTAGGCGTAGGTGTAGGCCTGGGCACCGTCGACGGGCATCTGCACAACCGAGACGCTACTTGGCGCCGCCAAGGCCATGTATCCGCTCTGAGCTGATGGGCCTTTGCTGTTTGAAAGTCGGGTGTATGCACCGTTGGCAGCGGCGTTAAGCGCGTTCAGCAGCACCGCGTAGGCGGTGACCGGCGCAACCTGTGCGGCACTCACAGTTGCAGCCACGGTAGACGATCCCGCAGCAAGCACCTGGAACGGCGCGCCCTGGGTATCTTCCAGGTACACCACGCGGTCGCCGTGGTGCTCGAACTTCAGCACGCCCGATGCCCCGACCCGAACGCTGCCCACGTAGCGCCTTGAAGTGTCAGCACTCTTGGTGCGTGCCGTGCCGAAGTAGACAGCTGACGGAGTAGTGGTGACGACCTCGAAGTCTGGCGTCCCGTCGGTCTTCGCGAACAGATAGACGTGATACCAGGTGTTCTGGGTCATGCCGCTCAGCGCCTTCGAAAGCGCGGTGGTTACTGCAAGGATCTTGTTCAGGGACGGGATGAAAGCCACCCCAGGCGACAAGCTCAGGGTAGATCCGGAGAACGACAGCAGCAGGCCGTTGCTGCTGATCAGGCCTCGGTCCAGCGATTTCCCAGGCGCAGCAGCAATCTGAGCCGACAGCGTGGAGAAATTGTCGTCGTCCCGCTGGTAAAGCTCAGCGTCATTGGCGTTTACCTTCTCGAAAGCAACCTTCGCAGGATCGCCTTTGTAGGTCCCGTGGTCGGTAGTGGTGTCGATTACTTGGCGTGCCATGTTGATCCCTTACGGCTGGAACGTTTGTTCGAAGGTGGCCGTGATGCTGTGCACCAAGCCGTTGTGGAACGGCTCGCCCTGCGCTGTGCACTCGAAAAGCAGCAGGCCGCGCGGGCTCTGCCACAAGAACGAGCGCCCGACGTGGGCATCGAGGAAAGCGATGATCTGATCCACCATCGTCTTGGAGCCGGTGAAGGTGAGTTGGTAGCTACGGCTGCGCGGGTTGATGCCATCCGGAGCGCTCTGCCGGTAGCCATCACCGAACTGGGCGCGTTTCACCACGTCCTTGATCGTGCTGCCGCCGGTGCTGGTGGGTCGCCAGGTAAAGGTGTCGGTCATCGGCCGGCCCCCATCGAGTGCAGCACACCGCCAGGCTTCATGGACTTGACCTGTGCTTCCCTGATCTT
Organism: Stenotrophomonas sp. MH181796; assembly: GCF_009659995.1. Taxonomy (NCBI): domain Bacteria; kingdom Pseudomonadati; phylum Pseudomonadota; class Gammaproteobacteria; order Lysobacterales; family Lysobacteraceae; genus Stenotrophomonas; species Stenotrophomonas sp. MH181796. Next base: position 341,159 of record NZ_RAHU01000002.1, read on the forward strand.
CATGTCCACGAACTGCCCAAGGTCTTTCCCGAATTGGTTCATCAGAGACGTGTCCGCATCGGTCTCGGTGGTGCCATCGCTGTTGACGACCACGTTCACGTTGATCACGGAAGCACCACCAGCAGGGCCCGCACCGGCCGCTGCGGCAGGCGCTGCAGGAATGACCTGGCCGTCGTTGCCCGGGATCAGGTACGTGCGCCCTCGGCCATCGTTGAATAGCTCAGGCTTGCCGCCCTCGCCCACCTCGTACAGCGTGGAACCGCTCACCGGGCCACCGCGCGCCCTTCCGCCGCCGTAACCGGCCAGCAACCCCTCATTGATGCTCTGCGTGCCGCTGGTGGCCGCCGCATTGCCCGCTGCGGTTACTCCGCTGCTAGCGCCCCAAGCACTTGCCACTGCGTTGATGATTCCTACTGCGGCCTGCTTGGCTGCGATGCGGGCGAGGTCCGCAATGATGGCGTTGGCCATGTCACGGAACGACAGCTTCCCGGTCTGGGCAAACCGCACCCAGGCATCCTCCCAGCCGCTCAGGGCGGTGTTCATCACGCTGTTGGCCTGCTCCAGGGCATTGCTGGTGGCGAAGGAGTAGTCCTCCCATGCCCGGCGCGCTCCTGCACGCCAGTCGCTCAGCATCGCCAGGCGCTGCTCCTGGAATGCGCGCTCCTTGGCCAACTCGCTGTCGCGATAGGTTGCTGCGTTCGCCGCCAGCAGATCCCAAGACGCCTTGTCGGCAGCCACGTCACGGCTGCCAATGCGCTTCAGCTCGTCCTGGTACTCGCGCTGGATGTCCAGCTGCCGGCGCAGCATGGCGACCGCATCCGAGCCCCGGCCCATGCCCATCAGGTCCAGCTCGTTGGAGCGTGCCCGGTTGCTACTGCCTTGCGCGAGGATTGCTTGCTGCCTAGCCAACGCCTCAGCCGCCTCCTTCTCCTTGGCGTACGCCGCAGCCTTCTGACCGGACGCCAGCAGCTCCTCCCTCGCCGCCACCAGCAGCGCCCGGGTGGACGCCGTCATGGTGTTCTTGCCCTTGGCCAGCACCTGCTCGATCGCCATCGTCTGGCGCTCGCTTTCGGTCACCTTGACCCCGGTCTCCATCAGCTGCTTGTTTGCCTCGATCTGCCGTTGTGCCGCCGCCAGCATGTTCTGCGCGGCACTATCGTCGCCGTTCCGCTTGCCTACGCCGTCGCGACGATTGAACGACTTGTCGACGTCGGCTTGGGCCTTCGCGATCAGCCGCTGCATGGACCCATCGAAGTGCCGGGCGTCGTTGTCGGCCAGCTTGTTGTACTGGGCGATGATCTTCAGCCGCGCCGCTTCTTTGGCACTGGCCCGATCAAGCCCTGCCACCTGGGCATTGATGGCCTCGGCAGCGGCCTGCTCGGCTGTGGCGCGCTCCTGCGTCACCGCAGCAAGGTCGCGGGCAGTCTGCGGATCCAGCGCGCCCCCCTCATCGATGGGCTTGGGCAGCGGCGGCAGTCCTCGCATGCGGGCAGCCGCGCCGTTCAGCGCTTCGGTGAGAGACGGTAAACCGGTCCACTTCACTAGGGCACCACCGGCAAGGCCGAGGCCTAGAACGTCGCTCAGACGCGGTAGGCGCGCTAGGATGCCCCATTCGCCGGCAAGGTCGACCACTGCACCGGTGAAGCTGCCAAGCGCCCCCCACGCTCCACTGATGTCGTCCTTGATGTCGCGCCAGGCCTTGGACATCCCGGGCATCACCGCCTCAGTGCGGTTGGCCACGTCGTCCAGGTGATCGGCGTAGATCCGGATCGCCTCGTTGGCCGCTTCCTGTGACCGCCCCTCCTCACGCAACGTAGTGATGCGCTGCAGCTGCGCGGCGGTCAGGAAGCGCTCTGCATCGTTTAGCTTCAGTAGACCCTCCACCGGCTCCTTTGCGATGGATTCGAACGCTCGCACGGTCTCCTGTGCAGACCGGCCCGTCGAGGCCTCCATTCGGGCTGCCGCCGCTGCCACCATCTCGAACTGTTCGCCCGCATAGCGGCCGGCCTTGGCGGTCTCAGTCAGAGCGGCCACCGCGCCGCCTCGCGATACGCCCTGCAGGTGATCGATGCTGTTGGCCAGTTCCAGGAATCCAGCAGCACCGACGGCGGCACCCTGCCCGCTCAGGATCTGAGCCTTCTGGAACTCGAACAGCTGGTCTTCCGACTGCTTCGCGGCGATGGCCAGGGCCGCTAGTGCCGCCGCAGTGAGCGTCAACGGGTTGATCAACCCCAGCACATAGCCGCCCACGGCACGGGCGGCGGGACCGATGCCACCGAACTGGTCCTTCAGCTGTCCACCCTGCTGGATCGCCACCATCCACGCTGGCTGGCCGCTGATCAGGCTGGTGGTGATGTCGGTTACCTGCATCGGGATCATGCGCAGGTTGTTCTGCAGCTGGCGCGCGGACATACCCATGCCGTTCTGCGCACCGGTGGCATTGAGGATGGACGCGCGCGTGGCGTCGATGTTCGCCTGGTACTGCTGCCATACCTGGGGCTTGAGCATGCCCAGGTCCCGTGCGCGCGCCAGCCGGTCCTGCTGCTCGGCCAACTTGTTCAGCGCTGCCACTGTCGGGTTGATCTGGCCGAGTAGCTGCTGCAGGTTCAGCTCTTGCGCTTCCGTGGCGGTGGCAGCCTGTCGCGTGGCTACGGCAGCCCTCTGCTCGATCCGCTCCATCTCCTGCACGCGGGCGTTGATCTTGGCCTGCTCATTGGCCCAGTAAGACGCCGACTTGCTGGCAGCACTCTGCGAACTCTCCAGGCGGTCGGCTGCAGCGCCGGCCTTGTCAGCAGCCGCAGCATTCTCGTCCAGGGCCTTGGTGCCCTCCACCAGGCCGCTGCTGTCGACCTTGTAGCCAAGCTCGGCGATGTCCATCAGGGGCTCCCGTTGTTCTGCATTGCCCGCTCACGCGCGGCCTTCTGGTCTTCGCGCACCGCGCGCAGGTACTGGTCGTCCATCGCCATCAGCATCTGGACCTCTTCCGGCAGCAGTTCGATCTGCAGGAGAGAGGCCCATTGGCCGATGTCAGCAAACGTCAACGCTTCCGGACCGCTGTGCCTGCGCCCTGATAGCTCCCAGAACCAGCCCCAGACGTGGGCAGCCGCGTCGGGGACCTCCAGCTCTGGTGATTCGGCGAGGCCGAAGCGCGCATTGCGCTGGCGCCGGGTCTCGCCGTTCTCATCCGCCATGTCGTAGCGGACGGCGATGTAGACGGCGTCAGCCGTCCGTTTCGTCAGGTCGGCGAAAGAACTCCGCCCGGTCGGTCAGGGCGACGTCGACCTGTTCCCCCACCCATGGCAGTTCCTTCAGCAGCTGCTGCAGGGTCTGCGGGTTGAACTCGGGCTTCTCCCCGTGGAAGGTCAGCTCCCCCTGCCACTCCCAGCCACCGATCGATGCACAGAGCATGCTGGTGCGACTGGCTTCGATCTGCTCAGCGCCCACCTTGCCGCGGTGGTTGATCCGGTCATTGATTGCCTTGCGTCCAGCGGCCTTCACCTGCGGGTGGCTGTCAGGCAGCAGGATCAGCACCAGGCCCACTGGCTCCTGGGTGGCCGGGTGCACGATGTCCAGGCGGCGCTCTGCCGCCACGATGTTGGTCAGTTCGGTCATGTTCGGGATCCTTGATGGCGATCCGGTAGAGAGCCCCGGGGGAAGCCGGCCGGATCAGTTCCGGCTTGTCAGGCGGCCGCCCTATCCCCCGAGGTGTTCGGGTTACGGGGTGACGGGCGCCGGCACGTCGATCGGGGCCTGATTCAAGCCGAGCGTGTATGTGTTGAGGCGGAAATCCTCATTGCGCCCGCCCGGCTTGTTCGGGCCGGCGACCAGGCCGCGCAGGAACTCGATGGCGCCATCGGGCCGCTCGACCTTGAAGGCATAGGCGTCCGGAACGTTGGGGGCGCCGGCAGCACGCATGGCGATCTGCCCGGGGTCCTTCAGGTTTTCCGCAACCTCGACCTGCGGATCGCCAGCGTTGGTGATGCCCTTGCCCTTCTTCGCGACCAGGGTGTCCCAGGTGTCGTACTGAACGATGTTGGTGTTGATGCCGCGCTCACCGACCGACCCCACGTTGCTGACCTGCACGAAGGTCAGCGCCTTGAACTCGGTTTCGGTGAGGTCTTCATTCTGCGGAGTGACGCAGATGTGGAGCTTGGATCCACTGTTGGTTTGTGCTTCGGCCATAGCCGTATCTCCTCGCGATGGGCGTAAAAAAACCCGCCACGGGGCGGGGTCGTTGGAAAAGTGAAAGGCCCGCTTGTGGGCGGGCCTTGATGTCACTCTTGTTTGTACTGCGGCGTAGATTGGCCTGAAGGCACCGACATTGTCCTCAACACAGGAGGTTCGGGCGGCGGGGTGATTTTCGCCGCTTCAACCACCACAAACTGCATCATCTGGCTGACCTGGGACTTGTCCAATGCGCCGTTCATCGCCAACTGGCAGAGGTAGAAAAGGCTGTGCGATAGGAACGTTACTCGCTCGGAAGCATGGAACGTGGGCGCGGCAGTGGACTGAAAGTTGCCATCGCCTCCGGCAGCACCCTTGATCTTTCCTCCTGACGAAATGGGGATGCCATTCCCGTCGACTGCGACCATCCCCCTGCCACCAGTGCTGAGGGAGACTATCCGGGTCGGCAGCTGCATGCAGACCTTGTTGTCCACCACGACGGCGGCGGCCTTATCCGGACTCCAGGTTGTCACCGTCCCAACCGTCTTCCGAACGGCACCGTCAGAAACATGGATCGGCTCATTCTTAAGGGTGGAGCATCCCGCACACGCAACCACCACAACTGCCAACGCTGTGATCGCTTTCATGTTGCCCCCTGTCGGCGGCGTCATGCCACCGCTGGGGCCTTTACTACCACAGGATTTCGGCCTTCACAGGCCCGGCAGGCTGAATTCGCCTACTTTTTGCTGGGGCCCAGCTTTGCCGCCACCAGCTGCATGGCCTGCAGCCGTGTGAATCCCGCCTCCACATAGGCCAAGTATTCCGCCCGGACGAACCGCGCCTGCTCGGCGCAGAACTCGTCCAGCAGCTGCCGGTTCCGCTTCATGCGGGTAATGGCGTCCCGCATGGCCTGCAGCTCGCCCTCGTTCGGGATCTCGTTGCTGCTGACTAGGTGCAGTTTTGGCGGCTTATGGTTCACTTTACGCTCTCATCCCGGACCCATGCGCCCATTCTGCGGGGATCGCAATCGAAACAAACTTATAGGCCGATCTGAACTCGCCATCCAAGTCATTGTACTTACTAGTGAAAGTCGTAATTCTAGCGACGACCGCGTTAAAGTCTTCCAGCTCTTCGTTACTTCGCTGCTTGCCTGCCTGATTAGCATCAAGCTTTTTGAGGATTGCCTCGGCCTCATCGATTTGTCGCTTTGCATTTGCCTTACGCTTTGCGCATGTTACTGCCGCCGCAAATCGCTGGATCGCCTCCGACACCGCAGCCCTAGTTTCCTCCGACATTTCTCCCTGGGACACAGATCCAATCCAGAGGCGGATCGCTCCTCGCTGCTCATCGAGGAATGGAATGTCTACCTTCATTACTCCATCCAGAGAAACAATATCGATAGCAGCAAGCAGGTCGTTCATAGAGCCAATGTCTGTACGTAGTTGTTGCGAATGCTACCACTGTATTAACTCGTAAAGCCCCGCCAAGGGATGGTCACAGGGTGCATGACCCGCTCCGGGTCCTGGATGATGCTGGAGGTCCAAGGCCTCCTCTCCACCCGCATGCCTGCGAAGGTCGTGCCCTTGGCGAATGTGGCGATGATCTGGTCCGTGATCGCAGTACCGACCATGATCCCCTGCCCCGGCCGGTAGCAGGCCGACAGCTGGCCGAAACCCTGCATCAGGAACGGGCCATCGTCTTCGATGCCGTAGTTCTCGGTTCGGTTGGGGAACCACTGCAGCTCCAGCCAGCGAGCGCCGTTGCCGGTTGGCGGCTTGAACCCCTGCCCCGGGTAGGAGCAGGCGAGGCTCTGCGCTGCGGCAAACTGGCCCACCAGCGTGGCGAATGCGTCATAGATCGCCGTGTCGCTCATCCCATCCGTCCTTTCACGCTCGCTGTAACCTCAGCCACGATGAAATCCCAGCGCTGGGCCGCCGCGCGCGCGAAGCCTTTGCCCGCCTGCGCATAGGTTCTACCCAAGCTGTCCTCGCCGAAGAAGCCGTGCTCCATGCGCATGGCGTACTTCGCGGTCCAGCCAGCCCACACGGTCTGCCCCAACTCCATGGTGGCGAACACCAGCTCCGGGGCCTGCGCGCTGTCCGATGGCATGCCCTCGACCGATGCAGCGGCAGAGTTGCGCAGGAAGCCCGTATCCACCGGCATCTTCCCGCCCTGCCCCTCGGGCGTGCCGGCTTCCTCCATCAGCTTGGTGGCCGACTCGCGAAAGATCGCGCCCTGCATGGCCTTGGCCTTCTCCGTGAAGGCCAGGACCTGGGCTCCGAATTTACTGGCCACGCTTCACCTCCGCCGCCATGTTCACCCGGTACTGCTTCATGCAGCGGCAGCCGATGGTTTCCTCCGGCCCAGCACCGAGCGAGGTGTCGCCAGGGAACCGCATCAACGCACCGCTGGGCGTCTGGAACGGTTCACCGAACCGGCGAACTTGGCCGTTCATCGCCTGGTGGCTGTGGCGGGTCCTGTCGTCACCGGTGGCTGACCAGGTGCCCTCGACGTTCTCCGGCGCTAGGCGGCCGCTCTCGATCTGCTGCCGGAACGCCTCCTCCCGACCAGCGGCCATGGCCGTCAGCGATTCAGTGCGCGCGATCATCTCGCCACGCAGCGCCAGCAGCCGGTCCGCATATCGCGCGGCGATCTTCTCGACGTCTGCCGGCGCCACCGGCTTCCCGGCCTTGATGGCCCGGCTGACGATCCCGTCCAGGCGCTTGTCGCGCCGCTTGCGGCTGAAGTACTCCGCCATCTGCGCTGGATCACCACTGGCCAGCTGCTGCCGGACATTGGCCACAAACTGCGCCTGCTGCGCAGTGAGGCCAACCACGCCGCCACTGCGGCGCCCGGTCTCGCCCACCCTGCCGACCAGCTCCAGCGCCGTCTGGCGTGGATTGAGGCCGGCGGCCATGCCGCGGACCAAATGCTGGCGTACTAGCTGCCGCTGATCTTCCACCACCCCGGTGATCAGGCGCGAGGAGTTCGACTGCAGCCAGCTCTCCACGCCGAGGTTGCGCATGTCGAACCCGAACCGCAGCAGTGGCGTGTCGTTGGCCGGGTTGTACCGCCCGCGCACCTGCTGCCGTAGCGACAGGGTCGGCAGCTCCTTCATGCCGACCTCTGCGCCGGTGGCAAACGCCTGGCGCACCTGCTCGGCCAGCGGCGAGAAGCGCTCGCCGTCGAATCCCAGCGCCTCCAGTACAGCGTCCACCTGCCCGGCCTGCAGGAGGCTCGCAAGCAGGTCCAGCTGCACCTGCGACCGCACGCCTGCGATGGCCTGCTCGAACGCGCGACGCATAGCTGGCTCCAGGCGCCGTGCCAGCAGTTCCAGCTCGCGGGGTGTGAGGTTGGCCATCAGCGTCGGGCGTGAAACTCATACAGGAGGACCTGACCACCCGGGGAGAGCGGCTGCAGGTCGATGAGGTGATACAGCTGGCCACCCAGCAGCAGCCGGTCGTCCTTGCCGGGCTGGATGTCCACTGCGGTCGAGATCAGGCCCAGCTTGTCGCCCTGCTGCACCAGCGTGGTGTCGCGGTCGGTCAGGCTGTAGTCCAGCTCCACCACCGTGCAGTCGTGCCGCGTCGGCGGACCCGGCTGCGGGTTGTGCGGAGGCCCGGTCGGAGCACCGTCGCGCTCCAGTTGGGTGCCGTAGCCGTAGCTACCGATCAGGTTCGTGGCTGTCGCCTGCATGCGGTCGTAGAAGCGGCTCATACGACACGCACCGCAGGCACAACCGCCGGTGTCCGCAGCAACGGTGCCAGGATCTCGTCAATGGCCGGCACCACCGGCCTGTTCGGCGCCTGGCCAGCGGCCGTGGCATCGGCATAGGTGACCTCGATTGGGCCAACCTTCTCCTTGGTTACTGCCTCGGTGACCACGTAGTCCGGCGACAGGCTACCCGGGCTGGCCAGCTCGCGCAGTGCGGCCTCGTAGGCTGCGCGCTCCACCTCGTCGGGCACCTCATCCGGCTGGATGGGGTCACCGTCATAGTCGATCGCACCGGTGCGGGGCCACTCGTTCGGCTGGCCCCGCCCGGCCGTACGCACGCCCGGGAACATCGACGCCCAGCGGCCAGATGCCAGCAGGACCCGGTACCGGCCGTCGATGTAATCCGTGGCGCGGATCAGCGCACCCTCGCGGGCCTGCTCCGTGCCGGCAGCCCAAGCGGCATTACCGCGCGCCTGGTGGTAGCTGTTCGCGCCTTCCAGCGTGCCGTACATGGTCAGCCCTCGCCGCCCGAATTGCCGCCGGCGGCCTTTTCAGCATCGGCGATTGCCGCCTGCAGCTTCGGCACACCCCAGTTGCCCTTCGCGTCGATGCCCAGCTCCTTGGCGCGCGCGATCAGGGCGTCCTTGTCGGCGCCGCCCTCGCCGCCCGAGTTGCCGTCGGCGGCCTGCCCGCTGCCGCTGGCGTCGCCACCGGTGATGCTCAGGATCTCGGCCTTGATCCAGCCCTGCACCACCGAGTTCTTCTTCAGCTCCTCCCAGTTCGCGACAGGGGTCTGCTCGCCCGGCGGCAGAATCGTGCCGTCGGGCAAGCCCAGCGGACCATTGTGGTTGTTCTTGATCTTCATGCTTCGCTCCGCTGTGGCCCCGGCGCGTGGCGGGGGCCGTGGGGATCAGATGCCGTCCAGGTAGACGACTTCCTTGGGCAGGCGCACGTCTAGGCCACCCAGGCGCATCACGCCGGGAATGTCCCAGCGCAGCGGGCCGCTCTGCCAGGCCGGCAGGAAGCGGTGCGGCATCGGCATGTGCAGCTTCAGCACCTGCGGATCGTTGCGGTACGCCACCAGCCGCGTGGTGCCACCGACGCCGGCGGTGTCCAGGCCACGCACGCCGCGCAGGGTCAGCTGCTGCCCGGTCTGCACGGTGTACAGGTTGTTTTCCAGGTACCACTGGATGATGGTCTTGTCGCTGTGCTCGCTCATCTTGCGGGTGGCGAGCAGGTTGAACTTCGTCCAGGGCAACAGCAGCGTGTTCGCGATCGACGCCGTGTTCGTGCCGTTGAACACGTTGAGCAGCGCCTGGTTCAGCGTGGCCACGATCAGTTCTGAGCTCGTGGACGCATCCCAGCCACCGGTCGGCGCCGCGACGGGCGTGACGCCAGCAGCATTGAACAGGCCGGTGAAGCCCTTGCTGGCATCGCCCAGAAGCGCGACGCGATCGACCATCTCTTCAGACGCCCGGCGTGCGGCGGCTGCATCTTCGGTCGACAGGTTGATGCCCAGCATCTGGGCGCGGCCGATCTCTTCCCAACCGAATCCGTAGCCGATACCAGCGGTGTAGACCGGCGTCTCGAACTTCGAGCGGACAGTGCCAGCCTTCGGGATGTCATCGGCGTTGCCGTTGATCCAGTCGGCCTTGCCGTACTGGTCCTGCGACATGTAGGTCACCGACGTGGCGAACTCGCTGCCGGTGGTGTCAACGGGCACCAGGGTGCGGTACTGCACGTCGGGGTAGACGGTGCGGTAGATGCCCGGCTCGATGATCGAGGCCTGGGCGATCACGAAGCCCAGGGCTGCCTGGGCGTCGATCAGGGGAATTGCGCTCATGTGGTGGGCTCCTTAGCCGAGACGGACGACGGCCAGCTGACCGGCGGCGGTGGTGCTGGTGTCCCAGCGGGCGCCAGGAATGGCGGTGTTGTCGGTTGCCACGTTGGTGAACGCACCGGCGGCGGTCAGGTAGACGGCGTCGCCTGCGGCCACCGCCACTGCGGCGGCCACCCACAGGTCGCCCTTGGTGCGGACACGGGCCGACTCGCCCACGCCGAACGCGTCGGTAGCACGGCCGGTGACCTGGCCAGCGACCACGGTCAAGCCGGATGCCGAGCGGTCCAGCTGGGCGATGCCGACATACTTGCCGCCGGCGAAGGTCTTAACCGACTTGTCGGTTGCGCCCTGCTCCACGGCCTTGCCGAAGGCGATGGCTGCACCTTCGACGGTGCGGGAGATCTCGGTGGCCGGCAGCATGGTGGCCGGCGCGCCCGCAATGGCGGCCGGCTGGGTGTCCGGATAGTTGATCTGAAGTGCCATGGCTTAGGCCTCCTTCTGGCCGGCGGTGCGGTGGTCCAGGGCGGCCACGGACGCGGCGTAGCCGTTGTCCTTCACGGGCTGGCGGTGGGTGGCGCTGTCGCGCAGCGCCTTGGCGACCGGATCGACCGGCTTGGCTTCGTCGGCCAGGATGTCGAAGCGGGCCTCGATGTAGGCGTCGGCCTTGCCCGCCACCGCGGCATCGCCGAGCTTGGCGACCACGGCAGTCTTGCGGACCTCGGCATCGGTCTTGCCGCTGTAGTCTGCGTCGTGCACAGCCTTGGCCTTCGCGATCAGGTCCCCGCGCTGCTGCGCGCGCTGATCCAAGTCGGCGTCGCTCAGCACCTTGGCTTTCAGGGCATCGCGCTCGGCCTCGATCTTGGCGATAGCCGCGTCTTTGGCATCGATTGCAGCCTTGTGGGCGGCATCGGCGGTGCCAGCGGCGGCCTGCGCGTCCTTCAGCTGCTGCTGCAGCTTGCCAATGGCCTGGGCGCCGGCGTCGTTGGTGACGACGGACAGCCCATCGACCAAGATGGTCTTGTCGCTCATGGGTTCTTTCCTCGTAGATGGATTGTGGTCGTCGCCGTGGTGGTGCTGCTGACCACGCGCCCGGTCGACTAGCGCGAGTTCGTACTGCGTGAGCGGGGCCGGACCCCATTGCGAATCCCCCATGCGGGTGTTGCCGGCACGCGGGTTGTTGTCCGGCAGGTAGGCCACGTGGTTGAAGCGCAGCGGTCCGGCTTGCCGGTACTGGTACGGGGTGCCGTCGGGCGCCACGCCTTCGTCGGCGACGATCTCCACCGAGTAGCCGGCGGACAGCGAGCGCGCACCGGCGGCCACCTCCTTGGCGGACGCGGCGTCCATGATTGCCATGGGGGCGACCACGTGTTCGCCGTCGCGCACTACACGACCGCCCACCTGCCCGACCGTCAGCTCCTTCCAGTTGTCGGCTGTGATCCCCTTCGGCGGGTGGCCGCGGGTGACCGGCCGGCCGACAAGCGAGCGCATGCTGTCCTCATCGAACACCGTGGCCGGATCGCGGTAGACGCCGAACACCCGGCCGGCGTCATCGCCGGTCAGCCCCAGCTCCCGGCCCAGGTACTGCTGGACGTTGCCCGCACGGCTGACCTTGGCGTCGCCGATCAGGAAACCGTCGCGCGTGAAAGCGAGCCCGGACGCATCAAGCGCCAGGCTGTCGAAGATCTCCATCGGTCAGTCCTCGTTGGTGCCGCTGGGCCGCGGCGTCACTGCGGCGCGGCTCTCGTCATCGTCAGAGCGGTCGTCATCGGGCGTGGCCTTGCCGTACTCCAGCATCTCGGCTTCCAACCCAGGCGCCACACCAGCCTCGGTGAGCATATTCACCGCCACCGTAGACATCACCTCATCCGGTAGCAGCTTGGTCTCGGCGATGGTCTTGATGGTCTCTGCTGTGGTCTTGCCGATGGTTGCGCGTTCGGTGTCGGTGGTCTGCCAGAGGCTGCGCCAGTTGTAGAACACCTCAGCCGGCCGGCTGCCGAGCGCCGAGCGGATCAGGCACTCGTCCAGCACTTGCAGCGCTGGCTGCAGCACCAGCTCCTGGTTGCTGCTGATGCGGTCATAGTAGTTCCGCAGGTCGCTCTCGCCGCTGGCGTTGAGGCCGCCCGGCGACTGACCCAGTAGGCGGGTCATCGGGATGTCCGACGCGCCGGAGGTCAGCTGCATGAAGCCCATCAGCAGGTCGATCAAGCCGCCGAACTGCGCCTGCTTCTGCTCATACTCTTCGCCGGCGTCCAGCAGCAGCGCGCCGTTGATGCCCTTTGCCATCGCTGCCAGCTGCAGCCGCTGCAGTACCTGCTTTTCGTACTCCGGGTCCGCCAACATTGACATGAAGTTCGGGATCTTGATGACGTCGACCTTCGCCTCAAACACCAGCGACGCGATGTTTGCCGCGCTGGCATCGGCATCCTTGATGGCCTTGCTGATCGCCAGCAACACCGAGTCGCCCCATCCGTCGCTGATGCCGAACTCGGGATCTGGCTTTTCCGCACCGTGCAAGATCACTAGGCGCGACGGGTGGATCTGAACCTGCCCAGCCGTGCCGCTGCTCAGGGTGTAGAACGCTGGCAGGCCGTAACCCGGCGATTCCGGGTCAAGGTCCAGCTCGCCGGCCTGCAGCACGCGCTTCGAAAGCACGTTGATGTGGCGAATGCCGCCTTTGCCAATGGATTCAGGCTTCAGCGGCAGCTTCGGGTCCGATTGACCCGTGCCAATGTAGAGCGCGGCGCCGCCGGTGAGTCGGGCGCGGATCATTGCCTTCAGCACCTTCTGCTGCAGGCCCAGCCGCTTTTCCTCTGCTTCGATCGCGGTGATCTGTTCCTGGTCTGCGCTCCAGCCGCGCCACTTCCGGCAGCTGTCCATTGCCGGGATGTCGATCACCTTCCGCGCCAGCCAGGTGCCGCGGTAGGCGTTGTCTGCCTCCTGCTCCGACAGGGTCGGCAGGCCGTAGAACGTCGAGGCCGCCTTGTCGCGCGGCGTCCCCAGGTTGGCAACCAGGTTGACCAGCCCATCTTTGATTTGTGCGAGCTTGCCCATCAGAGCGCATTCCCAAGGTTGTAGGTGCTGCCGGTGACCAGCTCAGCGAATGCGCCGGACAGCGCGTCCACCTGGTCGTCGTGCTTTGCGTTGGGGAATTCGGCGATCTCGTCCAAGAACGCTGCCACCCATGGGCCGTTCACCAGCTTGATGTTCCCGGCCTCGGCCTGAGCCTCGACCGGCGTCGCCCGGACCTCCTTGGATCCGGATTCCAGCGCCGCCTTCACGTCCCAGCCGGCCAGCAGCTTGATCTGGTGCGCGGCGTTGCTCTTGCCGGCGGCGCCAGGGTCCTGCGGAATCCGGACCTTGATCGACTTGCCGTCCTGCAGCGCGGTGTTCTTCAGCATCCGCTCGACGCCAGCGGGCGATACCTGATCGCGCACCACGTCCAGCACGTAGTAGGTGCCGCCGATTTCGCCCAGCAGCAGCCCGACCGTGTAGTCGGGGTCGCTACTGGTCTTCTCCTTCGGGTCGGTGGCGCCGAAGTCCCACCGCCTGACCTTGCGCGCCGCCGAGATTGCCGGCGCCACTTCGACCACCTCGAACCATTCCCGCTTGAATGAACCGCCGTCGCGCGGTGTGGGGCGCTGCTGATACTGGCCGGCATAGGCATAACTGCCTTTTGCCCGCTTCAGCCGTTCGATCTCCGCACGCGGGAAGCGCTCGGGGAACAGCAGCTCGCCGTCCTCGGTACGCGGATCTTCGAAGAACAGCTCACCATCGATGTAGGTGCGGCACGGGCCGCCGATCTTCTTGCCGTCCTTGTCTAGCCGCTCCGCCTCGAACTCCATCGGCAGGTTGAGGTGCACAAAGCCCAGGTCCAGCTCCATGGCCACCGCTGCGACGTCCTGCTGGTGCAGGCGCTGCATGATGATGACCATGGCCGACGACGTGATGTCGTTGAGGCGGTCGGTGATGCCCTCCCGGAAGATGCGGACGGCGGTCTTTCGCTCTGCGTCGCTTTCGGCCGTCTCGGTCGAATGCGGGTCGTCCACCTTCACCCGGTCGCCGCGGCCGCCGGTCATGGAGCTGAAGGGCCGGGCCTCGCTGAAGCCGTTGCCGGTGTTCTCGAACTTGCCCTTGGCGTTCTGGTCGCCGCGCAGCTTCATCGGCCAGGCCGCCTGGAACTGGTCGCTCTCGATGAGGCGCCGCAGCTTCAGGTTGTCACGCAGGACGTTCGGCTGGCTGTAGGAGGTGGCCAGCGTCTGCAGGTCCGGGCGCCCGACCGGGCCCCATTCCCACGCGGTCCAGAACACCATCAGCAGCGACTTCATCATGCCGGGCGGCACGGTCATCAGCAGGAATTGGATGCGGCCTTCAGTGACCGCCTCCAGATGCCGGCACATGGCCCGCAATGCCCAGCCAAACTTCAGCGGCCTGGTCGGCTCCAGAACCCGCCAATGCTCCTTGATGAAGCCCTCCAGCGTCTGCGATCGCGCCCGGATACCTTCGACATCCTCTGCGATGCGCGCGCGCTCTCGCTCAGCTGCCCTCCTCGCCCGTTCCGCCCGGATCTCCGCCAGCGTCGGCAAGCGGACCGAGGATCTGTTCAAGGCGGTCGAGTTCATGGTCTGAAAGCTTGCTCAGGTCGTAGGTGCCGATCGCGCCGCTGTGCTTGTGCTTCTCCACCAGCAGGCCGGCCAGCTTTCCCTTGCCCATCGTGGCGGTGACCGCCGCGCTGGCCTGCTTCTCCTTCAACGCCAGCTTTCGGGCCTGTTCCAGCTCGGCCATCAGGCTGTCGACGGTCACCTCGGCCTTCTTGGCCACCTTCTTCTGGCCGGCGCGCACCGCAGCCTGGATGCGCGGCTCGGTCAGGAGCCGTGAGCCCTGCTGCTTGGCTGTCTTGTCGCTGTACCCGGCGCGGATGGCCGCCTGGGTGCCGTTGTGGTCCTGTAGGTATTCCTGAACGAAGCGATGCTGCTTGGGAGTGAGGGCCGCCGAAGAAGAAGCTGGCCGTCTGCCGGTAGTCATTTCGACCTCATCACGCAGGTGTGCAATTTTTTTCGGCGAATCCTAATTGGTCAGGGCAACACCGTCCCATCCACTCAAGAAGGAAACGCAAAATGACCAAGTTCAACAAAATCACTGCTGAAATCCCAGGTCTTTACATCAAGGCCATGCAGATCACTGCGCCCGAAACCGGACAAGTCGACTTCACTCCAATCCAACATGGGATCATTGCGCGTGCGCTAACTGCATGCCCTGAGTACATGCAACCGGAGCTACTCAACCGCCTCAAGGAAATCGAGAGGCGCAATCGGACTTGGTAGGTCTAACTGAACGCGCCGACGGAGGGATTAGCCTCCGTCGGCGACCGAATCCATTCCACGATCTACCGCAATCACGGCCTGGCAGGCCCGGACGTGGTCGTCTGCGTCCCGCCCGATTTGAACAAGAGCTCCCGCGACCTCTGCTCGTAGTTGGGCTTCCTGGTCACGTTCGACGGCGCCGGCGGCGGCTTCGGACAGGCGAGCGGTATTGCAGGTGGCGAGGTCGTCGCGCAGCTGGAGGCTGCCATCACGCACGCCAGCAGCAACAGCAGCAGGGACGGCCGTGGCCGCGGTGCGATCTTCTTCATGCTTGGCTCCGATGGTGGCCAGCGCCTCGGCCTGGCTGTGCTCGACGGCACGGGTCTCGGTGAGCTGCTGGACTTGCCCGGCGCTGGTGCTGGCCTGCTGCCGAGCTTCCCCGATTTCGGCCCGGTCACCGCGCCAGGCCCAGCCGGCACCGAACATGCCAGCGGACCAGGCTACGAAAGCCAGCAGGTAGATGGCGATCCGGTTCATGTCAGGCCCCCGGACCCTTGCGGGTCATACCGAAAAAGTAGCCGATGACCATACCGGTGGCGTTGTTCAGGCCACCGATCAGCATCCCGAACGAATCCTTGTTCTCCGGTGGGATGGCCACCGCGATCAACGCGGCCATGGCCATGCCCAGCAGGAACAGCACCAGCACGGCGATGCCGACGCGCGCAGCGCCGATGTTGCGGGTCGCGAAGGTCATGCGGCACCTGCCAGTGAGTGAATTTCCTCCAGCGCCCAGTGGTAGAGCGGCTGGTCGATGATGGTCACACGGGTGAGGCGCTTGCCGCGCACTTCCTTGATGGCGACCTGCGTGGACTGCTGCACCGCCAGCAGCACGAATGCGATTCGCTGCTTGGTCGGATCGGGTTCCTGCAGGACAGCGAGCGCGTCACTGACCATCTCGCGGATGGCAAACAGCAGCTCGGCGGTGGGGTTCTTGGCCTTCTGACTCTCCAGCACCACCAGCACGCCCTGCAACTGGTTGACCGGTGAGAGCTTGGCCTTCTTCTTGGACGCCGTCATGCGAGGCCGAACAGCTTCTTGGCCTGTGCCAGCCTGAGCTTCCGGTCCTCCAGGCCGTTGGTGCCGCCGTTGATGCGCTTCGTCACAGCCACCACGTCGTCACGGTCGGCCAGGGAGTTCAGACCCTTGCGCTTCCAGAACCAGCCGGCAGCGATCGCAGCCCACGGGAGCATCGCCACCGCCTGCGGCTCTCGCAGAAAATAGTCGCCGCGGCCCATGGCGTTGCTGAAGGTCGCGTAGTTCTCGCGCCCAGTCAGCTGGATCAGGCCGCGCCCCTTGAAGCGCACGCCGTCACCCGGCTGCAAGTTGCCAAGGTCGGCCCGGCCTTCGTAGGCGCGGCCGGAGGCGTACTCAGTGGCAGTGCGGAAGCCATCGGATTCATGCGCGACCTGAGCCAGGAAGTGCGCCTTCTGAAGCGCGGTCACAATGCCGAACTGGATGCACGCATCCTCCAGCGGCTGCGCGTACTGGCCGGCGCCCATGGCGGCCGCTACGGTTTCGGTGCTCACCATGGTCTCTCCTGCATAGGTGCCCGCCCCGCAACCGGCTGGTGCGCGAGGATGTGGTTGGTCCGGGGGGCTGCGGGCGTAGAGGGCCGATCACCACCGCTGCCTAGGCGCTGCCCGGCCTCCAAGGGCCGTGCGCAGACCGCCCGCCTGCGTTGACGCCAGCCCCAATCGCCTCACTGCGAGCGGAGGGGGTTTCGGCGCGGTGGTTGATCGGTGTTCTGGGTCCCGGAAACGCAGAAGCCCCAGCGCAGGGCCGGGGCTTCAGGGACAATTCTTGACAGTTGCAGAATTAAGGCACTTACGCGTGCAACTTGTCAATCCCTTCCGAGCAATTTTGCGACATCCTCAAGGTTGATGTACTTGGCGCCAATCGTCGCCAAGATCGCGCCACCAGCCAGAATACCGAGCACAGGAAGGTACGCCATTCCGCGCTGAGTTACGGTCCGGCTAGACCTGAGAAGTTCCAGGCTTTCCCGAACCTTGTTCAGTTCAGCCTCTCTCGCCTTTCTAATGCTCTCTCGTTCTTCTGGCGATCCGGCTTGTTTCAGTGCTTCAACATAGAACTCAGCGGTATGCCGTTCGGTCGATTGTTGGGTTGCTTCTTCTGCCTCCCATGCTTTCCCACTACTCTCCGCCACTGCCGCAACAGATTCCCCGATAGCCTTGGCTTGCTCCGGCGTGACGCTGCCAAGAGCATCGGTCGCCGTCCTCTTGCCCACTGCCTTGCGATTGATAGGCATCTCATTTCCTATGGATGTGCAGATCGGAACTCCGCTTTGGATGGATTATGCAACGTCTGCGGTTCCCCGCAACCAATCCACGCCTCGCTGCAACTCCCGGCGGTACTGCCAGACCGACAGCACGCCGCCATATTTCTCGGCCACCATGCGTCCCTTCACCGCCTGGCTGGCCGATACGGTGAACTCGGTCCGGACGATCAGGGCGCGCATCGGGTACTGCCGCTCCATCGATGCCAGCGCCCGGTCGATCCAGCGCAGCTCATCCGGAACGCCGACATCGACAGCGATCTCGGGGTTGTCGTGGGGATGATCTGCGTCGTTGGAGGCGCGAATGGGGTCCACTGCCCACATCGGTAGTACGGCTAGGTCCTGCACGCCGCTTCGCTGGGCCATGAACCGGCGGCGTTCAGCGCCATCCCGGCCGACCAGGTCCTGCAGCGCCCGCTCCCGCGTCATCGGAGCGTGGTCCCGAACCTTGTCCAGAACATGCACGCTCCTGTTGGCGCGGCTCAGCGCAAACCGATTCACCTGGGCGTGGCCCCAGCGTCGCAGTTCTTCGGTCAGCGGATCAGTGTTGCGCATCGCGCATGCTCTCCAGTACGGCGTCATCGAATCGGAACGTCGGCAGCTTGCCGTCGGTGTCACAGGTACCGGCCCGATTGGGCCAGCCCTTGCAGTGGAAGCCCGCAGTGCCCGCGGCGCGGAACTGGCAGACGGAGCAGCGGCCATGCTTCTGCACGTAGGACCGGTACCGCTTCTGCATACGCAGCTCGGCACCGGTCATGCGGCGAGACCATCCAGGAGTGAAGGCGCAGCAGCGAGATACTCAATGGCCACCTCCAGCCGCGCGCCCTTCTCGTCCGGCTCCATGCGTTCCAGCAGGGTCCTCCGAATCTGCTTGTCGTCCACCCAGGCGATACCGTTCAAGGCATCCGACAGCACCTTTTCGCAGTTGCCAAGGTCCATGCACTGGACGGTGTCGTCCCAGGTGTGCGGATCCTTGCGCGCGCGCTTCACCCAGTCCTGCGGCCTGTGCGGGAACAGCTTGATGTGCAGCCCCACGCGGCCGATCGACGGCACGCGGATGCCCGCGACCTTGGCCAGGTGGCCGACCGCAGCCTTGTAGGCCTTCGCTTCTTCGGTCACGTAGGTTATCGCCAGCGGCTTCGGCCTTCTGGGGATGACGCGCACGGCCCAGTAGCGGTTCGCGCTGATTGGATAAGGCAGGGTCAGGTTAATCATCGTGCGGCCTCCTGCAGCTACAGCCGGGAAAGGGGGACGTTGAGGGCGGTCAGCTCGTCCAACTTCATGACCAGCCACATGCGCTTCTGCCCGTGGATGCCCTTGAAGCTGCGCTGGTGGCAATCTTTGCGCAGGGCCACGGTCGTGAAGTGCTGGCCCTGTTTGGTGTGCTGGGCATCACTGGGGCCGAGACGGCTACAGACGCTGCACGGCAGCAGTTTCACCGCGTCTACGTACCGCTTCTCGGAAGGTGTTGGAGACTTGCCGTTCTTTGTCCTCACGCGGCGACCCCGACCGGTAGAATCCTCCCGAACGACAGGGAGGAACCATGAATAACGGAAGGACCGACAGAGACTGGGCAATCGTTGCGGCCATGACTTTTCTCGCCGGAGCAATTGCTGTTTGGGCGCTGATGAGCAAGCACCCGCCGCAGCCGAGGCCACCTAATGAGATCGACTGGCCAGCTTGGGTCCAGGCGGTAGGCAGTGTCGCTGCCATCGCCACGGCAATTTGGGTACCCGCCTGGCAGCGCAGGAACGACCGTAGGGCGCGGTTGGAAGAGCAGAAGATCCAGGCCAAGGTGGTTGCTGGCGCCATCCAGCCATTCATTCCAGCCTACCGACGGCGCGCCTCGTTCCTCTTCGAAGCATTGAGCGAAAAACGGCCAGTGGACGCTCTCCAGAAAGTACCAGAGGACGCCTTCGACATTCCGGAGACGCTTAGGCAATTTCATCCATCGTTCCACGTCTTGGGTGAGACCGCCGAACTTGCAAACCTCTTCGTTGCCAGCCTGTTTTGGCTGCAGCAAGGAATGAAAGTAATTCATCATGAGGTTCTTACGGATGCAGCGATCAAGCAAATATGCGATGACTGCGAGAAAACGATTGGTTTTGCCACTCAGCTCAGCCCTCAGCTGGAAAGCGTGGCAGCTCGTATTGACCGTTTGCCCGGCTGCCAGGACAACTACTACGTGCAAGGGGACTGATTTCATGCGGTCTTCCCATACTGATGACCATTGACCATCCGCCAGTAGTCCGCGCGCACGTCGTCGAGCATCACGCGGGTGTAGTGGCAGAAGATGCACCCGATGTCCTTGATGGCGTCCATGCGCTGCTGCTCGACGGTGGACTTGCTGATGCTGCGTCCGCGCTTCATGCTCTCCCCCTTTGGCCAAGGAAGGACTTATGCAGCCCGTGACCGCTGTTTGCTGGAGATTCGATCTTTTTGGATGGCCCTGCCTCACCCAGTCTGAGTGGGCATCGTGGATCCAAGTCATCGCCGCTTTGGTTGGTATCGCCCTCGCCCTTTACATCCCAGTGCGAATGAAGAGGCTGGACGATCTCGAGAGAATGCGATCCGCAGTCTCTCGCCTCAAGAATCTTCAAGAAGTTGCCGCGCGTTTGGTTGCTGTTCTTGACGACGTGAAAGCTCCGGTTCCCGCCAAAGCCGAAATCGAGACCAGCAAAGCTGCGTGCGAGGCAATGATCCAGGACAGCGCTACTGATGCCAGCTACATCCCCGCCCTTGGACGATCTAACGAAGCAGCGCGGGTGCTGCATGTGGTTTGGCAGTACGTCGCGGCCGGAGGTGTTCATCGTGAACAACATGCAAAAAGCGCAAAAGACTCGGCGGCGCAAATAGACGCTTCGTTCCAAGAGGCCCAGGCCATCATTGCAAGGTGGAAGAAGAAGCACTGGTTCGCTCTGCTGATGCATGGATAGTTGGACGTTGGTGCCAGTGATATTCATGCGGCATACCTCTGCAGCCGCTTCGGGGCCTGGTCGCTCAGGCGCACGCCGTTCTCCACGGCCCAAGCCTGCGCAAAAGTGATCAAGTCGGCCATCTCGCCGACGGTCATGCGCCGGGTCTGCACGGCCAGGTTCACGATGCTGGCGCCGTCCAGCGAAGGCACGACTTCGCCCTGCCGGCGGTTGGACTCGCGAGCCCATGCATCGACCAACAGGCGCTTCCAGCCTTCGGCGTCGATGTAGCGGCCGGCCCATTTCACCTGGGCGGCCAGCTCGCCGCAGATGGCATGGAACATCGCGTTCTGCTCCAGGCTGCGGCTGTGCTTGTGCTCCTGCACCGTGACTCGCACGTCCAGACCCAGCTCCAGGAACTGGCAGGCGAAGCGCCATGCCTGGGCCATGCGGTCGCGGGCGCTCTCGGTGCGCAGGATGAAGGTGATCGGGGTCATGCGTCGTCTCCCATAGACCTGTCTTTGCCACCTTTCTTCGTCGCGCGCGGCTTCGGCATATCAAACTCGTCGTAGCCACCGGCTGCAGTGGCCGTTCCCTTGATGGTGTAGTTCGGTCGGGGGCCGGTGTAGTCATCGAAGGCGCTGCACTGCAGCCGGTGCTGCAGGTAGCAGGTGCCGGTTTCGCCTTGGCGGTTCTTCGCCACGATCAGTTCGGAGATGCCCGGCGCGCCGCAGGCCTCCTTGCTGTAGTAGTCGTCCCGGTAGAGGAACGCGATCACGTCTGCGTCCTGTTCGATGGCGCCGGACTCGCGCAGGTCGGCCATGCCGGGGCGCTTGTCGAGGCTCTTCTCCACGCTGCGATTGAGCTGGGACAGCGCCATCACCGGGCAGTTCAGCTCCTTGGCCAGACCCTTCAGGCGGCGCGAGATGTACGACACCTCGTCGTTTCGGTTCTCAGACTTGGCCTTTCCGGTCAGCAGCTGCAGGTAGTCCACGACGATCAGGCCCAGGCCGCCCGGAACCTTGGCATGCATGCGGGAGGCCCGCGCTGCCAAGGCATCGACCGACAGCGCGCCGCAGTCATCGATCGCCAACGGCAGCGACTGGATGTAGTTGCGGGCCTGCGAGAGTCGCGCCCACTCGTCGTTGTTCAGCGCACCCTTCTCACGCATGCGGTTGAGGTCTACTCCGGCGTGTGCTGCCATGAGGCGTAGACTCCACTGCGAGGCCGACATCTCCAGGCTGAAGGCCGCGACGTTCCTGCCGCCGGCAGCAGCGTCTTCGGCCCAGTTCAGTGCGTGGGCGGTCTTGCCCATAGACGGGCGTGCGCCCAGCACCATCAGGTCGGTCGGCTCCAGGTACGGGATCTTCCGGCGAACGCTGCTCCACTTCGGCACCAGGCCTTGCGTGCCCTCGCCGTGAAACCGGGCTTCCATTTCGTCCCAGGCCTTCTGCACTCCGCTGCGAACCATCACCAGCCCGCCATTTCCACTCGACTTCACGGTCAGGCTGGCCAGCTTCGTCGCCGAGGCTGACACCACCCGCTCCGCTTCGTCGTCGCTGGCGCCGTAGGCGCTGTCGGCGATGTCGGTGGTGGTCTCGATCAGCTGCCGCAGCAGCGCCTTGTTGCGCACGATCTCCGCATAGGCGCGAACGTTGGCCGCCGATGGCGTGCTGCCGGCCAGGTCGTAGATGGTGGCCACCAGCTCCTGGGCGCCGATCTCGACGTTCGCCGTGATCCAGTCGCCCACGGTCACCACGTCGACCTCGCGCTTCAGGTCGGCCACGCCGCAGATGCCTTGGTAGATCAGCTGGTGCTCGCGGCGGTAGAAGTCCTCCGCTGCCAGCTGGTCGCGGATCTGCGCCAGTGACTCGCCTACCAGCAGCAGCGCGCCGAGAACCGACTGCTCGGCCGGTACGGAATGCGGCGGCACGCGCAGCTGGGCGACGTTGTCCAGGTAGCCCGGCACAGCGTTCACGCGGCCTGCTCGTGCTGGGCCAGCTGATTCTGCCGATCGCGCTCACGCTCAGCGTCCCGCTCCCGCTTGACCTGCACGCCGCTGGTCGTCAGCTCGCAGCCGCCGGCAGGCGGGCACCACCACAGCTTGAACCAGTTGCGGCGCACGGCATCGCGGAAGTGAGCGCGCCAGTCCTTCTGCTGCTTGCCGCCGTCCCGGTGCTTGATGGCGAACTCGCGCCAGGCCAGCGCCACGAACTCCCGGGGGATGCCAGCGTCCTCGGCGAAATCGAAAATCGGGTCATCGGTGCGGATCGGGCGCTCACCGGCAGTCCGACAGGTCTCGATGAAGGCGTTGAAGGTCACCTTCTCCCGCTTGGGCCGGCCAGCCTTGCCCTGGCCAGATTTGCCACCGTCTGCCCCACCGGCGGCAGCCGGGGGGGTATGGGGGGGCTCTTCTCCTTTTCCCTTCCCCTCCTCTCCACTCCCCTCCACTCCGGGGGGGGAGGACTCGTCGAGCCCTCGACGATCATCGTTCGAGAATGCCGGATGCTTGAAGGTGGGACGGTCGATTTTCTGGTGCTTCTTCCACCCTGTGACGTGCAGATACCGCTTGTCACCGTTGGTATAGAAGGCGATCAGGGAATTCGACGACAGCTCGTCGAGCATTCCCTGAACATCCGTCGAGGAGATATCGTCACCGGGGAAGATTTCAGCCTTCACAGTCTTCGCGCTGGCGACGTGATTGCCGCCGTCGTCGCAGAAATTCCAGAGGCCAATGAAGAGCAGCCGAGCCATCGGCGAGCATTCCATCACCTGCTCGCTGGACCAGAACTCCGGTTTGATTGAGCGGATGCGGGCCATTACTTCTCCCCCAGTAGGTCAGGGGCCGCGTTTCCGGCCCGCCGCGCTTCAGCCCTGGCCTGTTCCTCGGCACACCGGCTGCGATGCTCCGTGCGCTCGGCTTCGCTCATGGGTTCGCTGCTAGCGATGACGTCAAGACAGCACTGCAGCTGTCGCAGCGTGTCGGGCCGTGCTTTCATGGGATGTCCTCCGTTTCGGGTGGACACCCACCCTATGGCACGCCGGCGGCGACGGTGCACGCTAACTGCCGCGATGTGGGCCGGGGTTACGCTCATACCCCACCCCGCTCCGCCGCTGCCTCAGCGTGCTGGCTCACTTCCAGCAGCTTGACGATCACCTGCATGACGCCGCGCGTGATGCGGTCGGACTCGTTGCCGCTGATTCGGTCGTCCGCCATCGCGTCCGCCACCAGCTCGGCCAGGTCACCCTTGGCGGCCTGCGCCGCCAGCATTGCGGTGATGATCGTGCCGCCCTTGGGGGCGGTGCTCGCCTGCAGCACGAACCCGTGCGTCGCAGCCAGCGCATGCAGGATGCGGTAATCACCGGTGCGCGCCATCAGCGCGTCGGCCTCCTGCAGGCTCAGCAGGTTACGGCCGGTGTTCGGGTTGACCTTGCCGCGCAGGGTCGCGGCAGACATGCCCATCCTGGGCGCCAGGGCCTCACTGCCGCCCGGGTATTGGTGGACGGTGTCGTAAGCGGCATCAGTGACATTCATGGGCGGATTTCTCGATTGGAGACGGGGCGGCGACGGCGGCGCACGATGGCGCCATGGACAACGTCACATCAGGGATGAAGGGAGTCGCCCTCCTTGCGGTAGGCTGCGGTCACCAAACGCACAGCCCGCAAGGAGGGCGACATGGAACAGAACGAGAGCGCAGTGACCGTCATCGCTGCGCAACTGCAGGTGTTGGACGAAGTGGTCTCGGCGCTTGTCACAGCTCACCCGGAGCCCGGAAAGCTGCTCTTAGAAATCGAGCAATCGCTCGCCAGACTGAAGTCGGTGGCCGGGACACGTGCGGCGATGGAAACGCCGACGCCCTCTCAAGCCGCATACGTGCTGAAGGTTCACCAGAAGGCAGACCTATGGCTGGAGTTCGCGAGGGCGAACTTGCGCTAGCGACCTGGCGGTACAGATCTTCGAAGTTGGCCTCGCACTTCGCGAGCCCGGCCCGATCCCGGTCAGGCAGCATGGGGCGCCTCCTGCTGGTCGTCGTCGGCGCCCGCCTGCCGGTAGCATTGAGGGTGTGACCCATCCAAACTGCTACCGGAGACGGACATGGATTTCAGTTCAATCGCCACGGCGATTGCCTCCCTCAAGAGCGCGCAGGAACTCGCTGCTGCCACCCTGGCTGTGCGCGACTTCAACCAGTCGGCTGTTGCGATCGCTCAGATCAACGAGAAACTGTTGGCAGCCCAGCAAGGTCTGCTCGCGCACAACATCATGTTGCTGCAGCTGCAGAACGAGCACTTCGAAGCCACAAAGGAGCTGCGAGAACTCAAGGAAGCTCTCTCGCAGAAGGCCGGCTATGAGCTTTTCGACCTTGGTGGTGGCGTCATCGTCTACCGCGCAAACCTGGCCCCACAGCAAGCCGGGACCGACAGTCCAGGACGCACGCAGCCCGACCACTACCTTTGCCAGCCCTGCTACGACGCCGGGACAAAGGTCGTCCTGCAGCCCGGCGCCGACGGATACATGCGTTGCCCGGTTTGCCGGCAGACCTACCGCACTGCCAACAGCAGAAGTCGCCTTACTTGGGGTTCCGAGTTCAACGGCTGAGCGATCGATCACCATGTCAGGCGGCCTCGGGCGGCCGAGCGCCAGTGCTGTACAGGTGGTGCAGGTTCACCGCAGCCATCCCGCCCGGCTCTCTGGTCCGGCCCTGCTTCAGATCACTGACGGTCTGCGGCGACTTGCCGATGGCCCGACCGATCTCGGTCAGGGACCAGCCGCGCTGTTCGAGTGCCTTGATTCGGTCTGCCCAGGTGATTTCCATGTGCGCGTTCCTATGGGATGCGTCGATTCTATGGAATGCCATAGATCCATGTCAATGGCATCCCATAATGGCTTTCCGTAATGCTCACCTCCATGAACACCGTAGGTGACCGAATCAAGGAAGCACGGAAGGTTCGGGGCATGTCTCGCCCCCAGCTGGCCGAGGCTGCGCGCGTGAAGTACCCCACCCTCGCCGGTATTGAGAACAACGACCAGGCAGGGACGACGCAGCTACCGCAGATAGCGGAGGCGCTTGGGGTATCCCCGAAATGGTTGCAAACCGGCCGGGGACCCATGGAAGGAAATGCAGCGAGCAACGACGACAGCGATTGGGCCGATATCAGTGGCTACGCGCAGGCCATCGGCTTGGGCGGTGGTCCCGAAGCCCAGGAATACGCCGAAACCCACAAGCTGAAGTTCAGGGCCGAATCGCTGGCCCGAAAGCGCCTACGCCCAAATGCCCTCGCAGTCATGTACGGCAAGGGCGACAGCATGGAGCCGCGCATTCGCAGCGGCGACGCAATCCTGTTCGACACGAGCGATACCACGCCTCGCGACGGACAGATGTATGTGGTCATGGTCGACGGTGGTGGCGCGGCGAAGGAATACCACGTAAAGCGCTGCGAGATGATCGACGACCTTGTGTTCTTCAAGGCCGACAACCCACGTGGCGACCACAACTGGCGGAAACCAAAACGACTGGATAGTCCGCGCCACCCTATCCAGATTATCGGCCGTGTTCGATGGATTGGGAGCTGGGAAGGATGAAACGACTGATAGGCGGGGTGCTCATCTTTGCGCTGTCACTGCAGTATGCGCATGCGCTTGATGTTGAGGGCTACAAAGTCTTCAAAGATGCGGTGAAGCATGGAAAGGAGCCTTTCGCATCCCATGCAGGCAGTGCCCTGAACGGGTACTTTCAGGCCATGGCGGAAGTGCTGACACTGCAACGATCCGGAGATAGCAACTATCCCATCCCAGTTGCCTCCGGGGTTTTCATCTGCATGCCGAAATCGGTGCCGGTCACGACAGCATTGATTGAGGCTGCGGCAAACCAAGAAATCAACGAGAACGCCTCAACCTACAACAAGGACAAGGGTTGGGTGGAGGTAGGTGTCTCGACGTATGCCTTGTTGGGGATGGCCAGAATGTTCCCCTGCAGCTCCTGAAGATCAGCAATTCCAATGGCGGCCACTGAGTCGCCATAATTTTTGCCGCAGGTCTATGGCATCCCATTGACAATATACTATGGGATGCCATAGATTGAACCCGTCGGCCCATCTGGGCCATATGACGGGGTTCACCATGGCACTGCAGCCATACAGCGACCGGGCACGTAGCGCCCAGCGCAGCCTAGACAACCAGGAAGACGCGCGTTTCGAGGCCGAGTATGCCGAAGAGCGTGTTGCCGAGCTGGCCGTCAGCTACCGCAGCAATCCGGACCTGTGCCGCGAGGCGGCCAGCTGGTCTGCCGGCACGCTCGGCGGCCGGTACTACACCGACCTGCAGCTGGTCCTGCACCGCCTCCACCACACCCACCCCGCCGACCTCATGGGCACGGAGCTGCTGACCCAGCTCTACCGGCTTGCCCGTGTCGAGGGTGAAGCGCTGGACGCGCAACTCGTGCAGCTGGCCCGTGTCGCCGTGGCCGACAGGCAGGTGGCTGCATGAGCGCCGACTACAACCCCTTCCTCTATCTGTTCGGCGGCCTGTTCGCTTCAAAGCCCGAGCCGATGACGAACGCCGGCCGCTACCTGCAGCAACTCGACACCGGTGATGCCCGGTTCTCCCGCCAAGGCGAAGAGGTCAGCGACGAATTGCTGGCCGGCCTGCGCCGTATTCAGATCACGACCGCAAAGGAGTCGCCATGAACACCAACGTTCGCCAGATCCGCGAGTTCCAGGCCGTGCGCGATGCGATCGCTTGCACCGGCCTGAACCCGGCGCCTCTGTTCCAGCGCCTCAATGCCGAGCAGCGCCGGGGCTATCGCGGCCTGTCGGTGGTCGACAACGCGCTGCGCCTGCGCCGCCAGTTCCGCGCCGAGTTCAACAACCAGCCCGGTCCGGAGGCCGCATGAGCTTCGAACAGACCATCCGGAAGGAGACGGTGCGTATGTCGCTGGAGTTCATGGCCTATGGCGCGCTGGTCGGCTTCATCGTCGGCGCGGCAGCCGTGCTGATCTTCCAGGACCTGTTGCAGGCGGTGATGTCGTGAGCCGGCGACTGACCTACATCCTCGCGCCGCTGGCCATGTGGGCGCTGATCTGCGGCTTTGCAGTGGCTGGTGTCCTACTCGCGGTCGTGCACGGCAACTACCTGTCGCTGCTGATGGCGCGCGCCGTGTTGGCCGGTGCCGCCTACCAGACCGCCCTGGAGTGGTTCCGTGCCGAAAAGGCACTGGCCGAGCGCCGCAGCACCATCCAGTCGCTG
Source organism: Stenotrophomonas sp. MH181796 (assembly GCF_009659995.1). Classification (NCBI taxonomy): domain Bacteria; kingdom Pseudomonadati; phylum Pseudomonadota; class Gammaproteobacteria; order Lysobacterales; family Lysobacteraceae; genus Stenotrophomonas; species Stenotrophomonas sp. MH181796. Next base: position 368,687 of record NZ_RAHU01000002.1, read on the forward strand.
ACCTCCGCCATGCCGGTAGCGGCGGACGACCTGCAGTAGCCCACTGCCGGCCCGGCCGGCTCAACCGACGAGGTCCCAATGTTCAAGATCGAAAAGAAGGTCGCCACGATCACCAACCTCAACGTGCGTATCGAGAAGCACGGCGAGGAGCGGAATCTGGCGGTCGACATCAGCTTCTCCGTCAGCACCAGCAACCAGGTGCTGGACTACTTCGACAAGGACCTGCGCAAGTCGCTGTTCCGCAAGGCCGCGAAGGGCGAGCAGCAGTCCCTGCCGACCATCGGTGAGCCGCTGACCGAGATCAAGCATCCCGGCCTGGAGCCCATCAAGCTCAGCCACGAATACAAGGGCTACGAGCTGCAGCTGGACGGTGAGCTCGATAGCACCCAGCCGATCTTCCTCACCGACATGAAGGTGAAGAAGTTCGGCGTGGCGGCGAAGGAAGGCGGCAGCGTAGACCTGACCTTCAAGGCCTCCGGCAACGTGACGCCCGACGAAGTGGCCGAGCTGACCGAAGCGCTGATCCGCCAGTCGGTGGTGCTGACCCTGCAGCAGGGCCAGGCCAACGAAGCCACGCAGCAGGAAGACATCGCTGCCTGATCCCCTGCCCTGCGCTTCCCCCTGCAGCGCAGGGCTGACAGCCCGGAACAGACGGGCACCTCTCTAACCGCCCTGGAGCACAACATGACCAGCACCACCACGGCCACCGGCCGCATCCAGCTGTTCGACGTCGACAGCTCGCAGATCCACAGCATCGGCCACGACGCCGCCACCAACACCCTCGCCATCTGCTTCAAGCGCGGCAGCGGCGATGCGCGCGGCCCGGGCTCGGTCTACCACTACGCCAACTTCAGCGCCGAGGAGTTCCAGGCGTTCAAGGACGCCGAGTCCATCGGCAAGCACTTCGGCGCGTACATCAAACCGTTCCCGGAGAAGTACCCGTACCACAAGGTCGCCGAGCAGCAGCAGGCGGCCTGACCGAACCCAGACGGCGGAGCTGCTGCGGCAGCGGGCCGCGCCGGAGACGTAACCGGCTCCCCTGTTCCCGTATCGCCGGCGCCGCCGGCTGGAGATCCAACGCGATGAATGCCCAAGTTCAGCAGGACGGCGCCCTCGTTGTGCAGCCGCGCCAGCAATTCGACCTCAGCCCGCAGACTTTCGAGCAGGCCCTGACCTTCGCCGACATCCTCGCCGACAGCGACCTGGTCCCGAAGGACTTCAAGGGCAAGCCCGGCAACTGCCTCATCGCAATGCAGTGGGGGGCCGAGCTTGGCCTGAAGCCACTCCAGGCGCTACAGAACATCGCCATCATCAACGGCCGCCCCGCACTGTGGGGTGACGCGGTCATCGCCCTGGTGCGCAGCTCCCCGCTGTGCGAGTACATCACCGAGGCGGACGACGGCGGCACCGCCGTGTGCCGTGTGAAGCGTCGGGGAGAGTCCGAGGAGGTGCGCACCTTCAACATGGACGACGCCAAGGTGGCCGGGCTGCTGGGCAAGACCGGTCCCTGGACGCAGTACCCGAAGCGCATGCGCCAGATGCGCGCCCGGGCGTTCGCCCTGCGCGACGTGTTCCCGGACGTCCTGCGCGGTATGCCCATCGCCGAGGAAGTCATGGACATCCCGCAGGCAGGTGCTGCCAGCGGCGAGCCGGCACGCGCCGCAATCGAGAGCCAGGCTGACAAGCAGCTGCCGCTCTACTCCGAAGCCGACTTCGCGGCCAACCTGCCGAAATGGTGGGACATCATCGCCAGCGGCAAGAAGTCCGCCGAGGACCTGATCGCCATGCTGCAGACGAAGGCTCGCTTCACCGCTGACCAGCTGCAGGAGATCCGCAATCCTCCCAAGGATGAGGCGGATGCCAACCAAGCACCGACCGACGCTGCCTCCGCCGCCGACGACGCGACCCAGACAGCGGTGGAGGGCTGAGCATGCGCACCGTGAACCTGATCCAGGGCACCCCGGAATGGCATGCGCACCGCGCGCAGCACCTAAACGCCAGCGACGCGCCGGCGATGCTCGGTGCCTCCACGAACCACTCCCGCACCGATCTGATCCGGGAGCTGGCTGCAGGCGTGCCGCGCGAGTTCAGCGACTTCGTGCAGGAGCGCGTTATCGACCCGGGCCATGAGTTCGAGGCCCAGGCCCGAGCCATTGCCGAGCAGCTGGTGGGCGAGGATCTCTACCCCGTTACCGGCGTGGTCGGGAAGTACTCGGCCAGTTTCGACGGTCTGACGCTGCTGGAGGACATCGCCTGGGAGCACAAGCGCCTGAACCAGACACTGCGCGATGCCATGTTCGATGGTTGCACCGGTACCGACCTGCCGCTGATGTACCAGATCCAGATGGAGCACCAGGCGATGGTCTCCCAAAGCGAGCGCGTGTTCTTCATGGCTTCCGAGTGGCGCCAGACCTCCGGCGGTTGGGAACTGGTCGAGCAGCGGCACTGCTGGTACGTGCCCAACCCGGAACTGCGCGCGCGCATCGTCGCCGGCTGGGCCCAGCTGGAGGCGGACGTCGCAGCATTTGAGCCGGGGCCGGCCAGCGAGCCTGCGCCTGTGGGCCGCGCGCCGGAGACCCTGCCAGCGCTGAGCATCCAGGTCACGGGCATGGTCACCGCGTCCAACCTGGCCGAGTTCAAGGAAAACGCGCTGGCGGTGCTGGGTTCGATCAACCGGGAACTGCAGTCCGATGAGGACTTCGCCAATGCGGAGAAGACTGTCAGCTGGTGCAAGGGCGTCGAGGAACGGCTCGAGGCGACGAAGCAGCAGGTTCTCGGCCAGACGGCAGACATCGATGCGGTGTTCCGCACGATGGACGACGTGGCGGCCGAGACGCGCAAGATCCGCCTGGAGCTGGACAAGCTGGTTGCGAAGCGGAAGGAGGAACGCCGCACCGAGATCGGCAACACGGCTCGCCGCGCTGTGATCGAGCACATCCACGGCATCAACGAGACGCTGGGCGCCCACGCGGTGCCGATGCCGGCGACGCTGGTGGCTGACATTGCTGCCGCCATCAAGGGCAAGCGCTCGTTCTCGAGTATGCAAGATGCCGTCGATGCGGTGGCCACCAACGCCAAGATCACTGCCAGCCAGGCGGCCGACCGCATCCGCGCCAACATCGCCATTCTCGCCGAGCACCCGGACTACGCCACCCTGTTCGCTGACCGCGTCCAGCTGTGCGCGAGCAAGGCGCCGGACGATCTGCGCAACCTAGTGGCGGCCCGCATCTCTGAGCACAAGCTGGCCGAACAGAAGCGGCTGGACGACGAGCGCGAGAAGATCCGCAAGGAAGAGGAGGCCCGCACGCAGAAGAAGGCAGCCGACGATGCGGCAGCTGCAGCAGCGGAGCAGGCCTCCAAGGCAGCGCAGGCGGCAGCGCCCCAGCAGCAGGCCGAGCCGGTGGCAGCCGCACTGGCAGCAACTGCAGCGCCGGTGCGTACCGCCCCGACGGCAGTGGCCAGCGCCCCGGCACCCGCCGCCGCGCCGCGCGAGGTCGTCAAGATCAAGCTGGGCGACATCAACGCGCGCATCACCCCGTTGTCGATCAGCGCCGAAGGTCTGGCTCTGCTGGGGTTCAAGCCGATCAACGCCACCGGCGCGGCGAAGCTGTACGACCAGGCGCAGTTCCCGGACATGTGCCGGGCCATGATCCACGGGCTGCAGCACGCAGCCAACCAGTACCCGCTGGCCGCGTGATGGAACGCCGGACCTGCAGCAAGTGCAGCCGCTCCCTGCCGCTGGATTCGTTCCAGCGCGCAGGGGATCAGGGCCGCCGCCCGGACTGTGTCCAGTGCCTCAACGACCAGCGCCGTCTGCGCGCGCCGCTGCCGCCTGTGCAGCTAGACCTGCAGCAAGTCCGGCCCAACAACACCTTCAACCTGTGGCACGGGCCGGTGCGCCGCGTGCCGCTGAGGAATGCAGCATGACCAGCATCCACGTGAAGCCCGCTTTCAGTGGCGAGACCGACCGCGAGAAGGACCAGGCCCGGCAGAAGCTGGAGGCAGACATGGCGCGCTTCGAAGCCGCCGGCGGGAAGGTCCAGGTCCTGGGCACCACCGGCATCGACAAGAGCACGATCAGCCGCCGGCAGGTGGTCGAGGGTGGCCACGGCCGCCGCGCCGGGAAGAAGGGAGCGAAGGCATGAGCCGCCACATCGCCCGCCGCGCGCCCAAGGAAACCGTAGGATTCGCCTGGGGCCGGTTCCCGACCACGGACGGCAGCGCCGTCACCTGGCGCCTGTACCGCCGCGACCACCGCCGTGCGCTGCACATGCACGCAGAGACCTTCTTCGCCCATGAGGACCGGGCGGTGATCGCCGGGCATCTGCGCCGCGCGCGACGCCATCTGCGCGACAAAGTGGACGACATCGACCTTGTGGCAATGGGGATGGTGGCATGAACGAGTGCTCAATCACCTACCTATGCACTGCTACTACCCTCCCGCCTCTGACGGCGTCGCTCCGCACCTGCTTCATTCATCGCCCTGATCTCATCGAACGTGAAGGACTTCAGCCCCGGGAGGTCAGCGAAGTACTGCGCAAGCTCGTTCTTCGTCTCGCCGAAGAGTTCCAGACGCTCCTCAATATCTGCCAAAAGCCTGTTGCGAACTCGGAGCATGTCAATGCCGGGAGATTGCTCCAGACCTTCGGAGAACAGCGGAATGCTCGACCAGTTGGTCATGTTGTTGACGATGGAGATGGCAAGCATGTCCGGAAAAACATCAAGCTGATCAAGAAACCGCTCGTGCATCCTAAACACGTCGGGCGCCAGCGGTCTCGCATAGATTTTTTCGAACTGGGAGATGTCCTTCGCGGTAGCACCCTCCAGCAGTTTGCTCAGCGTGGTCAGATGCCTCGCTGCCTCAGTCAGTTCACGATCAAAGATCTTCGCGAGGCGCCTGGCCCGCGACTTTCGAGCCTGGGCAATTCGCTCAGCTTCGGTCTCTTCGCGCCTCAGAGCTGCGTCCAGATCATCCTTGCGGATTCTATCGGCCCGGGTTCGCTCGTTGTTTCGATGCTTGTTCTCTACCCAGATTGCACCCATGGCCACGACTACTGCGGAAGCTGTCGCCACTGCGGAGACAACGTCCCAGTCGATAACGCAGGTCGGCGCACGAGGATCGCAAGAGAGCGCACCCGCCACCAACCGCCAGAAATATTCCACCACGCTGCACCCCCGTCCCTGTTGGAGCCGATTCTGCCATGACCTACATCCATCCGAACGACCGGGTCTACGCGCTGGAGCGCGCTCTGGCCGCCGCTGTCGCCCAGGGCGAGGACCGCAAGGTGCTGGACGACCTGCGCGAGATCCTCGCCGAGGCCCGCCGCGAGGCCCGGGGGTGAGCTGCCTGGTACTGGTGCCGGCGCCGGAGGTGCCCGGCATCCCTGCCCGCATGCGGCAGCCGACGAAGGCCCCCTATCGGCAGTGGTTGACACAGGCCGACGAGCGCATCGAAGGGAAGGGAGGCGAATGGGTGGGTCGTTTAGTGTTCGACGAATCGGCGTGCTTCCAAGCCTGCCTGCAGAACCACTTTGAGATCGTCTCTGGCACTGGTCACGTGAGCAATTGTCGCCTCAATTCTGGTGCGGCCATCCTGATCGTTCTGAAGCCTTATGAGTGGTTCGTATGCGAGACGCAGAAGTTGAATTGTGCTCAACGCGCGCGCAAGTCTGAGACCAACCATCGGTTCAATGACGTGCAGTCGATCGAATCGGCGCTCCGTTTCATTCAAAGCCAAATCTCTCACTACCTCCATAACTTCCCGACGCTGCTGCTCATTCATTTGAAGGTAGAAATTGCTGACGACGTTGGCCTGTACCAGCCAGCTATCAACCGACGAAAAGGCATCGAGAATCTCAGAGTAGAGATAGGCCAGAATGAAGCGGCCTTCGCGCACGCGGGCCTCATTTTCAATCTGGTGAGTTGCGGCGGCCACAGCGTTAGCTTGGCGACCCAGCCAGTACACGGCAGCTGCAGAAGCGGCGGTAACCACAACCCCACACCAAGCAACCGCAATCGCGAGCAACGCGACGAGCACAGTCCAAGCAGACCAATCTACAGAGCACCTAAGGCCCATCGGCCAACATTGGTTGAATCCAAGCCACCAATCCATTGCTCTCTCCCCTTTGTACTGGCCGGCATTCTGCCACGCCGCTACTCCCCCTGGAGATTCTCCGTGGCTGACCAGCTGCTCACCGCTGCAATGGTCCACATGATCACCCTGGCCGGTTTCCTGGCCGGCATCGCCACCCTGTGGGCGATCAGCCGCGCATGCCGCGCCGCGCGCGCAGGGCTGCGCTGGTGCTGGCGGAGGTGCGCTCATGGCTGAAGCAATAGACCACCGCGAGGTCGGCCGACAGCTGGCCAGCATGTCCGGGGTCGAGCTCGACTCGATCGCTCCCCAGGATGCCCGCCTGTGGGAGGCCCGAGGTCACGCGCTGCAGGCACTCGCTGCCGGCGACATGGACGCAGCGCTGCGCACCATGGGCATGGTGTCCTCACGGATCATCGACCGTGGCGAAGCATGGGAGATCGCATCGAACGCGATAGCCGTCCGCATTGCCGCCGGCTGGACGCGCGACATGCTGGACAGCAGCACCGAGGCCGGCCGCGCGCCGTGTGGTCGCGGCTACTACCTGTTCTGCTCCGGGGCCATCGCGGTCTGCTACTTCCCGATGGTCTGCATCACCGATATGAACGGCCGCGGCTACCACTTCCATATCGCTCAGGACCTGCTCAACGAGCAAGATCCCAGCCCTTACGCCATTCGTCGTCTGACCGTGCCGCAGCAACTGGAGATGTTCCGATGATCGCCCAGGACACAAGGCACGTGCCTGACCCCGATGAGGATGAGTACGACCGCCGGCGTCTGCCCGGCGCCTACTCCCAAACGATCCATCACATCCGGGAGCTGCGCAAAGAGCGGGATGCACTGTTACTGCGTGGCCACGCCGGGGACAGATTTAGGGCCGCCCAGCTCTCATGGTTCATCAGGAATAACGAGAACTACGCCGCGCGACTTCTGGTGCGAATGGAGCAACTCGGATTGCGCGAATCCGGGGCCACCGTTGAACGCGCGTCCCCGGGCCCGCTGCCGGCGCTACCGGCCCAACTGGACCTGTTCGCATGAACACCGCCACCGAGCAGCTGCGCGCTGCGCTGGCCACGAATTGAAGGAGGACACCATGGCTACCGAGCCGCTCGTTTTCATCAAGATGCCCGAGGTCAAGCGCCGCACGGGCCTGGGCAAGACCACGATCTATGACCGGATCAGCGCCGGCACCTTTCCGGCGCCTGTGCCGCTGGGCGGCAACGCGGTAGGCTGGATTGAGGCCGAGGTGGATGCCTGGCAGGCCGCCCGGGTCGCCGAGCGGGATGGAATTGAACCCGCCAAGGCTGCATAGAATGGGGGTATTGCTGGGGGTATCGATTTCGAACACCACCACCAATCACCTGCGCCATCAACAACTTACGTACACATTGCGGTAGGGCCCACCTCCACCAACTGCTTGCAGAATCTATCGCTAAGCGGCTGATTTTGCAAGGGTTTTGGCATCGGAGTGATACACGAACTGAGCCTGTCTGCAGGTATCAAAGTAGGTATCACTCCGTGCCAAAGCCATTTTTCCTACGCAGACCGAGCGGGCTATACGTCCGTTTTTTGTGCCTACGGATCTGCAGCCTCTTGTCGGATCCCGTTATCTGGTGCGACGCCTGTCCCCTGCTTCAATCGATCTGATGCGGCTTACAGCGGCGAGCGCCGCTGTGGCACTCTCTCAGGCATTCGACCGCATGAGACGCAGTCCAATGACCGAGAAGGATCGGGACGCCCTGCTGAGAGCGTTGGCCGGAACCATTGACCGCTGGACCGGCAACATCGAGCTGCCCAACGGCACCAAACTGACTGACCTCCAGGTCAATGGCCAGGATGATGCCCAAGCACTGCTCCACACCATCAATGGCTTGTCCTCCACCCAATTTGCAACTCGCGGCGCCGCACTGCCCTCGGTCATCGAGCCAGTCCCAAACGACAGCCTCGCTACGCGAATTGACTTGTATCTGCAGGATCTGAGGAATGCGAAGACCTCTAGCGGCAACCTGCTGGACAGCGAAAATACACTGACAATCTTCAAGGAAATTGCTGGCCCAGACGTTCCAATGTCGCAGCTGAGCCAGACGCATGTGCGTGCGTTTCTTAGTGGGCTTCACGACTGGCCCAGCAACGCAAGGAAAAAGACAGCCTACAAGGACCTGTCAGCGCTTCAAATCATCGCCATGGTCAAGTGACGCGCACCGAACGGCCTGGCGACTTCCTACGCTATGCCTAGGTGCCAGCAAGGAAGACCCTAATGGCAAGCCTCGCCTACGACCTCCTGATGGCATTGATTCCCGGCACGGCCGCTGGATACTACTCGGGCTTGCTGATGGCCAAGCTCTCAAAGTTCAATGCGCTGAAATACGAGGCACTTCGAGCTATTCGATCAATCAACTACATGGGCGATGCCAGTAACACACAGATCATCAGTTCAGATAAGAGTGAAGAGCTTCACCTGATAGCATCCGAGCTCTTCCTTCTCAAGCACAAGCGCGCCGGAGTTTCTTTGATGGAAGTTAACAATGAGCTTCTAAATTCAATAGCAGCATGCAAGCACTCGGCGTATCCCGTCGATACCTTCATAAAGCAGATCAGTGACTGGCAAGCCCGAATTCGCGCCCTGAAGGTAGGGCGACGCTTCTTCCTTCCTTGGGGTCAGATCTGATGTCTCTTTGAACCAGCATTGAAAAATTCACCGGCGCCCGAAAATTCTCGGCGCGCTCCGTTTTTCTGCTGAAGAACTCCAAGTGCTCTTTTACCGACAAGGCCACCTCCGGCATCTGATTCAGGACACATCCTCCTGCTGACTCAGGACACTATGGGCCCGCTGTTTTGCCTCGGTCTTTGCTTCTAACCGCCGACCGACCGAGGCAAAGTCGCCCCCGACCCACAATAAGCGAGTCTGGGGACCTTTGCCGGGTCGGTCTACTCTTGCCTGGGCAGAGGACCATCGTCGGCGCTGTGATCACTGTCAATGCACAGCTACGGCAGGTTCACGCCTGACATGGCGCCGGGGCTGGGGTCCTGCCACCAGCATTCACTGGCGTCTCTCCCATGGGCTTTGACCCGTGATCAGGCTGTCGCCTGACGCTATCCAATCTTGCCCTTCGCATACATGGCCAACCCGAGACGGGGCACACAATCCAAGACCAGCTAGGGAACCCATGCCTTGGAACCTCCGCGACGCAGAAGCCATGCTGCCGGATGTGGACGTATTCCTCCACGGTTCAAGGCCGCCACCCGCGTCCTACGGATAGCCCCGGATTGTCACCGGGCGCGAACTAATCGGACCTCCGTGCGATAGCCATTGCTTCTAGCTGGGTTGCGAGGGGTTGCGCTCTTCCCGATGTCGGCTATGTTGTTGCTTGGGGCCGATGCCTGGGTGTGTAGAGCTGCTTTCTACCTACTCGCAGCCGTTGCTGTTAACAACGCGCTGCCGCTAAAAAACAGCATGAGGCCAACGCCAATTCTGTCAATGCCCCCGAAGAATATTCGGGGGCATTGTTTTCCAGCTCCAGAGGCATGAAACGTCAATCGCGCCTTAACTATCCGGGGGGCAGCTCTGCCAGAAAAAAGGCCCCAGTGCACAGGGGCCAACCCGATGAAAATGAAAAGAGGAAGGAATTTGCGATTAACCAGGATGAAACACGAGAATTGCCGGGACGCGCGCGTTGATTAAGACACCGCAGGCAGCTCGGAAGCTACCGCCAGCACTCTTCAGATCTTGTAAATCATTGGACCATCGTTGGCGGGTCTACAGTTACTCTGCCACAGCAAGACCCGCCACCGCCGCCGGTACCGCCACCAATCCATCCACCACCACCACCACCACCACCACCACCGCCACCGCCACCGCCACCTCGTGCGGGGGGCGGGAGGATGTTCGACACTTCCTTGCCGGAGTCGAATTGCTCACCGCGCCAAGTATACTCAACACAGGAAATGCCATTGCAGACGGTAACGATGTCGCCCACCAGAATTCGGTCGGGCCGTGAGACATTCCAGACTTTCCCTCTTGTGGGGTTGCGACGATCTATCTCATCGGCAAGAAGTTTACTTGTCCCCTCATCTGGATTTGGAGTGCTTAAAGTGCAACCTATAGCGCACTGAATTACTCCCGGGTGTTTTCTCGCCAGGAGGTCTCCAGATGCCAGCAGCAGCGCGACCCCGAACAGCGTGAAAATGGACGCATTGCTAACACGGAAAATACCCCCCACATTCATGGCTTGCATAGATCATCCTTTATCATGGGACACAACAGTTATGGAAGATTTTTTCAGACAACGCTAGCGCATCGGCTCGCTCCCTACTGCTGAGATCGCTCTCCGCTTTGATAACGTCGTCGCTGGTGTAAAGTCGAGGATTGATGCGACTAAGCACACGGGTATAGGCCGTTGCTGCGACCGGGTCTCTTTCTCGGGTCCGCCCATAGGTGTAGGCTCTTTTTAAACTTCCCAGCGCGGCAAAATTTCCTTGGCTTTCCATCTCATTGAGATATCTAGATGAATTCTCTTTCCATTGAGCAAGCTTCTCTGGATCATGAATAACGTCATCGAGCGATCCGATAACTTCCTGTGGCGATACTGAATAAGCGAGCATCGCCTCCTGCGACCCCATGGCCGCGGCCTTTGAGAGCCAATCGGCCCGGTAAATTTTTTGATCCAGCACCAATGATTCACACTCCTTGAGAAGCCGCTCTGATCTTTCAAGGAACCAACCGCCTGATCCGAGACTCGAGGCAGAATCGGCCAACTCGTCGGCCCGATCTGATGTGAAGGTTCGGCACTGATCAATGGTTAGATATATTTCGTAGGTTGCCGTGGCGTCGCCCGATTCGGATCGTTGAATCAACTGCTTAACATGGGCCAGTGCGTCGCCAGGAGGACGGAATTCACGACCACGGATGATCTCGTAGGCTTTAGGGCCCAGAGCCTTATATGATCCGGGCGGGATCTTTTTCTCCAGTTCCAATTTACGTGCGCTTGTTGCGGGAAAGGCGGGTGAATCGCCCCTTCCAATTGGTGCATTCTCTTGGACCTCCTTCTCCTCAGATTTTCGCTGCGCATCATTTGCTTGCAGTCGGTGGCCGAAAACTGCACCAATCACGACAGCCCCTGCTGCTGCGGCTACAAAGATTCCAATTAGCTTCTTCTTCATCTATCGATCTCACTTCTCCGTCGAAACGGAACAATTACAAGGGAAGGAAGGCAAGGTTCTAGGTCTTCCGCCGCCTTGTACAGAGCAAAAACGCTGAACGAAGCGCATCACCCCCGGTGCAACTCGAGGCCATATTCATCATTCATTCATAATTTTGCGTGGAGCTGAGAAAGCGCGTGCCACTTCACTTGGTGCTCGGCCACCCAAGGATCCTAGGTATCAGAGGCAAGGCCCGCGCTGTTTGCCTTGGCTCACCTGCTGCCCGCTCCTTGTCAGTTGCTCCGAAAGCGTGCGCGTTGGGGTCGTTCCAGAGCGCTGCGATTTGTGCGGCTGTGCTGTATCAGCAGTGATTGGATAGCGCTTCAGCATTGATGCTGCGAGCTTATCCAAAGCTTCTACACTCGTAGCTGCCTGTGCCGCATACTTCACCTGTGCTGCCAGGCCTGTCGCTAGACGCGCAGCATCGCGCCGCGTCCGGCGTCGCTCAATGCGCTCTTCACCACTCCGACGCCGCTGCGCCCAATCGCGCCTGCTACTGCTCCAGGGCGACGGCTTGGGATTCTTCCTCTCCCATGTCTCCAATTTCATTTTGGCTTCCGTGAGTGAAATGTCTGCCTTAACTTCGGCCTGTAACCTGCGCTCCCATCGAGTGGTGTCACGAGCCACCTGTTTCAATGAACTGTGAAGCTCGCGCATATCGTTTCGATATGACGCCCTCGGGGGGGTAGGCGCCCGCCCTGCTCGACATGTCAAAGAGCGTGGCGACCGTCGAAAGGCTTTGCCGAACGGTGGCATCTATACCCTCCAGCCACACCCGCCTCGCTTCCATCTCCAGCTGCTCTATTTCGGCTTCGTAACGAGCCATGGCCTCGTCTGCTTGCTTGTTCGCAATCTTGCTACGAAGGCGGCTAGCCGCCTTCATCAAAGCTGGCTTGAGACTTGGCGGAAAGCGCGAGGCGCCCGACCCCACTCGCCCAGCGCGCTGCGCTACTGATACTGGCCATGTTTGCACTCGTGGGGGCGCCACCGCAAACTGCCCGAGGTGTGGTTGCCGCACTTCTTTTCCAACCGCTGCAAGCCTCTCACGTTGAGCTGCTTCTTGCGTATGGGAGCGTGGCGTCGCCATCACCCTTCCCTCTTTCTCCAAGCGTTCCAGGTAGTCACGCAGTTCAATGCGATTGGCGTTTTGGATTTGGTTGTTTACCGTGCCCCGCTCGCTATCTTCACCCCTCCTACGCATCGCGGTTGCTGCCTTACCCTCGTGCTGGGCGGCTTCACGAGCCAACACGGCTGCGAACCCAATATGGCCATCAGCTTCGGCGGCATGCGCTTGCTTAGCCAGACTGCGATGATCGACACGTTCAGCGACCTGTGCTCGTTCCAGATGCGAATTGATACGGTCAGCAACCGCTTCACGAAGAATGCGGATAGCCTCCGGACCTGCGCCACCACGCGCATCAAATTCAGCGCATGCACGTGCACCCAGGCCTTCAGGACCGATCTGACGCGGTGTCATCAGGAGATGCACATGGTGATTGCGCTCATCTCCCTTCTTATCGGGCTCATGGACTGCAACAAGCACCGCAACCTGATAGCGGTCAACCAACATCTGACCCAAATCGCACGCGAGCGCACGACGCTGCGCTTCGTTCAGCTCTGCAGGCAGAGCAACTTCAAGCTCTCGCGCCGTCCTGGCGTTTAGCCGGGTCTCGGCCATTTCCGAGCGATTGAAACAGGCGACCGGATCTCGCGCCCATTCGGGGGCATTTTGCGGAGCCAACATATCAACCGAGGCAACGCCACTGCGCCTTGTGTAGCCGTGTTTGATACCGGTCAATTCGTCATTAATCACAATGCCCGCACGATACGCCGCAGCGGCAGTAGAGGAATGACCCTTGCCGCGCGAAAAGGCTTTGACGGTGGCGTGATAAATGGCCATTTCGATTTTTGTCCTTGCTCCTATTCTTGTTTTTGGCGACACCCCGAAGGGGGCTAGCATCGGGGGCGGCCTGCGAAGCGGGCCGGGGTCTGGGGCGGAGCCCCGGCGCACGGTTTCCCGCAGGGAAACCATAAGTGCGCTCTTGCTTTGATCCTTGCCGCCCCTATTCGTGACGGCTTCAGGCAAGAGACCGGGGCTCGCTTCGCTCGCGTTTCCCGCTAGGGCTGGCTCGCTCTCGCTCGCCTGTGCCCCTCTATTTCAGGATGACAGGGAACTGCAATATGACAAGTCGATGACTTGCCAATAGCCGATTTTCTGTTTGCATGAGGTTTAGGACATTACGAGAACTCAACAATGGCAACACGCTCTATACAAGAACAAATCACCGCCGCTACTGAGCGTCTCGCAAAATTGAAAGCACGGGAGATGCTGGCCGAGCAAAGATCAAAGCAAAGACAAGAGCTAGCGAACGCAAAGCAGACGCGCACCGCAAGATTCTCCTGGGCGGCGCGGTCATCGCCGCTGGGGCTGATTCACTGGATGAGGCTGAGCTTGTTGGCCTCCTACTTGGGTATCGAGAGCACATCTCAAAGCCGGCCTTCGTTCAACAACGAAATGAGATGCGCACGCGCGGGCGAATGCATCTAGCCGAGCGAGAAGTCTCTCGCGCAAAGAAGCGCTAACCATGAAGCCATCAAGCCGCCCGCATCCGCAGCGTGGCATCTCATTGATCGAGCTGATGTTTGCGACGGGTGCTATGACACTTCTTTCCGGTGCGGCATTCGCTATCTATCAGGCATCGGAAAACAACGCAGATGTTCGCGCGGAACAAGCGAATATTCACACCATTGCTCGAAATGCAGATATGACTTATGGAGCGCTCGGCTCCTATGCGGGACTGACAACCGCTCAGGCTATTGCCGACCGCGTTCCACCCGTTTCAATGAACTCTGGCATTGGCCTAACGAGCCGATGGGCGCAACCCGTTATTCTTGAGCCTGCCACTATTGATGGCCGCCCCAACGCAGGGTTGAAGATTGTTTACCATGCGGTTCCAACGCGTGCGTGCCTAAAGCTAGCTGCTGCAGCGAGTGGAGGCATGTATGACCTCGAAATAGACGACACATCGGTCTTCAATCGCGGCAATAATCATCGTCCGACCCAATTGGACATCCAGGCCGCGACTCAACGATGCAGGAATCCAGCACGGCTCGCGTTCACATACTACGGCGGCGCTACTGGCCTGTCTGCGCAAGTTCTCACACCCGTTGCACTGCCACCGCCCCCTCCAACATCAGCTCCGCCACCACCGGCCCCGGTGGTGGCGCCACCGCCCGTAGCTGTTACTCCACCTGCTCCATCTCCTGGCTGCGGAGCGGCTCCCACGGCTCCAGCCACAGGAACGGCACCTACGGGTCAAACGTGTTCGTTTATTTGGAATTCGGTAGCTGCTCCTGCTTGCTGGTCTCCGCTGGCGTTATGCGTGCCAATCGCCGCTCAACCTCCAATCCCAACCGCACCACCGGCGCCACCCGCCGTCACTCCTCCTATTGTCCCTCCCGTCATCACACCCGCCTGCTCAGCGCCATTACCGTTGAGCGAAAGCGCGGCGCAAACGGGCGTTTGTCCTTCAGGCACTCTCACCATCAGTGGCGCCACTTCTTTTCCGCAGACCCGCACCCGCACTACGACGTATTCATGCCCCGACCCGTTCGCAAGCCCAATCGCGCTGACGGGACCATGGTCAGCCTGGTTACCGGCAGCAGCGAGTATCTGTGCTCCCGCATGCACGTCTGCGCCGCCAACCAGCGTTGCAATCACGCGCGCCTCGCCAGCAGAGAGCCAGAACGTGGGTTGCCCGGCTGGGCAGGCAGGTCAGCACTGGCAACAACGCAACCGCGTTGAGAACGGCACGCGCACCACGTCCTGGTCCTGCCCGGCCGCGACTGGGTCCCCGGTGTCGAGCACCTCAGAGAGCTGGAGCGGCACCTACACGGCATCCAGTGGCTGGGTTACCACCTCCAACACCTGCACGCCTCCGGCAAGAACCTATCCGACCTACACCGGAAAATCGTGGATTTCCTGGGGCGACGGTGGGCTTTACGGCTGGGGCGTGTTCTGCTCGGTGTCGCAGTTCCTCGCTGACCAATTTCACTGCACGCAGAGCGTTAATACCAACGATGACGCGACGTTTTCGGGCGGCCTCGCGAGACCTCAAGAACAGACATTGACGCCAGAGTGCCGGACCTGCGTCGCCGCACTTAAACAGAAGCTGACTCCAATGCCTGGATTTGGTTCCCCAAGCACCGGACCAGTCAATTGGCCAACAGAGTGCGCCTGTGATGTGGTCGGGAATGGCTCGGCGTTCTACTGGCAGACCGTGGGCGCATCGGACTGGTCAGCCTTCGAGTTCCAATGCCAGTAAACGGCTATTGGTTCACTCCGTGGAGAGGGAGACCAGGCCAAGCCGCGCCAAGCCAAAAAAAAGCAAAGCCACCGCGTGAGCGAGGGCTTTGGGTATCGGCGGGCAAAGCAATTTCCTTAATTTTTCTAAGCTGCCCATAGGGCAGTGAACTGCCGACGTTCCAAATCTAAGGCAGCTCAAGGCGTTGTCAAGCCACGGACCTGCATCACTCCGTGGAGAGGAAGACCGGGCCAAGGCGCTCGGTCTTTCCGTTGACCAGATGCAGCAACTGCCCGCCAGCAATCAGCCAACCGTCTCCGTTAGCGCGGTCGGCTCTGCTAAACCCTACTGCTCCGTCGTTGCGCAGGGTCGGGGCCCCGGCATTGCCGTCCTTGTAGAAATGGCTCCACGCCCTGGCGGCCGGTGTCATCGTCAGCAACTTCTGCCAAGGATGGCTGTGGATGGTTTCGCCGGTGAAAGCAGAACTTTCCATCACCTCGCTGGTCCGTATGGCACAGCCGTGTGGCACACCATCTGTGTAGAGGCGCAGGGAAAAACGCTGGCCGTCGCTGGCAATCGCGCCACAGGCCTCGTTCCCGCTCTGGCGGGTGTAGTCATGAAGCACTCGCCCGGTGCGCCGGAGGAAGTCCGGTAAAGCCTCGCCGGGTTCGCTGACATGGTCGCCCAGATGCTGGCGCTCCCAACCCTGTTTGGTTCCGGCGGGCGGAACTGAACCGGCCTGCGCCACGGCCTCACCACACGCTCCAAGCCAAATGGTCAACACCACCATCACCGATGCAATGCGCACAACTGCTCCTAAGCAGTTGCGCTTTGCACCTCGGCCCCATGCCGGGTATCATCAGAGGCATCAAAATTTGCACCTTTTGGAAGCTAAATATCTTTTGCTTTCAATAGGTTGCAAATGGGCGCAAATGGCTCCGCCCACCTCCACCAACGAACGGTTCGTCAAGGACCGGAGAAGCCCGGAAACCCCGCATCACAAGGGTTTCCGGGCTTTTTTATTGTCCGCAGCAGACCGGGGCAATCCGTTTCAATCCATGAGACGGTGGGGGTATATCAGGGGGTATCCGACCGCACCCACTGAAGCGATACCCCCAATGCCTCTGACCGACGCAGCCATCAGGCGCGCCAAGCCGCAGAAGATCACCGACGGCGGCGGCCTGTACCTGTACCTCTACCTCACCCCGACCGATGCACGCAGCGGGCGCTGGAAGTACCGCATCGCGGGCAAGGAGAAGCTGCCGTCGATTGGCCTGTAGCCGGACCAATTTCTGAATCGGTTGCCCGCCTCCAGCTGGTCAATCCCTACGACCATTGCACCAGCATCGGTCGCTCTCACGCACCCTCCCACTTCACGCCCGGCGGGAGGTCTGCACTTCGTTAGCCGGGGAGATCCAGTACCCGACCCCGTCGTTGTACACCACGGCATAGTTCAGCTCGAAAGTGACGTCTTTGGCCCAGACTGGCCGGACAATGTCGCTGAAACTCATGATCTCCGATATCAATTCTGACCCAAGGCGCGCCTACTAATTGGGCTGCAGAACAATTTGGTGTCGCCTTCGACCACATCCACCCTGCCGCCCCAACGAGGATTCAGCACTAAAGTCGCTGCATCTCGAATTCCATCGAGCATCGTAGAACTGGAACTCGCCCCATATTCTGAAGCCATCGCTGCGGAGATTTCAGATCATTTTTTTGGCGAAGTTCACGTCTCGGCGGCGGCGCTGCGAGAAACGAAATCTCACAACACGGTTGACAGGTCCAGAGGGGGCTCGCAAGGATGACCACCCCAACAACGGGGAAACAAGGATTCCATATCCGTGATCTAAATAGAACTGAAGTTGCAGAGATTTCGGGTGGTTCGGGTAGCATTCAATTCCAGATTGGTCGGAGCAACGGCACTCACGTGCGCGGAAACTCCGAGAAAATCGGAGAAATGGCGTACCGCTATGGCCGAATCGCACCATTCAGTGGAATCGGCGCTGCAGGGATGATCTGGAAGCACATCATGATGAAGTGATGCAGTAACCAAAGCCCCGACCTGAGTCGGGGCCTGGAACATGGGAACAACATTTGTGATCAACAAGATAGCGCTCTGGAAGCCTCGCCCCATCGCAGAAAACAAAATATTCGCGGCGGCGATCGCAATAGTCAGCGTCGGTGCGGCGCAAGGAATTCTAAACCATTTCGACGTTTTCGGATCGAAAGCCATGACCGAACTTCTAGCCTTCCTTGTCTGCGTTTGGCTTTTCCCCAATGAGCCGGGGAGAAAGTGGACATTCCCCCTTGGATTGAGCTTGGTGACTATCGGGCTATTGGGAGGGGCAATTTGGGTTTTTTTCATTGGATTCCCCCAGAGGCACGAAACCAACTTCCCCCTCCTATCGGACGTGCCCTTGAAGTTCTATATCCTCGGTCTAGTGACAAGCTGCATCGTAGCTCCACTATTTGAGGAGAAGACTGTGAGGCATCTCCTTTGGGATGGAGCCTCCCATTACTTTGGGAAACTGGCAGCCACCATCGGCGTAAGCGCGCTATTTGCAGCGGTTCATGTCGATGGAATGATTTCGGCCTTCCTCGTCTCGGTAACCCTCTGCATCGGAACGCAATTCTTCAATCTCAACTCAGCGCAGCGATCAATAATTCACGGCATCATCAATTTATCTATGCTGCATTGGGTTCTTCTGTATCCGACACTCCGTGAATTTATTCAGTCAACCTTTGGTTCGTCATCGTAACCACAGGAGCGGGGTTGGCGCTTTTTTAGAATAATTTATCGCTAAAGCATGGGGAACGGGAACCATCAATTGCCTCCCCTGCTTCTGCCCGCTTGGCGATTCTGACAGCACCATCGCTTTGCGTCTCCGCTGCCTTCTCTTTCCATCCCAAGATCACATTATTGAGGGTCTAGCCCATTGAAGTCGTGATTCAATCCGAGGCAGCTGAATGCGGGCTCGCCTGCCTGGCCATGGTCGCCTCGCATCATGGCAACACTCTCGCAGCGCCTTGACGGGGAACCAGAAGGACGGCGACACGAAGCAGTCTCTATATCGAGTCCTGGTCTCGTTGGATCAGCAGGGAGTGCTGGCATACGGGAGGATGGAGCCGCTTCGCCCTGGCATGCAAATCGAGGCAGATATCATGGGGGAGCGTCGCAAGCTTTATGAATGGCTGCTGGAACCGCTCTATTCTGTGTCCGGAAGGCTGAAGGGCTAGTACGCGATGGCTCGATTGGACCGGCAGCAGTAAACGGTTCGTCACGAACCGAAGAAGCCCTGAAATTCCACCAGCGTGGGTTTCCGGGCTTTTTCATTTCCCGACCAGCTTCGCTGTGAAACTCCCTGAAAAGGCGCCACATAGATCGAAGTCCGACAGGACATGTCGGCATCGGTCATCTTCTCTCGCTTTCGACATCACTAAACCACTTCAGAAATTTCCTACCCTCTCCTTGGGGGGGATGTGTCCGCGAAGCCGTTCGTCCTTGGTCGCCATCAAAAGGAGACCACGGGACACCTGCACCCTTCACATCCAAGCCGAGCCCGAAGGGCACGGCCTGTTCGACACATCTTCCACAAAGGAACTGTATCCATGCGTACGTCGCTTCGGGTTTCCCTTGCCAGCGCCATCACCCTGGTCCTGGCCAGCGCCCCCGCCTTCGCCCAACCCACCGAACGGGTATGGACGCGAGGCATGGCCAGCAACGAGCAGTACAGCAGTTTCATCGTCAAGTACCGGGACGGCAGCAGCAAGCGCGTCTCCGCCACCACCGCGCAGGATGCGCTGAAGAAACGCCTCGGCGTCCAGCAGCGCAGCAAGCGTTCGATCGGAAGCGCACCGCCAGCAGCCGCGTCCGTAACCCATCAACGCCGCATGGGCGGCGGGGCCGACGTCGTTACTACGGACAAGCCACTGGACCTCCCGGAAGCGCAGATCCTGATGCAGCGCATCGCCGACGATCCGGATGTCGAGTATGTGCAGCCGAACTACATGATGAGCGCATTCGCCACACCGAACGACCCACGCTACGGCGAGCAGTGGCACTACAGCAATCCGACCAGTGGCGCGCGCCTGCCCGGCGCGTGGGATCGCTCCACTGGCCAGGGCGTGGTGGTGGCTGTGGTCGATTCGGGCTACCTCAACAACAACGACCTGCAGGCCAACCTGCTGCCGGGCTACGACATGATCTCGTCGACCCGTCCGTTCAGTGATTGGCAGTGCATCATCGGCGGAATGAATCCCGGCTGTGGCGGATCCGACGATGGCGATGGACGCGACGCCGATGCCTTCGATGCCTCGGGCATCGCACACGGCACCCACGTCGCCGGAACGGTCGCTGCGGTGACCAACAACCAGATCGGCGTGGCCGGCGTGGCCTACAACGCGAAGGTCGTGCCGGTACGCGTACTCGGCAACCAGGGCAATGGCGGTTCCGCCGACATCATCGATGGCATGCTCTGGAGTGCCGGTATCAACGTGCCCAACGTCCCGGCCAATGCGAACCCGGCCGAAGTCATCAATCTCAGCCTGGGCGGCCGCCGCGCCTGCTCGCCGGCCGAGCAGGATGCAATCGACGACATCACCGCGCAGGGCACGATCGTGGTGGTCGCCGCCGGCAACAGCAATCTGGATGTGTCCGAGTTTGCTCCGGCGAACTGCAAGGGCGTGATCGCGGTGGCTGCCAACGATCAGGGCGGGCGACGCGCGTTCTACTCCAACTATGGCGCAGGCATCCATATCACCGCACCCGGTGGTGAAACCTGGTCCTGCCGCGCGTCCGTCGGCGAGTTCCTGCCGCTGGCCACGCCGCCTAGCCAGGCCAACTGCGCCCCGACCCGTCAGCATCCGGCGCAGGGCATCCTGTCCACGGTGGGTAACAACGCCTTCGACTTCATGTCCGGCACTTCGAAGGCGGCGCCTCACGTCGCTGGCATCGTCGCGCTGATGCAAGCGGTGGCGCCGGTGCCCAAGACCACCGACCAGGTCAAGGACATCCTGCGTCGCACTGCGCACCCGATCGCCGCAGCGAACTGCCCGGGTGGCTGCGGGCCAGGCATCATTGACGCGGCCGAAGCCGTGAAGGCAGCCAGCAACTGATGGCATGGCGCAGCGGCCCGGCAAGGTCGCTGCGCCCTCCTCCGTTCCTCAGTTCACGTCTGCCGGAAAGCGGCATCGCTTCACCAGCAGCATGCCCAGCATCGGCGCCAACGCGAAGGTGGCAAACAGCCACCGGGCCGCACGCGCGGTTCCCTCGGCCCCGCCCGGCTCGATCAGTCCCGCTGCATTGGCGACCATCCCGGCAAGCGCTGCCCCGGCCGCGGTGGCGAACAGCTGGATGGTGGTGATCGACGCACCGGCGCGCTCCTGTTCCTCCGGCGGTGCAGAGGTCAGAACACGTGTCAGCAGGTGAGGCCAGGCCAGACCCACGCCGATCCCGATGACGGCCAGCGCCACGCAGATCGGCACCATCTGCAACCACGTACCGCTGCCCGCAGCCGGCACCCGCAGCGCCAGCCCGATCATGCCCACCCACCCCAGCGCCGGGCCGATCATCAACGCCCGGTCAACGGCGCGCCCGCTGAAGCCGGAGCCGACCAACGACCCGAGCGTCCAACCGGCCGCCATCAGCGCCGCGAGGTAGCCCGCAGCAAGCGGTGATTGCTGATGCAGCACCTGCAGGAACAGTGGCACGAAGACCTCGCCGCTGGTGATCATCACCACCAGCAGCGACATCAGCCCATACAACGCGGCCAGCCGCGAGCGGAGCCGGAGAGCGCCGGAAGGAAGCAGCGTCTGCTTCGCTCGGGACTCGATCCTCATCAGCACCACTGCGAGGAACACGGCCATCACGATGCCAACGAAATTGTTGACTGCGCTCGAGGATGTACTGCCAAGGGAGACGCTGATGACGGCCAGGGTCAGCAGCAGGATCTGCAGCCACGGGACCGAGGACCTGGCCGCAGCTGAAGACGATGCCTCCCTCTGCGGAAGGACGTTCGACGCCAGCAGCGCGAACAACACGGCAACCGCGGTGACCGACCAGAATGCGGCCCGCCATACGCCCCATTCGGCGAAGACGCCGCCCACCGCAGGCCCGATCAACGTCGCCACGCCCCACATCCCCGAAACCAGGGCCATCGCGCGGGGCCAGAGCGGTTCTTCGAACGCGAGCCGGATCATGGCGTAGGCCAGTGCGAACAGGAAGCCGCCGCCGACACCCTGCACCAGCCGCCCCACCAGCATCATCGGCATCGAGGTCGCGAGCGCGCAGATCACGGCACCGGCTGCGAAGATGAGCGTCGCCAGTGCATAGCTTCCACGAGGCCCGGCACGTTCAAGCAGCTTGATCGACAATGCCGACCCCAGGATGGACGCGACCACGAAGAGCGTGGTGTTCCATGCGTAGAGATCCAGGCCACCGATGTCCTCCACCACGGTTGGCAACATGGTGGTGGCGATGTAGACGTTGACCGCATGCAGTGCGACCCCGCCCGCCAGGGCAAGTGAGCGCACTGCATTGCGGCCGGACAGGAGATCGCCCCAGCGGGTGCCGGGGACGGCGATGCCTTGCTGTTCCATTTTCGTTCAAACCTATGATTCATGACCTGCAGCCCAGGGTTCACATGCAGGAAAAAGGGAACTGCCTTATAAAACCTCATGTATTGATGAGGTCAAGGAACCCCGGCCATGAAGATCGATGTCAGCGTTCCGCTTTCCGTGGGCGAAGTCGCGCGTCGCAGCGGGGTCAGCATTGCCACCGTCCACTTCTATGAAGCCAAGGGACTGATCCATGGCTGGCGCAACAACGGCAACCAGCGCCGCTACCGCCGCGACGTGCTGCGGCGCATTGCCGTGATCAAGGTCGCACAGCGTGCAGGCGTTCCCTTGGCCACGATCAAGATCGCGCTGGATGATCTTCCAGCCGAACGGGCGCCCAGTTCGAAGGACTGGGCAAGGCTGTCCAGCAACTGGCGCGACATGCTGAACGAGCGCATCCGCAGCCTGGTCCAGCTGCGCGACCAGCTTGACGGCTGCATCGGCTGTGGTTGCCTGTCACTGAAGGACTGTCCGTTGCGAAACCCTGGCGACCAGTTGTCACAACGCGGCGACGGGGCCGTCTTGCTTGAATCGGACGACGGCAGCCGGAATGGGTCATGATCCATTGCTGCACGCGGTACTGACTGGAACATCGCACAATGAGGCGGCATCCTCCGTCCGTGTTGCTGTCCACTACCTACAGAAGGACCTGCGATGAGAATCGTGATCATCACCTCAGCCCTGCTCCTGGCTGCTTGTGCCGCGACCCCGGCTGCGCACGCGGCTGCACCCGCCATCGCGCCGCCCGGCACCGCAACACTCGAAGCCCTGCTGGCCTGCAAGGCAGGCTCGACCTTCAGCGAAGCCGAGGCCATCGATGCCCTGCAGGCAGCCGGCCTGGCCAGGAAGCCTGGTGGCACGTTCGAGCCGGAAACCACGCCGGTCGCCCTGTTCGGCGGTACCGTCACCCATGCCGACGTGAATGTCGCCGAGGGCGAGAAGAGCATCTTCGTCTACTTGAACGGTGTCGACCCCAAGCGCCTGGCCAAGACCTGGTCGGTGACCACGGTCAACGAATCCGCCAACACCGAAGCACCATCCTACGTGAAGCGCGTCGACAAGCACCACACCCTGCACGTGATTGCCGGTGATGATTACGAAGGCTATTCCGCTGCCGTGAAGTGCCAGATCACACCGTGACGGCCTGACCCGCGCTAGAGCCAGCGCCGTATCCGCTGGCGGAAGGCTGCGTATGCCTCGGGAAAGCGGGCCGACAGTGCCCGCTCTTCCGGCATGATCTGCCATCGGTTGATGTACAGCACGAACAACGGCACGGCCAGCAGTGCGGTCAGGTTCTGCAGGTACAGCATGGCACCTGCCAGGACAGTGGCCTGGCCCAGGTACATCGGGTTGCGCGTGTGGCGGTACACGCCGTGCGTGACCAGCACGCTCGACGTCGCAGGCCGCAGGGGGTTGACCGTGGTGCCCACGCGCCGGAAGGCCAGCTTCGGCAGCAGGTTCAATACCACGCCGAAGGCCATCACCAGACCCGCAAGCAACTCCAGCACGGGTAGCTGCAGCGCCGCGCCCGGCTGCCATCGGCTGCCCATATAGCCGATGGCGGCGCACAACAGCATCACAAGAGGCGGAGGAACACGGGTCCCAAGCCATCGCATCGCAGCCCCGCATTCATCCTGTTCACCCCAGTGTCACACGGGAATGCCTGAATCGCCCGGTTGGCGGCATTTCCGCGCTCCAAACCGACCGCCCGGTATCTTCCGCTTTGACATGCCGACCGCTAGAGTGGCGCCACCGCGCAGGAGGATCGTATGGCAACCACGGGCTTGGGCTTCATCGGCCGCACGACCCTCATCATCACCGTGCTGCTCACCCTGGGCGGCTGCGCGACGTTGCGCCAGTTCGGGCCGTCGGTGCAGGTGGCCTCGGTCACCCCCGGCCAGTACATCGCCCTGAAACGCGGCGACATCCTGACCACCGGCAAGCTCAGTTCGGCCACCATGGAGACGCTGCGCGTCGCCGGCCTCGACGAAGGCGTCTGCGCCAAGCCAGGCCTGCCCTGCATCGAGGCCATGGAAGGCAGCATCGTGGTGCGCGAGGAGGACAAGCGCTCAAGCCTGGCCGAACTGTGGCTGCAGTATGCGATGACCTTGCCCGCGCCCAAGCGCGAGTACTCCACCTCGGGCCGTGCCAAGAGCGCGATCACCGAACTGGATGCGGACTTCCAGCCGCGCCTGGACGCGTGGATGCAGGTCGCGCGGCAGGCCTACGCCTACCTGTTCTTCACCGAGCGCACCGCCAACCAGCGTGGCTTCGAAGACCGCCAGACCCAGGTGCGCGACTACTACAACCTGGCCGTGCAGGAAGCCTCGGTGCAGTTGTACAACGCCTATGCCACCGGGCGTGTCCGCAACGATGCCAGCCACCTGACCCTGGGCCGCTGGACCTTCGTGCTGGCGCCGTCCACCGATGCGTCACCGTTGGACACGCGTACGCCGACCGAACTGGTCCCCGCCGCATCGCTGTCGTTCACCGGCACGCTGCGCAGCGTGCACCGCCGCGATGGATTCGGTGCCGAGCTGGTAGCGGTGATGGACGACCCGGCCAGCGTCACGGCCTCGCCTGCAGCGACGCCTGCTGCGCAGGCCACCGCTGCGCCGAAGCAGAGCTGGAGCGAGATGCCCTCGCCGTCGATGACGGTGCTGCTGCGCTTCTCCGGAAAGAACCTGTGGGAAGTGCTGCACGACGACGAGCCGGAACTGGAGATCCACGATCCCTACCAGGTCACCGAAGTCACCCTGCACGGACAGGAAGTGCCGCTGGCGGCGAACTTCACCGCTGGCTACGCGCTGTGGCTGGCCCGCTCGAACTTCAGCCACCAGTCGCTGCGCTCACTGTTCGGCGGCAAGGGCGGCATCGAAACGCCGCATCTGTACATGATGCAGCCCTACGATCCGAATCGCCGCGTGCTGCTGATGATCCATGGCCTGGCCAGCAGCCCGGAGGCCTGGGTCAACGTCGCCAACGAGCTGATGCGTGACGACGAGATCCGCCAGGATTTCCAGATCTGGCAGTTCTACTACCCGACCAACATGCCCATCGCGATGAGCCACGATGCGATGCGTCATACGCTGGCCGAGGTGTTCAAGCACTTCGATCCCAGCGGCAAGGCGCAGGCCTCGCATGACATGGTGCTGGTCGGGCACAGCATGGGTGGCGTGATCGCGCGGCTGATGATCTCCTCCTCCGGCGATCATCTGGTGGACACCCTGCTGGCAACGGCGCAGATGACACCGGCGCAGCGCGAACTGCTGCGTACCAAGGGCGCACCGGTGCTGACCTTCCTGCCCGAACCGGAAGTGTCGCGGGTGGTGTTCATCGCCACGCCGCACCGCGGTACCGATGTGGCGGGCACCCGCCTGGGCCGCTGGATCGGCCGCCTGGTGCGGTTGCCGCTGACCGTGCTGGAAGACGTAGCCACCATCGCCAACGACGGTCAGATCGATCGCAACGATGGCAAGCACGGCTACCAGATGAACAGCATCCAGAACCTGGACAAGGACGATCCCTTCGTCCGCGCCGTGGCCGACCTGCCGATGTCGCCGAAGGTCCACTTCCACTCGATCATCGCCCGCGCCAAGGCCGACGGCCCGCTGGAGAAGACCGACGATGGGCTGGTGCCCTACTGGAGTTCGCACCTGCCGCGCGCGGAGTCCGAGAAGGTGATCGTGTCCGGGCACAGCGTGCAGGAAGCCACGCCGGCCATCGTCGAACTGCGCCGGATCCTGCACGAGGACATGCAGGAGCACGGTGCCGCGGCGAACTAGCGCTACCAGGACGCCACCACAGCGTGTGGGCTGCCCTCATTTCAACAGAACAAGGCAACGGAATGCATATCAAGGACATCATCGGCCTGATCGGCCTGCGCGGTTCCGATCCGGCGCTGGCCGCCTGGTTCGCGCAGCACGGACTGGCATCTCCACCTGCCACGATCACCGCCAACCAGGGCCAGAAGTCGGCCAGGGACAAGGCACATGGCATGGAGTACCACTTTGCCTTCGACATCATCCATGATCGCTTCTACCCACCGCGGGAGGCCAAGCGCGGGAGCTGGGCGAGCCATCTGAAGTCGGTCACCCTGTATTCCCATCGGCCGCGGAACGCTCCTGCCCTGCCCGCGGGATTCTGGAGTGGATACGTCGGACCGGAGGCATCGCTTCAGGAGTGCCTGGACGGGTTCGACGGCCAGATGCAGGACTTCGGTGACACGGCCTACTTTGAGAAAGTGCTCGCTGATGATGTGCAGATGAAGCTCTGGTTCGATCAGCGCCACCGGCACGTGCAGGAGCTGCAGATCAATCTGGTCGAGGACCGCCAGTTCATCGGCCATCACGATTTCGACCCGGACAACGAACACAACACGTTCAAGCAGGCCTCGACCCTGCTGGTGCGCTGGCTGTTCGAACGCGGGCATCTGAAGCTCACCGATGCCCTCCGGGCCGCGGGACCGGGTGAGGACCATGAAGCCATCCTCCATTTCACCAAGCAGCGCCTCCACAATCACGTCTGGAAGAGCCAGGTGCAGGATGACCCTTCCCTGCATGCTGTGCTGGCACATTCGCAGACCACGCGCCCGCTGATCCTCAACGACGGTACCCGGTTGCCGCTGTATGCACCGTGGATGCTGCTGAAGGCCGCTGATTGCTGGGACGCACACCAGTCGCTGTACAGCGACGACGCCCTGCCGGACTGGAGCGAACGCCTGACGGCCTTCGAACGCTCGGTGACGTTGAATGCGGCGCAGCAGCAGGCGTTCCTGTCCGCGCTGGATGAAGCCTACCGCTGCGTGAAGTCGGCACAGGGGGCCGCCTGAGGCCTGCCCGCCGCCACGGAAGCCCGTGGCGCTTGAGGGAATTCCCTCATCGCGCGTGCGCAGCGGGCCTTCTATGCTGGCCACACATTGCCGCAGGAGATCCGCATGAACACGCAAGAGCCCAGCCGCCAACCCAGCCCCGATCCGGCCGAGCGCGACGCCTTCTTCCCGTCTCCGTACTCGCTGTCGCAGTTCACATCGGCCAAGAGCAACCTTGCCGGTGCCGATTATCCGGACGCACGCCGGGATGGTCGGTGGAAGGTGCTGATGATCGCCGCCGACGAGCGCTACCTGCCGACCGCCAATGGCCACCTGTTCTCCACCGGCAATCATCCCGTGGAAACGCTGCTGCCGATGTACCACCTCGACAAAGCCGGCTTCGACATCGATGTAGCCACGCTGTCGGGCAACGCCGTCAAGTTCGAGTGGTGGGCGTTCCCGCGCGAGGACAAGGAGATCGGTGGACTGTATGAGCGCTATGAAGCGCGCTTCCGCCAGCCACTGCAGATGGACGACGTGGTGGCCGGCCTCGGCGCCGATTCGCACTACGCGGCAGTATTCATCCCCGGTGGCCATGGCGCATTGATCGGCCTGCCGGAAAGCCGCACGGTGAAGGCCACCCTGCAGTGGGCGATGGCACAGCAACGCCACATCATCACCCTCTGCCACGGCCCGGCCGCACTGCTCGCTGCTGGCGTGGACGAGGCCGATGGTGGTTCACTGTTCCGCGGCTACCGCATCTGCGCCTTCCCCGATGCGATGGACCGGCAGACACCGGAGATCGGCTACATGCCGGGACAACTGCAGTGGTTCTTTGGTGAGCGGCTCGCGCAGCAGGGCGTGCAGATCGTCAACGACGGCATCGACGGCAGTGTGCTTCAGGACCGCCTGCTGCTGACCGGCGACAGCCCGCTGGCCGGCAACGCGCTGGGCAAGCTGGCTGCACGTACCCTGCTCGACGCGCTGGCCGGGCGCTGACCCGGATGAGCGATCTGCTGCAGGCATTGTTGGAGCTGGAACGCGCCCGCTCGCTGAGCGAAGTGGGCGCGGTACTGCGCAGCATCGCGGCACCCCTCGGCTACGACCGCGTGCTGGTGTTCGCCACCGGCACCGGGCTGGAGCGCAACGCGCAGCGCGTGTACTGGATAGAGGGCGACTGGCTCGGCGATGGCAGTGATACCGACCTCGCCCGCTATCTGCATGCCTGCCCGGTCAATCGCCACGTGCTGGACAGCGACGCGCCATTCTTCTGGAGCAAGCGCCAGGGCGTGCGCGGCGAACGCTACCAGATGGTGAAGCAGCCCCGTGGCGAAGGACTGCACGGCCTGCAGGTGCCGGTGTTCGGCACCACCGGTCTGGAGGGTGCGATCAGCTTTGCCGGCACATCGATCGATGCGTCTCCCGGCGCACGCCTGCAACTGGAATCTGCTGCAAGCGCAGCATTCCGTGCCGCGCGGCGGCTGGCTGAGCTCCCTGCGCAACTCTCCGGAAGCGCGCTCAGCACGCGCGAGCGCGAGGTACTGCGCTGGGTCGCTGCCGGACGTCGCCAGGCGGAGATCGCCGCCACGCTTGGGCTTTCCGCACGCACAGTGGAAAATCATCTGCGCCGCGCGCGCCAGCGCCTGGGAGTAGCGACCACCGCACAGGCGGTACGCGCTGCCAGTCGCCGCGGCGAGATCGAGGACTGATCGCGGCCAAGCACTTCCGGCGGTCTGGTTCGCGTGTTACACACGCCATGCGCATGTGCGCGATTGCAGAAAGCAAGGATGACGCTTATGAAACTGCAACTGGCCTCGATGGCCGCACTGGCCGTGGCCCTCGCCGGAATGGTGTCGACCACCGCAACCGCCGCCGAAGTCGTCGAGGTTCTGGAAGAGTGCGTGCCCTTCCGCATCAGTGGCAACGTGTTCCACCAGCGCTGCACGTCGTACGTGGTCTACGACGATGGCACCCGCGAAGTCACCAGTCACTACAACCGGGACGAGAACGGGATGATCTACGATCCCTGATCGCCCCGCGCGCGATCCGTCGGGCGGTGCTTTCACCGCCCGCCCGGCATCCTCCATCCGCCCGTCCCGGCATACCACTGGCCCCATCGTCCATGGCATGCTCCATGAAACCGTTTTCATGGAATGGAGGGATTCCACGATGTTGTCGCGCTTCCATCGCCCTGCGCTGTGCGCGCTGCTGGCGCTTGCTCTGCCTGTCGCCACCTGGGCCGCCACACCGGCGCCGCTGAAGGTGATGTCGTTCAATGTCCGCACCCCGGCAGATACCGAACTTGGCAAGCGCTGGCCGGACCGTCGCGATGCGATGGTCAAGGTCATCCTCGACGCGCACCCGGCGGTGATCGGCACCCAGGAGCTGGTGAAGGAGCAGGCCGACTACCTGTCCGAACACCTGCCCGGCTACCGCTGGTTCGGCGAGGGCCGGCGTGGCGGCGGCGGCGACGAGCACATGGGCGTGTTCTACGACAGCAAGGTGCTGGCGATCGAGCAATCAGGCAACTTCTGGTTGTCCGACACGCCGGAGGTACCCGGCAGCATCACCTGGGGCAACCTGTACCCGCGCATGGTCACCTGGGCCCTGTTCCGGCGCCTCAATGACGGCCGTCGCTTCTATTTCATGGATACCCACCTGCCCTACCGCGACGAGGACGAACCGCGACGGGTGAAGGGGGCCGAACTGATCGGCACGCGCCTGGCGACGCTGCCGGCCGATCTGCCGGTGGTGTTGACCGGTGACTTCAACAGCGAGCCGGGTGGCGATACGTACAAGGCATTCACCCGCGCGCTGCAGGACACCCGCACCCAGGTGAAGGCACCACAGGGGCCACGTCTGACCTTCCACGATTTCACCGGCAATGCCACCACGCAGCTGGACTGGGTGCTGGTGCGCGGCTTCCACGCGCGCAGCTTCCTCACCGATGACCGTCGCATCGACGGCGTGCTGCCGTCGGACCACTTCCCGCTGGTGGTCGAGCTGGACTGGCCAACGCACTGAACCTGCGTCGCCGCCGCCACTACGGCGGCGGCCGCTTCGACAACAACCGGTACAGCGCCTGGTGCTGGTTGCGCGCCTGGCAGATGCGGGCGCCGATGGCGAGGAACACGGCGATGCCGATCAGCCCCAGCCCCACCAGTGGATCCGGCAGGCGCGCGAAGCCGATCGCCGCGGCCATCGTCGCCAACACCAGCAGCACCACTACGGCCACCGAAAGCCCCGCTCCGGGCGGGCCCGGATCACCGAACAACATGCGTTGGGTATCCCCTCTGCCATCAATCATCGTTTGTCCTCCCAAGGGCCTGCCCCATTAGTTACAGGGCAGGCCCAGGTTAGGGCAGAGTCAGATGCGTCATAACCGTGACGGTTGCCACATCTCATGGGCGCGCTAGCGTTCTGCCCCCTCAATTGGGCGTCGGCCAGCCGACCGGCCTCACGGCAGGAGCCTGTTCATGAATGTCAGTTCGCGGTTTGCGCGATAGCATGGCACCGGCAAGGATTCGCGGCTTCATTCACAGGGAGCGTGCTCGATGGCAAGAAACTGGATTGTGCTGGGTGATCCCCTGAGCAGCGGCGGCCAGGTGCTGCAGGGATCCCCGATGACGGATATCGACGGCAAGCCGGTCGCGCGCATCGGCGATCCAGCGCTCTGCAAGCGTCATGGCCCCACCCGCATCGCCTCCGGCGACAGCACGGTGATCATTGATGGACAGCCCGTCGCACGTCACGGCGATCTCTGCGCATGCGGATGCTCGCTGATGTCCAGCCAACAGACCCACGTGTTCCTCGAACAGGGCGGTGGCGGTGGCGCGGCAGCGGGAGGTTCGGCTGCGGCAACACTGGACAAGGCCGCGAGCGTGGCCGGTATCGCCACGCGCCTGATGGGCAAGCGTGAAAGCGGCCTGTTCGACCAGGCACTGCGCTTCCTGACGCGCTCCAGGGAACCCCTCTCAAACGTGCCCTATACCCTGGAGCTGGACAACGGCGAGCAGGTCAGCGGGACCACCGACAGCAACGGTGCCACCGCGCGCGTGCAGACTGACAGTGCGGTGCGCATCGTGCGCGCGACGTTGAGCGAGCCCAGTGGTTCGGCCACCTGCTGCAGCAGCGTCACCGGCGCCGAAGACAAGGTCAGCTTTGCGGTGGACGGCGCCGCAACGACCGAAGAGGCCTATGGACAGTCCGTGGTGGAGGTCGAGGCCAAGGGCCACGAACGCAGCCTGACCGCCGGAGAAATCGACATCGCGCGCAAGGTGTTCGGCACCAGTGTCGACTATGCCCGGGTCAAGGTACATAACCATGGGTACTGGTTGTTCTTCGGGTTCCAGGATAAGAACACCGCGGTCACGCCCAACGGTGAGATGTACTTCCCGAAGGGCGTTCACGAGGACGACTATTCAGCATTGGGCGTGGACAAGCAGCACTGGTTCATCCACGAGATGGTGCATGTGTGGCAATACCAGCTGGGCTACTCCATCAAATGGGTCCGCATGTTCCGTCCCAACATGAAATATGACTACGCGCCATCGAACGACAAGCGCCTGTGCGACTTCAACATGGAGCAGCAGGGCGACATCCTTGCAGACTACTTCGTGGCAGCATTCACCAGCGAGGCGTACCAGGCCACCATCGCCGCACGTGTAGGAGCCTCCAACGTGGCCGCAACACTGGCCCCGATGCTGTCCGATTTCCTGGCCGATCCGGCTGCAGCGTCCAACCTGCCCAACACCAAGGAATGACCCGATGCGCACCCTGCCCCTGCTTGCCCTGCTGTGCATGCCAGCCCTTGCGGGCGCGGCGACCTCGCGTCATGCGTCGGCACAGGTGAAGGATCAGCAAGGCACGCCCTGCGTGACGGTGGGCGATGAGCGTGCGCCAGTGACCGTGGACCACGTGCAGCTGTTCGAGCGCAGCGCTGGTCGCGAACGACCGTTGGCTACCGCCGAGCTTGGCGGCGACGGCCAGACACTGGCACCGGGCCACTGCCTGCGCCTGGACGAGCAGCCTGCGCTGCGCGGCGTCGCGCTGTCGCCCGGCCAAGCCTATGGCGTGGTGCTGGTATCGTCCGTACCCGGCCCGGAGGGTCCGTCACGGCGCTGGTACCGCGGCCTGTTCTGCGTTGTGGGTGAAGGCGCGCAGCGCCACGTGCTGCCCCTGCGGGATACCCCACGCGAGCGCCAGAAGGACCTTGCCGCCTGCCAGCTGCGGCAGGCCCCCTGACCCGCATCGCTGCAACAGGAAGGCCGGTACCGGCATTTCGCCCGTACCGGCCCAGGGCCTACTGGCGGAGCGTTGCGCTCAGCGCGCGACCGCGACGCTCGGCGCCGCCTGCGGCGCCTGCCCCCAGCCACCCAGCGCCTTGTACACACCGACAACGCTGACGTTGACTTCGGATTCGGCCGCAGCCAACGCATCATCCGCCGCCAACTGCGTACGCTGAGCATCCAGCAGGGTCAGGAAGTCCTCCGAGCCCTCGCGATAGCGGATCTGCGCCAGCGATTCGGCACGCCGTGCCGCCTGCGCCTGCTCGACCACGATCGCCAGCCGCGCCTGCTGCTTGGAATAGCGGGTCAGCGCGTTCTCGGTGTCTTCCAGGGCCAGCAGCACGGCCTGCTCGTACTGTGCGGCCACGCCCTCGGCCTCGGCCTTGCTGGCACGCAAGCGTGCGCGCACGGTGCCGAAATCAAAGGCCGCCCAGCTCAGCGACGGCGTCAGCGACCAGGCCTTGTTGTTGCCATTGACCAGGCCACTGGCATCGCCGCCCAGGAACCCGACAAAGCCGGACAGCGACAACCGCGGGAACAGATCGGCGGTAGCCACGCCCACGCGTGCGGTGGCAGCGGCCAGGCGACGTTCGGCCACGCGTACGTCGGCGCGCTGGCGCAGCAGTTCGCGGGTATCGCCCAGCGGCAATGCCTTGGCGAACGCCGGTACCTCATGCGGCGCGAGCATCTCGGCCAGCACTTCCGGTCGCTGGCCGAGCAGCACCGCCAGTCGGTTGCGCGACTGCGTCTCGGCGACTTCCAGCAATGGAATGTCGGCCTCGATCGCCTTCAGGCGAGCCCGGCTGCTCTGCACGTCCAGCTCGCTGCCGGCGCCCAGTTCCCAGCGTGCCTCGGTCAGCTTCTGCGTATCACGCAGGTTGACCAGGGTGTGCTGGGCCACGGCGATGCGCTTCTGCGTGCCGCGCAGCTCGAAGTAGTTGCGCGCCACCTCAGCGGCGACCAGCACCTGTGCGTCGGCCAGGTTGGCCTGCTCGGCGTCGAGGTCGGCGCGCGCGGCTTCTGCAGCACGGCGCTTGCGGCCGAACAGATCCAGCTCCCAGCCCGCGTCGAAACCGAGCTGGTAGCTTTCACTGAACACCCGCTGCCCACCCAGCTGCGGATCGGGTTGCTTGCGGCGGTCGTAGCTGCCACCGGCGGTGATGTGCGGGGCCTGGTCGAAACGGCTTTCGACAAACACCGCGCGGGCCTGGCTGACACGGGCCACGGCCACGCGCAGGTCCAGGTTGTCCGACAGTGCACCGTGCACCAGTTCTTCCAGCACCGGATCATCGAACTGCGCCCACCAGCTGGCCACCGGCGAGGTGGTGCTGAACACCGGCTGCTGTGCGCCCTGCAGGACTACCGGTTCCTGCACCGGTGCCTTGTAGTTCGGGCCGACGCTGACACAACCTGCCAGCACCAGGCTGGAGACGGCCATCGCCAACGTGCGGATCACCATGGCAGCACCTCGCCCAGGTAGGTGAAGCTGCCGTTCGGGCCTTCGTGGCCGACCAGAGCCATCTGCACGCTGGAGCGCGCGCCCTCTGCGATTTCGATCTCGCCGTGGCCACCGTTCATGTCGGTTTTCACGTAGCCCGGATGCACGGTGTTGACCTTGATCTGCGTGCTGCGCAGTTCGTGCGCCAGCGCCAGGGTCCAGCTGTTCACCGCGGCCTTGGAAGCGTTGTAGGCCGGGATCTTGAAATCGTAGATGCCTGATGCCGGGTCGGCATGCAGGGTCTGCGAACCGAGGATGCTGGAGACATTCACGATGCGGCCGGCCTTGGCCTGCTGCAGCAACGGCAGGAAGGCCTGGGTCACCGCTACCAGCGCATAGACGTTGGTGTCGAAGGTGCGGCGCCAGGTGTCCAGCGATTGCTCGGACGGCCGCTGCGCCGGATTTTCCAGCAACACACCGGCGTTGTTGACCAGGATGTCGAGACGGCCATGGCGCTCGCGCACCTGCTGCACAGCCTCGGCGATGCTGGCGCCATCGGTAACGTCCAGCTGCAGCGCTTCCACTGGCAGGCCCTCGGCCTGAAGCTTCAGCGCCTGCTCCACGGCGGTTTCGCGCTTGCGGCCGGCCAGCAGCGTATGCACGCCGGCCTGGGCCAGCTGGCGCACGGTCTCGGCGCCGATGCCGCGGGTGGCGCCGGTGACCAGCGCGATCTTGTTCTGATGGGTGTTCATGGATTCTTGCCTCGTGAGGGGAAGCCGCCGCCGGCAATGGCCGGCGGCGACGGGGTTCCATGTCAGTGGTGGATGGTCGGCTCGCCGTGCTGCACCAGCTGGCCACCACCGTTGCGGGTGACGAACTTGCGCAGGGCCACGTAGAACACCGGGGTGAGGAACAGGCCGAACAGGGTCACGCCCAGCATGCCGGCGAACACGGTGATACCGGTCACCGAGCGCACCTCGGCACCCGCACCGTGCGACAGCACCAGCGGTACGGTGCCGGCGATGAACGCGATGGAGGTCATCACGATCGGGCGCAGACGCAGGCGGCAGGCTTCCAGCGCAGCTTCAACGATGCCCTTGCCGCCCATCTCCAGCTCTCTGGCGAATTCGACGATCAGGATCGCGTTCTTGCACGCCAGGCCCATCAGCACCACCAGGCCGACCTGCACGAACACGTTGTTGTCGCCTCCGGTCAGCCACACGCCGAACAACGCGGACAGCAGGGTCATCGGCACGATCAGGATCACCGCCAGCGGCAGCGACCAGCTCTCGTACAGCGCGGCCAGCACCAGGAAGGCCAGCATGATCGCCACCGGGAACACGATGAAGGCGGCCTTGCCCTGGGTTGCCTGCTGGTAGCTCAGGTCGGTCCATTCGGTGGTCATGCCCACCGGCAGCACCTTGCCGGCGATCTCGGTCAGCTTGTTCATCGCCTCGGCCGAGGACAGCAGGCGCGGGTCGGCTTCACCGGCCAGGTCCGCGGCCGGATAGCCATTGAAGCGCAGCACCGGGTCCGGGCCGAAGGTCTGCTTGATGGTGACCATCGAACCGATCGGCACCATCTCGCCGCGGTCATTGCGGGTACGCAGCTTGCCGATGTCCTCGACCGTCTCGCGGAACGGACCATCTGCCTGGGCGATCACCTGCCAGGTACGGCCGAACTGGTTGAAGTCGTTGACGTAGGCCGAACCGAGGTAGGTCTGCAGCGTGTCGAACAGCTCGGTGAGCTGCACGCCCTGGGCCTTGGCCTTGACGCGGTCCACCTCGGCATCCAGCTGCGGCACGTTGGCCTGGTAGCTGGAAATCGGGAAGGCCATGCCCGGGGTCTGCGCAACGGTGCCCTGCATCGCCTGCACGGCATTCTGCAGCGCGCCGTAACCCAGGTTGCCACGGTCCTCGATGAACATCTGGTAGCCGTTGCCGTTGCCCAGGCCGAGGATCGGCGGCGGCATCATCGCGAAGGCGAAGCCCTCCTGCAGACCGGCGATCTTCTGGTTGATCTCGGCATTGATCTGCGCGGCGGTGCGGCCATGGCGCTCGGCGAACGGCTTGAGCGGAATGAACGCCACACCGGTGTTCGGCGTGTTGGTGAACTGCAGCGCGTTCAAACCCGGGAACGAGATGGTGTGGGCCACGCCATCGGTTTCCTGGGCGATCTTGGCAACCTTGCGCAGCATTTCATCGGTACGCGCGATTGACGAACCTTCCGGCAGCTTCACGCCGGCGATCAGGTACAGCTTGTCCTGGGTCGGGATGAAGCCCGGCGGCACCAGCTTGAAGATCACGCCGGTACCGACCAGCAGGATCGCGTAGACCACGAACACCGCGCCACGACGGCCGAGGATGCGGGCCACGCCACGCTCGTACTTCTCCGAGCTGGACTTGAAGAAGCGGTTGAACGGACGGAACACCCAGCCGAACAGGCGGTCGATCAGGCGGCTCGGGCCGTCCTTCGGCGCACCGTGGGCCTTCAGCAGGCGCGCGGCCAGGGCCGGCGACAGGGTCAGCGAGTTGATCGCCGAGATCACCGTGGAGATGGCGATGGTGACCGCGAACTGCTTGTAGAACTGGCCAGTGACACCCGACAGGAACGCCATCGGCACGAACACGGCACACAGCACCAGCGCGATCGCCACGATCGGGCCGGACACCTCACGCATGGCCTGGTGGGCCGCCGCGGTGGGCGACAGGCCTTCCTCGATGTTGCGCTCGACGTTCTCCACCACCACGATCGCGTCGTCGACCACGATGCCGATCGCCAGCACCAGGCCGAACAGGCTCAGCGTGTTGATCGAGAAGCCCAGCAGGTACAGCGCGGCGAAGGTACCGACCACCGACACCGGCACCGCGATCAGCGGAATGATCGACGCACGCCAGGTCTGCAGGAACAGGATCACCACCAGCACCACCAGGGCGATCGCTTCCAGCAGCGTGGAGACCACGGCCTTGATCGAGTCGCGCACGAAGATGGTGGTGTCATACACGGCTTCGTACTTCACGTCGGCCGGCATGGTCTTCTGCATCTCGTCCATCGTCGAGATGACCTGGTCACGGATCTCCAGCGCGTTGGCACCGGGCGACTGGAAGATACCGATACCGACCGCGTTCTTGCCGTCCAGCTGCGAGCGCAGGGTGTAGTCGCCGGCGCCCAGTTCCAGGCGGGCAACGTCGGACAGGCGCACGATCTCGCCGTCCACACCGCTCTTGAGCACGATGTCGCCGAATTCCTTTTCGGTCTTCAGGCGGCCCTGGGCG
Organism: Stenotrophomonas sp. MH181796; assembly: GCF_009659995.1. NCBI lineage: Bacteria > Pseudomonadati > Pseudomonadota > Gammaproteobacteria > Lysobacterales > Lysobacteraceae > Stenotrophomonas > Stenotrophomonas sp. MH181796. Next base: position 405,707 of record NZ_RAHU01000002.1, read on the forward strand.
TTGATCAGGGTCAGGAACTGGCTGTTCGGCAGTGGCTCGGCACCGAGCTGGCCGGCCGAGACCTGCACGTTCTGCTCGCGCATCGCACGCACCACGTCGCTGGCGGTCAGGCCACGCGAGGCCACCTTGTCCGGGTCCAGCCAGGCGCGCATGGCGTAGTCGCCACCACCGAAGATCTGCGCGTCACCCACGCCCGGAATGCGCGCCAGCGCATCCTTGACGTGCAGGCGGGCATAGTTGCGCAGGTACAGGGTGTCGTACTTGCCTTGCGGCGAGGTCAGGTGCACCACCATCAGGAAGGTCGGTGACTGCTTCTGCGTGGTCACGCCCTGCCGGCGCACGTCCTCGGGCAGGCGCGCCTGCGCCTGCGCCACGCGGTTCTGCACCTTCACCGCCGCTGCGTCCGGGTCGGTGCCCGGGCGGAAGGTCACGGTCATCTGCAGCACGCCGTCCGAGCCGGCGACCGACTTCAGGTACATCATGCCTTCGACGCCGTTGATGGCCTCTTCAAGCGGCGTGGCGACGGTCTCGGCGATGACCTTGGGGTTGGCGCCCGGATACACCGTGCGCACGACCACCGACGGCGGCACCACTTCGGGGTACTCGCTGATCGGCAGGATCGGAATCGTGATTAGGCCTGCGGCGAAGATCACGATCGACAGCACCGCCGCGAAGATCGGCCTGTCGATGAAGAAACGGGAAAAGTCCATGGAGGAATTCCTGGGAAAGGCATTCGGCGGGCAACAGCCTCCCTGCCCCTCGCCGAGATGACGAAGGCAGGGAAGGCTGCCGCTGGCGCCGGCAGCTAAGCGGGGACGCGGATCAGTGGTTCAGCGCGGCGGTGGCATCGCGGCCCGGTGCCGGCGCCGCAGCCTGTGGCTGCATCGCCACGGCCTTGGCCTGCACCGGCATGCCCGGCATGAAGACCTTCTGCACGCCATCGATGATCACCTTGTCGCCGGCGGCCAGGCCGTGCTCGACGATACGCAGGCCGTCGGCGGTGCGGCCGAGCTGGATGTCCCGGCGCTGGGCCTTGCCATCCTTGTCGACCACGTACACGTACTTGCGGTCCTGGTCGGTCAGCACGGCCTTGTCGTCGATCAGCAGGGCCTGGAACTGGCCGCTGCCGAGCAGCTGCACGCGGGCGAACAGGCCCGGGGTGAACTGGCGGTCGGCGTTGTCCAGCAGCGCGCGGACACGGATGGTGCCGGTGCTGCGCGCCACCTGGTTGTCGAGGAAGTCGACCTTGCCGGAGTGCGGGTAGCCCTCTTCACCGGACAGGCCGACCTTCACCGGCAGGTCGCTGTCACGCTCGCTCGGGCGCTCGCCCTTGCGCGCCATCTGTGCGTAGCGCAGGAAGGTGCTTTCGTCGGCATCGAAGTAGACGAACACGGTATCCAGCGAGACCAGCGTGGTCAGCACGCTGGCGCTGTCGCCGGCGGTGACCAGGTTGCCGGCGGTGACCATCGCGCGGCCGGCGCGGCCGTCGATCGGTGCACGCACCTTGGTGAACTCCAGGTTGAGGCGGGCCGCATCCAACGCAGCCTGCGCCGCCTGCACGGCGGCACCGGACTGGTCGGCGGCAGCGCGACGCTGCTCGGCGGTCTCGGTGGAGATCGCCTGCTGCTCGGACAATCGCTTGGCACGCTCGGACTCGCTGCGGGCCAGCGTCGCCTGGGTGCGGGCGCGGGCGAGTTCGGCGGCGGCGCGATCGTACTCGGCCTGGTAGCTGCGCGCGTCGATGGTGAAGAGCACTTCGCCCTTCTTCACTTCCTGGCCTTCGACATAGTTGACCTTGTCGATGTAGCCGGACACGCGCGGGCGCAGTTCAACGCTCTGTACCGCTTCGACGCGGCCGCTGAACTCGTCCCATTGGCTGACCTGCTTGACCAGTACCGGCGCGGCACTGACCTGCGGCGGCGGCGGTGCACCGGCTTCTTCGGCATGGCCGCCGCTGCAGGCTGCAAGCACGGCCGCGGCGAGGATCGACACGCCGACCATCGCGATGCGATGGCCGAAACGATGTGGGGTGGTGTTGGGGGAAGTCATGGCATGCATCCGTACGGAGGGGTGGTACAGCTATATGAGAACGTGTTGCAAAAATCGGCGGCGCATACTGCGACCTCAACCATGGTCGAGGTCAAGCAACGCCTGCGGTGTCGCGCCAGAGCGGAGGAATTTCCAGGTGCAGGAGACCGCGCGGCAGTTCGGCATCGCTGCTGTCACAGCGGACGATGGCGCGGTTGTCGCGACACCCATCGAGCAGCGAGACCACGCGGCGACCGACCAGCAGCGAGCTGGGCCACTCGATGCAGGCGTTGGCCGCGTTGGCTGGGGTGCACACCGGGCTGCAGACTTCCAGCATCTGCGCGCGCACGCCCAGTGCCTGGGCTTCCTGGTGCACCACCTGCGCGTACATGCGCAGCGCGGCAGTGGTGATCGAGGTTTCGCCGTAGCCCGCCCATGGCTTGGCATTGGCCGGACTGCCGATCATCACGTAGCGGCGCGCATGCACGTTGTCCTGCAGCAGCGGCAGCAGATGACGCACTGCGTGCACGTGCGGCATCAGGTCGGCCTGCATCGCACCGAGCAGCTCGTCGCCGTTGCGGTCAGTCACCCGGCCGCGACGGTAAGGGCCGCCCATTGCGGCGATCACCGCGGCCAGCGGACGCGGGCGATGCGCGATGCGTTCGGCCAGTGCCCGCGCCGAGCCATCATCACTGAGCGAACCCAGCACGGTTTCCAGGCCCGGCTCATCGGCGAACTGCTCATGCAGCGCCGCCAACCGGCCCGGATCGCGCCCGACCACCAGCACCGGGCTGCCGGCCTCCAGCAGGGCGCCGACCACGCCCTGGCCCACGGCACCGGTGCCGCCGAGGACCAGAACTTCGGGCGTCAGTATCCCATTCACGGGACATTTCCTCCCAAATCCGGGATAGTCCCAATTCGACGCAGCCGGTCACCCTTGTGCGGAACCAGGCGGATGGCACCGCCACGCTGTTGACGCATGGGCGCGGTAAACTCCCGGAAATCCTTGTGCACCAAGGAACTCGGACGGGCTTCAACGGTCATCGCCAGGTCCAGGGTACTCTGGCCGGCGTTCCGGAGACGGGCAAGAATGTTGCGCAGGCTCATGGCGAACGGGCTCCAAATAACGAATGGCGCCACGATAGACCTCAAACCTTTACTTGATTAGTCCTGATTAAGGGGAATAATCATCCCGCTCCCGGTCCAATCGTTCTGTCACGATTGTCCCATCCCCGACGTCCAGGATCCCCGACCATGTCCCACGATCTCAACGAGACGCTGATCTTCGTCAAAGTGGTCGAGCAAGGCAGCTTCATTGCCGCTGCCAAATCGCTCGGCCTGCCCAAGACCACGGTCAGCCGCAAAGTGCAGGAGCTGGAAACCCGCCTGGGTGCGCGACTGCTGCACCGGACCACCCGCCGCCTTGGCCTGACGGAGGCCGGCTCGATCTATCACGAGCACTGCCAGCGCATCGCACGCGAGCTTGAAGAAGCCGAGAGCGCGGTAAGCCAGCTGCAGTCCGGTCCGCGCGGCTGGCTGCGCTTCACTGTGCCTTACTCGATCGGCATCACCTGGATTGCGCCGCTGCTGGGCCAGTTCCATGCGCAGTATCCAGAGATCCGCTTGGACATGCACATGGGCAACGAGAAGCTGGACCTGATTGCAGGTGAGGCGGACCTGGCCCTGCGCGTGGGTGCCCTGCCCGATTCCAACCTGGTGGCACGCAAGCTGGGCAGCCTGCGCACGCAGGTGTTCGCCAGCCCGGCCTACATCGAACGCTATGGTGAGCCGCTGCACCCGGAAGAGCTGCAGTTCCATCGCATCCTGGCGATGCGCAAGCCGTACCACACCGGCAACTCGCCGCGCTTCACCTGGCAGCTGGGCGAGAACGGCGGCGAGCTGCGTGACTTCCCGGTCACCCCGCTGATGACCGCCAACGACATGTCTGCGTTGAATGGTGCATTGGTCTGTGGCGAAGGCCTGCTGCTGACCGGCGACGTGATGGCCAAGCCGTTCGTCGAATCGGGCATGGTGCGCCGCGTGCTGGCTGGCTGGACCGGGCCGGAAGTGGACTTCAACGCCGTGTTCGCCGGTGGCCGCCTGGTCTCGCCGAAGGTGCGTGCATTCGTCGACTTCCTGGTCGAGAAGCTCAACTTCGACGCCAACTACATGCTGGCGCAGTGCCCAGGCGCGAAGCTGGCGCAGCAGCAGAAGGAAAAGGAAGACGCCGCGCTGGAAAGCAGTGGCAAGCGGATCCTGGAGAAGGTCGCGGCTTCGGCGGCGTAATCCACAACGATGCCGTGCGCCAATTTCCAGGTAGATGCCGACCTTGGTCGGCATGGCTTTCCACATGGGCTGTCGGCGTGCCGAGCAAGCTCGGCACCTACAGAAAATGCCGCCTGCAAGGGCGGCATTTTCGTTCCGGTTGGGTGGCTTCCGGTAGATGCCGACCTTGGTCGGCGCCGTTCGGAGAAGCCGCGACCGGGAGCGCTATCGGCGTGCCGAGCAAGCTCGGCACCTACAGAAAATGCCGCCTGCAAGGGCGGCATTTTCGTTCCGGCTGCCTGGCTTTCGGTAGATGCCGACCTTGGTCGGCGCCGTTCGGAGAAGCCGCGACCGGGAGCGCTATCGGCGTGCCGAGCAAGCTCGGCACCTACAGAAAATGCCGCCTGCAAGGGCGGCATTTTCGTTCCGGCTGCCTGGCTTTCGGTAGATGCCGACCTTGGTCGGCGCCGTTCGGAGAAGCCGCGACCGGGAGCGCTATCGGCGTGCCGAGCAAGCTCGGCACCTACAGAAAATGCCGCCTGCAAGGGCGGCATTTTCGTTCCGGCTGCGCCGGAACCGTAACGCTACGCGTTACTGCTTCAGGGGAATCACGCGGATCTCGACGCGGCGGTTCTTGGCGCGGCCGGCATCGGTGCTGTTGTCGGCAATCGGGTACGACTTGCCGGCGCCCAGCGTTTCGATACGCACGCTCTGCACGCCCTGGCCGATCAGGTACTGCGCGACCGAGTCGGCGCGTTCCTTGGACAGGCGGTTGTTGACCGCGTCGCTGCCGATGCTGTCGGTGTGGCCAACCACTTCGATCATGGTCTGGTTGTAGTCACGCAGGGTACCCGCGACGCCATTGAGCGAGCCGTAGAACTGCGGCTTCAGGGTCGACTTGCCGAAGTCGAACGTGATGCCATCCGGCAGGTTCAGCATGATATTGTCGCCCTGGCGCTGCACATCGATGCCGGTGTTGGCGGTGCGCTCGCGCAGTGCGCGTTCCTGGCGATCCTGGTACTGGCCGACAGCGGCACCGCTGAGTGCGCCGATACCGGCACCGATCAGCGCGTGCTGACGGCGTTCGGTAGCGCTGTCGCCCGTCAGCAGGCCAGCGGCCACACCGATGGCGGTACCGATCAGTGCATTGCGGCCGGTGCGGTTCTGCTGCTCGGTCGGGTTGCCATACTGGTCACTCTGCACATAGGAGCCGCCGGTGGCGCAGGCCGACAGGACGGCCGCACTCATCAGGGCCAGCGCGACGTTGCGGGTGGTGTTGCGGATCATGGGGTTCTCCTTGGTTTCCGATCGGCCGGCGGCTTGCGGGCGCAAAGAGAATAAACAGCCCGATGCGATGCCGGAATGATGATCCGGCACGCCGACAGGGCCGCGTTCAGCTAACTGACCGGATCGCTCAGCCCGCACTTTACCCTGCTCCCGACTGCCGGTAGGCAGCCAGCGCGGCATCGCGGCCGGCGGCCAGATCCACCAGCGGGGTGCGCGGATAGCCCGGGGCATGCGCCGCCAGCAGCAGCGGATGCTGCCAGGGTGCGAAGCGTGCCTTCACCGGCAGCGCCGCCAGTTCCGGCACCCAGCGGCTGATGTAGCGGGCCTGGGGGTCGAACTTCTCGGCCTGGGTGACCGGATTGAACACGCGGAAATACGGCGCGGCATCGGCACCGGTTCCAGCCACCCATTGCCAGCCCATCGTGTTGTTGGCCAGGTCGGCATCGACCAGCGTGTCCCAGAACCAGCGCGCGCCATGCAGCCAGTGCGCGCGCAGGTGCTTGCACAGGTAGCTGGCCACGATCATCCGCACCCGGTTGTGCATGTAGCCGGTGTGCCACAGCTCACGCAGGCCGGCATCGACGATCGGCACACCGGTGTTGCCGCGCTGCCAGTCGTGCAGCTGTACGGCGCTCGGCGTGGCCCATGGGAAACGGTCAAAGCGCGGGTTGAGGTTGTCGGTCGGCGTCTTCGGGAAGTGATGCAGCAGGTGATAGGCGAAATCACGCCAGCCGAGCTGGCGCAGATAGCCGTCGATGTCGGCGTCGGTGCCGGCACTGCGCAGTCCTTCCAGCGCGTGGGCGATGCGCCACGGCGCGATCTCGCCGAAATGCAGGTGCGGCGACAGCCGCGAGGTACCGACCCGATCCGGCAGGTCGCGCTGCTCGCGGTAACCGCGCAACGCGCCGTCCTCGAACACGGAAAGTGCTTCCAGCGCACCAGCCTCGCCCGGCTGCCAGTGCTCCCAGAAGCCGGTATCCCAGTCCAGCGTAGGCGCCAACCGCAGCTCGTCCAATGCGAGGCTGTCGGCGGTGTGCGCCGCCAATGCCTTCGGCGCGGCCTGCAACGCGGGCAGGCGCCAATGACTGAGCACGTTGCGCCAGTACGGCGTGAACACCTTGTACGGCTGGCCCTTCTGGGTGGCGATGTCCCACGGCTCGAACAGCAGGCTGCCATTGCAGCTCTGCGCGTCGATGCCCTGCTCGCGCAGCGTACGCTTGATGGTGGCGTCGCGAGGCTGGGTGGCCGGCTCGTACTTGCGGTTCCAGTACACCGCCTCGGCGCCGGTCTGCTCGATCAGCAACTGCAGGGTCGGCAGACTGTCACCACTGCGCAGCACCAGCGACGAACCGCGCACGCGCAGGTCGGCATCCAATGCGCCCAGTGAACGATGGCGCCACGCATCGGAGGCCGCGCCAGGCACCCACTCGCCTTCCTCGTGCGGCGCATGGATGTAGACCGGCACCACGTCGTGGCCCGCATCCAGCGCGGCCTGCAGGGCCGGATTGTCCTGCAGCCGCAGATCACGGCGGAACCATACCAACGCTACCGACACATGCACCGCCTTCGTTGTGGAAGGCGGACATGATAGCCAGCGGCGGTGAAGGAGATGCGCGCAGGCGGCCATCCACGTAAGGCGTGGATCTACTGTTTGAACCGCTCCATCGCTTCACTGATCAGCGCGCGGGCTTCGGCGGCATTGCCCCAGCCGTTGAGCTGCACCGGGTTGCGAGCGGCCGGCAGGTCCTTGTAGACCCGGAAGAAGGCTTCGATGCGCTGGCGCTCGACCTCCGGCAGATCCGCCAGGTCACGGATGCTGGCGTAGGTCGGGTCGACCGTGTCGGTCGGCACGCCGATGATCTTCTCGTCGTGCTCGCCGCCATCGATCATCTTCAGGTAACCGATCGGCCGGAAGCGCACGATCACACCCGGATGCAGGGGCTCACGGGTCAGCACCAGCGCATCCAGCGGATCGTTGTCACCGGCCAGGGTGCGCGGCATCGAACCGTAGTTGGCCGGATAGGCCACCGGCATCGACTGGAAGCGGTCCACGTGCACCAGACCGTCTTCCTTGATCTCGTACTTGGTGAAGCTGCCGGCCGGAATCTCCACCGCCAGATTCACCTCCTGCGGGGCCTGCTTCGGCTGGGCGACCAGGAACGGATGCAGCACGGCATCGGCTGCGGCCACGGCACTGGCCAGCAGCAGCAGGGCAGCACCGATGGCAGCGAGCGGAAGGATGCGACGGGGCGTGGTCATATGCGTTTTCTCACTCCCAGCAGCGGTCGGCACGACCCTTGGCGGTCTGCGCGCGCGGGCAGTCGCGTGGCGTGATGCGGCCTTCGGTCAGCTCCGTGCGCTGCTTGCCACCCTTGGCATCACGGCGCAGTTCGAAGGCATCGTAAAGACGGCCGGTCACGGTACGTGCTTCATAGCGCAGGTGTTGCGGGTCGATGTTCAGCACCTGGAACAGCTGGGTATCTTCGGCCACCGGATCCATCGTCCTGCGGGCTTCGTCGGAAAGGCGGTACTGCTTCGGCCCGGCCACGGTCACCACGTACTGCGGCGTCGCAGCCTGCCCCTCGCCACGACGGCCATAGGTGTGATCGTGGCCCTGCAGCACCAGATCGACGTTGTGGCGGCGTACCACCGGCAACAGCACGTCACGCAGCGCGGCGTTCTCGCGCCCTTCGCGCGGCGAGTAGAACGGCTGGTGCAGCAATACGATGGTCCACGGCTGCGGGTTGCCGGTCAGAACTTTGTCCAGCCACTGTGCCTGCGCCTTGGCCGTGCCGAGATCGAGTGCCGAGGTGCCATCGACCACCGCCACGCGCACGCCCTGCGCGTCGAACCAGTAGCTGGTCTGCTGCGCGGCGGCGGCGCCATTGCCCGGCAGCGCGAAGGTCACCGGCCAGTGTCGGCCCAGCGCGCGGCGCTCCTGCGGGGTGTCCTCGAATTCCTCGAAGTACTCGTGGTTGCCGATGGCCGGGGCCACCAGCGTTTCCTGCGCCAGCCAGCCGGAGGCGGCAAACCACTCGCCCCACTCGCTGTCATCCATGTTGTCGCCGCCGCTGACCAGGTCACCGGCGAACAGGCTCACCCGCGCCTGCGGTGCAGCCTTCTGCGCGGCACGCACCACGCGGCTGACATGGCTGACGTTCTTGTTCTGGGTATCACCGAAGTACAGCAGGGTCAGCGGCTGGTTGGCCGCGGCCAGCGTACGCAGCTGGTTCCAGGCACTCCAACTGCCATTGCCCTGCACGCGGTAGACGTACTGGGTGTCCGGCTGCAGGCCGCTGATGTCGGCACGATGGTGATGCGACAACCCGTTCTCCGTCTGCAGCGCGCGGGTCGTTGCGCGCACCTGGCGGATGCCCTCGATGGCCGGCGAATCCCCGGCCAGGGCGATTTCCAGCAGCGGCGCCTGCACGCTGCCATCGGTACGCCAGGCCACGGCGAAACCGTGGCTGGGATCCACCGCCGGCGAGGCGACGATGCGGTCCGGCACCGTCGTCGCTGCGTAGTGGCGGCTGCCCGCCGGCACTTGGGTATTCGGCTCGGCCGCCGCGAACGACAGCGACGGCAACGCCAGCAGCAGGCCCAGCGCCAGCGCGCGCATCACGCACTGCCGGCTCATGCGCCACACTCCAGCGGCAGCGCGAGCTGCTTGGCGATGCTCTCCCAGTCGAAGGCCACCACGCCCTGGTCGTCATGCACCGCATACAGCGCACCGTGCGGGAAACGCGTGCTGGGCTGCTGCATCATCCAGATGCCATCGGTGTTGGCCACGGTGTTGCCCTGGAACGCGCCGACCGGCTTCAGCGTATGCCGGTCGAACAGGTGGAACACGCTGCGTTGCTTGCCCTGCTCGGTGGTGATCCACCAGCCGTCCTTGCCGCAGGTGCGCAGGGTCACGCCTTCGGCCTGCGCCTTGAACACGTCGCGGCCGAACGTGGTGCCGGTGAAGCGTCCGGCCAGGGTGTAGACCTTGAACTCGCTGGCGTAGCTCTCGTCCTCTTCGGCGATCAGCAGTCGGTCGTTCTCGGGGTCGCCCCAGATCGACTCGACCACGCGCAGCGCACCGGCTTCGGTGGTATCGCCGATGCTGGCCACCAGCTTCGCCTCGACCTTCGCGCCGTCGCGGGTCACGTGGTACTGGCGTACGCGCTTGTCCAGCTCGGCCAGCGGCGGCAGGATGTCACGCCCCTGCGCATCCTCGCCGTTGTCCCAGGAATCGGTGACGTAGACGCTGTAGCCATCGGCACGGCGGTCGACCCACAGCCCGTACGGCTTGCGCAGGTCGTCCGCAGCGAACGTCGCCAGCGGCGCGAAGTCCGGCAGGCTCAGCACCTGCACGCGGTGATTGTCGCGCTCCACGATCCACAGCAGGTCGTCGATCACCGCGATGCCGTTTGGGCGGTCGAACTGCCCCGGTGCGGTGCCGCTGCTGCCGACGTCACGCAGGTGCTGGCCGGTGCTGCCGTCGTAGACCACCAGCTTGTCGGTGGCCTTGGCGGTGGCGATCAGCCACAGCGCGCCGTCCGGCGCGCGCCAGGCCGCCGGCGAGTCGATGTTGTCGGCCGGGGTCATCGGTGACAGGAAGGCTTCGGCGATGGTGGTCACCGTGCGCGCGCCCCCGGCTTTCGCTGCCGTGGGGGCCGCGGCCGGATCGTTGCTGGTCGCCGGCGTGCAGCCGGCGGCCAGGGTCGCCGCGAGCGCGACCGCCAGGACGGTGATGCCACGCCCCATCACAGTGCCACCTTCAGGCCGAGCGCGTAGGTACGACCGTATTCTTCCATCTGCAGGGTGCGCGAGCGCGTGCCCTGGTACAGCTCAAGCGGCTTGTCCAGCAGGTTCTGTGCTTCGAAATACATGCTCACCCGCGGGGTGAACTTGTAGTCCAGCGAGAAATCGAGCTGGGTGTTCGGCGCAACGAAGATATCGAAGGCACGGCCGGCACCAAGGGTATCCAGATACTCACTGCGGTGCACGGCCGCCACACGGGTGCTCAGTCCGTACTTCTCATAGCCGATGTGCGCGCTGTACACGTTCTTCGAGGCACGCGGCAGGGTGAAGTCCTCACCGGCGCGCTTGGCCAGGCCCGGGTCGAAATCAGTGTCCAGCCAGGTGCCGCTGGCACCCACCAGCAGGCCATCCCAGCCGGTCGGCAGGAACGACAGCTGCTGCTGCCAGTTGAATTCGGCGCCGCGCACCTTGGCCTTGTCGCCATTGATCGAGGTCACCACCGGCAGGCCGTCGTAGATGCCGTCGGTGCCGCCCTGTCGGACCTGCACGATGTAGCCGTCGATCGACTTGTGGAACACGCCCAGCGAGAGGATGCCGCTGTCGCCGATGTACTTCTCCACCGACAGGTCGATATTGGTCGACTCGTACGGATCCAGCTCCGGGTTGCCCAGGCGCACTTCATTGTCGTTGCGGGCCAGGCCAATGCGCGGCGAGGCATCGCCGAAGCCCGGGCGGGCCACCGTCTTGTTGGCGGCGAAGCGGAACACCCAGTCGTCGCTGGCGTCGTAACGCAGGTGCAGCCCCGGCAGTACGTTGTTGTAGCTCTTGCTGGCGGTGACCCGGGTCGCGGTGTAGGAGCGCCCGTCCTTGGCCACGTCCACGCGATTGCCGGTGGCGCTGAAGCGGGTGTTCTCCACACGCACGCCGCCGATCACGCGCAGCGCACCGATGTCCCAGGTGCCCATCGCATAGCTGGCGAACACGTCTTCGCGCGCGGTGTAGTCGCCTTCCAGAGACGTCGCGGCGTTGCCACCGACGTCCTGCGGACGGGCGCTGTACTCGCCACTGTGCTGCGACCAGTAGCTGCGCATCGCCGAAGAGTCCATGCCCTGCCCCATCAGGCCATGGCGGTGTTCCGGCGAACCGGTGGTCCAGTCGCTGAGCTTGATCGCCGGGCCCACGCGCAGCGACGCCTCATCGACGTTCACGTCACGGTCGCGCCAGCGGCCGAGCAGGCCGAACTTGTAGCTGCTGTTGTCGCCGTCGAAGCGGATGTTGACCTGCGCGCTGCGCTCCTCGTCGTCCACCTTCTTCGGCTTGGCCACCACACGATCGAACTTGTAGTTGGCGTTGTCCAGCCACTGGTCGTTGTCGAAGGTGTAGGTGGGCAGGCGGCTGCGCTGGTCCAACGTGCCATTGAAGGCTTTGCCGTTGAGCTTGAAGCGCGACTCGATCTCGTCGTCCACGCGTTCTTCGGTGCGGGTATAGCCGATCTTGTAGTCCAGCACCGCGTCGGTCAGCGTGTTCTCGCCACCGAGGCTGGCGGCAAAGGTGTTCTCTTCCTTGGTGCGGTAGCGCATGCGCTTGTCGATCGAATCCTTCGGCATGCCGGCCAGTCGATACTGGTCGGTGCCGGTGGCGATCATGTCGGCGTTGTTGAAGTTGAAGATCACGCGCTGGCGGGTTTCGGCATCGTCGAACTGGCTGTACAGCGTGCGCAGGTAGTAGCGACTGTCCTCGTTCGGGCGCCAGTCGAGATTGAGGTTGGCGCCGATGCGCTTGCGCTCGATCTCGTACTTGCGGTTCTGCAGGTTCAGCGCGGTGATTTCGCCTGGACGGGTGGTGGTCAGATCCTTGTTGCCGCTGACATCACCGTATTCCACTTCGCTGTTGTCCGATTCGAACGTCCGCTTCTGGTAGTTCACGCCGGCGGCGATGCCGAAGGTGTTGTTGAACACTTCGCTGTAGTTGAAGGCGGCCTTCGGGCTGGTCTCGCCCGAAAGCTGCTGGTGGCTGCCTTCGATCTTGGCGCGCAGGCTGCGGCCATCACGATCGAACGCCGAAGCGGTCTCGACCAGGATCGCGCCACCGATGGCATCACCCGGCATGTCCGGGGTCGGCGATTTGACCACGCGCAGGCGCTCGGTCGAATCGGACGGGATCACGTCCATCGGTGCGGCGCGGCTGGAGTTGTCCGGGGTGCCGATGGCGATGCCGTCGACGCTGACGCTGTTGAGGTTGGCATCCAGTCCGCGCACGACCACGTAGCGGCCTTCGCCCTGGTCGCGGGTCACACTGATGCCCGGCAGGCGCTGCAGTGACTCGGCCACGTTCTTGTCCGGGTACTGGCCCAGGGCATCGGACGACACCGCGTCTTCGATCGCGTTGCTGCTGCGCTTGAGGTCGACCGCACGGATCTGCGCCTCGAGCTGGGCGCGCACTTCGATGCGGTCCAGATCGACCGCATCGGCGGCCACGGCGCCGGTGGCGGCAATCGCCTGCTGCCCGGCGGCCTGCAGCGGTGCTGCGGCCCCCATCGCCAGGGTCAGGGTGATGGCAACGGCCAACGGAGTCTTGATATGCACTGGGAATCCCCATTCCTGTTAAGAATGGGTCTGCACGGTATGTCCGCAAGGTTGCATGGCAATGACATGCATCTGCACATTTCGCGTACCAGGGCCACGGCCCGGTTTGGGGTTCGGCCCGCCGATCCGGCAAAATGGCGCCCTCTCTCCTTTTCCCCTTCCCGACCATGAAGATCGTCGAAGTGCGCCACCCGTTGGTGCAGCACAAGATCGGCCTGATGCGCAATGCCGCGCTCAGCACCAAGGATTTCCGCGAACTGGCCAACGAGCTCGGCACCCTGCTGGCCTACGAGGCCACTGCCGACCTGGACACCGAGCCGCACACCCTGCCCGGTTGGGCCGGCCCGGTCACCGTGCAGCGCATCGCCGGTGCCAAGATCACCGTGGTGCCGATCCTGCGCGCCGGCCTGGGCATGCTCAGCGGCGTGCTGTCGCTGATCCCGGCAGCACGCGTCAGCGTGGTCGGCCTGCAGCGTGATGAGGAAACCCTGCAGCCAGTGCCCTACTTCGAGCGCCTGACCGGCCGCCTGGAAGAGCGCGACGCGCTGATCCTGGACCCGATGCTGGCCACCGGCGGCACCCTGATCGCCACCATCGACATGCTCAAGCGGGCCGGTGCCCGCCGCATCAAGGGCATCTTCCTGGTGGCCGCGCCGGAAGGCATCGAAGCGGTCAAGGCTGTGCACCCGGACGTGGAGATCTACACCGCGGCCATCGATGCCCAGCTCAACGACAAGGGTTACATCCTGCCGGGCCTGGGCGATGCCGGCGACCGCATCTTCGGTACCCGCGTCGGCTGAACCGCCGAACCGGGGTCAGAGCCCTTTCGTGCCGAAAGGGCTCTGACCCCATCCCGGATGCCGGCCTACAGGCCGGCTGCGAAGGCTTCCAGCTGGCCGATGACGGTGTTCCAGCCGTCGAAGAAGCCCAGCTGCTCATGCTGGTCACGCAGGGCCTTGTCCGGATGCATCACCCGCGCGGTGTAGCGGCAGCCCGGCCCCTCGTCCTCCATGGTGATGACGGCGGTGAAGCCCAGCCACGGTGACTGCGGTCGCCAGCCTGGCCCCAGCATCGAGGTGAACACCAGGCGCTGCTGCGGCACGATCTCCAGGAAGCTGCCCGGATTGTCACTGCTGCCGCCATCAGGGCCCTGCATGAAGGTGTGGAAGGCCCCGCCGGGGCGCAGGTCGAATGCACGCACCTCGGTGGTCCAGGGCTTCGGGCACCACCACTGGCGCAGCAGTTCCGGGTCGGTCCACGCACGCCACAAGGCGGCGCGCGGTGCGTTGAGCACACGGCTGATGACCAGATCAGTGTCGGGGTTGTTACCTGCGTCTGCGGCCATGGGCCTGCTCCTGTCGGTGAAGGGATTCGACGAAATCGACCATGCGGTCGGCGCGCGCCTCCCACATGGCACGCTGTTCGGCCAGCCATTGCTCGGCCTGGCCCAGCCGCGCCGGCACCAGTTCGCAGGTGCGTATGCGCCCCTGCTTGTGGCTGCGCACCACGCCGCTGCGTTCCAGCACAGCCAGATGTTTCATCAGCGAGGGCAAGGCCATCTCGAACGGCTCGGCCAGCATCGACACCGTGCGCGGCCCCTGCCCCAGCGCGGCCACGATCGCGCAACGGGTCGGGTCGGCCAACGCGTGGAAGATTTCCTGGATGGCGGGATCATACTTACCCATATGGCTAAGTAATACGCCGATCTGAATGCCGATGCAAGCGGTCATGGCCGAACCGCGATTCTTCACGTGGCCTTGCCGTGTGGAAGCGAATGCTCCGCGCACCCGCCACCGCTTGGAGCACACCGATGAAAGCCTCTTTCCTGCTGGCCGCCGTCCTGCTGGTCAGCCTGCCCCTGGCGGCCAACGCCACCACACCGCAGCAGCAGCGCATGGCCGAATGCTCGGCCAAGAACAAGGGATTGAAGGGCGATGCCTACAAGACCGCGCAGAGCTCCTGCCTCAGTGGCCATGCCGCCGACGCCAAGCCGGTCAATGCACAGCAGGAACGCATGCGCAAGTGCAACGCCGACGCCGGCGCCAAGAAGCTGGCCGGTGATGCGCGCAAGACCTTCATGAGCAGCTGCCTGAAGGCGTCGTAGCAATCACGTCCGGGTAGAACGCCATCCACGCATGGCGTGGATCTACCCGCACACGAAGGCCGGGCATTGCCCGGCCTTTTCATCAACCGAGGGCGCGCGCCTTCAGCTCGCCCTGTTCGTGCAGGGTCACGAAACGCCCCTTGTCGTCACGGCCCAGCTGCGCCAGCGCCACCTGCGGATCGTGGGTGAAGAACAACCGCACGTTGCGCGCCAGCTTGTCTTCAAGGAACTGCCGCTTCTCGTCGATCAGCAGCTCGGCGTTGCGGTCGTAGCCCATGGTGATCGGCACGTGCACCCATGAACGCCCGGGAATCAGATCGGCACAGAACACCACGCCACCATGCGCCCCCTCGCCGGCATGCGCGTGACCGACGATCTCGGCCAACATCAACCCTGGCGTATGCCCGTCGCTGTAGCTGAAGCGCACGCTGCGGCCGAGCGCCTTCGAGTACTCCCCGTCCACCACTTCCAGGCGACCACTGGCCTGTAGCAGCCCAGGCAGCTCCGGAATGAAGCTGGCCCGATCGCGCGGGTGCGGCTGCAGGGCGCGCTGCCAGTGCTGTGCACCAACCACATAGGTCGCATTGGGGAACAGCAGTTCCGGCTCGCGTCCTTCGCTCCACGCCGCCAGCAGTCCACCGGCATGATCGAAGTGCAGGTGGCTGAGTACCACCACGTCAATGTCTTCATGCTCGAAGCCGGCTTCGCGCAACGAATCGATCAGCACGTGCTGGCTTTCCTGCACGCCATAGCGCTCACGCATGCGCGGATCGAAGAATGCACCGATGCCGGTTTCAAACAGCACCGTCTTGCCTTCCAGCGGGCTGGCAAGCAGCGCACGGCAGGCCAGCTCGATGCGATTGAGCTCGTCAGGTGCCGCCCATTTTTCCCACAACGCACGCGGCGCGTTGCCGAACATCGCGCCGCCATCAAGGCGCTGCGAGTTTCCACGAATAGACCAGAGTTTCATGTGTCGATTATCGGCGCCGGCTCGTTAAATAATCGCTAGAAAGGAAACTGAAAACCCCGCCGGCAAAGGCGGGGTTTCAAGGATCTGCCAGATTGCCGGCCAGCGGCCGGCGCTACCGTATCAGCGTGCTGGTACGACCTGGGCGCTGCCCACCGGGTTACGGGGATCGCTGCCGCCGAACAGCGTGTTCGTCTTGCGGTCCCATTCCACGGTCTGCAGGTTGCCCCACACGTGACTGGACCCACGGCCGCCTGCGGCGACATCGCCGGGCAGGTCGATCTTGTGGCCCATCGCCTGCAGCTGCTTCACCGTCGCCGCGTCGAACGCATCGTCCTCGGCTTCGATCAGGTCCGGCAGCCACTGGTGGTGGTAGCGCGGCAGTGCGGCAACCTGCTGCGCATCCAGGCCGTCGTCGTAGCCGAGGATGCCCAGCAGCACCATGGTGATGATGCGGCTGCCACCCGGGGTGCCCAGCACCACCACCTTGTCGGCGTTCTCCATGAAGGTCGGCGTCATCGAGCTGAGCATGCGCTTGCCTGGCTTCGGCGCATTGGCTTCATAGCCCATCACGCCGAACGCATTGGGCGTGCCCGGCTTCAGCGCGAAGTCGTCCATCTCGTTGTTCAGCAGCACGCCGGTGCCCTTGGGAATCAGCCCCGAGCCGTACAGCAGGTTGACGGTCTGGGTGGCGCCGACGCGGTTGCCGTCGCGGTCGATGATCGAGAAGTGCGTGGTCTCGTCGTCTTCCAGCGGCGTCGGGTTGCCCGACAGCAGGTCGCTGGGCGTGGCCTTCTCCGGATGGATGGTCGCCCGCAGGCCCTGTGCATAGTCCTTGCTGGTCAGCACCTTCTGCGGGATCTGCACGAAGTCCGGATCGCCGAGGAAGAAGGTGCGGTCGCGGTAGGCGCGACGCATCGACTCCACCACCAGGTGGGTGCGGTGCGCCGGGTCCATCTTCTTGATATCCCAGCCCTCCAGGATCTGCAGCATGCTGGCCAGCGCGATGCCACCGGACGACGGCGGCGGCGCGGTGGTGATCTTCCAGCCGTTGTAGTTGAACACGATCGGCTCGCGCTGCTTCACGCGGTAACCGGCCAGCTCTTCAGCGGTCCACTTGCCGCCGGCCTGCTTCACGCCGGCCAGCAACAGCGTTCCGGTCTGGCCCTTGTAGAAGCCATCGAAACCACCTGCGGCCAGGCGCTCCAGCGTCTGTGCCAGCTCCGGCTGCTTGAACAGGTCACCGCTGGCGATCGGCTTGCCGTTGCGCAGGTAGACCTCGCGCGTTCCGGGATAGCGCTCCATCACTTCACGGCGCGAGGCATAGCCCTTGGCCATGCGCTCGTACACCGGGAAGCCTTCGCGCGCGATGCGGATCGCCGGCTGCAGCGAGGTCGCCAATGGCAGCTTGCCGTGCTTGGCCGACAGCTCGACCAGCGCTGCGGGCAGACCAGGAATACCGGCCGACCAGGCACCGTTGACCGAGCGGTCACGGTCGAGGTTGCCCTGCTTGTCGAGGAACGCCTGCGGGGTCGCAGCGGCCGGTGCGGTCTCGCGCGCATCCAGCATCACATCCTTGCCGGTAGCCGCGTCGTGCAGCAGGAAGAAGCCACCGCCGCCCAGGCCGGAACTGATCGGCTCGACCACCGCCAGCGTGGACGATACCGCCACCGCGGCATCGAAGGCGTTGCCGCCCTGCGCCAGGATGTCGATGCCCGCCTGGGTGGCCAGCGCATGGCCGCTGGCAATGGCCGCGCCATCGGGGCGCTCGGCACGCGCCGGGCTGTCGGCCCAGGCAATCGGGCTCAGCAGCAGGCCGAGCAGCAACAGGGGGCGGACGATCAGCGTCTTCATTCGGATGGGGGCTCCGCGTAGAGTTCGGGGTGATCGTGCTGCAGCTGGCGCAGCTTGGCCAGCAGCTGGTCTTCCGTTTCCACGATCTCCGGGTCCGGGTCGATGCACTCGACCGGGCAGACGACCACGCACTGTGGCTCGTCGAAATGACCCACGCATTCGGTGCAGCGCGCAGGGTCGATCACGTAGATGGTTTCACCCATCGCAATGGCCTGGTTCGGGCAGGCCGGCTCGCATACGTCGCAGTTGACGCAGAGCTCGTTGATTTTCAGCGACACGGCGATACTCCTCGCCCGCGCCCTGGGACAAAGGACCGGCCAGCGCGGGCGCGCGGGCCGGTCAGGTCATCAGCGGCGCCCTTGCAGGACGCCGCCCGGGCCATGCCGGAGCATGGCCGCCATGGCTCGGTATTACTTGGCTTCGACGAAAATGTACTCGGCACCGGTCGGCTGGATCGCAGCCTGTACGCGGGCGTTGTCGGCCGACTGGCCGATGAAGACGACGCGCACGCCCTTCATCGAATCCGGCGACACGTCCTTGAACACGGCCTGGATCATGTCAGCCATCTTGCCCGAGGCCGACGAACCGAAGGCCAGCATGTTGCCCGGCTGCACGCCACGGGCCACGGCCTGGGTCGCGCTCTCCGTCTGGCGCTCGTACTTGGCCTGGAAGTCCGGGTCCGATTCCGGCGAGAGGTAGTACAGGAACGGGCTGTTGGTGATGTTGCCCATGTTCTGGATCGCCACTTCCTGCAGGTACTTCTTCCAGCCTGCATCGTCGTCCTTGGACGGAGCGACCAGGGCCTGCTTGGCTTCGTCGACCGGAGCGGCCTCTTCCTTCTTGCAGGCGGTGAAGGCCAGGGCCAACGAAGCGATCAGCATCGCGCGCATGGTGGTGTTCATGGGTTTCCTCCCGGAATGGTGCGTGGTGTTGTACGTAATGGGGTGCGGGTACAGCGGGGCTTACGACTGTGCCGACTTCGCTTCGCGGACCTTGCGCAGGGCTTCGAGCACCGCGGCCGGCACGAAGCCGGACACGTCGCCACCCAGGCGCGCGATCTCGCGGACCAGCGAGGACGAAATGAAGCTGTGCTGCTCGGCCGGGGTCAGGAACAGGGTCTCGACCTCGGGGATCAGGTGCCGGTTCATGCTGGCCATCTGGAACTCGTACTCGAAGTCGGACACCGCGCGCAGGCCGCGCAGCAGCACCCCGCCCTGGACCGAACGTACGAAATGCGCCAGCAGGGTATCGAAGCCGATGACCTCGACGTTGCTGTGGTGGGCCAGCGCGCCACGCGCCAGCTGCACGCGCTGCTCCAGCGGCAGCGCCGGGCCCTTGGACGGGCTCTGCGCCACGCCGACCACGACCTTTTCGAACAGCGGCGCGGCACGGCTCACCAGGTCGATGTGACCGTTGGTGATCGGATCGAACGTGCCGGGGTAGACGGCAATGCGGCGGTTGGCCACGGTCATGGGCGGATGCAGATGTTCAGATGAGGTCAAAGTGTAGCAGTGGCGCGGCGGTACAGGGCAAAGCGCACCTCGCGGGTGCCGCCCTCGCGGTGCAGCAGCCAGTCCGGCGGCAGCACCGGCACGTGGCCGGCCGGCGATTCCAGGTACAGCCAGGCATCGGCGGCCAGATGCCGCGGGAGCTGGGCCAGCACGTCCTGCCACAGGCCGTCGGCGAACGGCGGGTCGATGAAGACCAGATCGGCCTGCTGCGCCGGCGCGCCCTGCAGCCAGCGCAGGGCATCGGCCTGCACGACGCTGATCTGGTCGCTGGCCTGCAGCTTGGTCACTGCGGCGGTCAGATTACGTCCCAGCTGCGCATCGCGCTCGACCAGGGTGGCGTGGGCGGCACCGCGCGAGACCGCCTCCAGCCCCAGCGCGCCACTGCCGGCGAACAGATCCAGCACCCGGGCCCCGCCGAGCCTGGGCATCAGCCAGTTGAACAGGGTTTCGCGTACGCGGTCGCTGCTGGGCCGCAGGCCCGGCAGGGTCGGCACCGGCAGGCGGGTATTGCGCCAGCGTCCGCCGATGATGCGGACCTGGCCGTCATTGCCCCCACGGCCGCTCATCGGCGCCCCCGGCGGGAGGTATTCGAGAATTTCAGCATGAGCGGGATTGTAGTTCGGCCGGGCGGCGCCCGGCACCCGCAGAAGCCACAGCAACGTCAACGTCAAAAGCTGGCTTCCTGTGGGATGGCGGGGTGGGTCCGGTCGAGGGGGACGCTGCAAGTACGTCCATGTAAGCTCGGTCGCCGCATCCATGCGGCTCACGCCCCCTCAACCGGACCCACCCCGCCTTCGACAGTTTTCTGCGATCTGTCGGAACGGCTCTTGGGGTCAGATCCGTTTTCCTGCGGAAAACGGATCTGACCCCAGTTTTATTTCGATATCTGACAGAGGTGTCGACCAAGGTCGACGCCTACCAACAACCGCGCGAAATCTGTCAGAGGCGGGGCGGTGTGGGTTGGCAGGACCGTTGGCGCCATGGATGGCGCCATCGAGCCCCCATGGACGGGTTTACGGCGTGTCCTGCCAACCCACACCGCCCCGCCTAACCAACAGACAGCCAAGAGCCGGCTGTTGCTGTTGCTGTTGCTGCTGCTCTGGCCTCGGCGGGTGCAGGGCGCAGCCCTGCCAGAACAACCCCTTGATTTCGGGACAATCAGCCATACCCCTTGGCGAGGCCGCACGCGCTGGCGCGGCATTGCACACGGAGCCTTATCGATGACCGAGACCACCCAGACCGAAACCCTTGGCTTCCAGACCGAAGTCAAGCAGCTGCTGCAGCTGATGATCCACTCGCTGTACTCCAACAAGGAAATCTTCCTCCGCGAGCTGGTCTCCAACGCCGCCGATGCCGCCGACAAGCTGCGTTTCGAGGCCTTGACCCAGCCGGCCCTGCTGGAAGGCGACAGCGAGCTGCGCGTGCGCATCAGCTTCGACCCCACCGCCCACACCATCACCATCGAAGACAACGGCATCGGCATGAGCCGCGCCGAAGCCATCGCCCACCTCGGCACGATTGCAAAGTCCGGCACCGGCGACTTCCTGCGCCAGCTGTCCGGCGACCAGAAGAAGGATTCGCAGCTGATCGGCCAGTTCGGCGTCGGCTTCTACAGCGCCTTCATCGTCGCCGACGAAGTGGAAGTGACCTCGCGCCGCGCCGGCCTGGCTGCAGGCGAAGGCGTGCGCTGGACCTCGCGCGGCGAAGGCGATTTCGACGTCGCCACCGTCGACAAGGCCGAGCGCGGCACCCGCATCGTGCTGCACCTGAAGGACGGCGAGCACGACTTCGCCGATGGCTGGCGCCTGCGCAGCATCCTCAAGAAGTACTCGGACCACATCGGCCTGCCGATCCAGATGCCGAAGGAGGGCGAAGAAGGCGCCGCCGGTGAGTGGGAGACCGTCAACCGCGCCAGCGCGCTGTGGACCCGCCCGCGCACCGAGATCAGCGACGCCGAGTACACCGAGTTCTACAAGCACGTCGCGCACGATCACAGCGACCCGCTGGCGTGGAGCCACAACAAGGTCGAGGGCAAGCTGGAGTACACCTCGCTGCTGTACGTGCCCGGCCGCGCACCGTTCGACCTGTACCACCGCGATGCGCCCAAGGGCCTGAAGCTGTACGTGCAGCGCGTGTTCGTGATGGACCAGGCCGAGCAGTTCCTGCCGCTGTACCTGCGCTTCATCAAGGGCGTGGTCGATTCCAACGACCTGTCGCTGAACGTCTCGCGCGAGATCCTGCAGTCCGGTCCGGTCATCGATTCGATGAAGGCGGCGCTGACCAAGCGCTCGCTGGACATGCTGGAGAAGCTGGCCACCGACAAGCCGGAGCAGTACGCCACGTTCTGGAAGGAATTCGGCCAGGTACTGAAGGAAGGCCCGGCCGAGGACTACAACAACCGCGAGAAGGTGGCCGGCCTGCTGCGCTTCGCCTCCACCCGTGGCGACGGCGATGCGCAGACCGTGTCGCTGGCCGACTACCTCGGCCGCATGACCGAAGGCCAGGACAAGATCTACTACCTGACCGGCGAGAGCTATAGCCAGGTGCGCAACAGCCCGCACCTGGAAGTGTTCCGCAAGAAGGGCGTGGAAGTGCTGCTGCTGACCGACCGCATCGATGAGTGGCTGATGGGCTACCTGACCGATTTCGATGGCAAGGGCTTCGTCGACATCGCCCGTGGCGACCTCGACCTGGGCGCGCTGGAAAGCGAGGCCGACAAGCAGGAGCAGGAAGCGGCGGCCAAGGACAAGCAGGGCCTGGTCGAGCGCCTGAAGACGGTGCTGGGCGATGACGTGGCCGAAGTGCGCGTCTCGCACCGCCTGACCGATTCGCCGGCGGTGCTGGCCATCGGCGAACAGGACCTGGGCCTGCAGATGCGCCAGATCCTGGAAGCCAGCGGGCAGAAGGTGCCGGACAGCAAGCCGGTGCTGGAGATCAACCCGGGCCACCCGCTGATCGCCAAGCTCGATGCCGAAGCCGATGGCGCGCGTTTCGACGACCTCGGCCGGGTGCTGTTCGACCAGGCTGCGTTGGCCGCCGGTGACAGCCTGAAGGATCCGGGCGCCTACGTGGCGCGCCTGAACAAGCTGCTGCTGGAGCTGTCCGCCTGATCGACAGGGTGGTCGCCGGGCATGGCCCGGCGAAGCTCTGGTAGGTGCCAACCTTGGTTGGCACTGCTGCCCTGGCAGAGGCCAACCTTGGTTGGCGCCCCAAAAGCGTGCCAACCAAGGTTGGCACCTACCAGGGCGTCGAGCGTGTCAACCAAGGTTGACACCCACCCAAGCCGGGCGGCTCAGACCTCGCGATCCAGCAGCGAACCCAACATCTGGTCCTGGCGGCGGATCACCGCGGCATTGGCGGCGAAGGCCACGACCTCGGCTTTTGCGGCCAGCAGATCACCCAGCGGCGCGCCGGCATCGGCGCCGGTGGACGTCACCGAAGCCTGCACCCCACCCTGCTCGGTGGTATTGCGCTGCAACTGCAGGTGCTGGGCATCCGGGGTCGCCAGGTTGGCCACGTTGTGCGCGGCCACCTGCACGCCCTGCTGGGCCGCACGCATCCCGCTGAGGGCGATTCCCATCACGTTGTTCATGGCGGTCTCCGGGCCGCCTTGCGCAGCCCTCCGGACCAGTTAACGGCCGGTGGACCGCGACCTTGAGTCCACATCGGCCCGACAGGCCCGAGTGGTAGCATATCCCTCTGATTTCAGCGCCTTTTGCCAATGCTCAGTTTTTTCCGCCGCAAGAAGCCCCAGGATGCCCCCGCAACGGAGGCTCCCAAGACCCAGCACTACTCGGCTGAAGAGCTGGCGGCGGCATTCCCGTCGGCCGCGCCGGTCGAGGACAAGGAACCCGCGCCGGTAGCTGCGCCGGCCGCACCTGCCCCCGCTGAGCCGCCCGCGGCAGCGGTCGCCCCGGTAATGGTCGAACCCACCCCGGTGGCTCCCGCTCCGGTGGTCCCGGCCGTCCCGGCCCCCATTGCCCCGGCCCCGGCCCCGATCACGCAGATCGACGTCGCCTCTGTCGCTGCCCCAACCACCGAGCCGGTGCCTGCGCCGCTGCCGGAACCCGCTCCTGCACCGCCCCCGGCACCGGTCTCCGACGACCTGCCTGCCGCCGCCTCGGTCGACGCCGTTCCGGCGCCTGCCGGCAAGCCCGGCTGGCGCGAACGCCTGCGCAACAGCGTCATCGCGCGCAGCTTCGGTGGCCTGTTCTCGCGCAACCCCAAGCTTGACGACGACCTGCTGGACGAGCTGGAAACCGCACTGATCACTGCCGACGTCGGCGTGGGTGCCACCACCGACCTGGTCGAGGGCCTGCGCAAGCGCATGAAATCGCGCGAGTTCGCCGACGCCAATGCGCTGCTGGCCGCGCTGCGCGCCGAGCTGATCGCAATCCTGCAGCCGGTGGCCAAGCCGCTGGTGATCGACCGCAACGCCAAGCCCTTCGTGGTGCTCACCGTCGGCGTCAACGGCGTCGGCAAGACCACCACCATCGGCAAGCTGGCCAAGCGCTTCAAGGACGATGGCCACAGCCTGATGCTGGCCGCCGGCGACACCTTCCGCGCCGCCGCCGTGGCCCAGCTGCAGGCCTGGGGCGAGCGCAACGGCGTGGCCGTGGTCGCGCAGGGGCAGAACGCCGATGCCGCTTCGGTGGCATTCGACGCGCTCCAGGCCGGCAAGGCCCGTGGCACCTCGGTGCTGATCGCCGATACCGCCGGCCGCCTGCACACCCAATCCGGCCTGATGAACGAGCTGGGCAAGATCCGCCGCGTGCTCGGCAAGATCGACCCCACCGCCCCGCACGAAGTGCTGATGGTGATCGACGGCACCACTGGCCAGAACGCGCTGTCGCAGCTGCGCCAGTTCAATGCCGCAGTGAACGTGACCGGCCTGGTAGTGACCAAGCTGGACGGCACCGCCAAGGGCGGCGTGGTGTTCGCACTGGCCCGCGAGTTCGGCATTCCGATCCGTTTCGCCGGCATCGGCGAGCGCCCGGAAGACCTGCGCGTGTTCGACCCGGAAGCTTTCGTCGACGCCCTGCTGCCCGAAGCGCTGGGCGCCTGATACACCGTGCAGCCACGCATGGCGTGGCTCTACTGCAATCCAGTAGAGTCACCCCACGGGTGGCTGCCTCTCTGGAACACCGATGCCCCGCCAGCCGCACGCCAGCGCCAAGACTGCCCGGGAAGACGGTTTCGTCGCCCGCCTGCTGCACTGGTTCGACGACCACGGCCGCCACGACCTGCCCTGGCAGCACCCGCGCAGCCCCTATCGGGTCTGGCTGTCGGAAATCATGCTGCAGCAGACCCAGGTGAGTACGGTCATCCCGTATTTCCAGCGGTTCCTGCAGCACTTCCCGACCCTGCCCGACCTCGCCGCCGCCAGCAACGACGCGGTGATGGCGCAGTGGGCCGGGCTCGGCTACTACGCCCGCGCACGCAACCTGCATGCCGCTGCGAAGCGCTGCGTGGAACTGCACGACGGCGACCTGCCGCGTGATTTCGATGCATTGCATGCGCTGCCCGGCATCGGCCGCAGCACCGCCGGTGCGATCCTCAGCCAGGCCTGGAACGACCCGTTCGCGATCCTCGATGGCAACGTCAAGCGGGTGCTCAGCCGTTACCACGGCATCGAGGGTTTCCCCGGGCTGCCGGCCATCGAGAAGCAGCTGTGGGCGATCGCCGAGGCGCACGTGGCGCAGGTGCCGAATGGGCGCATGGCTGACTACACCCAGGCGCAGATGGACCTGGGCGCGACGGTGTGCAGCCGTGCCAGACCCGCCTGCGTGATCTGCCCGCTGCAGGACGACTGCGTGGCGCGCCGCGAAGGCCGCACCACCGAACTGCCGACACCCAAACCCAGCAAGACCCTGCCCGAACGGGAAGCGGTGGCCCTGCTGCTGCGCGACCCCCAGCAGCGCGTGCTGCTGCAGAAGCGGCCGGACACCGGCATCTGGGCGCAGCTGTGGACGCTGCCGCAGGCCGATGCCGGCAGCGTGTTGCAGGACTGGTTCGACGTGCACGTCGACGGCTCGCTGGAAGAGGCCGAAGAGCTGCCAATACTGCAGCACACCTTCAGCCACTACAGGCTGCATCTGCAGGTACTGTCGCGGCAGGTGCACGGCCTGCGCGTGGAAGAACCCACGCTGCGCTGGGTTGCCGCCGACGAGCTGCCCACGCTGGGCCTGCCGGCACTGATCCGCAAGCTGCTCGACGGCGCCACCATCAAGGCGCCGAAACGAACCTCCAAGAAATCCCGCAACCACGAGTGAGTGCCATGTCCCGAACCGTCTTCTGCCAGTACGAACAACGCGATGCCGAGGGCCTGGACTTCGTGCCCTACCCCGGCGAACTGGGCCAGCGCATCTTCAACAACATCGGCAAGCAGGCCTGGGCTGCGTGGCTGGCGCACCAGACCATGCTGATCAACGAGAACCGCCTGTCGCCGCGCACGCCGGAGCATCGCGCGTTCCTTGAAGGCGAACTGGTCAAGTTCCTGTTCGAGAAGGACGCGGAAAAGCCAGCCGGCTTCACCCCGGAAGCCTGACACACAGGTAATGCCGGCCAGCCGCCGGCACTACCACGCTACTTCGTGCTTTCCTCGCGCTCCTGCACCTGCGCCTGGCGCAGCTCCTGCTCGGAGGCGCGTAGCGCCTTCACGTCCAGCTTGCGGATGCTGTCGATGAAGCACGGCATGCGCGGGCCGCCGGTGGGGTCGCGCACCAGCACCTTGTCGAAACGCGCCGAAACACGGTTCATCTGGCTGGTCAGGCCGATGGCGGTGGCATACGGCAGGTCCTGGCAGGGGCCTCTCAGCTCCAGCAGATAGGCCTCGCTGGGACGCGTCCACACCGCCAGTGCGCTGTCACCCAGTTCGGTCCAGCCATTGAGGCTGCCGAAGAACTGCATGTCGTTCTGCGGCGCGCCGGCATGGGCGCGGTACAGGTCAAGCTTCTCGGCAGAGCTGAGCCGGCCAGTGGTCGCGCAGGCGGCCAGCGCCAGGCAGAGTCCGGCCATCAGGATCGGGGTCTTCATGGCGATCTCCTCGGGGAACTGTCGCCATCATGCGCCTGCGCAGACAACGCCGGCGCGAAAGCCAGTACCCCATTCAGCAGCCGGTCGGCGGTCACCCCAAGCAGGCCCAAGGCTCGGGATTCCGGTAGTCGCCAACCTTGGTTGGCGCTTGCCCTGCAAGAGCAGCCGACCAAGGTCGGCTTCTACCAAAGCGGGCCCAGCGCCTCAGACGTCGGCGTGGGCCAATGCGTGCAGGCGCCCTTCGCGCAGCTCCAGCACCCGGTCCAGGCGCCGCGCCAGGCTGCGGTCGTGGGTAACCAGCACCAGGCTGGTATGACGCGCACGGTTGAGTTCCAGCATCAGCTCGAACACAGTGCCCGCGGTGCGGTCATCCAGGTTGCCGGTCGGCTCGTCGCCGAGCACGCAGGCCGGATGATTGACCAGCGCACGTGCCACCGCGGCACGCTGGCGTTCGCCGCCGGACAGCTCGCCCGGCTTGTGGTCCAGGCGATGACCGAGGCCGACCGCTTCCAGCAGCGTGGTGGCCCGGCTGCTCGCCTCGGCCACTGCAGTACCGGCCAGCAGCACCGGCATCATCACGTTTTCCAGCGCGGTGAACTCAGGCAGCAGGTGGTGGAACTGGTAGACGAAGCCCAGCGCCTGGTTGCGCAGCAGGCCACGCGCGGTGTCCGACAGCGCTGACATGCGCTGGCCGGTCACGTAAACCTCACCCGCGGTCGGAATGTCCAGGCCACCCAGCAGGTGCAGCAGCGTGCTCTTGCCGGCACCGGAAGCACCGATGATCGCCACCGTTTCGCCGGCGGTCACGGTCAGGTCCAGGCCATCGAACACCGGGGTCTGCATGCGCCCTTCGGCGTAGGTCTTGCCCAGTGCTTCGGCGCGGATCACTTCATCGCCGCGGTTGAAGACCTTATTCATAACGCAGGGCCTCCGCCGGCTGGGTGCGTGCTGCCCGCCAGGCGGGATACAGGGTGGCCAGGAAGCTCATCAGCAGCGCGACCACGGTGATCGCCACCACGTCGCCGGTCTGCATGTCGGTCGGCAGGCCGGTGATGTAGTAGACGTCCTCCGGCAGCAGCTTGACGTTGAACACGCTTTCGATGGCGCCGAGGATGCGTTCCAGGTTGAGGGTCAGGGTGATGCCGCCGATCAGGCCGGCCAGCGTGCCGAAGATGCCGATCAGCGAGCCCTGCACCATGAACACCTGCATCACCCCGCCCGGGGTCAAGCCCAGCGTGCGCAGGATGGCGATGTCGGCCTGCTTGTCGGTGACCAGCATCACCTGCGAGGACACCAGGTTGAACGCGCCCATGGCGATGATCAGCGACAGCAGGATGCCCATCACCACCTTCTCCATGCGCAGCGAGTGGTAGAGGTTGGCGTTCTGCTGGGTCCAGTCACTCACCCGGTACGCACCACCAAGGCTCTGCGCCAGGTCCACGCCCACTTCCAGCGAGCGGTCCATGTCGTGCAGTTTCAGGCGCACGCCGGTGGCGCCGTCGCTGCGCAGCACGCGCTCCAGGTCCTGCATGTTGGCAAAGCCGACGCCGCGGTCGACCTCGTTGTAGCCAGCCTCGAAGATGCCGCTGACGGTAAAGCGTTTCATCCTCGGCACGGCGCCGGCAGGCGTGCCCTGCACTTCGGCAAAGGTCACCAGCACCTGGTCACCGACATCGACGCCCAGCCAGATCGCCAGCTCCTTGCCCAGCAGCAGGTTGAAGCTGCCCGGCGTGAGGCTGTCATAGCTGCCCTTGGTGACCTTCTTGTCGATCACCGACACCTTCGGCTCCAGCGCCGGATTGATGCCCTGGATGATCGCACCCTGCACGCGCGGGCCGCTGATCATCGACTGGATCTCGATGTACGGCGCGGCACCCGCCACACGCGGGTCCTTGCGGGCGATGTCGACCACGCGCATCCAGTCCGGCATCGGCTCGCCGTCGCGGCTGATGGTGGTGTGCGCGGTCATCTGCAGCAGGCGGCTGCGGATTTCCTTCTGGAAACCGCTCATCACCGCCAGGGTGGTGATCAGCACCGTGACGCCGAGCGCGATGCCCAGGATCGATGCCATCGAGATGAAGGAGATGAAGCCGTTGCGGCGCTTGGCGCGCAGGTAGCGCAGGCCAATGGCCACGGGAATGGGTTTGAACATGCAGGCACGCCGGTCAATTCAGCTTATGGTGCCATCGTACGGGGCCGACGGGAAACGCCGCGTGCGGCCACGGCCAGTCGCAGTTCACGTCGCTGCCCGGAATCGAGCACATCCGGCCAGAACAGCAGACGCCGGCGGCGCCGATCCTCACGCCAGAGCAACAACAGCCATGGGCCACGCACGACCAGCTGGGGTGCATCGGCGTCCTGCCCAGCCACCTGCAGCGGCTCGGGCGGTGCCGGCAGAAGCACCTGCACGCGTGGCCTGCGCTGGCGCCAGGCCAGTTCGGCCAACCCGATGACCCAGGCCAGCACCACCGCGGGCATCAGCAGCCGTGAAGGCAGATCCGATGCACGCAGCAGCCAGGGCGCAGCCAGCAGCACCGCCAACTGGGCGGCAGCCTGCAGCCGCGAGGGGCGCCACTCAAGGCTTGAGGGCGAGGATCTTCTGCATGAGGGGGATCGCGTGCGCATGCGGGCAGGCCTCGTAGCCCATGAACCAGCGCCACAACTTATCGTCCTCGCAGTCGAGCAGGAACAGGAAAACCTCGCGCTCTTCGGTCGGCGCAGTGCTCCATTCGTGGTCCAGGTAACGGCCGAACAGCTGGTCCAGCTCACGCATGCCGCGGCGGCAACGCCAGCGCAGCTTCTTCAGCAGAACGTCTTCTTCCATCGTGTTTCTCCAGATACAGCAAAGCCACGCATGGCGTGGCTCTACTGGGGTGGCACAGCCACGCGTGGCGTGGCTCTACCGGGTACAGCCAGGCCTGATCAGGCGCGGCGTTCCATCATCAGCTTCTTGATCTCGGCGATCGCCAGCGCCGGGTTCAGGCCCTTCGGGCAGGTCCGGGCGCAGTTCATGATGGTGTGGCAGCGGTACAGCTTGAACGGATCTTCCAGATCGTCCAGGCGCGCACCGGTGTCCTCATCGCGCGAGTCGATGATCCAGCGGTAGGCCTGCAGCAGGATCGCCGGGCCCAGGTAGCGCTCGCCGTTCCACCAGTAGCTCGGGCAGCTGGTCGAGCAGCAGGCGCACAGGATGCACTCGTACAGGCCGTCCAGCTTCTTGCGGTCTTCCGGCGACTGCAGGCGCTCACGGTCCGGCGGTGCCGGGGTCTGGGTGCGGATCCACGGCTTGATCGACGCGTACTGCGCGTAGAAGTGGGTCAGGTCCGGAACCAGATCCTTGACCACGTTCATGTGCGGCAGCGGGTAGATCGGCACTTCCTTCTTGCCGCAGTCCGAGATGGCTCGGGTGCAGGCCAGGGTGTTGGTGCCGTCGATGTTCATCGCGCACGAACCGCAGATACCTTCGCGGCAGGAGCGGCGGAAGGTCAGGGTCGGGTCGATCTCGTTCTTGATCTTGATCAGGGCGTCCAGGACCATCGGGCCACAGGCGTCCAGATCGACTTCATAGGTATCGGTGCGCGGGTTGCTGTCGTCGTCCGGACTCCAGCGGTAGATCTTGAAGGTGCGCACGTTCTTGCCGCCGTTCTTGACGGGGAAGTGCTTGCCCTTCGTGATCTTGGAATTCTTGGGGAGTGAAAACTCGGCCATGGCTGCTCTCGTTGGCTCAGGCGGCCCGCGCCCGTGGGCGCGGATTGCATGGTAGGCGGGGTCGGATCAGTACACGCGCGGCTTCGGCGGCACCACGGACACGTCGTCGGTCAACGTGTACATGTGCACCGGACGGTAGTCGAAGCTGCACTTGCCCTTCTCGTCGACGCTGACCAGGGTGTGCTTCTGCCAGTTGACGTCGTCGCGGTCCGGATAGTCCTCGTGCGCATGCGCGCCGCGGCTTTCCTTGCGCTGTTCGGCCGAGTTGATCGTCGCCACCGCGTTGAGCAGCAGGTTGTTCAGCTCGTAGGTCTCGATCAGGTCCGAGTTCCAGACCAGCGAACGGTCGGAGACCTTCACGTCCTGGAACGAGTCGAAGATCTTGTCCATCTTCTCGCAGCCTTCCTTCAGCGTCTGGCTGGTGCGGAAGACCGCCGCGTCGGCCTGCATGGTGCGCTGCATGCGATCGCGGATGACCGAGGTCGGGGTATCGCCGTTGGCGTGGCGCAGCTTGTCCAGCAGGCCCAGCGCCTTGTCGCAGGCATCGGCCGGCAGCGGCTTGTGCGAAGCGCCCGGCTTGATGGTCTCGGCGCAGCGGTTGGCCACCGCACGACCGAACACCACCAGGTCCAGCAGCGAGTTCGAGCCCAGGCGGTTGGCGCCGTGCACGGACACGCAGGCGGCTTCACCGATGGCGTACAGGCCCGGCACCACGGCATCCGGGTTGTCGCCGACCTTGCGCACGACTTCGCCGTGATAGTTGGTCGGAATGCCACCCATGTTGTAGTGCACGGTCGGGATGACCGGGATCGGCTGCTTGTGCACGTCGACGCCGGCGAAGATGCGGGCGCTTTCTGCGATGCCCGGCAGCTTCTCGTCGATCACGCCGGGGCCGAGGTGGGTCAGGTCGAGCAGGATGTGGTCCTTGTGCTCGCCGACGCCGCGGCCTTCGCGGATCTCGATGGTCATCGAACGGCTGACCACGTCGCGCGAGGCCAGGTCCTTGTAGTGCGGTGCGTAGCGCTCCATGAAGCGCTCGCCGCTGCTGTTGCGCAGGATGCCACCTTCACCGCGGACACCCTCGGTGATCAGGCAGCCGGCACCGTAGATGCCGGTCGGATGGAACTGCACGAACTCCATGTCCTGCATGGCGATGCCGGCACGCATGGCCAGGCCGCCACCGTCACCGGTGCAGGTGTGCGCCGAGGTGGCGCTGAAGTAGGCACGGCCGTAACCGCCGGTGGCCAGCACCACGCCCTGGGCGCGGAACAGGTGCAGGGTGCCGTCGGACATGTCCAGGGCCAGCACGCCGCGGCAGGCGCCTTCGTCGTCGAAGATCAGGTCGAGCGCGAAGTACTCGATCATGAAGCGCGCATCGTGCTTCAGCGACTGCTGGTACAGGGTGTGCAGCATCGCGTGGCCGGTACGGTCGGCCGCCGCGCAGGTACGCTGCGCCGCCGGGCCTTCGCCGTACTTGGTGGTCATGCCACCGAACGGACGCTGGTAGATCTTGCCTTCGGCGGTGCGCGAGAACGGCACGCCGTAGTGTTCGAGCTCGATGATGGCCGGGATGGCCTCACGGCACATGTATTCGATGGCGTCCTGGTCGCCCAGCCAGTCCGAACCCTTGATGGTGTCGAAGAAGTGGTAGCGCCAGTCGTCCTCGCCCATGTTGGCGAGTGCGGCCGAGATACCGCCCTGGGCGGCAACGGTGTGCGAACGGGTCGGGAAGACCTTGGTCAGGCACACGGTCTGCAGGCCCTTGGCGGCCAGGCCGAACGTGGCGCGCAGGCCGGCGCCGCCGGCGCCGACCACGACCATGTCGTACTTGTGTTCGGTGATCTTGTAAGCGGACATCTAATCTGGATTCCTGTGTTGGTGCCTGGGCTCAGGCAACGCCGAGGGCGATGCGGCCCACCGCAAACACACTGACGATCATGCCGAGCACGGCGACGAACTTCACCGCGGTCTGCAGCACCAGGGCCAGCAGCGATTCGTGGATGTAGTCTTCCAGCACGACCTGCATGCCGAGCTGCGCGTGCCAGAACATGGCGATCAGCAGGCCGATCAGCGGCACCGCGTTCCAAGGCTTGGCCACGGCGGCGGCGGCGGTCGCGTAGTCCGAGCCCAGCAGGCTCAGCACGAAGACCAGGAACCAGATGCCCAGCGCCACCAGGGCGGCGGCGGTCAGGCGCTGGTGCACGAAGTGCTCGGTGCCGGTCTTGGCCGAGCCAAGGCCACGCACGCTCTTCAACGGGGTACGGAACTTGCTCACGCGGCACCTCCGAACATCACATAGGCCCACACCAGCAGGGTGATCACCAGGCTGCCGATGACCGACAGCCAGCTGCTGCGGATGAAGGCGGGGATGCTGAAGCCGATGGCGAAGTCCTGCACCACATGGCGGATGCCATTGCACAGGTGATAGGCGAACGACCATGTCCACGCGAACAGGAACACGCGGCCATACCAGGCCCCGGCGTGGCCGGTGAAGCAGTTCCAGGACTCGGGCCCCATCATCAGGGCCAGCAGGCCGGCGGCGATGATGAGGGCACCAACAGACAGAAAGACGCCAGTGGCTCGATGCAGGATCGAGGTGGCCATCTGAATCTGCCAGCGATACACCTGAAGGTGCGGGGAAAGTGGGCGTTGTCTGGTCGCCATTCGCTGGGCTCGTTGTCTCGGCTGGGCGGCACGCGGCCGCGTTGGCTCAATGCTGATCAGAAATCGATGCAGCGTCCGTTTTTCTCCCAATCGCCGTACCGCACCGGATCAAGTCCGCCGCGGCCGCCGAATTCCTCTGCTTTTTCCTGTTCCACGGGCACGGGTGCCGCGGGGACCAGCGGGGCTTCAGATTCGTCGTCGGGAGTGGGGGTTGTTTGGCCTATCATGTTCGGTCTCGCAACGCACAAATTTTAGACCTCGTTCACGTGCCTGACAACCTGCCCCCTGCTTTCGTCGGATATCCGCGCCTGCCCGGCCACCAGCTGCTGAGCCTGCAAGGCCCGGATGCGGCTGTCTTTGCCCACGCCCAGTTCAGCAGCGATGTCACCGCCCTGCCCCTGCAGCACTGGCAGTGGAGCGCCTGGCTGAGCGCCAAGGGCCGCACCCTGGCGGTGTTCCAGCTGCTTCGACTGGCGGACGACCACGTGATGCTGGTGCTGGCCGACGGCGATGCCGATGCGATTGCGTCGCAACTGCAGCGCTTCGTGTTCCGCCGAAAGGTGAAGGTGCAGGTGCGCAGCGATCTGGCGGTGGCCGGCGCGTTCACCGCACCCGAGGCCGCCAGTGGCGCCGCGATTGCGCAGACCGCAGGTGACGGCTGGGAGCTGGACCTGGGCAGCGACGCCTTGCCGCGGACCCTGCGCATTGGCAGCGCCGATGCCTTCGCCGCCGGCAGTGAAGCCGATGAGGCCTCTTTCGCACTGGCCTGGCGCCAGGCCGACCTGCGCTACGGCCTGCCCCGGCTGCAAGAAAGCCAGCGCGAAGTGTGGACCCCGCAGCAGCTGGGGTTGGACCGCCTGAACGGTTACAGCGTGAAGAAGGGCTGCTATCCCGGCCAGGAAATCGTCGCCCGTACCCACTTCCTCGGCAAAGCCAAGCGCGCGGTGCAGTTGCTGCATACCGCGGCACCGGCGCAGGCCGGCGATGGCGTGCAGCAGGATGGCGCAGCGCTGGGCACGATTGCCTGCGTGGCCGGCGACCTGGCACTGGCGGTGCTGCCGCTGGAAGCCAGCGACGCTGATCTGCAGGTCGGTGATGCCATCGCGCAGCGCATGCCGCTGCTGGATGGATTGGCGCGCTGAATCCGGTGGATGAAGGAATGGTAGTGCCGGCCGCTGGCCGGCAACCATGCCTGGTTGAGGTTGCCGGCCAGCGGCCGGCACTACCGCTTACAGGCGCTCGCCGGTTTCCGGGTTGAAGAAATGCAGGCCCTGCGGGTGGATCGCCACGCGGATCTGCTCGCCTACCGCCGGCAGCGACTGCGGCGCCACGCGCATGGTCAGCGCGTGCTGGCCACTGCTCAGGTTCACGAAGATCTCGTTGCCGACCGGCTCGATGCCTTCGATGCGCGCGATGAACGCATGCGCATCATCGGCGGCCGCCGGTTGCAGGTGCTCCGGGCGCACGCCCACCGCGATCGGCTTCTGCAGCCACGCCGGATCGATCGTGGCCTGGCCCAGCGGTGCACGCCATTCGCCGTCGACCACGGTCACACCACCGGCATCGCCCTGCAGCGTGCCACGCAGCACGTTCATCGCCGGGCTGCCGAGGAAACCGGCCACGAACAGATTGGCCGGGCGGTCATACAGCGCCATCGGCGTATCGATCTGCTGGATGATGCCGTCCTTCAGCACCACGATGCGCTGGCCCAGGGTCATCGCTTCGACCTGGTCGTGCGTCACGTAGATCATGGTGGTGCCCAGCTTGCGGTGCAGCTGCGCGATTTCGGTGCGCACGCTGTGGCGCAGCTTGGCGTCGAGGTTGGACAGCGGCTCGTCCAGCAGGAACACCGCCGGCTCGCGCACCAGTGCACGGCCCAGCGCAACACGCTGGCGCTGGCCACCGGACATCGCCTTGGGCAGCTTGTCCATCATCTCGGTCAGGCCCAGGGTCTGCGCTGCTTCGGCGATGCGCTTGTCGATGGTCGCCTTGTCATGCCCGCGCAGCTTCAGGCCGAAGGCCAGGTTCTCGGCCACGGTCATGTGCGGGTACAGCGCGTAGCTCTGGAACACCATGGCGATGTCGCGATCCTTCGGCGCCACGTCGTTGACCACGCGATCACCGATGGTCAGCGTGCCGCCGCTGATCTCCTCCAGGCCGGCCACCATCCGCAGCAGGGTCGACTTGCCACAGCCGGACGGTCCGACCAGTACCATCAGCTCGCCATCGGCGACCTCGAAGCTGGCGTCCTTCACCGCGACCTGGCCGTTGTCATAGACCTTGCGCACACCCTGCAACTGCACTTTTGCCATATCACCTATCCGGTCCGCCCGAAGCCGGGCTGTCTTTTGGGACTGCCTCGGCCCTCCCGATGGCAGTGATGATTGCGCGCCTGCCGCATGACGGCGAGCACTGCAATCGAATACAGTTGCCCATTCTGCCATGTAAACGTTTTCACGTGGCACTATCCGATGATCGGTGCGCACCGATCTGCGTCGGCGGTTGAACGAAGGTTCCGCCGAGGCAGTGGTTTCGAATGGAACGGTCTTCCGCTACCCCGGAGAACGCCCCTGACGAGCCTCGGACAGGCAGTTGCGCGGATGTCCCCCGAACCCAGCCATGAAGCGATTGACAACGATGTCACCCGGATCTGAAACTCGAGCGATGCACGACACCCTCTTCCTGTTCGGTGCCACAGGTGATCTGGCCCAGCGCTACCTGTTCCCTTCGCTGCTTCGCCTGCTTGGCGACGGCCTGCTGCCGGAGGACTTCCGCATCCGTGCGCTGGCCCTGTCCGGGCATGACACCGAAGCCTTCCATGACATCCTGCGGCCGCGCCTGCAGCAGGCCATGCCGATGGCCACGCAGGACGACATCAGCGCCCTGCTGCGCCGCATCGACTACCGTTCGGTGGACCTGCGCGACGTCGACTCGGTTGCCGCCGCAGTTTCCGACCTGGTGCACCGCAAGTGCGTCAGCTACCTCGCCATCCCACCGGGCCTGTACATCTCCACCTGCGAAGGCCTGGCCAAGGGCGGCGCCCTCGCCGCACCCGCACGCCTGATGCTGGAGAAGCCGATCGGCAGCGACAGCGAGAGCGCCGAGGAAATCATCAGCACGATCGGCCAGTGGATCGACGAGGACCGCGTGTTCCGCCTCGACCACTACCTGGGCAAGGCCGCGGTGCAGAACCTGATCGCGCTGCGCTTCGGCAACACGCTGCTGGAAGCAGTGTGGAACCGCAACTACATCGAATCGGTGCACATCCTGGTGGCCGAGAGCGAAGGCGTGGATGGCCGCGACGCCTA
The DNA here is from genome assembly GCF_009659995.1 of Stenotrophomonas sp. MH181796. Taxonomy (NCBI): domain Bacteria; kingdom Pseudomonadati; phylum Pseudomonadota; class Gammaproteobacteria; order Lysobacterales; family Lysobacteraceae; genus Stenotrophomonas; species Stenotrophomonas sp. MH181796. Next base: position 441,769 of record NZ_RAHU01000002.1, read on the forward strand.
CTACGCCCGGTCCGGCGCCCTGCGCGACATGGTGCAGAGCCACATCCTGCAGCTGCTGTGCATGGTGGCGATGGAGCCGCCGGCCTCGCTGGAAGCCGACCGCATCCGCGACGAGAAGGTCAAGGTACTGCGCGCCCTGCGCCCGCTCGATGCCAAGCACGCCGCGCGTGACAGCATCCGTGGCCGCTACACCGCCGGTACCATCAACGGCCAGCCGGCCCAGGCCTACCAGCCGCCGGAAGGCAGCGACGTGGAAACCTTCGCCGGTGTCACCGCGCACATCGACAACTGGCGCTGGAGCGGCGTGCCGTTCCATCTGGTCACCGGCAAGCGCCTGCCCGAGCGCACCACGCGCGTGGTGGTCACGCTGAAGCCGGTCACCCACTGGCTGTTCGAGCGCCCTCAGCGCGCGCAGGCCGCACCGAACCGCCTGGTGTTCCAGCTGCAACCGCAGGAAAACATCGAACTGGGCCTGATGAGCAGCCTGGCCGGCCCGGAATGGGGCGCGCTGGAACTGCATCCGCTGGAACTGGAATTGTCGGTGCCGACCGGCCTGCACCGCCGCATCGCTTACGAACGCCTGTTCCTGGATGCCTTCAACGGCAACCACACGCTGTTCGTGCGCGATGACGAAGTGCGCGCCGCCTGGGCGTGGATCGACAGCGTCGCCGACGCCTGGAAGGACGCCAAGCTGCCGCTGGAGCCCTACCCGGCCGGCCAATGGGGCCCGAGCAATGCGGGCGAGTTCCTGCCGCAGGGCGTGGACGCGCCGGACAGCGGAGCGTCGGCATGAGTGCCAGCTCGCAGCCGGTGCTGGTCGCCGACATCGGCGGTACCAACGCCCGCTTCGCCCTGGCCGACACCTCGCAGGACGCACCGCTGCAGAAGGACAGCATCCGCGAATACGCGGTGGCGGAGTTCCCGTCGCTGGGTGATGCCGCGCGCCACCACCTGGAACAGATCGGCGCCACGGCCAGCCGCGGCGTGTTCGCGGTGGCCGGTCGCGTCGACGGTGACGAAGCGCGCATCACCAACCACCCGTGGGTGATCTCGCGCAGCCGCACTGCAGCCATGCTCGGCTTCAACGAACTGCACCTGATCAACGACTTCGCCGCACAGGCGATGGCGATTTCACTACTGCAGCCCGAAGACGTGGTCCAGGTCGGCGGCGCCGCCTGGGTCCCGGGCAAGCCGGGCCAGCCGCGCAACTACGCGGTGATCGGGCCGGGTACCGGGCTGGGTGTCGGCGGCCTGATCCTGCGCCATGGCCGCTGCTACCCGCTGGAAACCGAAGGCGGCCATGTCAGCTTCCCGCCGGGAACGCCGGAGGAAATCCGCATCCTGGAGATCCTGTCCGAGCAGTTCGGCCGCGTCTCCAACGAACGCCTGATCTGTGGCCCCGGGCTGGTCAACATCCATCGTGCCGTGTGCGAGATGGCCGGCATCGATCCGGGCCAACTGCAGCCGGTGGACGTGACCGCGCGTGCCCTGCACGGTGATCCGCAGGCGATGCGCACCGTGGATGTGTTCTGTGCCGTGTTCGGCGCCATCGCAGGCGACCTGGTGCTGACCCAGGGTGCATGGGACGGCGTGTTCCTGACCGGCGGGCTGACCCCGAAGATGCTCGATTCGCTGCAGCACTCCGGTTTCCGCCAGCGCTTCGAACACAAGGGCCGCTTCTCTTCGATCATGGCGCGGGTGCCCTCGTTGGCCGTGATGCATCCCCACGCCGGACTACTGGGCGCCGCCGCCTACGCCGCCGACGCCGAACGTGACGCACCTGGAGTTGCCGCATGAGCCCCACCACCTTCCACGACGACCGCATCGAGTTCATCCAGCACGGCGATGCCGATGGCTGGATCGAGGCGGTGGCCGCCGAGATGGCGCAGACCCTCAACCACGACATCAACGAAGTGGGCCGTGCCCGCATCCTGTTGTCTGGCGGCACCACGCCGGCACCGGTCTACCAGGCGCTGGCCGAACTGGACGTGCACTGGGACCGCGTGGAAGTGAGCCTGGCCGACGAGCGCTGGCTGTCGCCGCAGGATCGCGACAGCAATGCCTGGCTGGTGCGCGAACACCTGCTGAAGCGCGCCGAAGGTGCGCATTTCGATCCGCTGGTGCGCATCGGCAAGCCCCTGCCGGAATGCGTGTACACCGCCAACCTGCAGGCCCAGCACAGCCAGCCGCCGAGCCTGGTGGCACTGGGCATGGGCAACGACGGCCACACCGCCTCGCTGTTCCCGGGCTCGAAGGACCTGGCCCGCGCACTGGAAAGCACCCTGCCCTACGCGGCGCTGGATGCCACCGGCTGCCCGGGCGCGAACCAGTGGCCGCTGCGCATCACCCTGACCCCGCATGGCCTGCGCCAGTGCCGCCAGCGTCTGCTGCTGCTGCGCGGCAAGCAGAAGCTGCAGGTACTGCGCCAGGCGCTGGACAGCAATGACGTCCAGCAGTACCCCATCCTCAATGCGATCAACCTGGAAGGCGCGCGCCTGCGCGTCCACTGGGCTGATTGATGTTGGCGGCGGCGCCGTGCCGCCGCTTGCCTCTCGCCACCACGAACGCCGGTAGCCAATGAGCCTTCATCCGCAACTGCAAGCCATCACTGAGCGTGTCATCCGCCGCAGCGCCGCCTCGCGTGCCGCCTACCTGGCCGCGATCGACGCCTCCCTGCGTGAGGGCCCGTTCCGCAGCCGCCTGAGCTGCGGCAACCTCGCCCACGGGTTCGCCGCCTGCGGCGGCACCGACAAGAGCCGCCTGCGCGGTGGCGTGACGCCGAACCTCGGCATCATCACCGCCTACAACGACATGCTGTCGGCGCACCAGCCGTTCGAGACCTATCCCGAGCAGATCCGCGAGATCGCCCGTGAGCTGGGTGCCACCGCACAGGTGGCAGGCGGCGTGCCGGCGATGTGCGACGGTGTCACCCAGGGCCGCGGCGGCATGGAACTGTCGCTGTTCTCGCGCGATGTGATCGCGCAGGCCACCGCGATCGGGCTCAGCCATGACATGTTCGACACCACCGTCTACCTCGGTGTGTGCGACAAGATCGTGCCGGGCCTGCTGATCGGTGCGCTGGCCTTCGGCCATCTGCCGGCGGTGTTCGTGCCGGCCGGCCCGATGACCCCGGGCATCCCGAACAAGCAGAAGGCCGAAGTGCGCGAGCGCTACGCTGCCGGCGAAGCGACCCGCGAAGAACTGCTGGAAGCGGAGTCCGCCTCGTACCACGGCGCCGGCACCTGCACCTTCTACGGCACCGCCAATTCCAACCAGGTACTGCTGGAAGCAATGGGCGTGCAGTTGCCGGGCGCATCGTTCGTCAATCCGGGCACGCCGTTGCGCGACGCCCTGACCCGCGAAGCGACCGAGCGCGCGCTGGACATCACGGCACTCGGCGACGACTTCCGCCCGTTGGGCCGGATCATCGACGAGCGCGCGATCATCAACGCGGTCATCGCGCTGATGGCTACCGGCGGTTCGACCAATCACACCATCCACTGGATCGCGGTGGCGCGTGCGGCCGGCATCGTGCTGACCTGGGACGACTTCGACGAACTGTCGCAGCTGATTCCGCTGCTGGCGCGCGTCTATCCGAACGGCGATGCCGACGTGAACCGCTTTGCCGCTGCCGGTGGCCCGGCGTTCGTGTTCGGCGAACTGATCAAGGCGGGCCTGATGCATGGCGACCTGGTCAGCGTGGCACGTGGCGGCATGGCCGACTATGCGCGCGAGCCGCAGCTGCGCGACGGCCAGCTGGTCTACCTGCCGGGCCTGGAACACAGCGCCGATGACGAAGTGGTGCGTGGCGTCGACAATCCGTTCGAACACCAGGGCGGCCTGCGCCTGCTGCGCGGCAACCTCGGCAAGTCGCTGATCAAGCTGTCGGCGGTGAAGCCGCAGTACCGCACGATCGAGGCACCGGCGGTGGTGGTCGACGCGCCGCAGGTGCTGAACAAGCTGCACGCCGGTGGCCTGCTGCCCGAGCATTTCGTGGCGGTGGTGCGTTACCAGGGCCCACGTGCGAACGGCATGCCGGAACTGCATTCGCTGGCGCCGCTGCTGGGCCTGCTGCAGAACCAGGGCCGGCGCGTGGCACTGGTCACCGATGGCCGCCTGTCCGGTGCCTCGGGCAAGATTCCGGCGGCGATCCATGTGACGCCGGAAGCGGCGCGCGGCGGTCCACTGGCCAAGGTGCGCGAGGGCGACATGATCCGCCTCGATGGCGAGGCCGGCACGCTGGAAGTGCTGGTGGACGCGGCCGAATGGGCCGCGCGCCCGCTGGCGCCGAACACCGCGCCAGCCGCGCATGATCTGGGCCGCAACCTGTTCGCGATCAACCGTCGCGTGGTGGGCCCGGCCGACCAGGGGGCGATTTCGATTTCGTGCGGGCCGGCGGCGGCTGATGGTGGGCCGTGGGAGTACGACGCGGAGTATGAGCTGGGGCACGATGCTGCGGCTGCGGCGGCGCCGCATGAGGCGAAGGACGCCTGAGGGTTGAAGAGCGTTGCGGGTGTGCGTTGGCGGTGAGTGTCCTGGTTGAGGCGGCGGGTAGCCCCCACCAGGACACGCCGTAAACCCATCCATGGGGGCTCGGTCGCGCCATCCATGGCGCTCACGGTCCTGGTGGGGGCTACCCGCCGCCTCAGGACAGTTTCCCGGCGCCCTCGCGCCGCGAAGTGATCACTGAAAATCAAATTCAAACGCAGAAGCAAAGGCAGAAGCAGAGCTATGGGTATCGAACAACATCAGGTGAAGGCGGCGGAGCTGTTGCGTGCGGCGGGCATCCTGCCGGTGGTGACGATTCATACGCTGGACCAGGCGCGTGCGGTCAGCGCGGCGCTGCTGGAAGGTGGTTTGCCGGCGATCGAGCTGACGCTGCGTACGCCGGTGGCGATGGAAGCGCTGGCGATGCTCAAGCGCGAGCTGCCGGACGTGGTGGTGGGTGCGGGCACGGTGCTGACCGTGGAGCAGATGCAGCAGTCGATCGATGCGGGCGCGGACTTCCTGGTGACACCGGGCACGCCGCCGGCGCTGGCCGATGCATTGGCCGCTGCGCCGCTGCCGGTGGTGCCGGGTGCAGCAACGCCGACCGAGCTGCTGTCGCTGTATGCGCGTGGCTTCCGCGTGTGCAAGCTGTTCCCGGCCACGGCCGTGGGTGGGCTGGCGATGATCAAGGGCCTGGCCGGCCCGGTCGCCGACCTCAAGCTGTGCCCGACCGGTGGCATCACCGAAAACACCGCCGCTGAGTACCTCGAGCAGAAGAACGTGGTCTGCATCGGCGGTTCGTGGATGGTGCCGGGCAACTGGATCGCCGACGGCGCATGGGACAAGGTGCGCGCCAGCGCCGCTGACGCCGCGAAGATCATCAAGCGCGTGCGCGGCCACTGAGCCCGACAAAGGTGTAGAGCCGAGCCCACGCTCGGCTCCGGCATCATCAAGGGTCAGAGCCCTTTCCCACCGGGAAAGGGATCCGACCCCGGGCGACGAGCGCGCAAAGCGCGCGACCCGCTCCTGCTCTTCCTTCTTCATTCCGCGGTGGCGGCGCACGGAAACTGTCCGTGGCCGGGCGGATGGGTTGTGCAGGGGCGTGAGCCGCATGGATGCGGCGACCGAGCTTACAAGGACGTACTTGCAGCGTCCCCTGCTCAACCCATCCGCCCGGCCAACCACCACAATCCAACCGCACCACCACCGCGAGGGGCTCAGCCGTTGGCCGAAACCCTTACAGCGGCCGCGCCGGATCCACCAGCCCGTACTGGCTCGCCATCCGCGCCAGCGCGATGTTGTCGTGGATCCCCATCTTCTCGAACAACCGCGCCTTGTGCGTGTTCACCGTCTTCGCACTCAGGCTCAGCCGCCGCGCGATGTCTTCCTGGCGCAGGCCCTGGGCCAGCAGCAACGCCACTTCCAGCTCGCGCGGGGACAGGCTGTCGAACGGCGAACCGTTGCCTTCCACCGTCGACAGCGCCAGGTTCTGCGCGATGCTGGTGCCCAGGTAGCGACGGCCACCGGCCACGTCACGCACCGCGCGCAACAACTCCTGCGCATCGCAGCCCTTGCCGATGTAACCGGCGGCGCCAGCCTCGAGCAGCCGCTTCGGCAGCGGGCCATCTTCCAGCACCGACACGATCACCACGCGGGTATTGCGGTGGCTGCGGACGATGCGCTCGGTCACTTCCATGCCGCTCACGCCCGGCAGGTGCAGATCGCACAGCACCACGTCCGGCAGCAGCTGGCGCACTTCGCGCAGCGCATCTTCACCGGTCTCGGCTTCGCCCACCACCTCGATGTCGGTTTCCCCCGACAGAATCATCTTCATCCCGGTGCGGACCAGTGCGTGGTCATCCACCAGGTAGACTCGAATCGTCATTCATGTACCTCTTTGAATGCGGCCATTGCAGGTCAAGCTAGGCAGGGTGCCGATACCCTGCAAGCGCGCCCGTAATGCAGCGCCGGCGATCTGCCTTGCGCATCACAGTACGACGCGTTGTGCTTGCCCCCTGTCTTGCAGAACCTGCTGCAACGAAACAACTGATCTATCACGTAGACGTCCCCGAAGGGCCATCCACGTCAAACCCCCTGTGATGATGCTTCGCTGGCCTTCGCTGGCGGCGAGCCGTGACGTCGCCAAGGGTGCCGGCGACTGAACATGACCAGATAGCACCCTACCACCCAAACCAGCGCAGCACACCATCCGGCCAGGATATCGGAGGGGTAATGCACCCCCAGGTAGACCCGGGACACGCTGACCAGCAGGCTGAACGCCGGTGCCAGCAGCAGCACCGGCCAGCGCCAGCGGGTGTTCCAGGCCAGCAGCACCAGGGTCACCGCCAGGGTCATCGAGCCCATCGCATGGCCGCTCGGGAAGCTGAACGTCGACTCCGGCGCGATCGATTCCCACAGGCTGGGGCGCTGGCGCTGGAAGACATGCTTGCTGCCCATGTTCAACAGCGCCGAGCCGACGAAGCTGACCGCCACGAAGGTCGCCTCGCGCCAACGCCGGTAGCCCAGCAGCGCGCCGATGATCAGCACATCGGCCGGGATGAGGAACCACTCGTAGCCCAGTCTGGAAATGAGCACGAAGAAGCGGTCGAGCAGCGGCGAATGCAGGCCATGCATCTGCCACAGCAGGGGCGCGTCGAAATGGAACGATTCAAACTCGTGCACTTCGTCGGCCAGGGCGACGAAACCGGCCAGCGGCAGCAGCACGCCACCGAACAGCAGCAGCAGGCGCCAGGCATTGCGCGCCATCCAGTGGCGGAAACCGGAGGCGGACTCCGGCGCAGCGAGAATCGCGGGCTTATCCGGCGCTTCGGACATATTTGTGTTCGACGTAATCGTCGATCAGGGCGACGAACTCCTGGGCGATGTTCTCGCCACGCAGGGTCACCTTCTTCTCGCCATCGACGAACACGGGCGCGGCCGGGGTTTCACCGGTGCCCGGCAACGAAATACCGATGTTGGCGTGCCGCGACTCACCCGGCCCATTGACGATGCAGCCCATCACCGCCAGGGTCATGTTCTCCGCACCCGGGTGGTGGATCTTCCACAGCGGCATCTTCTCGCGCACATGGTTCTGTACCACCTTGGCCAGCTCCTGGAAGAACTCGGAGGTGGTGCGACCGCAGCCCGGGCAGGCCGTGACCAGCGGCGTGAAGGCGCGCTGGCCGGTGGTCTGCAGCAGTTCCTGGGCGACGATCACTTCCTGCGTGCGCGACTGGCCCGGTTCCGGGGTCAGCGAGATGCGGATAGTGTCACCGATGCCTTCCTGCAGCAGCACGCTCAGTGCCGCCGACGAGGCAACGATGCCCTTGCTGCCGATACCGGCCTCGGTCAGGCCCAGGTGCAGGGCGAAGTCCGAACGCTGGGCCAGGTCGCGGTACACCGCGATCAGTTCCTGCACGCCACTGACCTTGGCCGACAGCACGATGCGATCACGCGGCAGGCCGAGCTCCACCGCCTGCTCGGCCGAATCCAGCGCCGAACGGATCAGCGCCTCGCGCAGCACGCGACCGGCATCCCAGGGCTGTTCGCGCAGGTTGTTCTCGTCCATCAGCTTCGCGGCCAGGGCCTGGTCCAGCGAGCCCCAGTTGGCGCCGATGCGTACCGGCTTGTTGTAGCGGATCGCGAACTCGATCAACTGCGCGAACTGCAGGTCCTTCTTCTTGCCGAAGCCGACATTGCCCGGATTGATGCGGTACTTGGCCAGCGCTTCAGCACACGCCGGTTCGGCGGTCAGCAGCTGGTGGCCGTTGTAATGGAAGTCGCCGATCAGCGGCACGTCGATGCCCATCATCGCCAGCTTGTCGACGATGCGCGGGATCGCCGCAGCGGCTTCAACGGTGTTGACGGTCAAGCGCACCATTTCCGAACCGGCCCGCCACAGCTCGGCCACCTGCTTCACGCTGGAGGCCACGTCGGACGTGTCAGTGTTGGTCATCGACTGCACCACCACCGGCTTGCCTCCGCCTACGGTGACCCCGCCGATCTGGACGGCATGGGTCTGGCGGCGGGGCCAGGAGGTGGCATCGGAGGGAGGAGTCGGGCGGGTGACGGCGTCGTGCATGGGCGCATTCTACCGCCCGCCCCCGCATTCCGGGTGACTCGCATTCAGCCGGCGGCACGGCTGCGGCCTATTGTCGCAGGCACGCCCGCCCGTGAACGCATACGATGAGCGTGAATGACCGGTCCCGACGCCCCGTTTCTCCGTACCCTGTGCAGCCTGCGCTGGCTTGCCGTAGGCGGCCAGGCCGCCACCATCCTGGTTGCCACCTGGGTGCTGGGCCTGCCGTTGCCGCAGCTGCCGCTGTGGGCCGGCGTGGCGGTGCTGACCCTGTTCAACATCTATACCCAGTTGCGTCCGGAAGCGGCCGATACCGCACCGCTGACTGCGTTCGGCCACATCCTGGTGGACGTGATCATCCTGACCTGGATGGTCGGCTGGAGCGGCGGCATGGCCAACCCGTTCAGCTCGCTGTTCCTGATCCTGATCGCGCTGGCCGCGTTCGCCCTGCCCCTGCGCTGGGCACTGGCGGTGGCGCTGGCCTGCCTGCTCGGCTACGCCGCCAGCGGCATCTTCGGGCAGCCATTGCCGGACGGTTATTTCCGCGCGCAGGACCTCAACCGCTGGGGCGTGGTCGCCAATTTCCTGATTTCCGCCGCGGTGGTACTGGCCTTCTCCACCCGGCTGGCGCTGGCCCTGCGGGAGCGCGAACTGGAATTGTCGGCCCTGCGCGAGCGCTTCGCCCGCAACGAGGGCATCGTCGCGCTGGCCACCCATGCCGCCTCGGTGGCGCATGAACTGAACACGCCGCTGGCGACCATGACCCTGCTCGCCGACGATGTCGCCGAGCGCAGCGAAGAGCCGGAAGTGCGCGAGGACATGGAAACCCTGCGCGAGCTGCTGGTGCAGTGCCGGGAGCGCGTGCTGGCGCTGGCTGCTCCGGCCTCGGCCGACGCACCGGGCCGCAGCCACTCCAGCGCCCAGCAGGTGCTGGAGCAATGGCGCCTGGTGCGGCCGACCATCGACCTGCACCGCAACGACGATGCGCCGCTGCGGCTGCCACTCGACCCGGGCGTGGGCCATCTGCTGATGGTCCTGCTCAACAATGCCGCCGATGCCGGCGAGAAGGCCGGCCGGCCACGCGTGGACCTGGACCTGCGCATCGAAGGCGACGACCTGATCGGCGAAGTCCGCGACTACGGCCATGGCTTCGACGCCCGTGCCGCCGTGCTGCCGGGCAAGCTGTTCGGCAGCAGCAAGAGCGAGGGCATGGGCGTCGGCCTGGCCCTGTCCCATGCCACCATCGAACGCCTCGACGGCGAGATGTGGATGCGCCCGGCCCAGGGGGCCGGCAGCCGCGTCGGCTTCCGCCTGCCGCTGGCCCCACGCGAGGACACCCCATGAGCCTGCATCACTCCACCCTTGGCCTGCTGGTCGACGACGACGAGCTGTACCTGCGTACCCTGCAGCGCAGCCTGGCGCGCAAGGGACTTGAAACCCAGACCGCACAGGATGCCGCCAGCGCACTGGCGCTGGCCCGGCAGCATCCGCCGGCGTTCGCCCTGATCGACCTGAAGCTGGGCAGCGATTCCGGCCTGTCCCTGATCCAGCCATTGCGCGCCCTGCGCGCGGACATGCGGATCCTGCTGGTGACCGGCTACGCCAGCATCGCCACCGCCGTGGAGGCGATCAAGCTCGGCGCCGATGACTACCTGCCGAAGCCGGCCACGGTGCCGATGATCCTGCGCGCCCTCGGCGAGGAAGACGACGGCCCGGCCGACGATGGCGAAATGGAAGTGCCCGATGCGATGACGCCGATCAGCCGCCTGCAATGGGAACACATCCAGCAGGCGATGCACGAGACCGGTGGCAATGTGTCGGCGGCCGCGCGCCTGCTCGGCATGCACCGGCGCTCACTACAGCGCAAGCTGGCCAAGCGGCCGAGCCCGGAGCGCGACCCGAGCCGATGACGTGGTAGTGCCGGCCGCTGGCCGGCAACCTCGTGAACGGTGAAGGCATCGCCAGAATGCCGGCCAGCGGCCGGCACTACCAGAAGGCAGGACCACCTGTAGTGCCGGCCGCTGGCCGGCACCAGAACCTCAGCGCTTGAGCTGCGCCAGGATCTCGCGGGTCATCGGATCGGCAACGGCCACATCCTCGCCCTGCAGCGCCGGCAACAGGCCACTGGCCAACTGCTTGCCCAGCTCGACACCGAACTGGTCGAACGCGTTGATGTTCCAGATCACCGACTGCACGTACACGGCGTGTTCGTACATGGCGATCAGCGCACCCAGCGCCTGCGGGGTCAGCGCGTCGAGCAGGATCAGCGTGCTCGGGCGGCCGCCCGGGTAATCGCGGTGCGGATCGTCGCTGCTCTGGCCATTGGCCAGCGCCTCGGTCTGTGCAAGCAGGTTGGCCAGCAGGGCCTGGTGATTGATCGTGTAGGGATCATCGTTGTGCACGCAGCCGATGAAGTCGGCCGGAACGATGCTGGTGCCCTGGTGCAGCGCCTGGAAGAAGCTGTGCTGCACATCGGTGCCCGCCCCGCCCCACCACACCGGCACGGTGTCAGTGGTGACCGGCAGGCCATCACGCTGCACGCGCTTGCCCAGGCTTTCCATCACCAGTTGCTGCAGATAGGCCGGCAGCAGCGCCAGGCGCTGGTCGTAGGTCATCACCGCATGCGTGGCATGGCCCAGCAGGTTGCGGTTCCAGATATCGGTCAGGCCGTGCAGCACCGGCAGGTTGCGCTCCAGCGGTGCATCCAGCGCATGCGCATCCATCTGCGCGGCGCCTTCCAGCAGCTGCTCAAAGCGCTCGAAGCCGATCGCCAGCGCGATCGGGAAACCGACCGCCGACCATAGCGAATAACGGCCACCGACCCAGTCCCACATCGGCAGTACACGATCGGCGGCGATCGCGAAGGCCCTGGCGGCACGCTCCGGATTGGCGCTGACGGCATACAGGCGCTCGCTGCCGCCCAGCCAGTCGTGCAGGATCTGGCCGTTGAGCAGGGTTTCCTGCGTACCGAAGGTCTTGGAGATGAGGATGCCGGCGGTCTTCGCCGGATCCAGCGTGGCCAGCGTGCGCTGCATGGCGGCGCCGTCCACGTTCGACACGAAATGCACGCGCAGGCGCGCACCGGTGACCGGGCGCAGCGCATCGGCGACCAGGCGCGGACCGAGGTCGGATCCACCGATGCCGACGCTGACCACATCGGTCACGCCACTGTCTTCCAGCGCGCGCACCAGCACGCCCATGCGCTGGCGGATCCCGCGCGCGGTGGCATAGGCCTCGGCCGCCACCGGCGCATCGACCACATCGCCACGCAGCGCGGTGTGCAGCGCGGCGCGGCCTTCGGTCAGGTTGACCTGCTCGCCACGGAACAGGCGCGTGATCGCACCACCGACATCACGCTCGGCCGCCAGCGCCAACAGCGCCTGCAACGCCGCGGCATCGTATTTCTGCCGGGCGAAATTGACATACAACGGACCGACCCGCAGCGCCAGGTCCTGTACACGGCCGGGTTCGGCGGCGAGCAGGCTGGGAATGCTTGCGCCCTTCAGGCGCTGGGCGTGGGAATGCAGCGAGTCGAATCCGTTGTTCGTTGTCATGCGGCCTGTGTCGGGATCGTGTCGTTGGTGTGGGAGATCTGGTTGTTGCCATCAACGTACACCAGCTTCGGCTTGAAGCTGTCAGCTTCCTGCTCGGTCATGCTGGCGAACGCGGCGATGATGATGATGTCACCGACCTGCACGTGGCGCGCGGCGCCACCGTTGAGCGAGACAACGCCGCTGCCTGCTTTGGCGCGGATGGCATAGGTCGAGAAGCGCGCACCGTTGGTCACGTCCCAGATGTGCACCTGCTCGAACTCGCGGATGCCGGTGGCAGCCAGCAGGTTGTCATCGATGGCGATGGAGCCTTCGTAGTTCAGCTCGGAATGGGTGACGGTGGCGCGGTGGATCTTGGTCTTGAGCAGGGACAGGTGCATGGGGCGCTGCAACGGCAAAGGAAAGAGCGGATTCTAGCACCCGCTTGGCCATCGTCAGGGGGCTGCAGCAGGACGCTGAAGGCTGTTCAGGCGCCCTCGCCCGGCAACGCTGGCGGCATGGGGCCAACGCTAGCTGCCAGCGACAGGCGAAACACCGCATGGAACGCCCAGCCGGCCACCGCACCGAAGCCCCCGGCAGCCAGCACTGACAGGCCATAGCTGATCACATCGAAGGTGTCGACATAGCGCAGGCGCTGCAGCAGCGGGCCGCTGTCGTCGCCCGGCCAGGCACAGGTGGCCATGGCCAGCGCGCCCAGGCCAAACCCCACAAGGACGAAACCGACCCGGCGCAGGCGCTGCTGAGACTGCAGGATCAGCGCCATCGGCAACAGCACGGCAATGGCATTGCAGACCGCCAGTACGAACATCAGCCCGCCACCGCTCAGGGCCGGCACCGGTGTACGCCCGAGGTCCAATGCGAACAGCAGGCCGCCGAACAGCTGCGCCGGCAGCATGCCGGCGGCCAGCACCGCCAGGATCGAAGCCTGGGCAAGGCGGCCGGTATCAGTGGTGGGGGTGTTCATTTCCGGTCTCCCGTCCGTGGGATGGCGAGAGGCGCCCATTGCGGGCGCCCCGGAGCCGCATGCGGCTCAGAACTCCAGGTTGTCGATCAGGCGGGTGGTGCCCAGCCGCGCGGCAATCAGCGCCACGCGGCCACCGCCGTCGAAGGTCGGCTCGGCCAGTTCCGGAGTGCGCAACACGGCGTAGTCGACCTGGAAACCGGCGGCCTGCAGCGCAGCGGTGGCATCGGCCTCGATGCGCTCGCGTGCCTGCCCGGCGACATAACCCTCGCGCATGCCCATCAGGGTGCGGTGGATGGTGGTCGCGACCGGGCGTTGTTCGGCGCTCAGGTACTGGTTGCGCGAACTCTTGGCCAGGCCATCCTCGTCACGCACGATCTCCGCACCAACGATCTGGATCGGGAACGACAGCTCGGCCACCATCTGCTTGATCACGGCAAGCTGCTGGTAGTCCTTGCGGCCGAACACGGCCACGTCGGGCTGTACCTGCAGGAACAGGCGTGCGACCACGGTGCAGACACCGTCGAAGTGACCCGGTCGGCTGGCGCCTTCCAGCACTTCACTGACGCCGGGCGCGTGCATCTGCGTGGTCTTGTCCACGCCCAGCGGGTACATCGCCTCGACGCTGGGCAGCCACACCGCATCGCAGCCGACCTGCTCCAGCCCGGCCACGTCGGCCTCGGGCGTGCGCGGGTAGCGGCTGAAGTCCTCGTTCGGCCCGAACTGGGTCGGGTTGACGAAGATGCTCGCCACCACCCTGTCGGCATACTGGCGGGCCAGGGTCACCAGCGAATGGTGGCCCCCATGCAGGTTGCCCATGGTCGGCACCAGCGCCACGCGCAGGCCCTCGCGCTTCCACTGGGCGATCTGCCCGCGCAGAGCGCCGAGCTCGTTGAAGGTCTGGATCATTGGGCGTAGGCGTGCTGTTCGTCGGGGAAGCTGCCGTCGCGCACGGCGTCAGCATAGGCGCGGGTGGCACCGGCCACCGAACCGCCTTCGGCAAGGAAATCCTTGACGAACTTGGGACGGCGATGGCCACTGTCCAGGCCAAGGAAATCGTGCAGCACCAACACCTGGCCGTCGCACTGCGGGCCGGCACCGATACCGATGGTCGGCACATCCACCGCAGCGGTCACGTCCGCGGCGACCGGGGTCGGCACGCATTCGAGCACCATGATGCTGGCGCCGGCAGCGGCCACAGCCTTGGCATCTTCCACCAGCTGGCGAGCGGCATCGCCACGCCCCTGGATCTTGAAGCCACCCAGTCGCAGCACCGACTGCGGGGTCAGGCCCAGATGCGCACAGACCGGAATCTCGCGCTCGACCAGGTAGCGGATGATGTCGACCTTGAAGCCGGCACCTTCGATCTTGACCATCTCAGCGCCGGCCTGCAGCAGCTGCAACGAGGCATCCAGCGCGCGCTCCGGGGTGGCATCGGCGCCGAACGGCAGGTCGGCCACCAGCAGTGCACGCTGCAGCACGCGGGCCACGGCGCGGGTGTGGTAGACCATGTCCGCCACGGTTACCGGCAGGGTCGAATCATGGCCCTGCACCACCATGCCCAGCGAATCGCCGATCAGGATCAGGTCGACGCCGTTGGCATCGAAGGTGCGGGCGAAGCCGGCGTCGTAGGCGGTCAACATGACCAGCTTCTGGCCATTGCGCTTGGCTTCGGCCAGGGCGGGAACGGTCCAGGGCTTGCTGTCTGCGTGGGTGCTCATGTGCTGATAACCGGGGGAGATAACCCGGCCATTATCACCCTAACGGCGCGATCCCGCAGGCATCCACCCGCATCACTGCATCCTGCACGCGACCGTGGCCGGGAATGGCCAGATCCGGCGCGATTTCGGCCAGCGGCACCAACACGAAGGCGCGCTCGTGCATGTACGGGTGCGGCACCTTCAACCCGGGCTGGTCGAGTTCCTGCGCGCCATACAGCAGCAGGTCCAGGTCCAGCGCGCGCGGGCCCCAGTGCACCGACGGGTCGCGCACGCGGCCGAAGCGCTGCTCCAGCGCCAGCATCGCCTGCAGCAGCTCATCGGCCGGCAACGTAGTGTCGACCGCAGCCACCGCGTTGACGAACGGTGGCTGGTCTTCATTGCCCCAGGCCGGGGTGGCGTAGAGGCGTGAGGCCTGGCGCAGGCGGGTACCGGGCAGGTCGTCGAGCGCGGCAATCGCCGCGCCGACGGTGGCGGCCGCGTCGCCGAGGTTGGCGCCGAGGCCGATCCAGGCAAGGGTCATCGCTTACTCGCCCGTTGCACCGGCCGGGGCACCCGGACGACGACGGCGACGGCGACGCTTGCGCGGCGCCCCGTTCTCGTCGTCCCCCTCTTCGCTGTGCATCGCATCCAGCGACGATTCCAGTTCGCGACCGGACTGTGCCTGTGCCTCGCGCCAGAATTCAACATCGGCGGCGTGTTCGGCCGAGGCTACCTGGCGCAGGCTGAGGAAGTCGAATGCAGCACGGAAACGCGGATGGGTCAGGGTGCGGAACACGCGCTTGCGCTGGCGCGAGCCGAAGCGCGACTGCAGCAGCCAGATCTCCTGCATCGGCAGCGAGAAGCGGCGCGGCAGCGCGATGGTGCTCAGCTGCTGCACCGTGACGCGGTCAGCGGCACGACGCTGCGCTTCTTCCGGCGCCACGCCCTGCTTGAGCAGGGTCGCCTGCGCGCGACAGTAGGCCGGCCACAGCAGCAGCGCGAACAGGAACGCGGGCGAGACAGGCTCGTCGTTGGCCACGCGCGCATCGGTGTTGGCCAGACCTTCGACCAGCATGCGGCGCAGCGCGCCGGTGCGGTTGGACTTGAGCGCCTTGGCGCTTTCCGGGAACAGCACATCCAGCAGGCCGTAGCGCTCCAGGCCTTCGAAGCTGGCCACGCCGTGCCCGGACAGGAACAGCTTGAGCACTTCCTCGAACAGGCGTGCCGGCGCGGCTTCATTGAGCAGGTCGGCCAGGCGCGGGATCGGCGCGGCGGTGCCCTCTTCGATCTGGAAGCCGAGCTTGGCCGCCAGGCGCACCGCACGCAGCATGCGTACCGGATCCTCGCGGTAGCGCTGTTCGGGGTCGCCGATCAGCTTCATCAGGCGCGCCTGGACGTCCTCGAAGCCGCCGGTGTAGTCGCGCACCGAGAAGTCCTCGATGGCGTAGTACAGAGCGTTGCAGGTGAAGTCGCGGCGGACGGCGTCGTCTTCGATGGTGCCGTACACGTTGTCGCGCACGAGCATGCCGTTTTCCATCTCACGGTCGCCGCTGCCGTCATCGCTGTTGGCACGGAAGGTGGCGACTTCGATGATCTCGCGGCCGAACACCACATGGGCGAGGCGGAACCGGCGACCGATCAGGCGGCAGTTGCGGAACAACTGCTTGACCTGTTCGGGCGTGGCGTCGGTGGCCACGTCGAAATCCTTGGGTTGGCCATTGACCAGCAGATCGCGCACCGCGCCGCCGACAAGGTAGGCGCCGAAGCCGGCATCGCGCAGGCGATAAAGCACGCGCAGGGCGTTCGGGCTGATGTCCTTGCGGGAGATCGTGTGCTGGTCGCGCGGGATGACGCGCAGGCTGAACGGTGATGTAGCAGGGGAAATGATGTTGGCGCTTCCGGTTGAAGTTTCGGGATTGCCCAATGGCATCGAGGTGCATATACTAGCGCTCCTGCCTCGGCAGCGACACAGTTACGCTCCCTTCGTCTAGTGGTTAGGACGTGGCCCTCTCAAGGCTAAAACAGGGGTTCGAGTCCCCTAGGGAGCGCCAGTCGCCGCAGCAGGAACCGAAAAAGCCCGCCTTTGTGCGGGCTTTTCTGTTTTCCGGGATTGCAGTGACTGCGGTCGAGTTGGTCGCATCGGCGCCTCCCTGCAATCGGCTTGAGCCGGTGGGGTCACCCAGGGCAGGACACGCCGTGAACCCATCCATGGGGGCTCGATGGCGCCATCCATGGCGCCAACGGTCCCGCCCTGGGTGACCCCACCGGCTCTGGACGGTTTCCCGCGACCCCCGGCAACAACCGACCAGCGCTTCGCCGCGTCCGCACGCACCATGAAACTGTCAGGAGGGGGCAGGCCGCCCTCTCCAGGACCGTTGGCGCCATGGGTTGGGCGCATGCGCCCGACGGGTTGGGCAAGGAGCCCAACCCTGGTCTTGCCGAGTGCGCAGGACAGCGCACGCGAGCAAGGCGCCATCGAGCACCATGGATGGGCTTTTGCGTGTCCTGGAGAGGGCGGCCTGCCCCCTCAAACTCGGGACAACCAGGCGCCAACAGGATGCAACCGAAGCCAGGCAGCGTCAGCCTTCCATCTGCTCCAGCTCCTTGCCCTTGGTCTCGCGCACGCAGCGGACCACGAAGAAGATCGAGAGGATCGCAACGACAGCGTAGATGCCGTAGGCCCCGGCCAGGCCGATGCCGGCCAGCAGCATCGGGAAGGTCACGGTGATCGCGAAGTTCGAGGTCCACTGCGCCGCGCCGGCAACGGCCAACGCCGGGCCGCGGATCTGGTTCGGGAACATCTCGCCCAGCATCACCCACATCACCGGGCCCCAGGACATGTTGAAGAACACCACGTAGACATTGGCGGCGACCAGCGCCAGCCGGCCCATGCCATCGGACAGCTGCAGGCGACCATCGGCCAGGCTGCCGCTGGCAAACGCCACCACCATCAGCACCAGCGCCACCGACATGCCAACCGAGCCGATCCACAGCAGCGGCTTGCGCCCGATGCGGTCGATCAGCAGCACCGTCAGCAGGCAGGCGCCGATGCTCAGCGCGCCGGACAGCACGTTGATCAGCAGCGCGTCGCTTTCCGAGAAGCCCACCGCCTGCCACAGCACTGCGCCGTAATAGAACACCACGTTGATGCCGACCAGCTGCTGGAACATGGCCAGGCCAATGCCTACCCAGAGGATCGGGCGCAGTCTGCCGGTGGCCTTGCTGCGCAGGTCGCTGAAGCGCGGCTTGTGCTGGTCCTGGGCCAGGCTCGCCTCGATCTCGGCCTGCTTGGCCGTTGCGGCGTCCTCGCCATACAGCCGGGCCAGCACCGCCCTCGCCTGCGCCTGCCGCCCCCTCAGCACCAGGAAGCGCGGACTCTCCGGAATCACCAGCAACAACAGCAGGAACAGCCCCGACGGCAGCGCCTGCATCCAGAACATCCAGCGCCAGGCCTCATGGCCCAGCCACAACGGCTCGGTCGAGGCGCCGGCGGCGCGGGCCAGCAGGTAGTTGCTGAGAAAGGCCGCGAACAGGCCACAGATGATCGCCATCTGCTGCACCGTGGCCAGGCGACCGCGATAGCGCGCCGAGGCCACCTCGGCGATGTAGGCCGGTGACATCACGCTGGCCGCGCCTACGGCGAAGCCGCCGAGCACGCGGGCGGCGATGAACAGCCAGGAAGCATGGGCGGCACCGGCGCCCAGCGCCGAAACCAGGAACATCAGCGCCGAGACGATCAGTACACCGCGACGCCCCAGGCGGTCGCCCAGCCAGCCCGCCAGGAAGGCACCGATCGCGCAGCCCAGCAGCATCGAAGCCACCTCGAAGCCCAGCGCGGCCTCGCTGGAGTTGAAGGCCTGGCGCAGGCCATCGACCGTGCCATTGATGACACCACTGTCGAAGCCGAACAGGAAACCGCCGAGGGTGGCCACGCAACTGATCAGGACAATGAACGCAGTGTTCTCGCCGCCGTGGGAGGCGGCGCCGGACTGGGCTTGGGGCATGGGCAATCCTGCTGGGAAGGGGTTTCGGCTGCCAGGGTAGCCTGTGCTCCCGCAGCGTCGCACAGGCCGCGCCATGCCGCCAATATCCGCCACGGCCGCGCCTGCCAGACGCCCGTTTTCGGCCCCGCGCCGACACCGGGGGCCAACCTGTTCTAGAATTGTCGGGTTCAGGAATCGATCCACCCCCAGCCCATGCCCTTTGTCGTCACCGAAAACTGCATCAAGTGCAAACACACCGATTGCGTGGAAGTGTGCCCCGTGGATTGCTTCCACGAAGGCCCGAACTTCCTGGTGATCGACCCGGATGAGTGCATCGACTGCACCCTCTGCGAGCCGGAGTGCCCGGTCAACGCGATTTTCCCCGAGGACGACGTCCCCGCCGGCCAGGAAGGCTTCGTTGCCCTCAACGCCGAGCTGGCGAAGGAGTGGCCGGTGCTGACCGTGCGCAAGGACCCGCCCGCCGATGCCGGCGAATGGGACGGCAAGCCGGACAAGCTGAAGCTGCTGGAGCGCTGAGAAGCGCCTGCTGCGGCAACGAAAAAGGGCGCCCATGGCGCCCTTTTTCGTTGCTCGGCAGATACCAACCGCGCGATCCGGCAGGTGCCAACTGCAAGATCCGGTAGGTGCCAACAGCAAGATCCGGTAGGTGCCAACCTTGGTTGGCACAGAAGCGCCGACCAAGGTCGGCCTCTACCAGAGGCAGCCCTTACTGGGCCAGCTTTGCCTTCAGCGCGGCGATCAGCTTCACCGGTGCTTCGGCGGTGGCCGGCAGGCCACGCGGGTCGACCGCGGAGATGTAGGCGCCGGCATCGACGGCAACCACGCGAACCAGGAAGTTGCTGCCTTCGTAGGCCACATCGTACGAGCCGAGCAGCTGCGCGCGGCTGGCGATGGTCACACCCGCCACGCCTTCCAGTGCGGTACCGACCTTGGCGAAGGCTTCATCCTTGCCGCCGGCAATGGTGAAACCGGTGTTGCCCACGGCCGGAGCCGCAGCCGCAGGCGCGGCCGGCTTGGTTGCCGAGACCAGCGCCGGCACCTTGTTGTCACCGGTGGTGGCCGGCAGGTTCAGGTCCGGCGGCACTTCCAGCGGACGCATTTCCGGGGCCAGGGCGTAGTCGCCCTTGACGCCACGCTTGAAGCAGCCGGTGGTGCCGGCGGCGACGGCCACGGCAAGCAGCGCGTAGGACAGCACGCGGACGGTGGAAACGGATTGACGCATGTGAATCTCCTGGGTCAGACCAAGACGGAAGGTCAGTGGCTGGAAAGGGCTTCGAGGGCGGCGATGTCGCCGGCAAGATGGTCGGCCGCCGGATGGTGCGCCGCCGACAGCGGCAGCAGCGGCAGACGCAGGTCGTGACCGATGCCGATGCGACGCAGCAGCGCCTTGACCGGAATCGGGTTCGGCTCAACGCCGCAGAAATCATGGAACGGATGCAGGCGCGCATCCCAGGACTCGGTGGCTTCGTGATCGTGGGCGGCAGCCAGCTCGCACATCCGGCGGTAGGCGCCGGGCAGCACGTTGGAGCCGACCGAGATCAGGCCATCGATACCGGCCCGGATCGAGCGCGCGGCCGTGCCGTCATCGCCACTGAGCACCGCGAACTTCGGGCTGCGCAATGCCAGCAGCGCCTGCACCCGGCCGGTGTCACCCACCGCTTCCTTGATGCCGACGATGTTGGGATGGCTGGCCAGCTCGGCCACGGTCTCCGGCTGCATGTCGCACCCGGTACGGCCGGGCACGTTGTACAGCACGACCGGCAGCCCGCCCTGGTCGGCAACTGCGCGGTAGTGCGCGATCAGGCCAGCCTGGGTCGGCCGCACGTACGGCGGGGTGACCACCAGCGCGTGGCTGGCGCCAAGCGCGGCGGCACGGCGGGTCTGTTCGATGGTCTTGGCGGTGCCCGACAGGCCGGTACCGGCCATGACCGGGATGCGGCCGCCGATGCGCTCGACCGCGCTGGCCAGCAGCAGGTCGTACTCGGCATCGGTGAGGGTCGCTGCTTCACCGGTCGAGCCGGCTACGACAACGCCATGGACGCCACCTTCCAGTTGCAGATGCAGCAGGCGCTGCCAACCGTCGGGATCGAGGGCACCGTCGGCCCGGAACGGGGTCGCCAGCGCGGTGATGAGGCCGGAAAGGGACAAGGACGTGCTGCTCTTGGCTGGGAAGGGAAAACGCCCGCCACGAAAGGCCGGGGGCGACCTGAATGTTACTTGCGGCGCGAAAGCACGGGCAAGTATGCTGGACACCGGTGGATCCCCGCCTCAGGCGGGCATTCAGACTAACGCATGCATTACCCGGAATCGCCTTGACCGACACCACCCCGCGCCCCGCGCCGAGCGAAAACCACCTCCTGATCAACGCCTACACGACGCATCCGGAGTCCCCTCTGCTGTCCGTCACCCGCCGCATTGCCGACAGCGGCTGCAATCTGGTGGACGCACGCCTGGCCACGGTCGGCCGCGATGTCTCGGTCACCGCCCTGGCCACCGGCTCCTGGGACTCGGTAGCCAAGCTGGAAGCGATGCTGACCCGGCTGGAGCGCGAAGAGGGCCTGAAACTGGTCTGGTACCGCACCGCCGCCAAGCAGGCGCAGTCCAACCTGCTGCCGTACATCGTCGAAGTGATCGCCGCCGACAAACCCGGCATCCTGTTCCAGCTGGCCGATTTCTTCGACCGCCAGGGCATCACCATCGAGAACCTGCAGAGCACGCGCTACCGCGCCATGCAGACCGGTGCGGAGATGTTCAGCGCGCAGGTCACCATTGGCGTCCCGGCCAACATGCACATCGCCGCACTGCGCGACGACTTCCTTGAATTCTGCGACCACCTGAACCTGGACGCGATCATGGACCCGATGAAATTCTGATTCTTCGCGCGCCTCTCACGGGCGCGTGGCGTTTCATGCAATTGTCGTAGAAAGAACCCAGGCTCGACAGAAGGACCTCATGAACAACGGCGATACCCTGGACAGCACCACCCTCTCCCTGCCGCTGGCGCTGTCCGGTGGCGAACAGGCCACCCTCGGCGACTACGCCGGCCACTGGCTGGTGCTGTACTTCTATCCCAAGGACAGCACCCCCGGCTGCACCACCGAAGGCATCGACTTCAACGCACTGCTGCCGAAATTCAAGAAGGCAGGCGCGGTGGTACTCGGTGTCTCGCGCGACTCGGTGAAGTCGCACGACAACTTCTGCGCCAAGCAGGGCTTCAACTTCCCGCTGGTCAGCGATGGCGACGAAGCGCTGTGCAGCGCCTTCGACGTGATCAGGATGAAGAACATGTACGGCAAGCAGGTACGTGGCATCGAACGCAGCACCTTCCTGATTTCCCCCGACAGCCGCATCGTGCAGTCCTGGCGCAAGGTCAAGGTTGCCGGCCATGCCGATGCCGTTCTCGCCGAACTGAAGGCCTCCCAGTCCAAGTGAGTCCCACTGCCTACTGTGTCTGCCATCACCCTGCCCCGCGGCAGGCCGTGGTGGTTTTTCCCTGTCCGTAACCAGGAATCGACGATGACCCGAGGCAAGCGCATCTACGTGCTGGATACC
Organism: Stenotrophomonas sp. MH181796; assembly: GCF_009659995.1. Lineage (NCBI taxonomy): Bacteria > Pseudomonadati > Pseudomonadota > Gammaproteobacteria > Lysobacterales > Lysobacteraceae > Stenotrophomonas > Stenotrophomonas sp. MH181796. The sequence continues at coordinate 464,103 of NZ_RAHU01000002.1, forward strand.
AACGTGCTGATGCACGATCCCACCGCGCTGTTCAAATTCGAGGAGCACGACGTCTACCTGCCCATGCAGGTGATCGAGGAGCTGGACAACGGCAAGAAGGGCACCTCCGAAGCGAGCCGCAACGCCCGCCAGGTGAGCCGCTTCCTCAACGAGCTGGTGCAGGAATCCGGCCTGGACAACCTGGCCGACGGCATTCCGCTGCAGCGTCCCAATGGCCTGCAGCTGCGCGGCAAGCAGAGCGCCGGCAAGCTGCGCTTCCAGACCAGCCATTTCGACGCCGGCAAGAGCTTCGGCAAGGTCATCCCGGACAACGCCATCCTCGGCGCGATCCTGGCGCTGAAGGAAGAAACCCCGGACCTGCCGGTGGTGTTCGTTTCCAAGGACATCAACCTGCGGATCAAGGCCGCGATCGCCGGCATCGTGTCCGAGGACTACGAGAACGACCGTGCGCTGGACGATTTCAGCCTGCTCTACACCGGCGCCACCGAGCTGCCGGAAGACTTCTGGAAGCGCCACGGCGATGACCTGCGCAGCTGGAGCGACAAGGGCCGCACGCATTACGAAATCCTGGCGCAGGATGGCGAGGAGTGGTACCCGAACCAGTACGTCTACCTGCCTGGCGAAGATGAAGTCGAGCTGCGCGTCAGCCGCGTGGTCGGCGACGGCAAGGTGGTGCTGTCGCTGGTCGATGATTTCCGCCACGGCAGCCACGCCGTGTGGGGCATCAGCGCACGCAACCGCGAGCAGAACTTCGCGCTCAACGCACTGATGGATCCGGAGATCGACTTCGTGACGCTGCTGGGTACCGCCGGCACCGGCAAGACCCTGCTGGCGCTGGCCGCCGGCCTGGCGCAGACGATGGACCAGCAGCGCTACCGCGAGATCATCATGACCCGCGCCACGGTCAGCGTCGGCGAGGACATCGGCTTCCTGCCCGGCACCGAGGAAGAGAAGATGACGCCATGGATGGGCGCACTGACCGACAACCTGGAAGTGCTCACGCACAACCAGGAAGGCGGCACCTGGGGGCGCCAGGCGACCAACGACCTGCTGGCCAGCCGCATCAAGATCCGCTCGATGAACTTCATGCGCGGCCGCACCTTCCTGTCGCGCTACCTGATCCTGGACGAGGCGCAGAACCTCACCCCCAAGCAGATGAAGACGCTGATCACCCGTGCCGGCCCCGGTACCAAGATCGTCTGCCTGGGCAACGTCGAGCAGATCGACACCCCGTACCTGACCGAGACCACCTCGGGCCTGACCTACGCGGTGGATCGCTTCAAGAACTGGCCGCATAGTGCGCACATCACCCTGCGCCGAGGCGAACGCTCGCGCCTGGCCGATTACGCTTCGGAGGTGTTGTGAACCGCTGCACCCGCCTGCTGCTGCCCACGGCTGCGATCGCCCTCGCAGCCGCCCTGGGTGCCTGCACCACGACGCGCGGCCCGGCCAGCGTGCCGACCGCCGAGCGTACCGGCCAGTCCTGGGTGGTCACCCGCCCGATCATCGCCGCGCAGGTGCTCGACACCTGCTCGCGCCCCAGTCCCGGCCGCGAGGCCGGGCGGGTCAGCGGCTACTGGGCACCCAGCCGGCAGCAGATCGACCAGCTGGAAGCGCAGCTGTCGTCGCTGGAATCACAGGTACCGAAGGTGCTGGACTTCGACCGCCAGTACGTCGGCATCGAAAGCGCCGGCAAGCGTCTGATCTACATCAACGCCTTCCATCTGCCCGACGACAGCGGCATCAACCCGGCACGGGAAGCGATCCGCGTCTGTGACGGCGGCACGCAGTTCTGGGGCGCGGTATTCGACCCGGCCAGCAACACCTTCCGCGAGCTGCAGTTCAACGGCGGCTTCGGCGGGCCCTGAGGGGCCCCGCCGATGGGAATACGCCTGCCCACCTGGGTCTGGATCGGCGCGGTCGCGCTCTCGTGCGTGGCCGGCATGGTCAACGTGGTCGGCTTCCTCGGTTTCGAGCACCAGGCGGTCAGCCACATGACCGGCAGCACCAGCCAGCTCGGCATGGCGCTGGCCCAGGGCGACTGGCGCGCAGTCGGCCACCTGTGGGGATTGCTGATCGCGTTTTCGCTGGGCGCGATGCTCAGCGGCCTGCTGATCCAGGACAGCGCATTGCAGCTGGGCCGGCGCTACGGTGTCGCGCTGGCGCTGGAATCGGCACTGCTGCTGGTGGCCATTCCTCTGTTCGAGCAGCATCAGATCTGGGGCGCACTGGCCGCCGCCATGGCCTGCGGCCTGCAGAACGCGATGGCCACCACCTTCAGTGGCGCGGTGGTGCGCACCACCCACCTCAGCGGCATGTTCACCGACCTCGGCATCGGCCTGGGCCACCTGCTGCGCGGACTGCCGCTGCAGGTACGGCGGCTGACCCTCAGCGGCCTGATCATCAGCGGCTTCCTCGGCGGCGGCATCATCGGCGCCTGGTTGTTCATGCGCTGGCAATACGACGCCCTGCTCGCCCCCGCCCTGCTGACCGGCCTGACCGGGCTGGGTTATGTGCTGTACCAGCAGTGGGCGCGCTGGCGGCATTGAGGGCCGCACTCCAGGGGTCAGATCCCTTTTCCTGCGGAAAAGGGATCTGACCCCATCTCCCGCATCGACGCTACCGTCTTTGCGGTGACCACGGCACAATCGCCGGATGAGCCCGACCACTCCCGTTTCCGCCCTCACCATCGCCGGATCCGACTCCGGCGGTGGCGCCGGCGTCCCCGCCGATCTCAAGGCCTTCGCCGCGCACCGCGTGCATGGCCTGGCCGTGTTCGCTGCACTGACCGCACAGAACACCCGTGGTGTCACCGCCGTGCACGTGCCACCAATCGCATTCCTGCAGGCGCAGATCGAAGCCTGCTTCGATGACTTCGACATCCATGCCGTGAAACTCGGCATGCTGGCCAACGCCGAGGTGATCCATGCGGTCGCCGACGCCCTGGAAAAGCATCGCCCGCCGCACGTGGTGCTGGACCCGGTGATGGTCGCCACCAGCGGCGCCCGCCTGCTGGAGGAGAATGCGCTCAAGGCCATGCGCGAACGCCTGCTGCCGTTGGCGACGCTGGTTACGCCCAATACCCCGGAAGCAGAACTCCTGATCGGCCGGAAGATCGGCAACGGCGATGACGCCGAACAGGCTGCCTCCGCCCTGCTCGATCTCGGTGCCGGTGCGGTGCTGCTGAAAGGCGGCCACCTGCAGGAAGGCAACCGCGTGATCGATCGCTACTTCGACGGCGTCAGCAGCGAAGAATTCATTCACGCCCGCCTGCCGCTGGACGCACATGGCACAGGCTGCACGCTGGCCTCGGCCATCGCCGCGCAGCTGTGCAACGGCCTGAGCCTGGCCAATGCCTGCGAAGCCGGCATCGACTACGTTGCGCGCGGCCTGCAGCAGGGCTACGCGCCTGGCCGCAGCGAGGTGCTGGTACTCGATCACTTCGGCGCGGCACCGCACGCATGAGTCTCGCACCGGACGTCGTTGCCGTGCAGTGCACTGATGGCCATCGCTACGAAGTGATCGCCTGCGTGCCCGCACGGCCCATCGCGCGCCTGCTGTGGCTGCCGGCGCTGGGCGTGGCCGCGCGCCACTACCTGCCGCTGGTGCAGGCGCTGGCTGCGAAGGGCGTGGCGGTGTACCTGCATGAGTGGCGCGGCAACGGCAGCAGCTCGCTGCGCCCGTCGCGCACGCAGGACTGGGGCTATCGCGAAGTACTCGAGCAGGATCTGCCAGCCAGCCAGGCCGTCCTGGCCGCAGCGGATGACGAAGCCGACGCCCTGCCCTGGATCATCGGTGGACACAGCCTCGGTGGGCAGCTGGCCTGCGTGCATGCCGGCCGCAACCCGCAGCACTTCAACCGGCTGTGGCTGGCGGCCAGCGGCTCACCGTTCTGGCGTGGCTTCCCACCACCGCGCGGCTGGCTGCTGCCGCTGGTCTACCGCTTCCTGCCGTGGATCGCGCAGCGCCAGGGCGTGCTGCATGGTCGCCGCCTCGGCTTCGGTGGCACCGAAGCACGCGGACTGATCGCCGACTGGGCGCGCGTGGGCCTGAACAACCACTACGCCGCGGCCGGCATGGACGAAGACCTCGATGCGCAGATGGCGCGCGTGCATGGCAGCGCGCAGGCGGTGCTGATGGAACAGGACTGGCTGGCACCGATCGGTTCGATGCAGACGTTGCTGGCGAAACTGCCGAATGTGACCGCGCAGCTGCGCGTGCTGTCCGCGCAGGAACTGGGCACGCGCGCCGACCACTTCGCTTGGCTGAAGGCCCCGAACGCCGTGGCTGACAGCTTTTTCATTCAGTTGGATGAAAATTTTCACAAAACTGTTGACGGTACGCGCCGACATCCGCATAATTCCGCTCCTGTCGCAGGGCGCCCGTAGCTCAGTTGGATAGAGTACCTGGCTACGAACCAGGCGGTCGGGAGTTCGAATCTCTCCGGGCGCACCACTCGACAGGTTTTCAGCATCCGCCGCTGGAAATGCAGTAAAATTAAGCAGTAAGTTGATTGTGTACCGCGCGCCCGTAGCTCAGTTGGATAGAGTACCTGGCTACGAACCAGGCGGTCGGGAGTTCGAATCTCTCCGGGCGCACCATACACAGTCAGCACAACAAGTTTATGTAATTGGCGCCCGTAGCTCAGTTGGATAGAGTACCTGGCTACGAACCAGGCGGTCGGGAGTTCGAATCTCTCCGGGCGCACCATTACACCGAAACAGCAGGCCTCGGCCTGCTGTTTTTTTATGTGTGTTTTTCGGCAGGGCTGCGCCCTGCACCTGCAGATGCTTCAAGCCAAGGCAACGGCAACAGCAACAGCAAAAGTTGGCATTCCGTGGGTTGGCGGGGCGGCATGGACAGGCAGGACACGCCGTAAACCCATCCATGGGGGCTCGATGGCGGCATCCATGCCGCCAACGGTCCTGCCTGCCCATGCCGCCCCACCTCTGACAGATTTCCGCGATCTGGTAGATCCACGCCATGCGTGGATGACTCCATCGGAATCGAATATTTCGACAATTGATCGAAAAGCATCCACGCATGGCGTGGATCTACTGTGTCGACCAAGGTCGACACCTACCAACAGCGGTCCATGCCGTTCCGACAGATCGCGGAAAACTGTCGAAGGCGGGGTGGGTCCGGTTGCGGGGGCGCGAGCCGCATGGATGCGGCGACCGAGCTTACATGGACGTACTTGCAGCGGCCCCCGCAACCGGACCCACCCCGCCATCCCACAGGAAACCAGCTTCTGCTGTTGCTGTTGCTGTTGCTGTTGTTCTGGATCGTAGCGGGTGCAGGGCGCAGCCCTGCCAAACCCCTACCCTTTGGCCATTGCCTGCCACCACTGCGACAGCAGCTCCGGCCTGCGCAGGCGCTCTCGCCACCAGCGCAGTGCGGCACCATCCTCGCCGGTGCGCCAGGCCAGCCAGAAGGTCTCTTCCGGCTTGTGCTCCTCCACCTCACGGATCACCAGCTGGCCACGCGCCACCGCCGCGCGCGCGCACGGCTCGGGCAGGAAACCGAAGCCCACGCCTTCGCACTGCAGCTTCAGCTTGCTGGCCATGTCCGGCACCGTCAGCATCTCCTGCCCCATCAACAGGCCGACCGTGCGCGGCAGCAGCCGTCGCGCCGAATCGGAGACCGCGATCGCGCAGTGTTCGACCAGCTGCTCGCGACCGAGCACACCCGGCACTGCAGCCAACGGATGGTCGGGGGCGACCGCGAACACGAACTCCACCGTGCCCAGCGGCTCGACCACGTAACCGCCGCCGCTGGGACCCTCGCCCGGCGCACCGACCAGCAGGTCGGCACGGCGGTCCAGCAAGGCCTCCCAGGTACCGGACAGGGCTTCGCCGATCAACCGCAGCCGGGTCGGTGCCTCGGCCTCACGAAACGCGGCGATGTCCGGGCCGAGCAGCCAGGTCGGGAACACCGAGTCCACCGCCAGGGTCAGTTCGGTCTCCCAGCCCGACGCCACCCGGCGCACCCGCAGTTCCAGCTCCCGGGCCGCGCGCAGCAGGTGCCGTCCTTCGTCCAGCAGCGCGCGGCCAGCCTCGGTCGGCTCGGCGCGCGGGCCGACCCGGTCGAACAGCTGTACGCCCAGGTCCTCCTCCAGCTTGGCCACGGTGTAGGAGATGGTCGAAGGCACCTTGTGCAGGGCCTTGCCGGCACCGGCGAACGAGCCGCGGCGGTCGATGGCGTCCAGGATCTGCAGGGCATCGAGGCTGAGCTTGAGCATTCGAATTTTTCGATGATGACTGTCAAAACTATCCGTTTTTCAAACCCCGGGCGCAAGCGGATACTTCTCTCCAACGGGGAAAAACAGCGGCTACCGGCCCACCCCGCCCCATCGAAACCATCGAACAAGGAGATTCCATCATGCTGCAGATCCGCAAGAGCGCTACCCGTGGCCTGGCCGAGCATGGCTGGCTGTCCTCGCGCCATACCTTCTCCTTCGCCAACTACTACGACCCCCGCTACGTCAGCTTCGGACCGCTGCGGGTGATCAACGAAGACAAGGTGATCGGCGGCCAGGGCTTCGGCACCCACAGCCACAGCAACATGGAGATCGTTTCCTATGTGCTGGGCGGCGCGCTGGAGCACAAGGACTCGATGGGCACCGGCTCGGTGCTGCGCTACGGCGACGTGCAGCGCATGAGCGCCGGCAGCGGTGTCAGCCATAGTGAATTCAACCACTCGGCCGACGAGACCGTGCACTTCCTGCAGATCTGGATCTTCCCGGACGCGGAGAACATCACGCCGTCCTACGAGGAGACCCACTTCGCCCCGGAAACCAAGCGCGGCCAGCTGCGCCTGATCGCCTCGCCGGACGGTGCCGACGGTTCGCTGCGCATCCACCAGGATGCCCGCATCTTCGCCACCATCCTCGATGGCGGCCAGAAGCTGCACCACGCCCTCGGCAACGGCCGTGGCGCCTATGTGCAGGTGGCGCGTGGCCAGCTGCAGGTCAATGGCATCACTCTGGAAGCCGGTGATGCGCTGCAGGTCAGCGACGAAGCGCAGCTGACCCTGGAAAACGGCAACGACGCCGAAGTGCTGGTGTTCGACCTGCCGCTGTAACGACAACGCCCGCGATGCCGAAAAGCATCGCGGGCGTATGTGTAGAGCCGCGTCAGAACCTGTAATTCAAGCTCAACCGCACGTTGCGCGGCTCACCCCAGGTATAGGTGCTGTACCAGCTGAAGATCGTGTAGTACCGCTTGTCCAGCAGGTTGTTGACGTTGAGCGTGGCCGACAGGCGATCGTTGAATTCATAGCGCGCCATTGCATCGAGCAGCCAGTAGGGTTGGGTCCGATGCACCACCTTGGCCTGCGTGGCCGGGTTGGTGATCTCGCCGAAAGTGGAATCCTGCCAGCGCGCACCACCGCCCAGCGTCAGGCCTTTCCAGTCGCCACGCAGGCGATAGCTGGTGTGCAGGCTGAACTGGTTTTCCGGTTCCAGCGTGGTGACCTTGGCACCGGCCTGGCGGGCGATCTTGTGCGAGAACCCACCCTGCACCTGCCAGCCTTCCGCCAGCTGGCCAGACATTTCCAGCTCGTAGCCCTTGGTACGCACGCCCATCAGCGCGCGATAGGCATCCTGACCGTCCGGTGTCTTGCCGCCGGTGGGCTGGGCAAAGTTGTCCTGGTCGAGCTGGAACAGCGCCGCACTGGCGTTGAAGCGCCCATCGAGGAACTCGGCCTTCAGGCCCATCTCGTAGCTGCGGCCTTCCAGCGGATCCAGTGCCTTGCCCTGCTCGTCGCGTTCGCTATGCGGTTTGAAGATGGTGCTGTAGCTGGCGTACACCGAATAGTGCTCACCGAGGTCGTAGACCACACCGGCATACGGCACGAACACGCCGGTCTCGCGCGTGTCCGGCGAGCGGTAGCTGGCCAGGCGGCTGCCCACGATCACCTTCAGTGGATCGGCCACGTCGAAACGGCCGACCACGTACAGGCCGTTCTCACGCGTCACTTCGTTGTTGCTGTAGCTGCGCTGCCACTCCGGCTCGGGAATGTCGCCCTGCCATGCGCGGTAGTCGGGTACTTCTGTCGGGTAGCCCGGCTGCGGCGAGTAGCCGGTATTGGTCCAGCGCTTGCGCGAGGCACTGCCACCGACCACCAACTCATGCTCGCGGCCGAACAGGCCGACATGACCGCTCAGGTAGAAGTCGGCCGCGTTGCTGACGGTCTTGCCAACGTACTTGCCCAGCCACAACGAAACCCCTTCACCAGTGATCGGATCGGGATTGCCACCGGCCGCCCCCGCCAGCGCCGCGTCGTAGCCGTTGACCTGATGGTTGAGCTGCAGCTTGGCAATCCAGTCATTGCTGAACGTATGTTCCAGTGTGGCGAAACCGGTTCGCACGTACTGGCGCCAGCCACTCCAATGGGTGCCGTTGTTGAACGAACGCGGCATGTCGTTGAAGTTGCCCTGGCTGTCCAGCAGCGGGATGCCACCCCAGGTCGAGCCCTTCGGGTCGCTGTCCATCGCATCGCCACCCACGGTCAGCAGGGTGCGTTCGCCCAGATCGGCTTCCAGCACCGCGTAGCCCACCTTGCTGGTGCGCTGGTAGAAGTCGAGATTGGAATGCTTGTCCTGCCACGCACCGACCGCGCGTCCGCGCACACGCCCATCGGCGGTCAACGGGCCACCCACATCGATCTCGGCACGATAGTCATCCCAGCGGCCGACACCCAGCGTCGCACTGCCGGCGAAGTCCTTGCCCGGCTTCTTGCGCACCAGGTTGATGGTCGCGCCCGGATCGCCCATGCCGGTCAGCAGGCCGGTCGCGCCCTTGAGCACTTCGATGCGGTCATAGATCGCGGTATCGCTGAGCGTGTTACCCGCCGAATAGGCCGAGTCACGCGACATCGGGATGCCGTCGTACTGGAAGTTCTGCACGGCGAATCCACGTGCGTAGTACTCGGTGCGCTCGCTGTCGTAGGTGACGATGCTGATGCCCGGGGTCACCCGCATCACGTCATCAATGCCGTTCAGGCCAAAGTCGTCCATCTGAGCGCGGGTAATGACGCTGATGGTCTGTGGGGTCTGCCGTGGCGTCAGCACCAGGCGGGTGGCGGTGGCGATGGTGCCGGGCGTGTACGCGCCGCTGCCCTCGGTGATGGTGCCGAGCAGATTGGCGGTGACCTGCACGGTCTGCAGGGTCTGCGATGCCGGGGCCTCGGCAGCCTTGTCCGGCTCGGTGGCGGACTGCGCGGCTGCGATGCCGCTGCTGGCCAGTGCAGTGATCAGCAGGCCCTGGGCAAGCGCCTGCGGCAACGCACGGCGACGCGGCAAGGGGGACGGAATACGGGCATCAGGCACAGACAGCACGACGGGACCTCCACGATCGGGTGGGATCCTCTGGCGGCGGCTGGAGGGAAGACGGGGACGCGGCCGGATGGCCGCAGGCGCAGGAGTGTACTCCCCTGCGCCCCGGCTGTCGTGCGATGTGCTGTGGTGCGGCGCGCTGCCGCAGGCTCAGCCGCCGATGGCGGCGCAGGCCTCCAGGATCAGCGCGGTCACGTCCTTCGGCTGCGAGGCCAGCGAGGCATGGCTGGCATCCAGCTCCAGCAGTCGTTTGGGCTGCATGCGCGTGGCCATGGCCCTCTGGTTCTCCGGCGCGATCATGCGGTCGTGGCGGGACAGCTGGTACCAGCTCGGCCTGTGCTTCCACGCCGGGTCGCTCACCGCATCACCGAAGGTGCTGGCCAGCGGTGCCTTCTGGGTCACCGCCATCACCCGGCCCTCGTCTTCGCTCAGATCCTGGCAGAAGCTCTCATGGAACTTGTCCGCACGCAGCCACAGGTAGCCATCGCTGTCCGGTGCCAGGTTCGGCGCCGCCTCCGGCAGGTGCTGCTGGGTAATGCCACCAGGGCTCTCGCCGGCATCAGGCGCGAAAGCGGCGATGTAGACCAGGCCCTTCACGTTGTCCTCGTTGCCAGCCTGGCTGATCACCGCGCCGCCATAGGAGTGACCGACCAGCAGCACCGGCCCGCCGATCTGCCGGATCATTTTCCGGGTGCGTCCTGCATCATCAGCCAACGACGTGAGCGGCAGCTCCACCGCCTGCACACGATCGTGGCCATTGCGATGCAGTTCCAGGATCACCTTGGCCCAGTGTGCGGCCCCGCCCCAGAATCCATGGACGAGGAGGATGGTCGGTGTCGTGCTCATGTACAGATCTCCGGCAGCGGCCGGCGGGATGCCGACCGTGCAGCCACTGTCCGTGGGCGGCGTTAATCGCCAGTGACGCGATCGGGTCACTGCATTCGTATGCGTCACCCGATGTCACGCATGGCACTTGCCGATTCGGCCTGAAAACGTTTCCATGAGTGATCCTTGGAGCTTCGCACCGCGCATGACGCCTTCATCCCCACGTGCCCAGCAGCACGCCACCCGTGCTGCCTTCTTCATTCCCGGATTCGCCACCGCCGCGTGGGCGCCGATGGTGCCCTATGCCAAAGCCAAGGCGGGGTTGTCCGATGCCAGCCTCGGCGCGGTACTGCTGTGCCTCGGCCTGGGCTCGTTGCTGGCGATGCCGCTGGCGGGTGCGCTGACCGGGCGGCTGGGGTGCCGCCGGCTGCTGGTGGCCACCTGCGCGATGGTGCTGCTGGCACTGCCACTGCTGGCGCTTGCCCCCTCGCCTTTCGCGCTGGGTGCTGCCCTGTTCGTGTTCGGTGCCGGCGTGGGTGCGATGGACTGCACGGTGAACATGCAGGCGGTGGCGGTCGAACGCGACGCCGGGCGCGCGATGATGTCCGGCTTCCACGCCTTCTACAGCATCGGTGGTTTCGTCGGTGCCGGTTGCATGACGGGCCTGCTGATCCTCGGCACTCCACTCTGGCTGGCCGCGCTGGTGTCGGTGGCGGCACTGCTGCTGGTGGCAGTGCTGTCGGCACCGCACTGGCGCCCACAACGGATCCTGCATGAAGGCCCCCTGCTGGCACTGCCGCATGGCGTGGTGCTGTTCATCGGCGTGCTGGCCTTCGTGGTGTTCCTCGCCGAGGGCTCGATGCTGGACTGGAGCGCGGTGTTCCTCGCCGAAGTGCGGCAGGTGCCACGTGACCAGGCCGGTGCCGGCTTCGCACTGTTCACCCTGGCGATGACCGCGATGCGCCTGTTCGGCGACGGCATCGTCGAGCGCCTCGGCCGGACCCGCACCCTGGTCTTCGGCGGCATCACCGCGGCTGCGGGATTCACCCTGGCGACGCTGGTCCCATCGTTCCCGGTGGCGCTGGCCGGCTACGTACTGGTCGGGCTGGGCTGCGCCAACATCGTGCCGGCGCTGTTCTCGATGGCGGGCCAACAGCGGGTGATGCCGGAGAGCATCGCCATCACCGCGGTCACCACGCTGGGGTATGCCGGCATCCTGGCCGGTCCGGCCGCGATCGGCGCACTCGCACACGCCACCAGCCTCGGCTTCGCCTTCCTGTGCGTGGCCGCGTTGCTGCTGGGCGTCGCCGCGTCGGCGCGCTCACTGGCACGACGCCTGCCCTGACAGAAAAAGGGGACGGAGGGGATTAAGTCGTTTCTGGCCCAGGTGTGCGGGAAACGACTTAATCCCCTCCGTCCCCTTTTTGTTCAACCGCGCGTTGGAGCCTTCACCGGCAGGTTGGTGTCGTGCACCAGCCACTCGGCCTGGGCCGGCAGCTGTGGTGCCGGGCACGCGCTCTGCGGATGGTGCTCGTCGCGCGCCATCCAGTCATCGACCACGCCCGCCAGCAGGTCCAGTCGCAGCGGCAGGGTGATGTGGTCCTCGCCGCGCATCTCGATGTAGTGCGCGCGCGGATTGGCCTGGGCCAGTTCGCGGCCCTGGCTGACCGGAATGTGCTGGTCGCCCTGCCCGTGCAGCAGCAGTACGCAGGCGCGGGTATCGGCCAGCGCGCGCGCCACGTCCACGCGGTCCAGGTCAACATCGATGCGGCGGCTGGCGGCGGCGATCACCTGGTTGATGTCCTGGCCGCCGTAGCGCCAGCGCGCGTACGACGCCACCGCCTGCGCCTTCAGGCCTTCCGGCTGCAGTCCCATCAGGTGCGGGATCATGGTGCGGATCGCCACACCGGCATTGGCGAACGATTCCATCGCCACCACGCCTTCCACCTGGTCGCCCAGCTTGTCGGCGGTGAACACCGCCGTGGCCGCGCCGTAGGACACACCGAACAGGTACAACGGACCGGTCACTTCACCGCGTGCACGCAGCTCACCGATCACATCAACCACGTCATCGGATTCGTAGGTGCCGTATCCGGACGGACCGGCACCGGACTGGCCATGGTTGCGCAGGTCCAGGGTGATCACGCGGTAGCCGGACTCGGCCAGCTGCAGCGACCACGGCAGCATCGAATCACCGTTCATCATCCAGCCGTGCAGCAGCACTACGGTGCCGCGCGGCGTCTGCGCGCGGAACGGCTGCGGCACCGCCAGGCTCAGGCCGGTATCCAGCGGCAGGCCGTTCTCATGGCGCTGCGGCAGGTAGTGGTAACGCGCGCCGTAATCGCCGGGATCGAACACACGCCAGAATATCGGCACGCCATCGCGGCCCGGCGCGAAGCCATGGCGGTTGGGCAGTTCGGCGATGGCCGCGGCAATGCGCGGGCGATCGAGCAGGGTCGATACGCCACCCGGTGCGATCAGCCGATCGGCGAGTGAGGTGGACGAGGCATTGATGGAGGAGGAGCATGCAGCCAACCACAGGCCGGCGCACGCCAGCAACAGCAGCAGCAGGCGCTTCATATCACGTCATAGGGGTGAATCAGACAGGCTGGGACGTTAACGCCCCGATAGACCGGTCATCTATCGCGCGCGAATGACGGCTTGATGACAGCGCAGGAACGATTCAGCTTGGTGTACAAGCTGTATCCGTTCAGTCATTGATCCGGATCAATGAACGCGCGCGCGGCATTGCCCACAGTGCCGCCATGCGCACCTCGTTCAAGCTCGCCATTGCCCTGGCCGCCATGCTGGCCGCCGCCTACGGCATCGCCCGCACCACGCCCTACTGGTTCGCACCGCGACAGACGGCGCAGGTCGACACCCACGACCCGGCACTGATCGCGCAGGGGCAGTACCTGTCGCGCGCCGCCGACTGCGCCGCCTGCCACACCGCGCCCGGCGGCAAGCCGTTCGCCGGTGGCCTCGGCATGCAGACGCCGATGGGCACGATCTATTCGACCAACATCACGCCCGATCCGGACACCGGCATTGGTGCCTACGACTACGCCGACTTCGAGCGCGCGGTGCGCCGCGGCATCCGTCACGATGGCCAGCCGCTGTATCCGGCGATGCCGTATGCCTCGTACGTGATCGCCAGCGATGCCGAGATCAAGGCGCTGTACGCCTATTTCATGGGCTCGGTGCAGCCGGTGAAGCAGGACAACGCCGACAGTACGATTCCATGGCCGGCCAACATGCGCTGGCCACTGGCCTGGTGGCAGCTGCTGTTCGCACGCCCGCGCACGTTCAACCCGGATCCGTCGTTGGATGCAGGCCAGCAGCGCGGCGCCGAACTGGTGGAAGGCCTGGCCCACTGCGGTGCCTGCCACACGCCACGTGGCCTGGCGTTCCAGGAAAAGGCGATGGCCGATGATGGCAGCCGCCAGTTCCTGTCCGGCTCGGTGCTCGAAGGCTGGTACGCGAAGAACCTGCGCAACGAGTCGACCGGCCTCGCCAGCTGGAGCGAGGGCGAGATCGTCGACTTCCTGCGCACCGGACGCACCGATCGCTCCGCGGCCTTCGGTGGCATGGCCGATGTGGTCGAGCACAGCACCCAGTACCTGTCCGACGCCGACCTGCTGGCGATGGCCCGCTACCTGAAACAGCTGCCGGCACGCGAGGGCCGCAACGCACAGTGGTCACCGGGTACCGACACCACCACCGCCGCACTGCGCAGTGGCGACTATCGCGTGGCCGGCTCGCTGGCCTATGCCGAGCACTGCCAGGCCTGCCATCGCGCCGACGGCCGCGGCATGCCACGCGTCTATCCGGCCCTGGCCGGCAACTCGATCGTGTTCGCCGATGATCCCAGCTCGCTGGTACAGGTAACCCTGATCGGCGGCCGCACGCCGCATACCCCGCACGACCGCATGGCCTTCACCATGCCCGGCTTCGAGCAGCTGCCGAATGCGCAGCTGGCACAGATCCTGACCTTCATCCGCAGCAGCTGGGGCAACCAGGCCAGTGCGGTGAGCGAGGTCGACGTGGCGCGCATGCGCAGGGTGGTGCGTGACAAGCCGGTGCACTACGTTCCGCAGGAGGCCGCACGATGAAACGTTCGCGCAAACGCTCCCGCCTGCTGGTCGGCAGCGTGGTCACCCTCATGCTGCTGGCCGGTGCCGGCACCCTCGCCTATCGCCATCTGTACCCGGACCTGGATGCTGCCGTAGCCAGCACGATCGATATCCTCGATGCGCAGGGCAAGGTGGTCGGGCACTACCACGCGCCCAGCGCCGAAGAAATCGCCGGGCTGGGCAATGCAGAATCGGTGATGCTTGGACGCCGCATCCTCAACGAGACCGCGCGCCTGCTGCCGGACAACGTCGGCAACGATCTGAACTGCAATTCGTGCCACATGGCCGAGGGCAAGCGACCGTTCGGCAACCACTACTTCAACACCGGCGGCGGCGCCTATCCGCGTTACATGCCGCGTCCGGGCAAGGTGATCGGGCTGACCGAGCGCATCAATGGCTGCCTGCAGCGCTCAATGAACGGCAAGCCGCTACCGAAGGACTCACCGCAGATGCGCGCGATGCTCGACTACATGGCGTGGCTGAGCAGTCCCGTGCCAGACGGTGCAAAGGTGGCCGCCCCCAGCGAGGGCCCCATCGACAGCACGCTGACCCCGGACCCGATCCGTGGCCAGGCGCTGTACGCCGTGCAGTGTGCCGCCTGCCATGGCGACAACGGCGAAGGCCGGCGCGATGCCAGCGGTGATATCGCCTTCCCGCCACTGTGGGGCGACCACAGCTTCAACATCGGCGCCGGCATGGCGCGCCTGTACAAGGCGGCCGGTTTCGTCAAGCACAACATGCCGCCGGCGGTGACCCGCGAGCCACCACTGGGCCAGCAGGTGATGCCCGACCAGGATGCGGTGGACATCGCCAGCTACTTCATCAACCAGCCGCGGCCGGACTTCGCCAACAAGAGCAAGGACTGGCCGCGCGACCCGAAACCCAAGGACGCGCGGTACTGAGGAGGGCGTGGTTCAGCGCTTGACCAGCTCGACCCGGCGATTGCGCGCTTTGCCTTCCTCGCTGCCATTGTCGGCTACCGGCCTGTCGGCACCGAAGCCGGCCGCCTGCAGGCGGTCGGCGGCGATGCCCTTGGCGGTCAACGCCGCCACCACCGACCGGGCCCGATCCTCGGACAAGCTGCGGTTGTGCGCGGCCGCGCCACTGTTGTCGGTGTGGCCTTCAATCGACAGTTTCAGCGACGGGTCGGCACGCAGCAGGTCCAGCACCTGCGCCAGTTGCGGTTCGGACGTCGGCAGGATCTGCGCCTTGTCGGTGGCGAAGTTGACCTGGATCGCCACGCGGCCGTCGCTGTCCAGCTTCTTCTTCAACGCATCGGCCGGCAGCAGCGCCGCCGTCTGGGTGAAGCCTTTGCGCTCGACCACGACCCAGCCTGCGCTGAGGTATTCCAGGCGAGCATGCACCCACACCTGGCGGCCATCAGCCAGATCGACGCGATAGACCACGGTGTCGTAGTCATCCCAGCTGTAGCTGGCCGCGTTGCCGTAGGACGACTGCACCTGCTTCGACACGCCCTCGGCCGCCTCGTGCGGGATGCGCCCCTCGAACACCTTGGTGCCGTTGACCTGGGCCATCATCGCCTCAAGGTTGCGGCGTACTTCATGCATCGAGTATTCGCGCTCGCCCTTGTCGAAATCGGCAGCGAAGGTGCGGCCCTCGACCGGTTCGAAGTGATCTCCGGTCCAGAACGGGAAGGCATCGAAATCACGCTGCTCGGGCGTGTTGCGCTCACGATAGCCGGCCGGCAGGGACAGGTGCGGGAAACTGTCCGACCACTGCGCGGTGGCCTTGAACGGAACCTCATCCACGACCACCAGACCGGCGCCGTTGCTGTCCACCGCCAGCTGCACCCACACGGTGCGGTTGGCCTGGCGCAGCACGTAGACGGTGGTGGGTGCGTCCTGTTCACCGTTCACCGCATCGATGAAGCCACCACCGATCTCGCCTTCCAGTTGCCGGCCGTAGTAGATGTCGCGCAGCAGCTTGCCTTCAAAGACCTTCCGGCCGCCAGCGGCGGTGATCACACCGTCGAAGTTGCGCTGCACTTCCAGCGCGGAGAACGCCTTGTCGGGGGCCGCCTCACTGTCGGTCACGATGCGTGCCGACCAGCTCGGACCTTCCACCCAATGCACACCCTCGCCCATCCGGAACGGGAAGCGCGCCCAGGCGCGCGGGTGCGGGGCGTTCTGCGGCGCGTAGCCCTGCGGCAGGCTGAAGAACGGCAGTCCGCCCAGCGCGGTATCGCTCAGCGGCACGCTGCTGGTGTCGAACGGCACCAGCGGCACCGGCTTGCCATCGCGGTCGGTGAGTGCGGTGCCATCGGCCGCTGCCAATGAACCCGCCGGCGCTGCCGCCGCGGCGGCGCTCTCGCCTGCAGCCGGTGGCGGCGGTGCGGCCGCCTGTTCGCCTGCCGGCGTCCGGTTGCACCCTGCCAGCAGCACCAGTGCTGCGCCCCCCAGCCAGATCCTCGACCGCTTCTGCATCGCCACCACCTCAGCTCCATTGAAGCGCCGAGCATACCCGAAGGCCGTGACCGCCCCCACAGTGCCATCGTTCGTGCGCCGCCACGTCATGCCGATGTCATTGCCGCTGCCGACACTCCAGAGCTTCCCCCTTTTGAAGGTCCGGTTTCGATGCGAACGATTGCGCGCTTTCCCCGTGTCTCGCTGCTTGCCCTGCTGATCGCCCCCGCACTGGACGCCCTGGCCGACGCACCGCAGGGCGATACGGGCGAAGCGCGCAGCAGCGATGCACGCACCCTCGACCAGGTCCAGGTGATCGGCCAGGCCACCAGCTACGCCAAGACCTCGGTACGCGCAGAGACGCTGAACCGGCAGACCGTGATGAGCAGCGTCAACGACGCGCTCAACGAAGTGCCCGGCGTGGTGGTCAGCGAGGCCGATGCCACCGGTTCGTCGGTGTGGGGTACGCAGATCAGCATGCGCGGCTTCGTGACCAACCGTGACACCCAGCAGATCGGCACCACCATCGACGGCCTGCCCAATGGCGGCTCCGGCTACGGCGGCGGCTCGCTCGCCAACCGCTACATCGACACCCTGGACCTGGAGACGGTGGAAGTCAGCCAGGGCACCGCCGACATCTCCTCGCGCTCGAACGAGGCGCTGGGTGGCACGCTCAACTTCCTCACCAGCGACCCACTGCAGGACAGCCGCCTGCGCTTCGTCGTCGGTGCCGGTGACAACGAGGCGCGCAAGTACTACGTGCGCTATGACACCGGCCTGCTCGGCGGCCACACCCGCGCCTGGGTCAGCGCCTCATCGGCACGCGTGCACGACTGGATCGACGGCAGCGGCAAGACCAGCAATGACCACATCGCCGGCAAGTTCATCACCGAGCTGGATCGCTGGACCCTGACCGGCTACCTGTCCTACAACGATGCCGACGAGCCGGAGTACACCAGCGTCTCGCCGAAGGGCTTCGCCACCAATCCGGACCGCGACAACCTGGTCGGCACCCTCACCGGCATCCCCTACCTGGACCAGAACTACCGCTCCGGTTCGCGTGCGCTGCGCGAGAACACCTTCGGCTACCTGCGCGCGGCCTTCGACGGCGGCAACGGCTTCAAGGCCTCGGTGGCGGCTTACGGGCACCGCATGGAAGGTCGTGGCGACTGGCTGCCACCGTACCTGGCGCAGGTCAGCGATGATGGTGCCGGTCGCCCGGAGTCGGAGTACATCGGTGGAAAGACCGTGTACGGCGGCAGCAACCGCGGCCAGATCTTCTTCGTCAATCCCGATGGCAGTGCCGCGCAGCGCCTTGCCAGCTGCAGCCCGCGGCTGGGCTTCACTGCCGAGTACGATCCGAACTGCTATGCCGGCAACGTACTGGGCGCGCAGTCGTATCGCCACACCCACTACGACAACGACCGCATGGGCGTGACCGCCGACGTCGAATGGCGGCAGAACTTCGGTGCGGTCGACAACACGATCCGCGGCGGCCTGTGGGTGGAGAAGCTGGACCGCTCGGCGCGCCGCGACTGGCACCGCCTGCTCAATGTCGGCCAGGACATCGCCTTCGATCACCAGCCGTACTGGGTGCAGTTCGAGGACAAGTACAAGGTTGACGAGCAGATGTACTACGTCGAGGACGTGGCCCGCTTCGGGCCGTTCAGCGCACGCCTGGGCGTGAAGCAGTTCTTCGTCGACCAGTCGCGCCGCCGCGTGATCGGTGCCAGCGAGCACGTCAAATCCGATTCCAAGTCCGATCCGCTGCTGTCCACCGGCTTCACCTGGGCGCCCGGCGTGGAAGGCATGGAGCTGTTCGCTGGCTTCTCGCAGAACTTCGCCGCCATTCCCTCCGGCGTGCTCGGCGAGACCGACCCGCAGCGCTTCCGCAACGTCGAGCCGGAGACCGCCGACAACATCGAAGTGGGCATGCGCATCAGCCGCTGGCCGCTGACCGCCTCGGTCACCCTGTACAACATCAAGTTCGATAACCGCATCGTCTACCTGCCGGCCGGCTTCGTCAGCGGCATCGACTACCTCGGCGAGACCGACGGCGTTTACGAGAACTTCGGCGGCGTGGAAAGCAACGGCCTGGAGGCGGCGTTCGGCTATGGCTGGGACAACGGCTGGCGCCTCAACGCCGCCTATACCTACAACCGCTCCAAGTACCTGGGCAGTGGCGATGCCGCACGTGATACCCAGCTGGGCATCGTCGACGGTGCCAAGGTGATCGGCCAGCCCGAGCAGACCCTGGTGCTGTCGGCCGACTGGCAGGGCGAAAACTGGAACTTCGGCCTGTCCGGTCGCTACCTGGGCACGCGCTACCTCGATGCCGCCAACGTCAACAAGCTGCCTTCGGCCACCGTGTTCAACGCCAATATCGGCTTCGACCTGCAGGGCCTGTCGCCGCGCCTGAAGGGCATGGGTGCCAACCTGGTGGTGAGCAACCTCACCGACAAGCGGTATCTTGCAGGGGTGGACGGCCGCGACAACGCCTTCATCGGCGCCCCGCGTACTGTCGGCATCTCCTTCCGTGTGGACCTGTGAGTGAGCCCGTGACTGATATCGGCCGACGCCGGTTGTTGCAGGCCGGCGTTGCCGCCGGCCTTTCCCCGCTGCTGCCCAGCATCGCCCGGGCCGCAGCGATCGCCCCCGCCGCACAGACGCGCAGCCTCGAAGACCTGCAGCACATCGTGGTGTTCATGCAGGAGAACCGCTCGTTCGACCACTACTTCGGCACGCTGCCGGGCGTACGGGGTTTCGGCGATCGCTTCGTGGCTCCCGCGCCGGCACTGCAGGCCGGCGGCCGCACGCGCAGCCTGTGGCTGCAACCCGATGCCAGCGGCAAGCGTGCGATCGCACCATTCCCGCTGGATACCGCTGCGCACTTCGGCTACATGCGGGTGGAGGGCACGCCGCACACCTGGCCGGATGCACAACGGGCCTGGGACCACGGACGCATGGGGCAATGGCCGAAGGCCAAGCAGAACCACTCGATGGGCTACTTCCAGCGCAGCGACCTGCCCTTCCAGTTCGCCCTGGCCGATGCCTTCACCATCTGCGACGCCTACCACTGCGCGATGCAGGCCGGAACCAACCCGAACCGGGTGTTCCTGTGGACCGGTCACAATGATGCACACGCGCGTGCTGGCGGCCCGGTGATCGCCAACTCGCACGACAACTTCCCCGAGCACGGCGGGCATCCGGCGTCGTATCGCTGGACCAGCTATGTCGAACGCCTGCAGAAGGCGGGTGTGTCCTGGCAGATCTACCAGGACATGGCCGACAACTTCACCGACAACCCGCTGGCGGGTTTCGAGGCGTTCCGCCAGGCCTACCGCGCTGCGCCGGGGCATGACCCGCAGCTGCGCGCACGTGGCGTCAGCACCCGTGGCCTGGCGCAGCTGCGCCAGGACGTGGTCGATGGGCGTCTGCCGCAGGTCAGCTTCATCATTGCCGACGCGGCCGGCAGCGAGCATCCCGGCCCCTCCAGCCCGGCCCAGGGCGCGGCCTATACCGCACGCGTGCTGGATGCACTGACCGCCGATCCGGAGGTGTGGAGCCGCACCGCCCTGCTGCTGATGTTCGACGAGAACGACGGCTTCTTCGACCACATGCCGCCACCGGCACCGCCGTCACCGATAAACGGTGGCTGGGCGGGTGCGTCTTCGGTCAGTACCGAAGGCGAGTACCACCGCCATCCGGCACCGGGCGACGAGAAGTACGACGCCGCCGAGCTGCGCGGCCGCCCCTATGGGCTGGGTCCGCGCGTGCCGCTGTACGTGATCTCGCCATGGAGCCGCGGTGGCTGGGTCGATTCGCAGGTGTACGACCACACCTCGGTCATACGGCTGATCGAACGCCGCTTCGGCGTGGCCGCACCGGATATCTCACCCTGGCGCCGTGCGGTCTGCGGAGACCTGAGCAACGCCTTCGACTTCGCCCAGCGCGATACCCGTCCGTTCGTACGCGGCCTGCCCGACGTGAGCGCGGTGGCCGCACGTGCCGCCGCCCTGCCGGGACGCACCGTGCCGACGTTGCCGGAGGGGCTGGAACCGGCACAACAGGAACGTGGCGTACGCCCGGCGCGTGCCCTGCCCTATCGGCCGCAGGCATCGATTGCCGCGATCGACACAACGGGCGTGGAACTGGTGTTGTCCTGCGAAGGTGCGGCGGCGGTCCTGCATGTCTACGATCGGCTGCGGCTGGGTGCGGTGCCACGCCGCTATACACTGGTACCGGGCACAGCACTGCAGGAGCGCTGGCCGCTGGATGTACACGGTCGCTACGACCTTTGGCTGCTGGGCCCGAATGGCTTCCACCGCCATTTCCAGGGGGCGACCAAGGCACCTGCCGTGCAGGCCATGGTTGAACATGCTGGCAGCCAGCTGCGGCTGCACCTGCGCAATCTGGGTGACAGCGCGCAGCAAGTGCGCGTGCATGCCGGTGCCTATGCCGGGCACATGCCCGAGCAGACGCTGGCACTGCCCGCGCATGCAGAGACTTCGTTGGCGTGGGATGCAACGCCTACCGCCGCCTGGTATGACCTGCAGGTCAGCGCAGGTGAGAGTGTGCTGCGCCTCGCGGGTCGTGCCGAGGATGGGCGTCCTGGCACCAGTGACCCGGCGATGGGCGGCGAACCACTGCGGTTTGAGCACGATTGAGCCGCTCCGCCCTTGTAGAGTCGAGCCATGCTCGACTGCTTTTTCCGGTCAATGATCGAAGAACGATCGAAAAGCAGTCGAGCATGGCTCGACTCTACAAGGGGGCGTGCCTGATCAGGCCTCCTGCAATCCCGGGCGGCCGTGCTCCACCGCATAGCGCTTCCAGCTCTGCAGTGCGCCATCTGGCTGCATCACGGTATCCAGCGTTTTCATGTCGCCGATCCAGGCATCACGGGTGACATCGCACAGCACGTAGCCACGCTTGTCGGTGGTCGCCCTCAGATAAGGGCTGTGCGCGAGCTGATTCCTTGCGTACGCATCCACGCCCTGGCCGTCGGCCCCCGAAGTGATCGAAGTGGCAAGGAACTCACTGGAGACCACGCCTGAATCACGATGGTCCTGCACCAGGTCGCTGGCGTAATGCCGGTGTGCGTCGCCACACGCCGTCACCACGTTGCCGAATCCGACCTTCTGGATGTGATCGAGCAGGCGCCGGCGGCTGTCCAGATAGCCCGACCATTGGTCGTCGGACGACTGCACCATCCCGTCCTTCTCGCGCATGTAGTTGCCCAACGCCACCTGGTGGGCAATGGTGTGCCAGCGCGGCGCGGCATCGGCCAGGCCGTCGAACAGCCAGCGCTCCTGCTTCGCACCCACAATGCTGCGCTCCGGCGATTCCACCTCCTCGCGCAGCGCCATGTTTACCTGCTTGCTGCGGTACTGGCGTGTGTCGAGCAGGTGCAGGTCCATCAGCGTGCCATAGCGTGCGCGCCGGTACATCTGCATGTGGCCATCGCGCGGGAATGCCGAACGGCGCAGTGGCATGTTCTCGTAGTAGGCCTGGAACGCCTGTGCGCGGCGCAGCAGGAACACTTCGCTGGGCGTATCGTCCTGGTCTTCGGCGCCGGCCCAGTTGTTGTCCACTTCATGGTCATCGAAGGTGGCGAACCACGGCGCCGACGCATGCGCGGCCTGCAGGTCGGCATCGCTCTTGTACTGGGCGTAGCGGCGACGGTAGTCGTCCAGCGTGTAGGTCTGCGGCCCGACATGATTGCGCAGGTTGGTGAACGGCTGGCCGTTCATTTTCCGCAGGCCCGGCTGGCTTTCGCCTTCGTAGATGTAATCACCGTAGTGGAAGACGAAATCCAGCGGTTCCTCGGCAATGCGCCGCCACGCGGTGTAGTGGCCTTCTTCGTAGTGCTGGCAACCGGCCACCGCAAAACGCACGCGATCCACTGCGGCCGTGGCTGTGGGCAGCGTGCGGGTGCAACCGACCGCACTGGCGTGGCCGCCTACGGTGAAGCGGTACCAGTAAGGCCGTGCGGGCGCCAACCCACCCAGCTCCACGTGCACGGCGTGGCCGAGTTCGGGATGCGCCATCGCCGAACCCTGGCGTACCACCTTGCGCATGCCCTCGTCCGCGGCCAGCTGCCATTCGACCACCATCGGCCGGGTCGGCATGCCACCGCCGAACACCAGCGGCTCGGTCGCCAGCCGTGTCCACAGCACCATGCCATCGGCCGAAGGATCACCCGAGGCCACGCCCAGGGTGAACGGCGTGCTGGCGAACCGCGGCGACGCCAGCAGGTTGCGCGGGTTCAGCGCGGCGGCATCGGTCTGTGCGGCCAGCGCGTGCGCCGTGCCCATCCACGCGCCGGCAGCGGACAGGCCAGCCAGGGCCAGGAATCGCCTGCGATTGATCGTATCCACGGCTGCGCCCTCAGTTGTAGATGATGTGGAAGTAGAAGAAGCGGCCGTAGTCGTCGATCTCGGTACGGAAGCGCCCATTCGGACCGGTGCTGTAGGTCGGCTGCGTATTGAACAGGTTCTTGGCCTCGTACTTCAGCGTCACGTGCCTGCTGACCTTGTGGCTGAAGGCCATGTTGAAGGTCATGTACGGGTCGTAGTACGAATCCAGCCATTGGGTATCACCAAAGTCGACCAGCATCCGGCTGCGGTAGGTGCCAGACAGGCGCAGCTGCGCGCTCTTCCACGGCATGCGCCAGATCACCGAGCCGTTGAGCGACCAGTCCGGCTGGTACAACAGACGGTCCAGGCGACGCTCGGTACCATCACTGATGCGGTAGTTGGTCTGGCCTTCCAGCCGCGTCGCGTTGAAGTACATGTCGAAGCGCTGGCGGCCCCACTGCAGGTTGCGGTTGGCGACCGCGAACTCGACGCCGCGCAGCCTGGACTCATCGGTGTTCATCGGCTGGGTGACCCGGTAGCGCGTGTCACCCACGTTCTCGAAGGTGGTCAGGGTGTAGATGTCGTCCTTGATCACCTTGTCGAACAGCGCGATCGAGACCAGGCCGTTATTGCCATTGAAGTACAGGTCCCACGCCAGGTCGATGTTGGTGGAACGTCGCGGCTGCAGGTTGGCGTTGCCCTGCTTGATCGTGCAGAAGCCCCTGCCCTCCTCGTCATCGCCACAGCTGGTGCTGGTGGCCTGGGCGATGTTGCTCGGCGTCGGCCGGCCCAGCGTGCGGCTGGCGGAGAAGCGCAGGCGCTGGTCCTCGGTGAGCTTGAACGTCGCATTCAATGACGGCAGCAGGTTGTTGTAGCCGCCGCTCGCCTTGCGGAAAGCAGAGGTATAGGTGGTGCCGCCATCGTCGCTGAACGGGCTGTAGGCATCGAAGCGCGTGTGGTCGTAGCGCAGGCCGCCGATCAGCAGCAGCCGGTCCCAGGCGTAGTGCGCGGATACATAGGCATTGGTGATGTCCTCCACGTACTTGTAGTCGCTGGTGAAGTTGGCATTGGGATAGGCCGCGTTGTTGCTGCCCAGCCTCGGTGCCAGCTCCTCGTTCCACTTGCGGTTGTCGATCAGCGGGAAGCCCGGCACGCTGCCCAGCAGGGTCGAACCCGGGTACAGGTAATCGTTCAGCGTCGCACTGCTCTTGTAGTAGTCGAAGTCGATGTCCTGCCAGATCTTCAGGTGACGGTACTCGGCACCGGCGGCCAGGCCAAAGCCACGCGCATCGGCGTCGATGTTGTAGCTGAAGTCGGCACGCAGGTTGTCGATGCTCTCCTTGGCGTCGCGCGGCGAGACATAGGCCTGTGCCGGGTTGAGCTTGAACGCCGAGCTGGTCAGCAGGCTGGAATCGGAAACCGCCACCGCATTGGGAAAGCCGTGGCTGTCGTTCTCGTAATCGACGAACAGGTTGCTCGGGTAGGCGCGTACCCCCCAGTAGACCTGGCTGTTGTGGAAGGTCTCTTCGGTGTGGCCACCGCGCAGGGTCAGCCGCGAGCGGTCACCCAGGTCCCAGTTGAAGCTGGCGATGGCACCGCGGTTGTTGCGGTCCCAGCGGTCGTGGCGGTTCTTGATGTAGATGCTGTTGATCTGGGTGGTGCCGCTGTCTTCGGTCTGGTTGCGGATCGGAAACTTGGCGTTGCCGTACAGATCGGTCTTGTTCATCGTCGAGTTCTCGTAGAACCGGTACGAGTACAGCAACAACGATGCGTAGAAAGGATCGTCCGATGGCTTCCATTCCAGCTTGGCCGAGCCACCGAAGTTGGTAATGAAGTTGGTGTAGGTGCCGGTGCTGAAATTGCCGGGCGCACGCAGCCCGTTCCAGCCCTTGGCCTCCTCCGGCCCGGTGGTGCCGTCGGTGAGGTACTTGCCAGCGTCGTTATAGTAGTAGTTCGACTCCACCCAGCGCTTGACGCTGTTGCGCGAACGCTGCTCATAGCGCGCCACCGCGACGACGCCGAATTCCTGGTCGGCACCGAACTGGTTGGAGAACACCATCTTGGCGCTCTTGCCGAAGTGGCCCAGGGTCTCGTGGTTGCCACCGGCGCTGCGCTCGACATTGGTCTCGGCCGTGGAATAGATACCGGCCACATCGGCGAACACGTACTTTCCGGAACGGTCGAAGGCGCTGCGGCTGATGATGTCGATCACGCCGCCGATCGCGTCCGGCGCCTGCTCGGCGCTGAAACTCTTGTAGATGTCGGTGCGGGTGCCGATGTCGCTGGGAATCAGCTGCAGGTTGTTCATGCGCTCACCCGAGCCACTTCCACCCACGCTGGCAATCGCTATGCCATCGATGGTGGTGTAGTTGAGGTTGGCCTGCACGCCACGCACCGTCACGTAACGGGGCTCACCGGCATCCTCCACGGCACTCAGGCCCGGCGCGGCCATCAGGCTTTCGGCCAGCGTCTCGTCGCCGTAGCTGTCCATCTCGTCGTAGACCACCGAATCCTTGATCACCGGCGAGGTCTTCTTCTGGTCGATCACCTCGTGCGCGGCAATCACCTTCACCGTGCCCAGGGTCGGCGCCACCATCGCCTCGGCCTCGCGCGGCTTCGGCGCGGCCGGCTTCGGTTCGTTGCGTGCCGGTGCCGGATCGATGGCGATGACATTGCCATCCACCACGGTGTAGCCCAGGCCGGTCCCTGCCAGCAGCGCGTCCAGCGCCTGCTTGACGGTGGCACCGCGCGGCACCGCCCCGGCCATGCGGGCATCGCCGCTGGCCGAGTACAGGAACTGCACGCCGGAACTGCGCGACAACTGCTCCAGCGCGCGCGCCAGCGGCTGCGCCGCGATCGGGGTAGCCACTCGCGCCTCCAGCCCTTCGCTACCGGCCGCGAAAGCCGACGGTACGCTGCACGGAGACAGGGCGAGGATGATCGACAGGTAAAGCGTGTTGCGCATCACGGGTCCTTGGAAGAGAGAAAGCAGCAGGTGCCGCTGTGCATCTCGACAGCGGCTTCTCCCATGTAAGAGCCCGCTTCCACCGAAGTGGAGAACGCGGATTCGATGAATCTTTTCTGACAGTGCACGGCCGCGCCGCCCTCAGCGACTGCCGACCCGCACCGTGTCCCCTTCGCGCCTCACCACGAAACGCGGGTCGCGTTCGAGGAAGGCCTGCAGCGCACCGATGCGATGCGCATCCAGGCTGCCGGACAACCGCGCCGACGCCGCACCTTCATCCAGCACCCGCACCTGCACCTGGTTGTGGCGGTTGAAGGCGGCGGCCACCTCATCCAGCCGCTCGTCCAGGAAAGAGACCTTGCGTTGCTGCCAGTCCAGCAGCATCGACAGCGGCACATCCAACGACTCCACGGCATGGCTGCGCGCGTCGACCTGCACCACCTGGCCTTTGCCCAGCTGTGCAAGACGCCGCGCATCCGCACCCTGGCTCCACACTTCCACCTCGCCGGAAACCACACCGATGCGGGTGCCCTGCAGCCGTCGCGACACATCGAACACCGTGCCGATATCGCGGATCTGCAACCCGTTCACCTGCACTTCGAACGGGCGCCGATCGCGTGCAATGTCGAACGTCGCCTCGCCCTGCAGCAGTTCCGCCTTGCGGCTGAACCCGCCCATGCGCACCCGCAGGCGGCTGTCCGCGTTCAGCCGCACCCGGGTCTGGTCGGGCAGCACCAGGTCACGCAGTTCACCATGGTCGGCGCTGTACAGCTGCTCGGTGGGCATCAGTTGCGGTACCAGGCCCACGCCGAGCAGGGCGATACAGGCTGCGGCAGCCGCCCCCCACCAACGCGTGCGACGGCTGTGCGGCGCACTGCGCAGCGGGGCCTGTGCGTGTCCGAACAGCGGCACGACCTTGGCAGCGGCCTGCTGTGGCGGCACCGGCGCCTCTTCAGCCAATGCCGATTGCAGCGCCTCACCAACCTGCCGGTGCAGTGCGAGGGCGTGCATATAGGCGCGCACATGCTCCGGCGAGCGCTTCATCCAGTCCAGCAACGCAACCCGCTCGGCTTCGCCCAGCACGCCCTCGCGATTGCGCTGGAACCAGTCCATGGCCTCGCTGGCGATCGCGTCGTCGGCCGCACCCGATGGATTCCGTTTCATGTGAGCTCCCTGGCGCCCAGCGCCTTCCTGCAGGCTTCCAGCCCCTTGCCGATATGCTTGCGCACCATGTGCACCGACACCTGCAACTGTTGGCTGATTGCCGGGCAGTCCAGCCCGTCGCGGTAATGCAGCTCCATCACCCGCCGCGTGGTGGCCGGCAGCCGTGCGATGGTAGTGCGGATATCGTTCCAGCGCTGCGCGCGCTCGAATTCGCCTTCGACGTCTTCTTCGCTCTTCAGCACTTCGGCCAGGAGGTCGACGTCCTCCAGCGGCGGCAGCGACGAACGCGCGCGCGCGTGCTCGCGCGCCAGGTTGGCCGCCACGGTGAACAGGTAGGCTTCCGGGTTCTCGACCGCGTCGGCATGCTCACCGGTGCTGCGCAGCAGCCGCAGATAAACCTCCTGCGCCAGATCCTCGGCATCTTCGCTGGCAGAACCCCGGCGCAGGAAGAAGCCGCGCAGCAGCCGCCGCCGCAGCGCATAGCTCTTCTCCCAGATCCTCACGCTGTTCACGGCCGGCCAACCACCCCAAGGCTGGAAAGCACCGCAGGGTGACGGTCATCGATGACAGTGGCGTTTCAACTGCCGGCACGCAGCCGCTAGAATGCCGCCCCTGCAGTTTCCAGCAGCCGGCACAAGGAGTGCCCCGCAATGAACGCACGCACCGCCATCAACACCCTCAGCAGCCTGCTGTTCCTGCTGCTGGTCGCACACACCACCGCCTACCAGCAGCAGATGTGGCCGCCCAGCCGGGTCGTCCACGTGCATCCGGTGGTCGTCTCCCTCGCCTACGCGCTGGGCCTGCTCACCCTGTTGCTGTGGATCGGAGGACGCCGCTTGCCGGAACGCTGCCAGCAGCTCTCGGGCTGGCTGCCGATCGTGGCCTGGTGCCTGCTGGGCATTGGTGTGGCGGTCATCCCGATGTTCTTCCCGGGCCTGTCACCGGCCTGATCAGCGGCCGCACCCAGCACGCCCGCCCATGATACGGCGCGCCGTGCCAACCCTTGCTTGCCAGAGACCCAAGCCGGGCCCGCCTATCGAAGCCGGGGGGCCGGGCCTACGCTTGTCTTCTCGGTGACCGCGACGGTCGCCCTTCGCGTCACGGCCCCGCCGTTGCGACCCCGCTCCAGTGCTGTGCGCCCTGCCGGTGTTGTCGCCCAGGCAGACGTCCGACCGGCGCCCTCTGGAGACAGTCATGAACCAAGCGCTCATTCCCTTCGATACCGATCCCCTGGAAACCCGCGAGTGGCGTGAATCACTGGAAGCGGTGATGCAGACCGGTGGCCGGCCGCGGGCGCACTACCTGATCGACCAGCTCAGCGAGCTGGATGCGCAGCAGCACGGCGACCTGCATACCCGTGCATGGACCGCTTACGTCAACACCATCCCGCCCGAGCGCCAGCCGGTCTACCCGGGTGACCTGGCCATCGAGCGCCGCCTGAATGCGATGATCCGCTGGAACGCGATGGTGATGGTGCTGCGTGCCGGCAAGCATTCCAACGTCGGCGGCCACATCGCCACCTACCAGTCGGCGGCAGTGCTGTACGACGTGGGCTTCGATCATTTCTTCCGTGGCCGTACCGACACCTTCGACGGCGACATGATCTACATCCAGGGCCACTCCGCGCCGGGCATCTATGGCCGCGCGTACGTGGAAGGCCGCATCGATCCGGCGCGCATGGACAACTTCCGCCGCGAAGCCGGTCGCGAAGGCCTGTCCTCGTATCCACACCCGCGATTGATGCCGGAGTTCTGGCAGTTCCCCACCGTGTCGATGGGGCTGGGCCCGCTGACCGCCGCCTACCAGGCGCGCTACATGCGTTACCTGGAATACCGCGGCCTGAAAGAACACCAGGGCCGCAAGGTCTGGGCCTTCCTCGGCGACGGCGAGATGGACCAGCCCGAGTCGCTGGCGGCGATCTCGCTGGCCGGCCGCGAGCGGCTGGACAACATCGTGTTCGTGGTCAACTGCAACCTGCAGCGCCTGGACGGTCCGGTGCGCGGCAACGCCAAGGTCATCCAGGAACTGGAAGGCACCTTCCGCGCGGCCGGCTGGAACGTGATCAAGCTGATCTGGGGCAGCGGCTGGGACGACCTGCTGGCCCGCGACCACAGCGGCCTGCTGCGCCAGCGCATGATGGAATGCGTGGACGGCGACTACCAGACCTTCAAGTCGCAGAACGGTGCCTACGTGCGCGAGCACTTCTTCGGCCGTTACCCCGAACTGCTGGAGCTGGTCGCGCACATGAGCGACGACGATATCTGGGCACTGGCGCGTGGTGGCCATGATCCGCAGAAGGTGTTCGCTGCCTATCAGCAGGCAGTGAACACCAGCGGCCGGCCCACCGTGATCCTGGCCAAAACGGTCAAGGGTTTCGGCATGGGTGAAGCCGGTGAAGGCCAGAACATCAACCACCAGCTGAAGAAGATGAGCGCCGACGCGGTGCGCGCCTTCCGTGACCGCTTCAACCTGCCGGTCAGCGACGACCAGCTGGAGGACATGCCGTACCTGCGCCCGGAACCGGGCAGCGCCGAAGCCATCTACTTCGCCGAGCGCCGCCGCATCCAGGGCGGGCAACTGCCCGCGCGCCTGGCCAAGGTCGATCCGCTGCCGCTGCCGCCGCTGTCGATCTTCAACACCCAGCTGCAGGGCAGCGGCGACCGCGGCCAATCCACCACCATGGGTTTCGTGCGCATCCTCACCAGCCTGCTGAAGGACGCAGAGCTGGGAAAACTGGTCATTCCGATCGTGCCCGATGAATCGCGCACCTTCGGCATGGAAGGCCTGTTCCGCCAGATCGGCATCCATTCGTACCTCGGCCAGCTGTATACCCCGCAGGATGCCGGCCAGCTGAGCTACTACAAGGAAGCCAAGGACGGCCAGATCCTGCAGGAAGGCATCAACGAATCCGGCGCGATCTGCTCGTGGATCGCCGCCGGCACCGCCTACAGCAACCACGGCCTGGCGACGATCCCGTTCTACATCTTCTACTCGATGTTCGGCCTGCAGCGCGTCGGTGACCTGGCCTGGGCCGCCGCCGATGCGCGCACCCGTGGCTTCCTGCTGGGTGCCACCTCCGGCCGCACCACGCTGATGGGCGAAGGCCTGCAGCATGACGACGGCCACAGCCACGTGCTGTCATCGGTGATCCCAAGCTGTGTGTCCTACGACCCGACCTACAACTACGAGCTGGCGGTGATCATCCACGACGGCCTGCGACGCATGTACGTCGAGCAGGAAGACATCTACTACTACATCACCGTACTCAATGAGAACTACCCGCAGCCGGCACTGCCCGAGGGCGCCGAGGCCGGCATCCTGAAGGGCCTGTACCTGCTGCACCCGGCGGCCGCCGACAGCGACTCGCAGCCACGCGTGCAGCTGATGGGCAGCGGTTCGATCCTGCGCGAAGTGGAAGCCGCGGCAGAACTGCTGCAGCAGGACTTCGGCATCGCCAGCGATGTATGGAGCGCGACCAGCCTGATCGAACTGCGTCGCGATGGCCTGGCCGCCGAGCGCTGGAACCTGCTGCATCCGGCCGAGGAGCCCCGCGTGCCCTACGTGCAGCAGTGCCTGCAGGGCCATGAAGGCCCGGTGGTGGTGGCCACCGACTACATGAAGATCGTCGGCGACCAGATCCGTCCCTTCATCAACGACCGCCGCTTCACCGCACTCGGTACCGATGGCTTCGGCCGCTCCGACACGCGTGAGTCGCTGCGCACGTTCTTCGAAGTGGATCGTCACTTCATCGTGCTGGCCGCCCTGAAGTCGCTGGCCGACGAAGGGCGCATCGAGCGCTCGCGGGTGCAGGAGGCCATCGACAAGTACGGCATCGACACCGGCAAGCGCGACCCGGCCGCGGTGTAAGGCTGCAGCATTCACCACGCCCGTTCTGCGGGCGTGGTGAACGCAGCATCGCTACGGCATCCGCTTGAACAGATTGGTCTGCAGGATCGGCGTACCGTCGTGGCTGTAGAACGCCTTGGTCTCGGTCATCGTCGAGCGGTCAGCCGCCACGGTATAGATACGGGTGGAGGCCGGCGTGCCGTGGTCCACCAGCTGCATCACCAGGGTGTTCGGCGCCGGCAGTTTCAGGTTGGCCTTGTCCGCGCCATAGGTGCCGGACAGGGCGCCCGGCGTGCCATCCAGGGCCAGCGTGCCGTCGGATTTCATGGTCTTGCCGTCGTGCAGGACGATGTCCACATGTGAACTCCAACGCCCCGCACCGGCGTCCTTGAACTCCAGCACCACCTGCTTCGGGCGCTGCGCCTCGGGCAACGCAGACGTAGCGATATCCAGCGACCAGCGCCCCAGCAGCGGTGAGGGCGCCCCCTCCTCTGCCAGCGCCGTAACGGCGGGGAGTGAAAGCGCAGACAACAACACAGCGGACAACAGCTTCATACGTTGCTCCATTCGGCGAAGAAGGCTCTGCGTGAGGCGTTGTGGGGCGCAGCACGGTCAATGCTGCTCGCCCACGGCGTGTGCTGCAAGCCACTCGCTGAATGGCCGACCTCGCACCATGTCAGGCCGCTGTCACACAGGGGTAGTAGAACGATGCCGGATCTCCGGCAATCCTTCCCATACACGGCGTTGAACGCGCAGCCCTCGCCACGGCACCTCTATGCCGCCGGCCACTTCGCCCGCACTCTGGTCTGGTCGTTCGTGGACCTGGCACTCGGCTTCTACCTGCACGCGCGGCTGGGACTGTCGGCTGCCCACACCGGCCAGCTGCTGGCGATCTCCCTGGCCTACAGCAGCGTTCTCGACCTGCTGCTGGCCGCCGTATTCACCCGCCTGCACGACCAGCGTCGCCTCGCCTTGCGCCTGCAGCTGGTCGGCGGCCTCGGTACCGCGGCCAGCGCCTGCCTGCTGTTCAGTCCGAGCACCGCGACCGAGCCCGCCTTCCTGCCGCTGCTGGCCGCCTCGCTGTTGTTCCGTACCTGCTACGCGGTTTACGACGTGGCCCAGAATGCATTGACTTCGCTGTTGCCCCGCGACGAGAACGAGGCCATGCGCTACGTTTCCGCTCGCGCGGTAGTGGTACCGATCTCCAAGCTGTGCATCGCTGCAGCACTGTTCGGCGTGGTCGGTGCACCTGAATCTGCAGGCAGTGGCAGCGCACTGCTGATCTGCATGATCATCGGCATCCTGATCGCGGCCGCCGCGCTTCCCCTGACCTGCGTCGCCACGCCCGCACAGCCCGCCACAACCAGCAGGCCCGTTGCCGGCGCCCTGCCGCTGACGGCACTGCTGCCGGTTCTGCTGGCCGCAGCGGCAGAGACGGCGCTGGTGGGCCTGGCCGGGCGCCTGTTTCCCTTTGCCGACCAGGGCGCAGCGCTGACCTTCGCCATGGTCGCGGGCATGGTGGTCGCGCCTTGGCTCCATCTGCGCCTGCGCCCCCCGCTGTGCAGCGAGACAGGCCTGATCGCGCTGATGTCGGTGCTGGCCATCGCTGCCGTCTGCGTCTACCA
Source organism: Stenotrophomonas sp. MH181796 (assembly GCF_009659995.1). NCBI lineage: Bacteria > Pseudomonadati > Pseudomonadota > Gammaproteobacteria > Lysobacterales > Lysobacteraceae > Stenotrophomonas > Stenotrophomonas sp. MH181796. The sequence goes on from NZ_RAHU01000002.1 coordinate 496,777, forward strand.
GGCCAAGCCCTCCCTGCCTGTAGCGATTGCGTGTGCCGCTGTCCATGGGGCGGCGGTGGCCAGTGTCGGCCTGGTGCTGTGGCGGCGCACCGCGCTGATCGCCCGTCGTCATGCCGCCCGCAGCGGGCGCGAGGATGACCTCAGTTGTTTTGCGCTGCTCACTGGAACCATGAAACTGTCCATCGCGGCTTCTTCATTGCTGCTGGGCGAGGTGCTACCCGGCATACAGGCAGGCGATCTGGACACCTCGGTCGCGCTGGTTTCGCTGGTCGCCGTCGGCAGCCTGCTTTCGCTGGCCGCATTGGCGTGGCCCATGCCAGCGGCACGCACCGAGGGCCTGCGCCCGTGAGCCTGGCCCCGACGTCGCGGCTGCGCCGCAAACCACTGATCGCCCTGGATGCCGACCACAAACGCATCATCTGGCTGCTGCGCACGATGGGTGCGATTCCCCGCATCACCATCGCCCACCAGCTGGGCATGCACAACGGCGCATTGACCCGCCTGGCGCGTGAACTGTTGATGCTGGAAGTGATCGAGGAACAGGGACAACTGTCCGATGGCCAACGGGGGCGTCCATCGGTGCCACTGGCACTGTCCGGGCGGGGTGGCTATGCCGCCGGTGCCACGGTGCACCCCGGTTGGCTGGAGATCGCGCTGGTGGATTTTGCCGGCCAGGTCATCGCCCGCGATGCAACCGCCTTCGACAGCGCGGATCCACGCGACTTCGTGCACGCGGTGGACCAGCGCCTGCGCAGCCTCACCAGCCGCACCGGGCTCATGCGCGCCCGTTTCCTCGGCCTCGGCGTGGCGGTCCCCGGGCCCGTGGTCGAAACCGGTCCGGCACGCCGGCACGCAGTGGACTGGCTGCGTGGCTGGCGCGATATCGACAACGACCAGTTCTTCGAAGACTACTTCGGCTTCCCGGTCTGGGTGGAGAACGATGCGACCCTGGCGGCGCTGGCGGAGTACTACGACAGCGGACTGATCCGCGACTGCGCGTCGGCGCTGCTGCTGTATGTCGGCCACGGCGTGGGCGGTGGCGTGATCCATCGACGTGATGTGATGCGCGGTGAATTCGGCAATGCCGGGGATATCGGTCGCCTGTTCCGCATGGACGCGCCGCGCCCCTCGGGCATCGACCTGCTGGCCACGTTGCGCGACGCCGGCGCTGGGATTCCATCGCTGTTCGAACTGGAGGCCTGCCTGCACACCCATGCCGGCATCATCAATGCCTGGGCAGAACGCGCGGGCAACCAGCTGGGCGTGGCGGCCAATACCGGTGTGGCATGGCTCGATCCTGGCGCCGTGATCCTGTCCGGCTCACTGCCGAGGCAGGTGCTGGAAGTGTTGGGGCAACACCTGCAGCAACCGGCACGCTGGAGCAGTGCGCTTGACAGCCTGCGCCTGCCGCAGGTGCATGTGTCACGGCTGGGAGGATCCGCGGTATCGGTGGGCGCGGCGCTGCTGCCGATCCATCAGCTGGGCGCCGACGCCATCGCTTAATTGTTTATTTCCGCCGAAGTAAACAATTCCGTCATCGCCCGGACCTACCGTGCAGCGGTCCCCCTTCCCTGCATGGCCGCCCTCCGATGAACATCAGCCCCCTGGTCCTGGGCATCTCCCTGGCCCTGATCTCCCTGCACGGCAGCGCGTCTGCGCAGGACGCCCCCGTCCAGAACAAGGACAGCGCCGACGCTGCAACGCTGGATGCGGTGGTGGTCACCGGTGCGGCACGCACCCAGCGTCGCTTCGATGCGTCCTTCGCCGTCAATTCACTCAGCCGCGAAGACGTGCAGAAGCTCGCACCGAAAAGCTACGCCGACCTGCTCGGCTCGGTTCCCGGCATCCATGTCGAGGCCACCGGCGGCGAGGTGCAGAACATCACCCGGCTGCGCGGCATTCCCACCGATCGTGGCTTCATCGCCTTCCAGCAGGACGGCCTGCCGCTCTACCAGGAGCTGGATGGCCACTTCTTCAATTCCGGCGACGGCATGAACCGGTTCGACGTGATGAACCAACGGGTGGAGATCGTACGTGGGGGCCCGGCGCCCATCTACGCGAGCAGCGGCGGCGCCATCGTCAACAACATCCTGGCCGAAGGCTCGGAAGAGACCCACGGCAAGGCGCAGCTGACCATCGGCGATACCGGGCTGTACCGCGGCGAGATGTACCAGTCCGGCGCGCTGGGCAAGGACACCTTCTACGCCGTCGGTGGCTTCCTGCGCCAGCACGATGGCTACCGCGACAACGGCTTCCCGAACGACAAGGGCGGGCAGATCCGCGGCAACATCAAGCACTACTTCGACGACACCAGCTGGTTCAAGGTCAGCGGCACCTTCGTTGACGACCACAATACGTTCTACCTGCCGATCCCGGTCGCCGACCCTCGCAATCCCAGCGTGTCGCTGGATCCGTACATCGACTACTTCGACGGTACGCTGAACTCGCCGTCGCTGCGCAGCGTCAACCTGAAGTACCTCGATGGCGGCGGTGTCCTGCAGGGCATGAACCGCGACCTGGCCGATGGCCGCCACATGCGCTTCGGCAACATCGGCTTCCAGTACGAGAACACCGCCAGCGATTGGACGATCTCGCTGAAAACCGGCTACACCAAGGGCCGCAATACCTTCGACGCGCTGTACTCGACCACCAACCCGGTCGACGCACGCACTTTCGCCAACGGCTATCTGGGCGCGGCCCGCAGCGCCTTCGGTGCCGGCGTCGCGCGGATGGGCTACGCACTGGCCGGCAGCAATGGCACCAGCGCCTACGATCCCTACGCCGACTCCGGCCTGGTGATCTCGGCCCAGTACCGCGCCGCAGATTCGGACTTCTACTCCGGCCAGGCCGACTTCAGTGCGACACGGCTGTTTGAAACGGCCTGGGGCAGCCACGACCTGAACATCGGTGCGTACACCGCCTTCTTCGGCACCACGTCCTTCAGCCTGTACCAGGACATGCTGATGGAGATGCGCGGCAAGCCACGCCTGCTGGATCTGGTCGCCTACGGCAACGATGGCACGCCGCTGGGATATGTCACCGACAAGGGCACGCTGCGCTATACCACCACCCTCAATCGCGGCAAGGTCGATGCCCGCATGTTCGCGGTCTACGCCAATGACACGTGGGCACTGACGGACCGCTTCAAGCTTGATGCCGGTATCCGCCATGAACGCTACCGCTATGAAGGCTATGCGGAGCAGACCGCCCAGGTCGACCTCGGCGATCGCAGCACACTGGCCGACAACACCACACGCCGGTTCACCGGCGTCGTCCAGAACCATCGCCTGAATCCGTCCGCCACCAACTGGACGGTCGGTGCGAACTTCGACTTCACCCCTGCAGTGGGCGCCTACGCCCGCGTGTCGCACATGGAGATCGTTCCCAATTCGTCGGTGGCGCGCTCGATCGATCCGACCATCGTGCAGACCCAGCTGGACCAGTACGAGCTGGGCCTGAAGGCGGCTTTTGGCCGGTCCTACCTGTACCTGACCGCGTTCTATACGAAGTTCGATCCACTCAACGCGTCCTTCGTTGCCTTCAATCCGACGACCGGCCGCAATGACCAGTCGGTGCCCTTCATCGGTACCGCCGTCTCCAAGGGCATCGAACTGGATGGCCTGTTCCGACCGCTGGACTGGTTCAGCATCGCCGGTTCGATCACGGTCAGCGATCCGCAGTACGACAGCCTGCAGAACGATTCCGGTGCCGATCCGGCGGCGGTCAATGGCAAGCAGATCGTTCGCGAACCCAAGCTCTACGGCAACCTGCGACCGACTTTCAGTTTCCAGCACGGCCAGGACCAGTTCGAGACCTGGCTGCGCTATGACGTAGTCGGCAAGTCCTACGTCGATCTGTTCAACCAGACAGCGCTGCCTGCCTACCAGACCCTGGGCCTGGGCGTTTCATGGAAGCGCGGCAACTGGGGCGCACAGCTGGTGGGCGACAACCTGACCAATGAAAAGGGGCTCACCGAGGGCAACACCCGCACCGACGCCCTGGCCGGACAGGGTTCGGCCGAGGCAATCTATGGACGGCCGCTGTTCGGCCGCAACGTCCGCCTGATGGTCAGCAGGAGCTGGTGATGCATCGACGATTGAGCTTGTCCCTCGCCCTGCTTGCCACGGCAGCGCTGCCGCTTGCGGCGGCAGCCGACGACCACGACAGCACGGCACTGGCCGGGCGCTTGTTTCCAACCCTGGTGCAGCTGAAGCACGACGCACTGCCCGCCCCTGCGCGCGCCCTCATGGTCGAACGCACCCAGCGCATGACTGGCTGCCGGACGGCGGCCTGCACACTCGAGGCGGCACACTGGACGCCGGCGCAGGCAGGCCTGCTGACCACCGCGGTTCCGGCACGCGCCGATGCCATCGAAAGAGAGCTTGCGGGCCTCAACAACATCCTCTCCGTCTACGGCCACGGCCAGCCGCCCCGCTACGACGCCATCGACGGCCCGGTCGGTGCGGCGGGCAGCACGCGACTGGCCGGCGATGTTGCCATTGCCATGCAGATGAGCGAAGTGGACGCCAGCGCGGCCTACACCGCATTCGATCGCAGCATCGCGGTGGCGGTGGGCCTGCTCGATGCCAATGATCGCCTCGACGCGATCCGCTTCGAGCCCATCAACGCGGGAATGAACGCCGCGCCATTCGCGCGCGCGCGGCAGCTCGATTGGTCCGCGCATCCGTACACATCGATCATCGTGCTTGGGCAGGGCCCGGACGAGCTGACCACCCCGCTCAGCGCTGGCAGCAAGCTGCGCCTGAAGGCCGCTGCGCAGCGCTATGCGGCGGGCGATGCACCTTTCATCATCGTCTCCGGTGGCGCCGTGCATCCACGCGGCACCCGCAGCGTCGAAGCGGTGCAGATGCGCGAAGCGCTGATCGCGCGCTTCGGCATTCCCGCAGATGCGATCATCATCGAACCGTATGCCCGCCACACCACCACCAACCTGCGCAATGCAGCCCGGCTGCTGGCGGCCCTGCAGGCACCGCCGCGGCAACCGGCACTGGTGGTGAGCAGTCCGTCGCATATCGATTCGGTCGCCAGCAGCGGGTTCAGTGACCGCAACCGCCGTGAGCTGGGCTACGTTCCCGGCAAGGTCGGTTCACGCATTTCAGCGTACGCGATCACCTTCGTGCCAGCGCCCGAATCACTTCGCATCGACCCGATGGATCCACTGGATCCCTGAACCTCGCCACTGCCGCCTCAATAGCCGACCTTCAGCGTGAACATCACGTTTCGCGGCGCGCCGTACCAGCCCTGGTTGTAGAAGCCGATCTGCGAGTAGTAGTGGCGGTCAAACAGGTTGTTGATGTTGACCGCCGCCGACACATTGGAACTGAACTGGTAGCGCGCCATCAGGTTGACCAGCGCGTAGGCGGGCTGCTCCACCGGCACCCGGCGATTCCCGGGCGCGGTGGCGGTCTGGTACATGCGGTTCTGCCAGTCCACGCCACCGCCGATCGTCAGCCGGTCCCAGGCACCCGGCAGCCGCCAGGTGGTGAACAGCTTGAACAGGCTGCGCGGCTTGGCAGTGTTGATCGCACGGCCCTGCGCGTCCTGCGCGATGAAGGTGGTGAAGCTGGTGCCCAGGCTCCAGCCCGGCAGCGGCTCGCCGGCCAGTTCCAGCTCCAGGCCGTCCACGGTTGCGCCCTTCACCGCGCGGTAGGCCGCTTGTGTGCTGCCTTCAACCAACCCACCGGTGGCTTCGGCCAGGTTGTCCTGTTGGGTGCGGAACAATGCCGCCGACGCATTCAAGCGTTCCTGCAGCCAGCTGCCCTTGAGGCCCAGCTCGTAGCTGCGGCCGCTGACCGGGTCGAGGATCTGTCCGGATTCATTGCGGTTGTTCTGCGGCTTGAAGATGCCGGTGTAGCTGGCGTACACGCTGCTGTAGCCGTTGAGGTCCCAGACCACGCCTGCATACGGTACGAACTCGTTGCGGTAGCGGTACTTCCGCTTGGCGCCGAAGTAGACCTGATCGGTCTCCCAGTTGCTCAGGCGGGCACCGACGATCACGTGCAGCGGATCGGCCAGCGACAAGCGCGCCACCGCGTAGGCACCGCTCTGATGGTTGTCCAGGTCATCGGCCTGGGTCTTGCTGCTGGCCCACGTCGGCTCCGGCGTGCCCGGCCCGTGCCAGTCCAGATAGCTGGCCAACGGCGGCAGCGGCGCCAGCGCGCGGTACTGGCCGAGCGCGATCTCGTCACGCGAACGCGACCAGCCGATGGACGCCGTGTGCTGGCGGCCGAACAGCTGGAACGGACCGGTCAGGCTGGCGCTGATCGCTTCGCGGCGCACCGGACCGTCGTAGCGGGTGAAGCTGTTGCCAGTGGGCATCGCCCCGGTCACCGGATCGGGATAGCCGCCCCGGTAGAGATGCTTCATCTCCATGTCGGTATGCGAGCGGCTGTAGGACACGCGTGCCTGCCAGTCGTTACCGAAGCGATGGTTGAAGTCGAAGAAGCCGTTGCGGGTATCGGTGGTCATCCGTGCCCACGGCGCGGTGGCCGATACCGAGCGGTCGAAGCGGGTACGCGTGCCGTCGGCGTTGAACAACGCGAAGCCGCTGCCGAAGCCACGGTTGTCGCTGCCCTGGTAGGAGATACCGGCGATCAATCCGGTGTCCTCGCCCAGATCCACACTGACCACGCCGTAGAGTGTCCTTGCGGTGCTGTCCAGGCCGGCGGTGTAGCTGTCACCCTCTGCGTGCGCGGCCACCAGGCGACCACGCACGCGTCCTTCCCGGCTCAACGGGCTGGACACATCCGCCCACGCGCGCCGTGCGTCCCAGCTGCCGAGGCTGATGCCACCACTGGCAGCGAACTCGCGCAGCGGGCGCTTGCGCACATAGTTCACCGCCGCCGAGGGATTGCCGGCGCCGGTCATCAGGCCATTGGCACCGCGCACGATCTCGATGCGGTCGTACACCACCATGTCCAGGTTGTTCTCGCCGAAGTTCCATGGCGACAACACCGGCATCACCACGCCATCGAACTGGTAGTTGTCGATGTCGAAGCCGCGTGCGGAGAACGAATAGCGGTTGGCGTCGCTGCGCGTGACCGAGATGCCGGGTGCGGTCGCCAGGGCATCGGCGGTGCTGAGCAGGCCACGGTCCTCGATCTGCTGGCGGGTGACCACGCTGACGGATTGCGGGGTCTGCCGCGAGGTCAGTGACAGCCCGGTCGCCGTGCCCATCGAATCGGTGGTGTACGAACGCGACGTTTCGGTGCTGCCATCAAGGTCGGCAGTGACCTGCACGGTCGGGAGCTGGGAGGTCGTCGCGGCAGGGGCGCGTTCGGCGGCGTGGGCAGCGTTGAACAGCGCCAGGGTCGTGCCGATGGCGGTAGCCAGGGCACACGGGCGGAAGCAGGCAGGCATGGGAGATCCAGCGGGAAGGAAAGGCTGGATGAGAATTATTGTCATTTGAGCGTGAGCACACGTATGCGCGGACGCAGCAGGCGTATGCGCACTGCCGACGATGGCCCGGACTCAGCGAAGCTCGCTGGGTGCGATGCCGTAGCGCGCGCGGAATGCGGTCGCGAAATTGGTGGCGTGCCGGTAGCCGACGAAATGCGCGGCCTGCTGCACGCTGCAGCCTTGCCGCAGCTGCTCGCAGGCCAACTGCAGGCGCCGCTCGCGCAGCCAAGCGAACACCGAACACCGGTGCACCTGCTGGAACTTCAGCCGCAGGCTGCTCGAGCTCATGCAGGCCAGGCGCGCCAGATCCTCCAGGCTGTGGTCGGCGGCCGGCGCCGCCTGCAGGCAGTCGATCACCCGCTGCAGCATGCGGCGATCACGTGCTGAAACGCGCAGGTCGGGCGATGCCTCCGGTGCCGGCGCGCCCAGCGCCATGGCCAGCATCTGCAGGCCAATGCCTTCGCACAAAAGTGCATGCATTGCGCCCTGCCAGGTGCCCGACAACACCTGGTCGGCGGCGTGCTCGAGATGCCCGGGCACCTGCCAGCTGCGCAGCTGCTGGCCACCGCTGCGATGCGCGGCGGATAGCAGTTCGGTGATGATCGGATCGTCCAGCTCGGCCGGTGCGTCCAGCGAGACATTCAGGCTGCGCATCCGTTGGCCCGCTGGGTGTATCGCGGTCATCGGCGTAGCGTCGGCCCGCACCATCGCGCCAGCGCCCGGACCCATGCCGATCACCGCCTGCCCCGCCAGGCGCGCACCTGCGCGGCCCTCCAGCATCACGATTGCCGAGAAGGCAGGCGGCGACTCGGAGGTGGCCTCGAACGGCTGGCGTGCGATCACGTCCGACAGCGCCAGATGGACGCCCGGACGCAGGCGACGCTGCTCGACCCTGCCCTGCACCACGCAATCCTCGCCCGACAGATCGGAAGCCGCCCGCGCAGGCAGCCGATAGCGGAAGCCGCTGCTGCGGCCCAGGCGGTCGAGGTCGGCCAGGGTGAGGCTGTGCATGGTGCGCCCGTGAAGAATCACCCGCCATTCTCATATGAGAACCGTTCTCATATCCAGTGCCGATGGCAAGGCCCAATCCGCCCTTGTCGATACAAATAGTTACGTTATAACATTTCACATCAACTTCACGGATCGTGTCATGCGCCGCCATCTCCTTGCTGCAGCCATTCTGTTCGCCGTCCACACCGCCCAGGCCGCGAACGAACCCACCCTCCCCACCCTCCAGGTCCAGGCCTCCCAACCCTCGCGCATCGACAGCCGGGTCACCGTCGACAATCCGCAGGCACAGAACCGCACCCTCGGCGGCCTGCTCGAACACGTCTCCGGTGTGCAGAGCAGCGCCTTCGGGCCGAACGCGGGCGCCCCGGTCATCCGCAGCCTCAGTGGCAACCGCGTGCAGATCCTGCAGGACGGCCAGTCGATTCTGGGCATGAACGCGATCAGCGGCGACATCAACATCCCGTTCGATCCGCTGTTCGTACGCAGTGTCACCGTCAACAAGTCTTCCGACACCGTGCGCTACGGCGGCAATGCGATCGGTGGCAGCGTGGAGATCGACTCGGGCCTGATCTCGCGCAGCATGGAAGACAAGGACCAGTCGATGGAACTGGTCCTGCGCAAGGGCTTCAACGCGGCCGACGCGCAGGGCTTCCGCATGAACTTCAACAACCAGCGCAACGTGTCCACCAACCTGCAGGTGTCGCGCCAGCGGATCTCGCACTACGACATCCCCGGCAACAGCAAGGCCAGCGTCTGCAACACCAGGCTGTTCCCGGCCGGCGGGGGCGTCAATTCGGCACTGGCCGACGCCTGCCAGAAAGAGGCGCGCGTCCAGCAGATCTACAACAAGGCCTCGCAGCCGTACATCGACCAGTTCATGACCGAGAACCCGGACTGGGCCGATGGTGATTTCTCCTTCTACACCAACAATCCGACGTCGGTCTGGCAGCGCCGCACCTACATCAATCCGGTCAACCCGGCCTACGTGCCCGGCACGCCGTCGTATGTGCAGAAGCAGATCAACAACGATGTGACGCCCGACTACCATCACCGGCTGGGCAACAGCTATGCGCGCAACAGTCAGGTGGCCTTCGGCTCGACCCTGTTCTTCGACCGTGGCTACGTGGGTGTCAGCATTGATGCCAAGGACAGCGAGTACGGCGTTCCAGGCTTCTCGATGCAGAACCTGTCGTTCGGTTCCAACTATGCCGATGGCCTGCCGGTGGGCGTGGTGATCAAGCAACAGCGCTACGCGCTGGAAGCCCTGCTGCGTGATCCACTACCGTGGTTCGAGCGCGCGGAACTCCGCGTTTCCAAGCTGGACAACACCTCAGGCGAGCGGCTGGGCGCCACCAAGGCCAACGACTACGATTTCGAGAGCACCCAGGCCGAGCTGCTGCTCAGCCATCAACGCATCGGCCCGCTCAGCGGCCTGCTCGGTTTCAGCCATCAGTCGCGTGATGTCACCGGCAGTGGTTCTCAGCGCTACCTGCCGGACGTGGACACCCGCAGCAATGCGGTGTTCCTGAAGGAAACGCTCGACTTCGGCTGGGCTACCTTCGATGCCGGCGTGCGTCACGAGCGCATCGACCACAAGCTGCAGCCCAGCCGCTTCAAGACCGCGCGCAATGCCGCCAACACCAAACTGCAGGACCGTGACTACCGGCTCAACAGCTACAGCCTGGGATCGTATGTCGAGCTCGGTCCGTTGTTCGCGGCCAAGGTGCGCTACTCGTCCTCGCAGCGCGCACCGGAGATCAACGAGCTGTATGCGAGCAATGCTCACTATTCGGTGATGACCCAAGAAGAAGGCAACCAGAATCTGGAACCGGAACGCGCGAAGAACCTGGAACTGACCGGCCTGTTCCACCTCGGTGGTTTCGAGCTGTCCGCCACCGCGTACCGGATGCGGTACGAGAACTACCTCTACCTCGGCTACTCCGGCCTGCAGACCGCCAACCGCCTGCCGCTGAAGTACTGGAAGCAGACCGACACCACGGTGAAGGGCTTCGAGATCGATGCTTCGCAGGCATTGGACCTCGGCCGCTTCGGCACGTTGAATGTGTCCGCCTTCGCCGACCTGGTGAAGAACAAGGCCGACCGCCCCGATTCGCTGCGTGCCCACAATGACGGCGAGTACCTGCCGAACATGCCGACCAACCGCTACGGTGCCAACCTGCAATGGCAGCGCGAGGGCTGGAAGGCGCAGCTGTCCAGCACCTACTACGACACGCAGAAGTACCTCGGCCGCAACGTGAGCGAGGAAGTGCCGCTGGATGCGTTCAACCTGGTCGACCTGCAGGTCAGTCGCGAACTGCCGGTACGCAACAGCTACATCGCCGGCGTGGAGGTGTTCGTCAACGGCAGCAACCTGCTCAATGAAGAAGCACGGCCGCACAATTCGCCGTTGAAGTACATCGCACCGTTGCCCGGGCGGGGCTTCCAGGTGGGTGTGACGGTGAAGCTCTGACAACCGGATGCATCGGTATACGCCTGCAGGCAGACGGCCTGCAGGCGGCGCCCATCGCACCCCCTGCGTGGTTGCGCCAGGCTCCCCGGTTGATTCACTATCGGCAGAGAAGGAGAGCGTGATGAACTGGAAGCATGCGGTTTCACTGGCACTGTTGTTGTCCGTTTCATCAGGCGCAAGTGCTGCGTCTGCGATCACCTACGACAAGGATGGCCGCTACGGCTATTCGATGAACCAATCTTCCCTCACCACTGCGATGCAGCAGTCGCTGCACTACTGCGCAGCGCGATCGCGCAATTGCGGTCAGTCCGCCAGCACCAGCAGCGAAGGCTATTCGGCCATAGCGACCGGCACGATTGCGTTGGGCTTTGCACTGGGTGAGAAGACCGCGGACGCCGCGCAGCGGAAGGCCGAAAGAATGTGCAGGGAACGTGCCAACGACTGCACGCTTGACTTGCTGTGGCGGGAAACCCCACCTCGCTATCTTGAACCGCCACAGCTGCCCGGTGCGCCCGCTCCGGCACCAGCGGTGACGCCCGCGCCCATGCCAACGCCTGCCACCCGCACCGATCAGCCAGGATAGCCAGCTCCACGCCGGCTGTACTTTCGAGTGTCGGATAAAGAAAAACGCCTGCAGATCGAGGATCTGCAGGCGCTTCTTTGTATCTGGCGGAGTGAGAGGGATTCGAACCCTCGATAGAGCTTTTGACCCTATACTCCCTTAGCAGGGGAGCCCCTTCGGCCACTCGGGCATCACTCCGGGGTTTTCTCCGCGTCTGGTGCGTTGCACCTCAGCGGGGCGTGAATCATAACGTTAATCGAGTGCGAAGGTAAAGCGTTATTCGGCAGAATTTTCGCTACCGGTGCCACCGGCTTCGTCACCACGCTGGATGCGCTGATAGATCTCTTCGCGATGCACAGCGACGTCCTTCGGCGCGGTGATGCCGATACGCACCTGGTTACCCTTGACGCCAAGCACGGTGACGCTCACCGAGTCTCCGATCATCAGGGTTTCGCCGACGCGGCGAGTCAGGATCAACATTTTTGTAAGTCTCCATGGAACCGTGTGGAAGGGTATCCCCCACCGGCTTGACGCTCCGTCAAGAAGCGCTACCACGACAAAGGGAAAAGATTCGCAATGGTACCGTCAGCCGTCCCGCTCCTACAAGGAGGGGGACGGCCAGGTTCATCACAGGCGGGGGCTGACCCATTCGACGACTGCAGCCAGCGCAGTGGCAAGGGCGGGCCCGTCCTCGCCACCACCCTGGGCGAGGTCCGGGCGTCCGCCGCCCTTGCCCCCGATCTGACCGGCGATATGGGACAACAGTTCCCCGGCCTTGACCTTGCCCATTGCGCTGCCGTTCACACCCGCGACCAGGGCGGCCTTGCCGTCCTGGGCGCCGGCCAGCACGATCACCGCATCGCCCAGCTGCTGCTTCAGGCGGTCCATGGCGTCACGCAGGGCCTTGGCATCGAAGCCCTCCAGGCGGGCAGCCAGCACCTTCACGCCGGCAACCTCGACCGCCTGGCCGGACAGATCGGCCGTGGCACCGGCGGCAACCTTGGCCTTCACGGCTTCCAGTTCGCGCTCCAGCTGCTTCTGGCGCTGGCCGAGGGCACGGATCTTCTCGACCACGTCGGCAGCGCTGCCGCCGAGCAGTTCGGCGGCTTCGGCCAGGCGAGCCTCTTCGGCGTCCACGTAGTCCAGGGCGCCCTGGCCGGTGACCGCTTCGATACGGCGCACGCCAGCGGACACACCGCCCTCGGAGGTGATCTTGAACAGGCCGATGTCGCCGGTGCGGTTGACGTGGGTACCGCCGCACAGCTCGGTGGAGTAGTCCCCCATCTTCAGCACGCGCACGTGTTCGCCGTACTTCTCGCCGAACAGGGCCATCGCGCCGAAGTCCAGCGCTTCCTGCATGGCCATGGTGTGCACTTCGGCGGCGTTGTTGGCGCGCACCTGCTGGTTGACCTTGCGTTCGATCACCGCCAGCTCTTCCGCACTGATCGGCTGGAAGTGCGAGAAGTCGAAACGCAGGCGGTCCGGCGCGACCAGCGAGCCCTTCTGCTGCACGTGGGTGCCGAGCACTTCGCGCAGGGCGGCGTGCAGCAGGTGGGTGGCGGAGTGGTTGAGGATGGTGGCGCCACGGCGCTCGCCATCGACCTGGCCGGACAGCACATCACCGACCTTCAGGCCGCCTTCGGACAGGGTGCCGACGTGGCCATGGAACTGGCCGGCGAACTTCTGGGTGTCTTCCACCACCAGGCGCACGCCGTTGCCGGTGAGCACGCCGGTGTCGCCGACCTGGCCGCCGGACTCGGCGTAGAACGGAGTCTGGTTGGTGATCACGATGACCGCATCACCGGCATCGGCCGACTGCACCGGACGACCGTCCTTGAGCAGGGCCAGCACGGTCAGGCCGTCGGCCTGCAGGCGGTCATACCCCAGGAACACGGTCGGGCTGAGGGTCGCCACCAGCTCGGCCGGCAGCGTCACGCCGCCACCGAACTTGCCGGCCGCGCGCGCGGTCTCGCGCTGCTGCTCCATCGCGGCGTCGAAGCCGGCAATGTCGACGGTCAGGTCGCGCTCGCGGGCAATGTCCTGGGTCAGGTCGAGCGGGAAGCCATAGGTGTCGTACAGGCGGAACGCGTCAACACCCGGGATCACACCATTGCTGGCCTTGCCGGCCACGTCCTCGAAGATCTTCATGCCGGCATCGAGGGTTTCAGCGAAACGCTCTTCCTCGGCCTGCAGCGCACGGGTGACGGTATCCACCGCCGCCGGCAGTTCCGGGTAGGCCTCGCCCATCTGCTCGACCAGGGTCGGCACCAGCTTGCTGAAGAACGGCTGGCGCACGCCCAGCATCCAGCCGTGGCGCAGGGCGCGGCGGATGATACGGCGCAGCACGTAGCCGCGGCCTTCGTTGGACGGCAGCACGCCGTCGACGATCAGGAACGAGCAGGCACGGATGTGGTCGGCGATCACGCGCAGCGACTTGTTTTCCAGGTCGGCGGTGCCGGTCAGTTCGCTGGCTTTGCGGATCAGGGCCTGGAACAGGTCGATCTCGTAGTTGGTGTGCACGTGCTGCAGGATCGCCGCCAGGCGCTCCAGGCCCATGCCGGTATCCACGCACGGCGCCGGCAGCGGCACCAGGGTGCCATCCGGCTGGCGGTCGAACTGCATGAACACCAGGTTCCAGATTTCGATGAAGCGGTCGCCGTCCTCGTCCGGGGAGCCCGGGGGGCCGCCGGCGATATGGTCACCGTGGTCGTAGAAAATCTCGGTGCACGGGCCGCACGGACCGGTGTCGGCCATCTGCCAGAAATTGTCCGAAGCGAACGGTGCGCCCTTGTTGTCGCCGATGCGCACGATGCGCTCTTCCGGCACGCCGACCATGTCGCGCCACAGTGCGTACGCTTCGTCATCGGTCTGGTAGACGGTGACCAGCAGGCGCTCGGCCGGCAGCTTCCAGACCTGGGTCAGCAGTTCCCAGGCCCAGGCGATCGCATCCTTCTTGAAGTAGTCGCCGAACGACCAGTTGCCCAGCATTTCGAAGAAGGTGTGGTGGCGTGCGGTGTAGCCGACCTGGTCGAGGTCGTTGTGTTTGCCGCCCGCGCGCAGGCAGCGCTGCACGTCGGCCGCGCGCACGTAGCTGCGCTTCTCCGCGCCAAGGAACACGTCCTTGAACTGCACCATGCCGGAGTTGGTGAACAGCAGGGTCGGATCATTGCCCGGCACCAGCGGCGCCGACGGCACGATGGTGTGGCCTTTGCCCTTGAAGAATTCAAGGAAGTCGCTGCGGATCTGGGAAGTCGTGAATTTGGCGGATGCGTTCATTGGGGGCTGGCAGTCTGCGGGCCGGCGGGCCCGGACCACCGGCCGCGTTGGCCAGGGTCGCGAGGGACCGCCGAAAACCTAAAGGGTATCAGGCCCGGCGCCGCCAGTCTCAGTCATCCGGATCGTAGCGGGTCGCACGGCGGATGCTGTCGCCGTCGAAGCCCCGCCGGGCCAGCAGATCGGCGGCCTTGCGCCGCTGCGTCAGGTCCTGAGGACCCGCCTCGCCGAAGCGTCGGCGGACCAGATCACGGGCATTTTCCTGCCAGTCGCCTTCATAGCTGTCCATCGCCGCCGCAATCGCGGCGCTGTCCAGTCCGTGGGTACCGAGTTCGGCACGGACATGGATCGGGCCATAACCGGTGTTGGCGCGCATCCGCACCAGGTTCTCGGCGAAACGGGTGTCGTCCTGCCAGCCAGCTTCGGTCAGCTTGGCGACAGCCGCCTGGGCGGCTTCATCTTCGATGCCACGTGCGGTCAGCTTGCGGGTGAGTTCCTTGCGCGAGTGCTCGCGGCGGACCAGCAGGCCCAGAGCGCGTTGCACGGGCGTCTGCTCGCGCGGCCGGCGCTTGCGGCCGGTGGGAATGTCGTCGGCGTCGGACATCGGTGCTCCAAGGGTGGCGCCATCCGTGGCGCCCTGCCCATCCCTGGGCGATTCGAACCTGCGGGACAGGGCGACGTCACTGACGGCGCCGCCCTGCCCCACAGCAAGCCTTATTCGTCGTCGCCTTCGTCGTCGCCTTCCTCGCGGCTGGCTTCGGTCGGCTGGAACTTCTCGCGCAGCTCGGCTTCAAGCTTGGCAGCGACCGTCGGGTTGTCGCGCAGGTAGCCACGGGCGTTGTCCTTGCCCTGGCCGATGCGCTCCTCACCGTAGCTGTACCAGGCGCCGGCCTTCTCGACCAGCTTGGCGTCCACACCCATGTCGATCAGCTCGCCCTCGCGGCTGATGCCTTCGCCGTACAGGATCTCGGTGATGACCTGCTTGAACGGAGGCGCCAGCTTGTTCTTGACGACCTTGATCTTGGTCTGGTTGCCGATGATCTCGTCGCCCTTCTTGATCGCGCCGATGCGGCGGATGTCCAGGCGCACCGAGGCGTAGAACTTCAGCGCGTTGCCGCCGGTGGTGGTTTCCGGGCTCTGGCCCGGCATCATCACACCGATCTTCATGCGCAGCTGGTTGATGAAGACCACCAGGGTGTTGGAGCGCTTGATGTTGCCGGTCAGCTTGCGCAGCGCCTGGCTCATCAGGCGGGCCTGCAGGCCCGGCAGCTGATCGCCCATCTCGCCTTCGATTTCGGCCTTCGGGGTCAGCGCGGCGACCGAGTCGATCACCAGGATGTCCACCGAACCCGAACGGACGAGCATGTCGGCGATTTCCAGCGCCTGCTCGCCGGTATCCGGCTGCGACAGCAGCAGGTCATCCACGTTCACGCCCAGCTTGGCGGCGTAGATCGGGTCCAGCGCGTGCTCGGCGTCGATGAAGGCCGCGGTGCCGCCCATCTTCTGGCATTCGGCGATGGCCTGCAGGGTCAAGGTGGTCTTGCCCGAGGATTCCGGCCCGTAGATTTCAACGACACGGCCCTTCGGCAGACCACCAATGCCCAGCGCGATGTCGAGCATCAGCGAACCGGTCGGGATGGCTTCGACGGGTTCGACCACGCGGTCGCCCATGCGCATCACCGAGCCCTTGCCGAACTGCTTTTCGATCTGGCCCAGAGCTGCAGCGAGGGCGCGCTTCTTGTTCTCGTCCATCGGATTGGTCCTTGCAGAGGTCGTGTCGTTGGAGGTGCTGTCTTTGGGGGTCTTCTTTGCCATGGGTTCACTTTAAGTCGGACGTATCGCACAGGCTGAGATTCTGCCCGGCGCTCTGAAAAGAATTATCGGACATCCGTACCAACCTCAGTGGAACCAGAGAATCGCCACAAAAGACCGCGGGGTAATGCGCTATGGAACGGGTCAACGGTTGGGCCGCAGCAGGCCGCAATAGAGGCCCTCGATCGAGAAGTCCTGATCCGGCAGCACCTCGATCGGCTTGTAGTCGGGGTTGCGCGGCAGCAGGCGGATACGATCCTTGGCGATCTTCAGCAGCTTGACGGTGATCTCGTCATCGATGCGGGCCACCACGATCTGTCCGGAATGAGCATCGCGGGTGCGGTGCACACCGATCAGGTCACCGTCGAAGATGCCCTCGTCGATCATCGAATCGCCCTGCACCTTCAACAGGTAATCCGGTGCCGGCGAGAAGAACACCCGGTCCAGCACCACGAAGTCGTCCGAGCCGATATCGGCACCGATCGGCAGGCCGGCTGCGACACGGCCCAATACCGGCAGGCGCAGGACGTTGTCGGGCAGGCCCGGCTCGGCCAGCTTCTCGACCGGTGGCGCCTGTACCAGGCGGATGCCGCGGGCCTGGCCCGGGATGCGACGGATCGCACCGGCCTGCTCCAGGGCTTCCAGGTGGTACTGGGCCGCGCGCACGCCCTTGAAGCCAAACGCACGTGCGATTTCAGTCTGCGACGGCGGCGCGCCTTCGCTCTCGATACGCTCGGCGATCAACTGCAGGATCGCCTGCTGGGTGTCGGTCAGGTCCATGATTAGTAGTATTACTACTAACGAGCG
Source organism: Stenotrophomonas sp. MH181796 (assembly GCF_009659995.1). Taxonomy (NCBI): domain Bacteria; kingdom Pseudomonadati; phylum Pseudomonadota; class Gammaproteobacteria; order Lysobacterales; family Lysobacteraceae; genus Stenotrophomonas; species Stenotrophomonas sp. MH181796. Next base: position 514,131 of record NZ_RAHU01000002.1, read on the forward strand.
GGACTGCAAGTGCCGGGGGCGACACGGCGGCATCTGTGGTGCCGAGCCGTGCTCGGTAATCGCGCGAACGGCTGGGCTGACCTGGGCAAGAGCAGCCGAGCATGGCTCGGCTCTACAGGAATCGCTGCGCGATTCTGCGGTTCCTGTGGAACCGCGACAGGCGCACTTCGTGCACCTGCCTACGTGTGTTTGCCGCTTCTCCAGATCGAAAACAGGATCCAGACGCCGCAGAAGCCGGCGCCGATGAAGCCGCATACGCCCAGCGCCAGCAGCCAGCGACTGGAGACGCCACCTACACTGTGCATCACGATGGATGAGCCGATGATCAGGGCAGCAGTGACGATGCCCATCACCAGCCGGTTCGCCGCACGGTTGACCTGCTCGCCGAAGCCCTGCAGCGCCGTGGTTTCCACCTTCAGCTGCAGGCGCCCACGGCGGGCGGCCTGGACCAGCTTGCGCAGGTCGCGTGGCAGTTCACCGGCGAAGTCGACCAGACCCAGCAGGCTGCGCCGGCCGCGCTTGAGCAGGGCCTTGGGCGCATAGCGCTGCAGCACCACCCGTTCCAGGAACGGGCGCGCGTCACTGGCCATGTCGAAATCCGGGTCCAGCTGCCGCCCCATGCCTTCCAGGGTCAGGAACGCCTTGATCATCAGCGCCAGGTCGGCCGGCAGGGTCAGGCTGTAGCTGCGCAGCAGCTGGGTGATGTCGCCCAGCATCAGACCGATGCGCAGGTCCTTCAGCGGCACGCCACGGTACTGGTCGACGAACTGGCTGATGTCGTGCTGCAGCCGGTTCTCGTCCACTTCCACGCCGCCGGCCCAGTCCAGCAGCACGTCGGCCACACCCTGCGGGTCCTGCTCGACCAGCCCGTGCAGCAGCTGCGCGACCTGGAAGCGCCGCACTTCCGACAAGGCACCGACCATGCCGAAATCGATCACACCGATCCGGCCGTCACGCAGGTAGATGATGTTGCCGGGGTGCGGGTCGGCATGGAAGCTGCCGTCCTCCAGCACCATCTTCAGCACGATGTCGGCTCCACGCCGCGCCAGTTCGCGCCGGTCCAGCCCGGCCGCATCGACGCCGGCCAGGTCACGCCCGGGAATGCCGTCGACGAAGTCCTGCACGTTGAGGCTTTCGCAGGTCCACTGCCAGTGCACGTCGGGAATCAGGATGTCGTCGCGGCCTTTGAAGTTGCGCGCGATGCGCTCGGCATTGCGGCATTCGGCGGCGAAATCCAGCTCGCGACGCAGCGACACGGTGAACTGCTGCACCACCTCGGCCGGGCGATAGCGGCGCAGGTCCGGCAGGCGCGCCTCGACGATCTCCGCCAGGCGGGCCAGCAGCCGCAGGTCGGCCTCGACCACATCGCGGATGCCGGGGCGACGCACCTTCAGCACCACCTCGCGACCGTCATGCAGGCGCGCGCGGTGGGCCTGCGCCAACGAGGCGGCGGCCATTGGGGTTTCATCGAGGAAGGCGAACACTTCTGAAGGCGATGCGCCAAGGTCGGCCTCAAGCTGCTCGCGGATATCCGCGTACGGCAGCGCCGGCACTGCGTTCTGCAGTTCAGAGAGCTCGGCGATCCATTCCGGCGGCAGCAGGTCGACGCGCGTCGCCAGTACCTGGCCGAGCTTGACGAAGGTCGGGCCGAGATCCTGCATCGCGCTGCGCACGCGCACCGGCGCGGTCATCCGCAGCAGTTCCTGCCGCTCCTCGTTCCAGTGCAGCAGGCGCCCTGCCCGCTCCAGCGTGCTGGCCAGGCCGATGCGCCGCACCACGTCGCCGAAGCCATAGCGGATCAGGACGACGGCGATTTCCTGCAGTCGGCCCAGGTCACGGACCGTGCCCAGCGTTTCCCACATCATGCGTGCTCCGGACGATTACCGGAGCAGCATGTCACAGCTGGGCGTCGATACCGCGCAATGCCGCCGCCACGGTTTGCCGGCGGATGGCTTCGCGGTCGCCGTCGAACTGGAACAGCTCGGCACGGGCGTAGCCGCCGCGGCGCTTCCAGCCGATCCAGACGCTGCCGACAGGCTTGTCCGGGCTGCCGCCACCAGGACCGGCGATGCCGGTCACCGCCACGGCGATACCGGCGCCGGAATTGACCAGCGCACCGGACACCATTTCCAGCACGGTTTCGCGGCTGACCGCGCCGAACTGCTCCAGCGTCTGCGCACGCACGCCCAGCAGGCGCTGCTTGGCCTCGTAGCTGTAGACCACCATGCCGCAGTCGAAGAACGCCGAGGAACCGGCGATATCGGTCATGCACTTGGCGATCCAGCCACCACTGCAGCTTTCAGCGGTCACCAGCTGCAGCGAAGCCTGCTGCAGGCGCTGCCCGAGCGCGGCGGACTGGGCGTTGAGTTCAGCGTCGGTGGGAATGGACATCGGCATGACGGTGGGGTGAAGAACCTGCACGTTGTACCGCAGATGACAGCGGGATGTCGCGCCCCTCCGGCACGGTTGCGCTGCCGGCCAGCGGCCGGCACTACCGGGCATGGGCCGCTACCTCACCACTCCGGCAGTTTCTCCGGCAGCAGCGCCCGGATCGGCGCGCCGTCGGCACTGGCAGCCAGTTTTTCGGCTTCGGCAATCGGCAGGTCGACCTGCAGCAGCCAGCCGTCTTCGTCGGCCTGCTCGCTGCGGATCACTTCCAGCTGGTGCAGGCGCGCACGCAGGCGGCCGGCATCCGGCGGCAGGCGCAGTTCGCCGGTGACATGCTGCAGGCCCAGGCGCTTGCCCAGCACTGCCTGCAGCAGCTCAAGGCCCTGCCCGTCACGCGCGGAAATCCACACCCGCTCCCGGCGCGACTCATCCGGGATACCGTCCTGGCCATCGTGGCGGACGTCGGCACCTTCGATGCGGTCGATCTTGTTGAACACCAGCAGCTGCGGCAGGTCACCGGCACCGACCGCGGTCAGCACCTCGTCCACCTGGGCGATGCGCTCCTCGCGGTGCGGATCGGCGGCGTCGACCACATGCAGCAGGAAATCGGCCTCGCGCGCCTCGGACAGGGTCGAGCGGAACGCAGCGACCAGGTCATGCGGCAGATCGCGGACGAAGCCGACGGTGTCGGCCAGCACCACGTTGCCACCGGGCACCGCAATGCGGCGCACGGTCGGATCCAGCGTTGCGAACAGCTGGTCGGCGGCGTAGGCCTCAGCGCCGGTCATGGCGTTGAACAGGGTCGATTTGCCAGCGTTGGTGTAGCCCACCAGGGCGACACGCGGCAGCTCGCTGCGCACGCGCGCACGGCGCATCTGGGTGCGCTGCACCTCGACCTTTTCCAGCCGCTTCTGCAGCTGCTCGACCCGCTTCTGCAGCAGGCGGCGGTCGGTTTCCAGCTGGGTTTCACCCGGGCCGCGCAGGCCGATCGAACCGCCGCGCTGGCGCTCCAGGTGGGTCCAGCCGCGCACCAGCCGCGTGGCCAGGTGACGCAGCTGCGCCAGCTCGACCTGCAGCTTGCCTTCGTGGCTGTGCGCACGCTGGGCGAAGATGTCCAGGATCAGGCCGGTTCGGTCGATCACCCGGCGCTCGAGGAAGCGTTCCAGGTTGCGCTCCTGGCCCGGGCTCAACGCATGGTTGACCAGGATCAGATCGGCACCGCTGGCGTCGGCCGCGGCCTTGATCTCGTCCAGCTTGCCGCTGCCGATCAGGGTCGACGGATTCGGACGATCCAGGCGCGCGGTGATCGTCGCGGCGATGCTGGCCCCAGCCGAGCGGGCCAGATCACCGAATTCTTCCAGCACATCGTCTTCCAGCTTGCCGAAATGGGGCTGGATCAACAGGGCGTGTTCACCCTTTTTCGAGCGGTCAAACATTCACCGCTCCGGTATTACTCGTCTGCCTCATCACCTGCCTGACCACCTTCACCCGACTGCACGTAACCGCCACCCGGACCGACCTTCACGTTGCGTGCCGGAACGACCGTGGAAATGGCGTGCTTGTAGACCATCTGACTGACCGTGTTGCGCAGCAGGACCACGAACTGGTCGAACGACTCGATCGTGCCCTGCAGCTTGATGCCGTTCACCAGGTACACCGAAACCGGCACGCGTTCGCGCCGCAGTGCGTTCAAGAAAGGATCCTGCAGCGATTGCCCCTTGGACATTGCACACTCCTGATTATTGTTCTTATTGGGTTGCCGACGGTTGCCACGGCCCCCGAGCCGCCCGCCGACCGATGATGTTACACGGCTGGCGGGGGTTCAGCGTGCGACGAAGGTCGACACCGCGCCGGCAAGGCGCTCGTGGTCGATATGGGGGTCGAACCAGCGCGCATCAAGCTCGCCGCGCAGCCAGGTCAGCTGGCGCTTGGCCAGCTGGCGGGTTGCGAAGATGGCCTTGTCACGGAAGCGGGCAGCATCGCCCTCCCCGTCCAGGTACTCCCAGGCCTGGCGATAGCCGACCGCGCGCACTGCCGGCAGGTCCAGCGGCGCCTCCACGGCAGCCATTTCCGGCATCGCGCGCAACGCCCGCACCTCGTCGAGGAAGCCCTGCGCCAGCATGGCGTCGAAGCGTGCCTCGATGCGCTGGTGCAGCACCGCGCGGTCACGCGGCGCCAGGATCAGCTTGAGGGTGCGCACCGGCAACGGCGCCACGCCCGGCCGGCGCTGCCATTCAGTGATGGGGGTGCCGGTCAGGCGATAGACCTCCAGCGCCCGCTGGATGCGCTGCGGGTCGGTAGCATGGATGCGTGCGGCCGCCGCCGGATCGACCTGGGCCAGCTCTGCGTGCAGTGCCGCCCAGCCACGCTCGGCCGCCTCGGCGCTGAGTGCTTCGCGCGTCGCCGGATCGGCCTCCGGCATCGGCGACAGGCCCTGCAACAGGGCGCGGAAGTACAGGCCAGTGCCACCGGCCAGGATCGGCATCTTGCCGCGTGCCACGATGCCGGCCACGACCCGGCCAGCATCGGCGGCGAATTCGGCTGCCGAGTAGGTCTGCCAGGGATCGCGCAGGTCCAGCAGATGGTGCGGCGCCTGCGCACGCTCTGCCGCATCCGGCTTGGCCGAACCGATATCCAGGTGCCGGTACACCAGCGCCGAATCGACGCTGACGATCTCGCCATCCAGCTGCTTCGCCAGGGCGATCGCGGTGGCGGTCTTGCCACTGGCGGTCGGCCCCATGACGGCGATCGCCAGCGGCCGCCGGTCGATGCCCATCAGTCTTCGTCCGGCCAGCGGATCGTCGGCGTGGCGTCGGCGCGTGGCGTCGGCACCGCCTCGACCGCCTGCCAGATCTTCAGCGCATCCACAGTGGCGGCTACGTCATGCACGCGCACGATGCGCGCACCACGCTGCACCGCAATCAGGTGCGCGGCCACCGACGCGGCCACGCGTTCGGACGGCGTGTCGCGGCCGGTCAGTTCCCCCAGGCTGCGCTTGCGCGACAAGCCGGCCAGCATCGGCACGCCCAGTTCCAGGAAGCGCTCGGAGCGCGCCAGCAGGGTCATGTTGTGGGCGGTGGTCTTGCCGAAGCCGAAACCGAGATCGACCAGCAGGTTCTTCTTCGCAATGCCGGCCATTTCTGCAGCGAACAGGCGCTGCACCAGGAAACCGTGCACCTCGGCGACCACGTCATCGTAGTGTGGGTCAGCCTGCATGTGGCCCGGCTCGCCCTGCATGTGCATCAGCACCACCGGCACGCCGGTTGCAGCGGCGGCGTCCAGCGCCCCGTCCTGGCGCAGGCCGAAGATGTCATTGATCATGCCCGCGCCGGCGGCCACGGCCGCACGCATCACCTCCGGCTTGAAGGTATCGATACTGATCGGAACCTGCGTACGGGCGGCCAGCTGCTCGATCACCGGAAGCACCCGGCGCAGCTCTTCCTCGACCGATACCGGCGCGGCGCCCGGGCGGGTGGATTCGCCGCCGATATCGAGCAGGTCCGCGCCCTCCTCGACCAGCTTCAGGCCATGTGCGACCGCGGCCTCGGTGGTGTCGTGCGCGCCGCCATCGGAGAACGAATCCGGGGTGACGTTGACGATGCCCATGACCCGGGCACGGTCGAGGCGCAGGATGCGGCCGGCGCAATCGAGCTGGGGCGAGGTATCGAACATGGGCAATCCTGCAGGGACAACGGCGGGTAGTTTAGTTCGGCAGGGCGGCGCCCTGCACCCGCAGAGGCCAGAGCGACAACAACAGCCGGAGCAGCAGCAGGTTTGCTGAGGAATGGCGGGGTGGGTCCGGTTGCGGGAGACGCTGCAAGTACGTCCATGTAAGCTCGGTCGCCGCATCCATGCGGCTCACGCCCCCGCAACCGGACCCACCCCGCCTTCGACAGTTGCTCGCGAGCTGCCGGAGTGACTCTTGGGGTCAGATCCGTTTTCCTACGGAAAACGGATCTGACCCCATTCTTGTACATCGATATCTGACAGATGTGTCGACCAAGGTCGACACCTACCAACAGCTCCCGGAATCTGTCAGAGGTGGGGCGGTGTCGGATGGCGGGGTGTCAGCCGCATGGGCCCGAGGCATGCCTCGGGCGGGTTGGGCAGGACGCCCAACCCCGGTCTTGCCGTGTGCGCAGGAATGCGCACGCGAGCAAGCGGCTGCCAAGCCCCCATGGATGGGTTCACGGCGTCCCCGCCATCCGACACCGCCCCGCCAAACCACGGAATGCCGCTGTTGCTGTTGCTGTTGCTCTGGCTTGACGGCTTCGGCAGGTGCAGGGCGCAGCCCTGCCGATACCCTCAACGGCGGCGGCGCTTGCGGTCCACGTACAGGGTCCTGGCGATGCTCAGCACGATGCCGACACCGATACCCACCACGCAGCCCAGCAGCAGATTGTCGGCCCCCAGGCCCACACCCACGCCGACCACGGTGGCGATGACCATTTCGGCGTTGTGGGAAATCGGTTCGGGCTTCGGGGCGGACATGCGGGCTCCAGCGTCAGATCAGTTCTTCGGGATGGGCCAGTAGCCCGGAAACGACGAAGCCGGGTTGCCCCGGCCTCGTCTGGTGTCACGTGCAGCGGGCCGTCAGTGCGATTCGGCCGGGCCTGCGATCGGCGGCAGCGGACGGGCGTCGCCGCCCTTGTCGTTGCCACCATCCTTGTTCGACTTGTTCCAGCCGGCCGGCGGCGGCGGATCGCGGCCTTCCATGATGGCGTCGATCTGCGGCGCGTCGATGGTCTCGTACTGCAGCAGCAGCTGGGACATCGCGTGCAGCTTGTCCAGGTTGGCCGTCATCAGCTCGATGGTGCGTGCGTAAGCCTCGTCGAGGATGTTGCGCACTTCCTCGTCGATGCGGCGCGCGGTGTCGTTGGACACGCTCTTGTGCTGGGTGACCGAACGGCCCAGGAACACCTCGTCGTCCTCTTCACCATAGGCGATCGGGCCGAGCTGGTCGGACAGGCCCCACTTGGTGACCATGTTGCGGGCCATCTTGGTGGCGCGTTCGATGTCGTTGGAGGCGCCGGTGGTGACCTTGTCGGCACCGAAGATCAGCTCCTCGGCCACGCGGCCACCGTACAGCGAGCACAGCTGCGACTTGATCGCCACGCGGTTCATCGAGTACTTGTCGCCTTCCGGCAGGTACATGGTCACACCCAGCGCACGGCCGCGCGGAATGATCGTGACCTTGTAGACCGGGTCGTGCTCGGGCACCAGGCGGCCGACGATGGCGTGACCGGCTTCGTGGTAGGCGGTGAGGGTCTTCTCTTCTTCGCTCATGGCCATCGAGCGACGTTCGGCACCCATCAGGATCTTGTCGCGGGCACGGTCGAAGTGGTCCATGCGGACCTCCTTCTCGTTGCCACGCGCGGCGAACAGGGCGGCCTCGTTGCAGAGGTTGGCCAGGTCGGCGCCGGAGAAGCCCGGGGTACCACGCGCGATCACCATCGGCTCGACATCGTCGGCCAGCGGCAGCTTGCGCATGTGGACCTTCAGGATGTGCTCGCGGCCCTTCACGTCCGGCAGGCCGACCACGACCTGACGGTCGAAACGACCCGGGCGCAGCAGCGCCGGATCCAGCACGTCCGGACGGTTGGTCGCAGCGATCACGATCACGCCTTCGCCACCTTCAAAACCGTCCATCTCGACCAGCAGCTGGTTCAGGGTCTGCTCGCGCTCGTCATGACCGCCGCCCAGGCCGGCGCCACGGTGGCGACCGACGGCGTCGATTTCGTCGATGAAGATGATGCAGGGGGCGTGCTTCTTGGCCTGCTCGAACATGTCGCGCACGCGGCTGGCGCCGACGCCGACGAACATTTCCACGAAGTCCGAACCGGAGATCGAGAAGAACGGCACCTTGGCTTCGCCAGCGATGGCCTTGGCCAGCAGCGTCTTGCCGGTACCCGGGGGGCCGACCATCAGCACGCCGCGCGGAATCTTGCCGCCCAGCTTGGTGAACTTGGACGGGTCGCGCAGGAAGTCGACCAGCTCGCCCACTTCTTCCTTGGCCTCGTCGCAGCCGGCGACGTCGGCGAAGGTGACCTTGATCTGGTCTTCGCCCTGCAGCTTGGCGCGCGACTTGCCGAAGGACATCGCGCCCTTGGCACCGCCGCCACCGCCCTGCATCTGGCGCATGATGAACAACCAGAAGCCGATGATCAGGATGACCGGCAGGAAATTCATCAGGATCGCGCCGAGGGAAATGCCGCTGGACGGCTCCTCCTGCACGATTTCCACGTTCTTGGTACGCAGCACGTTGATCAGGTCACGATCGAACGGCGCGGTGATGGTGGACGACTGCCCACCGCGGGTGGTGTAGGTCAGCTGGCTGGTGCCGCCGCGCATGTCGCCACCAAAGGCGACCTTCTGCACGTTGCCGCTGTCCACCTGGTCCAGGAACTGCGAGTACGACGCGCCCTGCGCGCCGGCCCCGGAGGACTTCGGCGAGAAGCTCTGGAAGACCACCATCAGCACGACGGCGACGACCACCCATAGCAGGAGGTTCTTGGTCAAGTCGTTCATCCTCATTGGCTCCGGTGTTCCTCTCAGTGCTGGCGTTGCGTTGGGGTCGAACTTGCGTACGTTGCGAGCTTACTTCATGTGGGCGCGTTTTCCCTGACCCAAGGCATACACCTCGGGAGAGCGCTTGCGCGAGGCTTCCGGCTTGCGGATGGAGACCTTGTCGTACCGGCGGCGCATGTCGCGCACGTAGTCGTCAAAGCCCTCACCCTGGAACAGCTTGATCAGGAACGCCCCACCGGTCTTCAGGTGGTTGTCGGCAAAATCCAGGGCCAGCTCCGCCAGGTGCATCATCCGCGGCTGGTCTACCGCGCCTACACCACTCTTATTGGGGGCCATGTCCGACAGCACAAGGTCTACCGGCTGATCCCCGAGCATGGCTTCAAACTGCGATAGGACGGCTTCTTCCCTGAAGTCACCATGAAGGAACTCCACGCCGGCCAGCGGCGGCATGTCCAGGATATCCAGGGCCAGCACGCGGCCGGTGTCGCCGATCTGTCTCCGAACCTGCTGAGACCATCCACCCGGGGCCGCACCGAGGTCGACCACCACCATGTGCGGCTTCAGCAACCGGTCACGTTCAAGCAGCTCTTCGAGCTTGTAGGCCGCGCGCGAGCGCATGCCTTCGGCCTGGGCCTTCTTCACGAAGGGGTCGGAGAAGTGTTCCTTGAGCCAGCGCTGGCTGCTTTTGCTGCGGGTAGCCATTGAAAATAGGGGCTGATGGGGTCCTCATGATACCCTGATCGCCCCATTCAACCGTGTTTTCCTGCATGTCCATCGCCCTGACCGCTTCCCAGACCCGTTTCCTGCGCGGCCAAGCCCACGACCTGAAGGCCCTGCTGCAGACCGGCGGCAAGGGCGTGACCCCGGCCTTCATCGCTGAGCTGAACGAAGTGCTGGAGCGCCACGAGCTGGTCAAGGTGAAGGTCGCTGCCGAGGATCGCGACGCCCGTGACGTGATGATCGGCGAGATCGTCGAAGCCACCGAGAGCGCACTGGTGCAGCGCATCGGCCACGTCGCCGTGCTGTACCGCCCGAGCAAGGAACAGCGCCAGATCGTGCTGCCGCGCGGCTGATCGCCCTACTGCCATGCAGCTGAACCACGAACCGCCGGATTACGCCTACAGCCTGCGCGCGGCCGACGGCCGTTCGGCCCGGGTCAACGACCAGGTGCTGGGCAGCAGCTTCTTCCTGACCCCGGACCAGCTGGTCACGCAATGGCCGGTGGTGAGCGCCACCGCGCTGCAGGTGGCCGACCTGGAGCCGATCCTGGCGCTGAATCCGGCGCTGATCGTGCTCGGCACGGGTGACCGCCAGGTGTTCCCGCCGGCGGTGGTGATGGCCGCCTGCCTGTCACGCGGCATCGGCCTGGAAGTGATGAACAATCCGGCTGCCGCGCGCACCTTCAACATCCTGGCCGGCGAAGGCCGCAAGGTTGCGGCTGCTTTCATTCTGGAAGGCTGAGTTCGAGGCGTCGGGCGCGCCCCGGCGCTAGCCGCCAGAAGCGGTGCAGCGGAAGGCCGAGAACTGCTTCAGTCGCCCGATCAGGTTGCCGCCCTGCCCCCAGCGGATATCCATGACCTTCCAGTCCGGGCCCTGCCGCTGCAGCAGGACCCGGTCGGTCCAGCGATAGTCGCCCACCGCCATTTCGACGGGCACCCAGCTGGCATCGCCGCTCGTCGCGGGCAGCCCCACCTTTACCGCTTCCGGCCGATCCGGCGCCATGAGATACGGGCTCTGGTCCAGCATGTGCGGCTTTTCGTCAGGCGCGGCCAGCGCCGCACAGGTCCGCTCGTAAACGCGCTGCGCATCGATGGCTGAGCGCAGCGCATCGCCCAGCAACGGCGGAATGGTCGCTTCGTCCGGAGCCGGCGCCTGGACGGCCGCGTAAAGAAGGGTGACCACGTCGCGCGGATCGCTGGCTGCGGAGGCCAGCGGAGCGACGATGAGCAACGCGAGAGTGGAAGCAAGACGGAGCATGGGGCGCCGGATCGACTGGGACCGCTCAAGAATGCCGGGTATCCCGTCCGCCGTGAAGGTGAGCCTGCGACACACAAGGTCGCAAATGACCACTCTGCAGTACCCGGGCCGAGCATGGCTCGCCTCTACAGGCCAGGAACGCCGGGCATGGCCCGGCGCTATCGCATCTGACGATCAGCGTGCCGGCAGGTACTGCTGCGGGTCGACCGGCTTGCCGTTGTAGCGAATCTCGAAGTGGACCATGTCGCGGTTCGCACCGGTACGGCCCATTTCGGCGATCTGCTCACCGGCCTTCACACTCTGCCCTTCATTCACCAGGCGCTTGCGGTTGTGGCCATAGGCCGACAGCCACTGGTCGCTGTGCTTGATGATGATCAGCTCGCCGTAGCCGACCAGGCCGGCGCCGGAATACACCACCACGCCATTGGCGGTGGCCTTGACCGCCTGGCCGCTGGTGCCGGCGATGTCGACGCCCTGCTTGGTCGCATCACCAGCCACGTAGCGGCCAACGATGGCGCCATCAGCCGGCCAGCGCCAGGCGATGTTGCTCTTCACCGGGCCGACCGGCGCCGGGGCTGGTGCGGTGCTGCCGGTGCTGCTGCCACCCGAGCGCGGCGGGGTGACCACAGTGGTGGGCGCGCGACCGCCGCTGGCACCGGCCGGATACAGCCGGATCACCTGCCCCGGATAGATCGTCGAGGGGTTGTCCAGGCTGTTCCAGGCGATCAGGTCCGCCGGGGTGATGTCATGGATACGGGCCAGTGCATAGATGGTGTCGCCCTTGCGTACCACCACGGTCTGCCCGGGCTTGGGCACCGAGGACTTCGGCGTGGTCACGCCACCACCAGTGCTGCCACCGCCGGGGCGAACCACGGTAGCGGTGCCACAGGCGGCCAGGGTGGAAACCAGCAACACCAGCGCGCCGACGCGCACTCCCTTGCTCAGACGATCAGGACTCATGCGAACTTCGACCTCCATACAAGCCAGGCGATCAGCACCACCACCAATGCGGTGGCGATCCAGCCCAGCGGTTCAATCCAGCGACGCAGCGCCGCTTCGGCACGCGCACCACCGATACGGATGACCGCGGCCAGCACGAACACGCGCTTGCCGCGACCGATCAGCATGCTCAGCAGGTACTGCGGCATCGGTACGCCGACGATACCCGATGCCCACGTGAAGACCTTCATCGGGATCGGCATGAAGCCGCCCAGCACCAGGAAGGTGAACACCGCCCACGGCGACTCGGCCATCTTCGCCTGCACGGTGGTGATCCCCTGCTCGATGGCCGGAAGCATGCCCAGCGCCTCGAACAGCGGCTTGATCGCCTCGAAGGCGAAATGGCCCAACGCATAGCCGATCAGCGCGCCGGCCATCGAGCCGGCCAGGCTGAGGGTGGCAAACCACCAGCCACGCTTGGGCTGGGCCACGCACATCGGTGCCAGCATCACTTCCGGCATCACCGGAAAGATGATCGCCTCGAAGAAGCTCAGCACCGTCAGGTAGGTTGGCGCGCGCTCGTGCGCGGCCCACTTCATCGCCCGCTCGTACAGCGGCCCGAAAATCTTCATGCAACCCTGCTCCGTGGATTAGTCGAGCATGCCAGACAGCAGCGGTACGAAGGTGACCGGCGCCAGCACGTGTTGTTCGATGCTGCCGTCAGCCTTGCGATCCAGCTGTACCAGCGACTGCGCGCTGGGGCCGCCGACCGGAGCCACCAGGCGACCGCCTTCGGCAAGCTGCTCGATCAGCACATCGACCAGCGCCGGCGCCGCTGCAGTGACCACGATGGCATCGAACGGACCGTGCTCGGCCCAACCAACGCGACCATCGTCATGCTTGGTGCGGATGTTCATGCCCAGCGCGCGGAAGCGCTTGCGCGCCTGCCGCAGCAGATCGCCGATGCGCTCCACGGTGTAGACCTCCAGGCCCAGCGCACCAAGGATGGCGGCCTGGTAGCCGGAGCCGGTGCCCACTTCCAGCACCCGTTTCGGCGCCACCTGGAGAACGGCCTCGGTCATCCGCGCGACCACCCAGGGCTGCGAGATGGTCTGGCCGTGGCCGATCGGCAGCGCGGTGTCTTCATACGCACGCGAGGCCAGTGCCTCGTCGATGAACAGATGGCGCGGCACCACCCGGATCGCGTTCAAGGTGGATTCGTCGGCAATGCCCGCTTCGCGCAGGCGGTCGACCAGACGGTCGCGCACGCGCTGCGAGGTCATGCCGATACCAACGGCTTCCGGCTGCAGGCGCAGGCGCGGACTCATGCCGGCCGGTCCAGCGCGGCGCTGAGGCCGCCCACCCAGCTGGCCACCTTCTCCAGCGCCTGATAGCGGGTCAGGTCGACCTGGATCGGGGTGATCGAGATGTGGCCGGTGCGCACTGCATGGAAATCGGTGCCGGGGCCGGAGTCCTGCTCACGGCCGGCCGGGCCGATCCAGTACACCTCGTTGCCACGCGGATCCTTCTGCGCGATGCAGCCTTCGGCACGGTGACGGTTGCCGAGGCGGGTGACCTCGAAGCCCTTGACCTCGCTCCACGGCAGGTCCGGCACGTTGACGTTGAGGATGGTGTCGGCCGGCAGCGGGTCGGCCTTGAGCCGGGCGACGATCTCGACTGCGGCGCGCGCGGCGGTCTCGAAGTGCTTCGGATCGTGGTTGCGGCTGACCAGCGAAACCGCCACCGCCGGCAGGCCAAGGAAGCGGCCTTCCATCGCCGCCGAAACGGTGCCGGAGTAGATCACGTCATCACCCAGATTGGCGGCATTGTTGATGCCGGACACGACAATGTCAGGCTCGAACTCGAGCAGCCCGGTCAGCGCCAGATGCACGCAGTCGGTCGGGGTACCGGCCACCGAAACGGTGTAATGGTCGATGCGCTTGAGGCGGATCGGCAGGTCCAGGGTCAGAGAGTTGCTGGCACCGGAGCGGTCACGGTCGGGGGCGACCACCGTCACTTCGTGGCCGGCCTCGCGCAGCACCGAGGCAAGCATCCGGATGCCTGCGGCGTCGACGCCATCGTCGTTACTGACCAGGATTCGCATCTTCGATTTAACCGCTTGATTTTCCAAGAATTCGATTCCGTCACCGTGCAGTGTGGGCGGGACCGTCGTACTCCCCTGCGGAAGCCGTCGACCCTGCAAGGGCATCGTCTATTGTGCCGCATGCGAGCCGCCGGTCCTACCCTGTCGGCGGTCATGACCGACATCGAACCGTCATAGGCAGACCTGCGCCGGCGGTTTACCCTGTGCGCATGTCGCACCCTGAAGACGAAGATCCGGCCGCATTGTTCCGTGCGGCGATCGGCGAAGTGACGCCACTGCGCAAGGACGCCGAGCCGGCGCCTGCCGCACCCCGGCCGAAGCCGCGCGCGCGCATGGCCGAACGTGACGAGGCCGAAGCCGCCGGCGAATTCGCCCGGCTGCTGCGCGACAGTACGCCGCTGGAAGCCGGTGACGTAGCCAGCTATCGCCGAGACAATCTGCCACCACGCCTGTTCCAGCGCCTCAAGCGTGGCCAGTACTCGGTGCAGGACGAGCTGGACCTGCACGGCGCCACCGCTGCGCAGGCCGAGACGCTGCTGCGCCAGTTCCTGCTGGAGGCACATGCACACGACTATGGCTGCGTGCGCATCATCCATGGCAAGGGATTGCAGTCCGATGGCGGTGCGCCGGTGCTGAAGAACCTGGTCGATCGCCTGCTGCGGCTGCGCAACGACGTGTTGGCATTTCACTCGGCACCGACCGGACAAGGCGGTACCGGCGCGATGCTGGTGCTGCTGGCGCGCAGATGAAAAAGGGGACGGAGGGAATTAAGTCGTTTGTGGCACAAACGACTTAATTCCCTCCGTCCCCTTTTCCTGTCAGGCCTGAGAGGCGTCTTCGACCGGGCCGAGCTCGTGCAGCACGGCGGTGGCGTAGCAGCCCGGCGGCAGTGCGAACGACAGTTCCAGCACGTCGTCGGCCAGCCACTGGTGCTGCAGCAGCGCCGGACGCAGGCGCAGCGCGCGGCGCTCCTGCTTCAGGCGCGCGTATTCCAGGCCGGCCCGCAGCGCCTTCGATTCCTCGTCGTCCAGCGCGGCCAGTTCCAGCTCGCGCGCCGCATCGGTGCTGCGCAGCTCGCCTTCGCCCCACAGCGGCGCGCTGGGATGGATGTCGAAACGCGCCAGTCGCTCGGCCAACACGTCGGTGTACGGCTCGGGTCCGAACACGCTGCGGCTGCCATCGAGCATCCACACTTCGCCATCGAGAGGCTGATCCCAGCTGCCCTGCTCCACGCGCGCGGCCAGCACGCGGTTGAACAGCGCCGATCGGGCGGCAGACAGCAGCAGCGAACGCTGGTCCTTGCGCATGCGACGGCCGCCGAACATCGCCAGTGCGGCCGGTACGTTGCCACCGTCGCGGCCGAAACGCTGCTCACCGAACCAGTTCGGCAGGCCGCGCGCGGCAATCTGCTGCAGGCGCTCGCTGATCGCGGTGGCATCCCCCTGCACCTCACGCAGCACCAGCTTGAAGCGGTTGCCGGCCAGTGCGCCGCGCTGCAGCTTGCGGTTGTGCCAGGTCGCTTCGAGCACTTCGATCTCGTCACTGGCCAACCCGGCCAGGTCCGGCGCGATGCGCTTGGGCAGGTGCACGCTGAAACGCTGAGTGGTGACCGCGTGGCGGTCTTTCATCCCGGCGTAGCTCACCGCCATTTCCGGCAGGCCCGCCCACGTGGCCAGCAGCTTGGCCACATGCACGGTGTTGGCGCCGCGCTTGCGGATGTGCAGCAGCAGGTGCTCGCCTTCACCGGTGGCCTCGAAGGCCGGCAGTTCATCCACCTGGAAATCGTCCGGCGTGGTGCGGATGCGCGCCGTCAACAACGGCGCACCAAACGCCAACGGCAACGGAATCATGCCGCCACCAGCAGCACAACGGCCTGCGCGGCGATGCCTTCACCACGGCCGGTGAAGCCCAGCTTCTCCGAGGTGGTGGCCTTGACGCTGACCGCGTCCAGCGGCAACTGCAGCAGCCCGCCGATGCGCTCGCGCATGGCCAGCGCATGCGGGCCGACCTTCGGTCGCTCGCAGATCACGGTGATGTCGGTGTTGCCGACGCGCCAGCCGCGCTCACGCAGCAGACTGTCACAGTGGCGCACGAAATCACTGCTGTCGGCGCCCTTCCAGCGGTCGTCACTGGGCGGGAAATGCTGGCCGATGTCACCCAGCGCCAGCGCGCCGAGCATGGCATCACACAGGGCGTGGAGGATCACGTCGCCATCGCTGTGCGCGAGCACGCCGCAGCTGTGCGGCACGTTCACGCCGCCAAGCATGATGTGGTCGCCTTCACCGAAGGCATGGACGTCGTAGCCCTGGCCGATGCGGACGGGCGGGAACGGTGCGGTGCTCATGGATGCAACCCTTGCTACAGGGCCGCGCGGCTAATCAGCCGGCGCGGCGGGAAAGTACGAATTCGAACCGGTCCAGATCGGCCGGGGTGGTGACCTTGAAGTTGTCCTCGCTGCCTTCCACCAGCAGCGGGCGCTGGCCCTGGCGCTCCATGGCCATGGCCTCATCGGTGACTTCAATACCGGCGGCGGCGGCTTCGGACAGCGCGCGGCTGAGCTGGTGGCGGCGAAACAGCTGCGGTGTCAGTGCACGCCACAGGCGCTCGCGCGGCTCGGTGCCATCGATGCCACCGTCGTCGCCGGCGCGCTTGAGGGTGTCGCGCACCGGTGCGGCCAGGATCGCCCCGACCGGATCGGCACGGCCGACTTCAAGCAGGCGGCCAAGATCGGCCAGGGACAGGTTGGGCCGCGCGGCATCGTGGACCAGCACGAATTCATCGGCGCGCACCGAGTCCGGCAGCGCCTGCAGCCCAGCCAGCACCGAGGCGGCACGGGTCGCGCCGCCGATGCAGGTCAGTACCGGTTTGCCGGCCCATTCACTCCAGCCTGGCCAGTCGGCATCGTCCGGACCGATCACTACCATCGCCCCGGCCACGGCCGGATGCGCCAGCAATGCGTCCAGGGTGTGGGCGAGCAGGATCTGCCCGCCCGCCTGCAGGTACTGCTTGGGCAGCGGCGCGCCGAAGCGGGCGCCACGGCCCGCGGCTGGAACCACCACCCAGATCGCCGCGCTCATGGCACGTCCGCCGGGTGTTCGCCGGCCTGGACATTGACGCCTGCTGCGGGTTGCGCCGGGCGAACCGGCGCATCCTCGACCACGCGGTAGAACTTCTCGCCGGGCTTGATCATGCCCAGCTCGCTGCGCGCGCGCTCCTCGATGGCGGACTGGCCTTCCTTGAGGTCCTTCACTTCGGCAGCCAGCGCGTCGTTGCGCTGCTGCAGACCCTCATTGTCGCGCTCCTGGTTGGCGACCTGGGCTTCGAGCATCATCACTTCGCCCGAGTTGCCCGGACCGAACCAGAAGCGGTACTGCAGCCAGCCCAGCAACAGGGCCAGCACCAGCAGCATCCAGCGCCAGTCGCGCATCGGCTCAGCGCTTCAGCGAAACGAACGCGTCACGACCGGCGTAACGCGCGCCGGCACCGAGGGCTTCCTCGATACGCAGCAGCTGGTTGTACTTGGCCACGCGATCGCTGCGGCACAGCGAGCCGGTCTTGATCTGGGTGGCGGTGGTGGCCACCGCGATGTCGGCGATGGTGGTGTCTTCGGTTTCGCCCGAACGGTGCGAGACCACGGCGGCGTAGCCGGCACGGTCGGCCATGGCGATCGCTTCCAGGGTTTCGCTCAGGGTACCGATCTGGTTGACCTTGATCAGGATCGCGTTGGCGGTGCCCGAGTCGATGCCTTCCTGGAAGATCTTCGGGTTGGTCACGAACAGGTCGTCGCCGACCAGCTGCACCTTCTTGCCGATGCGGTCGGTCAGCAGCTTCCAGCCGGCCCAGTCGTTCTCGGCCAGGCCATCTTCAATCGTGATGATCGGATACTGCGCGGCCCAGTCGGCGAGGAAGTCGACGAACTGCTCGGAGGTCAGGCGCTTGTTCTCGCCGACCAGGTTGTATTTGCCGTTCTCGAAGAACTCGCTGGAGGCGACGTCCAGGCCCAGCAGCACGTCTTCACCGGCGGTGTAGCCAGCCTTGCCGATCGCTTCGAGGATGGTGTCCAGCGCTTCGACGTTGCTGCGGAAGTCCGGCGCGAAGCCGCCTTCGTCACCGACCGCCGTGCTCAGGCCGTGGCCCTTCAGCACCGACTTCAGCGAATGGAAGATTTCGGTACCGGCACGCAGCGCTTCGGAGAACGAGGTGAAGCCGACCGGCAGCACCATGAACTCCTGGAAGTCGACGTTGTTGTCGGCGTGCGCACCACCGTTGATGATGTTCATCATCGGCACCGGCAGCGACGGGGTCACGCCGGTCTTGGCGGCCAGGTACTGCCACAGCGCCTGCTTGTGCGATGCGGCGGCGGCGTGCGCGGCGGCCATCGAAACACCCAGCAGCGCGTTGGCGCCCAGGCGGCCCTTGTTCTCGGTGCCGTCGAGGTCGATCAGGCGACGGTCGAGGCCGGCCTGGTCGGTGGCTTCAAAACCCTTCAACGCATTGGCGATGGTGGTGTTGACGTTGTCGACAGCCTTGCGCACGCCCTTGCCCAGGTAACGGGTCTTGTCGCCATCACGCAGCTCGACCGCTTCCTTGGTGCCGGTCGAGGCGCCGGAGGGAACCGCGGCACGACCGAACGAACCGTCCTCCAGGATGACTTCGGCTTCCAGCGTGGGGTTGCCACGGCTGTCGAGGATTTCACGGGCGTGGATGCTGCGGATCGTACTCATGGTCGGGCCGGTTACCTGTCTGGAGAGGGGGCGACAAAACGAATGCCGCGTGATTATCCCCGGCTGCCCGCCACTTGCCAAATGGCGTGGGCGGCTTCAGCCCCAGCTGGACCCGATCACGATCAGGACCATCGACACCAGCATCACCAGCAATGCACCGGCAACCGCTGCCAGGATGGGGCCACGCCGCCGTCGCCAGGCCAGCACCATCGCCACCGGGCTGCCCAGGAAGGACAGCACCATCGTGACCAGCGCGCCCAGCAGCCACCACTGCGTTTCCTGCACGCCGTTGTTTCCGTCCCCCGGCGGCCGGAAACCGGACGTGAAGGCCAGCACGCCCACCACCAGGGCGATCCAGGTCAACACGGACAGCCCCAGCGCGATCAGGCCCCAGGGCCAGCCACGCGCCGACGTGGTCGTATTCATCAAAGCAATCCGTAGAACAGGGCACCCAGCCACAGCGAGAGCAGGATGATCGCCAGGCCAGCCGTCACCTTGCCGCGGTTCAGCCGCCAGGCCAGCACCGCGGCAGCGACGCAGCCCAGCGCACCGAGCAGCTCCGCGACCAGCAGCGCAATGAAGTACGCGCGCAGATCGAGCGCGCTGCTGCCATCACCCGGGGGGCGCACCGACGCGGCACCGATCAGCACCAGGCCAAACATGCCCACGGTGAACAGCACGGCCAGGCCCAGTGCGATCAGGCCCCAGGGCCACTGTTTCCAGTTCTGGCGGTGACGCTGGGCTTCCAGCGCCAGCCACGGGTCACGACTCACGCGAAGCGCGAGAAGCCGTGCTTCTTGGTCACCGCATCGAGTTCCATCAGGGTCTCGAGCAGTGCTTCCATCTGGTCCAGCGGCCACGCATTGGGGCCATCGGACAGGGCCTTGGACGGGTCCGGATGGGTCTCGGCGAACAGGCCGGAGATGCCCACCGCCACGGCGGCACGAGCCAGCACCGGCACGTGCTCACGCTGGCCACCGGAACTGGTGCCCTGCCCGCCCGGCAGCTGCACCGAATGGGTGGCATCGAACACCACCGGGCAACCGGTATCGCGCATCACCGCCAGCGAGCGCATGTCGCTGACCAGGTTGTTGTAGCCGAAGCTGGCACCGCGTTCGCAGACCATGATCTGATCGTTGCCGGTGGCCTTGGCCTTCTCCACGACCGGCTTCATGTCCCACGGCGCCAGGAACTGGCCCTTCTTGATGTTGACCGGCTTGCCGGCCGAGCACACCTTGCGGATGAAGTCGGTCTGGCGGACCAGGAACGCCGGGGTCTGCAGCACATCCACCACCGAGGCCACTTCGTCCATCGGGGTGTATTCGTGGACGTCGGTCAGCACCGGCACGCCGATCTGCTTCTTGACCTCGGCCAGGACCTTCAGGCCCTCTTCCATGCCCGGGCCACGGAATGCGGTGCCCGAGGTGCGGTTGGCCTTGTCGAAGCTGGACTTGAAGATGAAGTTGACGCCGAGCTTGTCGGTGACTTCCTTCAACTTGCCGGCGGTATCGAGCTGCAGCTGCATCGACTCGATCACGCAGGGGCCGGCGATCAGGAACAGGGGCTGGTCCAGCCCGACCTCGAATCCACACAGTTTCATGGCGTTTCCTTGTTGTCCGCGGCACCGGCCGGGCCGGTGCGCTGGGGGTTGAAGCGTGCAAGATGGGGGCCAGCGGCCCCCATCACAAGTCAGGCGCGGGCTTCCTGCAGCAGCTTGCCGCCGGCCTTGCGCTCGCGCGCGGCACGGATGAAACCGATGAACAGCGGGTGGCCATCACGCGGCGTGGACAGGAATTCCGGGTGCGCCTGGCAGGCCAGGAACCACGGGTGCGCATCGCGCGGCAGCTCCACCACTTCCACCAGGGTGTCGTCCATCGACTTGCCGGCGATCACCAGGCCCGCATCTTCCAGCTGGGTGCGGTAGCGGTTGTTGAACTCGTAGCGGTGGCGGTGGCGCTCGGCAACCACGTCCTTGCCGTACAGCTCGCGGGCCAGCGTGCCCGGCTTCAGGCGCTGCTCCTGCAGGCCCAGACGCATGGTGCCACCGAGGTCGCTCTTGTCATCACGCTTTTCGACGTCGCCGGTTGCCGTGCGCCACTCAGTGATCAGGCCGATCACCGGGTTCGGCGACTGGCGGTCGTTCTCGGTGCTGTTGGCACCCTCCAGGCCGACCACGTTGCGGGCGTAATCGACGACGGCCGCCTGCATGCCGTAGCAGATGCCGAAGTACGGCACGTGCTGCTCGCGGGCGAACTTCGAGGTCAGCACCTTGCCCTCGAAACCACGGTCACCGAAGCCACCCGGCACCAGGATGCCGTCGACATCGGCCAGTGCGGCCATGTCGGTGCCTTCCAGGTCCTGTGCTTCCAGCCACTTCAGGTTGACCTTGGTGCGCTGGCGCAGGCCGCCGTGCTTCAGTGCTTCGCCGACCGACTTGTAGGCGTCCTGGTGGTCGACGTACTTGCCGACCACGGCGATGGTCACTTCGTCCAGCGGATGCAGGGTCGCGTCGACCGCGTCTTCCCACATCGACAGATCGACCGGACCGACCTTGTCGGCCAGCTTCAGCTGGTTGACCACGATCTCATCCAGGCCCTGCGCATGCAGGCCCGACGGAATGCGGTACAGCACATCCACGTCCGGCACGCTGATCACCGCGCGCTCGGAAACGTTGGTGAACTGGGCGATCTTGCGGCGCTCCGAATCCGGCACGGCCTGTTCCGAACGGCACAGCAGCACGTCCGGCTGGATGCCGATCGAGCGCAGCTCCTTCACCGAATGCTGGGTCGGCTTGGTCTTCAGCTCACCGGCGGCGCCGATGTACGGCACCAGGGTGAGGTGCATGAACAGCGCCTTCTCCGGGCCACGCTCGGTGCGCACCTGGCGGATCGCTTCCAGGAACGGCAGCGACTCGATGTCGCCGACGGTACCGCCGATCTCGACCAGCGCCACGTCGTAGCCTTCGGTGGCTTCGTCGATGCAGCGGCGGATCTCGTCGGTGATGTGCGGAATGACCTGCACGGTCGCGCCCAGGTAGTCGCCGCGGCGCTCCTTGCGGATCACGTTCTCGTAGATGCGGCCGGTGGTGACCGAGTTCTTGCGGCTCAGGCGGGTACGCACGAAGCGCTCGTAGTGGCCCAGGTCGAGGTCGGTCTCGGCGCCGTCGTCGGTGACGTAGACCTCACCGTGCTGGAACGGGCTCATGGTGCCCGGGTCGACGTTGATGTACGGGTCGAGCTTCATCATCGTGACCTTCAGGCCACGGGCTTCGAGAATGGCGGCCAGTGACGCAGCGGCAATGCCTTTGCCGAGCGAGGACACCACGCCGCCGGTTACGAAAATCAAGGGAGTCATGGCTGCAAGCATCCTGTCTGGAAATGGAAAACGGCAGCACCACGCGCACCCGGAGGGCAGGCATGGTGCTCGGAGGGGGTTTTCCGGTTCGCTGGGACAGCGAGGGAGGTGCGGATCCGCGCAGCGGCAGGCGCCGGACGGGGACCATCGTGCGAGGTCGGGGTGGCCGTGCCGGTCAATTCGACCGTCACCTGCGACCCGCCATGCTGGAAGCCACGCTTGGCCGCTCCAGCCCATTCGCAAATGGTGGACACGCACTTACTCCCGGAAAGCCATAGTTTACAGATTGATGGCCGCCAACCCAAGGGGCAGACGCCACGTTCCCAAAAAGAAACGCCCCGCTGAGCGGGGCGTTCCGGAGCGCAACCCTTGTCGCAAGGGCGCCTGGCAGGGGACGGGATCAGCGCTTCTTGCGCGCTTCTTCCTCTTCTTCCTTCTGCGGGGCCGGCTGGCCCTGCGCCTTCATTTCGGCATTGGCCTGCGCGCGGCGCTTGGCCTTGGCATCGGCTTCGGCCTGCGCCTTGTCGGCCTGGTCACCCTGCTGCGGGGCCGGCTGGCCGGCGTTCTGCGCCACCACCAGCGGCACTGCAACGGCGGCAGCGGCCAGGATCGCAATGGTCAGCAACTTCTTCATGAGGTCCTCCTCGCGGTATGGCTTGGACGTTTCGACCCAACGGGGGTCGCCGGCGTTCAGATTCCAGCGACTGCCATTTTACCCCCTCTGCGTCGCCGAGACTGAACCGCAGGCGTGCAAAATCCCGTGCCAGACCCCACACTTGCCCGTCGCTCCAAGCTTTCGAAGACAGATGAACGCCCGTTATAACGCCGCCGATATTGAAGTCCTGTCCGGCCTTGACCCGGTCAAGCGCCGTCCCGGCATGTATACCGACACCGCGCGCCCGAACCACCTGGCGCAGGAAGTGATCGACAACTCGGTGGACGAGGCCCTCGCCGGCCATGCGCGCTCGATCGAGATCACCCTGTACAAGGACGGCAGCGTGGAGGTCAGCGATGACGGCCGCGGCATGCCGGTGGACATCCACCCGGAAGAGAAGATCCCGGGTGTCGAGCTGATCCTCACCCGCCTGCATGCGGGCGGCAAGTTCAGCAACAACAACTACACCTTCTCCGGCGGCCTGCACGGCGTCGGCGTCAGCGTGGTCAATGCGCTGTCGACCCTGGTCGAGGTGCACATCAAGCGCGAAGGTGCCGAGCACCGCATCACCTTCCGCAACGGCGACCGCGCCACCCCGCTGGAAGTGGTCGGCAGCGTCGGCAAGAAGAACACCGGTACCCGCGTGCGCTTCTGGCCGGACCCGAAGTACTTCGATACGCCCAAGTTCGCGGTGCGCGCGCTCAAGCACCTGCTGCGCGCCAAGGCCGTGCTGTGCCCGGGCCTGACCGTGAAGCTGACCGACGAGGCCACCGGTGAAGTCGATACCTGGTACTACGAAGACGGTCTGCGCGATTACCTGAAGCTGGAGCTGGGCGATCGCGAGATGTTGCCGGCCGAGCTGTTCGTCGGCAACCTGAAGAAAGACACCGAGATCGTGGACTGGGCCGTGGCCTGGCTGCCGGAAGGCGAGCTGGTGCAGGAAAGCTACGTCAACCTGATCCCCACCGCCCAGCATGGCACCCACGTCAACGGCCTGCGCACCGGCCTGACCGAGGCGCTGCGCGAGTTCTGCGACTTCCGCAACCTGCTGCCGCGTGGCGTCAAGCTGGCCCCGGAAGACGTATGGGACCGCGTGTCGTTCGTGCTGTCGCTGAAGATGACCGACCCGCAGTTCAGTGGCCAGACCAAGGAACGCCTGTCCTCGCGCCAGGCCGCCGGCTTCGTTGAAGGCGCCGCCCACGATGCCTTCAGCCTGCTGCTGAACCAGAACGTGGAACTGGGCGAGAAGATCGCGCAGATCGCCATCGAGCGCGCCAGCGCGCGCCTGAAGACCGAAAAGCTGGTCGTCCGCAAGAAGGTGACCCAGGGCCCGGCCCTGCCTGGCAAGCTGGCCGACTGCATCAGCCAGGACCTGTCGCGCACCGAGCTGTTCCTGGTGGAAGGTGATTCGGCAGGTGGCAGCGCCAAGCAGGCACGCGACAAGGATTTCCAGGCGATCATGCCGTTGCGCGGCAAGATCCTGAACACCTGGGAAGTCTCGTCCAACAGCGTGCTGGCCTCGGAAGAAGTGCACAACCTGGCCATCGCCATCGGTTGCGATCCCGGCAAGGACGACATCAGCGGCCTGCGCTACGGCAAGGTCATCATCCTGGCCGACGCGGACTCCGACGGCCTGCACATCGCCACCCTGCTCACCGCACTGTTCCTGAAGCACTTCCCGGCGCTGGTCGATGCCGGCCACGTGTTCGTGGCGATGCCGCCGCTGTTCCGCATCGACGTGGGCAAGCAGGTGTTCTACGCCCTGGACGAGGAAGAGAAGCGCACGATGCTGGACAAGATCGAGCGCGAGAAGATCAAGGGCGCCATCAGCGTCACCCGCTTCAAGGGCCTGGGCGAGATGAATCCGCCGCAGCTGCGTGAATCCACCATCCACCCGGATACCCGTCGCCTGGTGCAGCTGACCGTGGACGATCGCGAGCAGACGAGCTCGCTGATGGACATGCTGCTGGCCAAGAAGCGTGCGTCGGACCGCAAGGGCTGGCTGGAGACCAAGGGCGACCTGGCTTCGCTGGAAGCCTGATCCCTGACCGGGGTCGGATCCGTTTCCCAGCGGGGAACGGCTCTGACCCCAGGCACGCGGCAAGACGGTCGGCAGTGGGGTCAGAGCCCTTTCCTGCGGAAAGGGATACGACCCCGGCCATTCACGGCAGCCGGGCATCGGCTCTACAGGCATTACGACCCCATCGGCAAACCCGGTGGCGCCATAATGCGCGTCCATCCGTGTGGACCACCGTATTGGCCAGCCACTCGCTGCTGTTCCCCGGCCTGCCGCTGCACAGCGCGCGCCTGGTCCTGAGCCCGATCCGCCGTGACGACGCCGCTGCGCTGTTCACGCTGCAATCCAACCCGGACGTGATGCGCTGGTGGAACCACCCGGCCTGGACACGACCGGCCGAAGCCCGCGAACAGATCGACGACGACCTTGCCGCCCACGCCATCGGCACCCAGCTGAAGCTGGCCGTGCGCGAATCGCTGGAGGGTCCGCTGCTGGGCATCTGCGTGGTGTTCGCGATCGATCGAGACGCCTCACGCGCCGAGATCGGCTACCTGCTTGCACCCGATCGTCAGGGCCAGGGCTACATGCACGAGGCCCTGCGACAGATGCTGGCCTACCTGTTCGGCACCCTCCGCCTGCATCGCATCGAGGCCGAGATCGATCCACGCAATGTGCCGTCGGCACGCGTGCTCGACCGCCTCGGCTTCCACCGCGAGGGCGTGCTGCGCCAGCGCTGGCGCATCCAGGGCGAACTGTCGGATTCGGCCGTGTATGGCCTGCTGGCCGACGATGAGGCGGCCACCGTCCTGCCCGCTTGACCCAATCTGGCCAGTGGCAAGCTCAACGCACGGCCATGCCTTTGGACACATACGGCATGGCCCGCCACCGGCCTAGCATCGGAATCCCCTTCCGCTGCCGATACGGTGCCATGAAGTTCCTGCTGCACACTGCCGCGCTCTGCGTTGGCCTGCTCATCGCCCCTGCCAGCGTGCTGGCCGCGCCCGACGCCAAACACGATCCGAACGACGACAAGACTGAAGCGCCTGCGCTGCCCGCTGATGCGTCGGCTCGCCAGAGCATGCGCCTGGCTGGCCGTACCCTCGACTACACCGCCACCGTCGGTACGCTGCCGGTGCGTGACGAGAAGGGCAAGGTGATCGCGGATGTGGTGTTCACTGCCTACACGATGCCGGGCAAGGACCGGCCGGTGACCTTCGCGCTCAATGGCGGCCCCGGTGCGTCGTCGGTGTACCTCAACATGGGCGCGATCGGGCCCAAGGTGGTGACCTTCGGCTCCGAGGGTGACAGCGCGTCCGCGCCGGCCACCCTGCACGACAACCCGGGCACCTGGCTGGACTTCACCGACCTGGTGTTCATCGATCCGGTCGGCACCGGCTTCAGCCGCGCGCGCATTGGCGATGACGAAGCGAAGGAGCGGCTGTACAACCCCGGTGCTGACATCGAGTACCTGTCGCGCTCGATCTATGACTGGCTGCTGCGCAACCAGCGCATGGCGTCACGCAAGTACCTGACCGGCGAGAGCTACGGTGGCTACCGCGGCCCGCGCATCACCCACTTCCTGCAGACCCGGCTGGGCGTGGCGCTGAACGGCCTGGTGCTGGTCTCGCCCTACCTGAGCCCGACGCTGGAAGACAATGCCGACGTGTCGCCGATGGCCTGGATGCAGACGCTGCCGTCGATCGCCGCAGCGCACCTGGAGCGCCAGGGCAAGCTGACCGATGCGGCGATGCGTGAGGTGGTGGAATACACCCGTGGCGACTACGCCACCGCGCTGATGAAGGGCCGCAGTGACCCACAGGCGACCGAGGCGATGCTGCGCCGGGTGACCGAGCTGACCGGGCTGGACCCGCAGTTCGTACGCCGCGCCGGTGGCCGCCTGGAGACACAGGCGTATCTGCGTGAGGTGTTCCGCGACAAAGGCACGCTGGGCAGCCGCTACGACTCCAACGTGACCGCGTTCGATCCGTTCCCGAACGATCCGGAACAGCGTGCCAACGATCCGCTGCTGGACAGCATCATCGCGCCAACCACCACGGCGATGGTCGACTTCGTGACGCGCGTGGTCGGCTGGAAGGTGGATGCGCGCTACCAGGCGCTGAACTACGATGTGAACCACTTGTGGGACCGCAATGGCGAGCTGCGCCAAGGGGCGGTGACCCAGCTGCGCCAGGCGGTGGCGATCGATCCGCATCTGCAGGTGCTGATCGTGCATGGCTGGAATGATCTGTCGTGCCCGTTCATGGGGTCGATCCTGACGGTGGACCAGATGCCGGCGATGGGCAGCAATCCGGACCGGGTGCAGGTGCGGAGCTACCCGGGCGGGCACATGTTCTACAGCCGGGCGGACAGCCAGGCAGCGTTCAGGAAGGATGTGCAGGCGCTGTTCAAGCGTAACTGAGGGGTTTGGCCGGGCCTGCGGCCCGGCACCCGCCGGATCAACGGCAACGGCAACGGCAAAAACTGGCTTCCTGAGGGCTGGCGAGGTGGGGTGGGGTTGCAGGACACGCCGTAAACCCATCCTTGGGGGCTCGATGGCGCCATCCATGGCGCCAACGGTCCTGCAACCCCACCCCACCCCGCCGCTGACAGGTTCCTGCTGCTGTTGGTAGGTGTCGACCTTGGTCGACACGCTGGATACGGAAAAACGATCTGCCCATGAAAAAAGCCCGCCGGAATCCGGCGGGCTTTCTCGATTGTCGGGGTCAGATCCTTTTCCCGCAGGGAAAGGGCTCTGACCCCAAGGCCGCTGGCATCAGGTCCAGCCGAACAGGGCGAACAACTTGAGGATCAGGTACGCGCAGCCGCCGGCGGCCGGGATGGTCAGGATCCAGGCCCAGACGATGCGTTCGATCACGCCGAACTTCAGCGAACGCGGGTTCTTGGCGAAGCCGACGCCCATGATCGCGGTGGAGATGCTGTGCGTGGTCGAGACCGGCATGCCGAAGTGGGCGGCCAGGGTCAGGATGGTGGCCGAGCTGGTCTCCGCGGCGAAGCCGTGGATCGGGTGCAGCTTGACCATCTTGTGGCCCAGGGTCTTGATGATCTTCCAGCCGCCCGAGGCGGTACCGGCGGCCATCACCACCGCACAGGTCAGCACGATCCACATCGCGATGCCGTCACCGGCGCTGGCGTCCGGGTGCATGAAGGCCAGCCACGACGGCAGGTCATCCAGCGCACCGGTCGCTTCGGCACCGATCAGGGTCATGGCGATGATGCCCATGGTCTTCTGCGCGTCATTGTGGCCGTGGGCAAAGCCCATATAGGCCGCCGAGGCGATCTGGGCCTTGCCGAAGAACGCGTTGACGATGCGCGGGCGGGCCAGCCGGCCGATGGCACCACCGATCTTGGCCAGGCCGGCGATCAGCGCCCACAGCAGCACCATCACCACGATGCCGAGCAGGAAGCCGGCAATCGGCGAGGTGATCATCGGCACGAACACCTTCCACAGCAGGCCCTTGTTCTGCGCCCAGCTGCCCAGGCGCTCGGACCAGATCAGCGCGTCCCAGTTGTTGTGGGCCGCAGCCAGGCCGGCGCCGCAGAGGCCACCGATCAGGGCGTGCGAGGACGAGGACGGCAGCCCCTTCCACCAGGTGATCAGGTTCCAGATGATGCCGCCCAGCAGGGCACACAGGATCACCTGCGGGGTGACGTCGACCACGTTGGTGTTGAGCAGGCCCGAAGCGATGGTCAGCGCCACCGCGGTACCGGTCAACGCGCCGATGAGGTTCATGAAGGCGGCCAGCATCACCGCCCAGCCGGGCGAGAGCACCTTGGTCGCCACCACGGTGGCAATGGAGTTGGCGGTGTCGTGGAAGCCGTTGATGAACTCGAAGACGAGCGCGGCCAGGATCACCACCAGGACAAGGGTCAACATGCGGCGGCGTCCGTCAGCTGTTCTTCAACACGATCTGGTACGCCACCACGCCGGCCTCGCGGCAGCGGTCGATGGCCTTTTCCAGGATCTCGAAGAATTCCTTCAGCAGGAACATCTGCAG
The DNA here is from genome assembly GCF_009659995.1 of Stenotrophomonas sp. MH181796. Taxonomy (NCBI): domain Bacteria; kingdom Pseudomonadati; phylum Pseudomonadota; class Gammaproteobacteria; order Lysobacterales; family Lysobacteraceae; genus Stenotrophomonas; species Stenotrophomonas sp. MH181796. The sequence continues at coordinate 542,833 of NZ_RAHU01000002.1, forward strand.
GTTGTCCAGGCGGCCCGAGTAGATGTCGCGGTACAGCTCGAGCATCAGGCGGTCGGCCTCGTTCTCCAGCGAACGCAGCTTCTCGTTGAGCGCGGTCATCCGGTCCAGGTTCATGTGGCGCAGGTCGGCCACCATCTCCACCACTACGCCAGCAGCCTGTTCCAGCATCGCCGCGCGCGGCGCGAAGTCGATGTGCTCCAGGTGGGTCGTGGCCAGCGAATAGCGATCGGCGAACTTCTCGATCTGCTTCGGAATCTTGTACAGCGCCGAGCCCAGCGCTTCGATGTCTTCGCGCTCGATCGGGGTCATGAAGCTGTCCACCAGCGCCTGGCTGATCTTGTCCGAGGCCGCGCGTTCGCGCAGGCGGGCCAGCTTGAAGGCGTCCAGCGCGGGCTGGCGGTCGGCCTCGCGCAGCATGGAATGCAGCGCCTTGGCGGCGTCGGAAGCCGCGACGGCAGCCTCATCGAGCAGGGTGTAGAACTGTTTGCCGGAACCGAAAATGGTCTGCAGAGAGAACATTGAGAAACCTGTCAGCCGTCGCGGGAAGGACGGCACCAGACGGAATTATGACGGCTAGATGACCATCACGGGTATCCCTGCCCCCTTTCGAGGCCTGGGAACCCCCAACCTGAACAGGCGGTTGCCACCCTGCCACGCCCCTTTGCTAAGATGCCAGCGCGCCTTCGGGCGCACCTTATGGACGACGACCCTTATCCCCCTGCGCCGCGCCGGACCCGGTTCCTGAGCGCCAGCCGCCATCGCAAGCACCCGCCCTCCCTGCCACCAACCGGGGACGACGCCCGTGTTTGAAATGATCCTGATTGTCTTCGCGCTTGTTCTGCTGAACGGCTTCTTCGCCATGTCCGAGATGTCGGTCATGACCTCGCGCAAGAGCCGCCTGAAGCAGATGGCCGCCACCTCCAAGCGCGCCGCCAAGGCGCTGGAGCTGTCGGAGAAGCCGGAGAGCTTCCTGTCCACCGTGCAGATCGGCATCACCGTGATCGGCGTGCTGACCGGCTACCTCGGTGGTGAAGCACTGGGTGAAGCCTTCGCCGGCTGGATCCAGGGCCTGATGCCGGGCTTTGCCTACGCCGGCAACATCGGTACCGCGCTGGCGGTCAGCCTGATCACCTTCATCACGCTGATCTTCGGTGAACTGGTGCCCAAGCGCCTGGCGCTGACCCGCTCGGAGGCCATTGCCGGCCTGGTCGCGATGCCGATGAGCTGGCTGGCCAAGCTGGCGCTGCCCTTCGTCTGGCTGCTGTCCAAGACCACCCAGCTGGTGCTGCGCCTGTTCGGCCTGGGCAAGGATGAAGTCGCCTCGGTGACCGAAGAAGAGATCCGCATGCTGGTGGCCGAGAGCCACGAGGCCGGCGTGATCGACGCCCACGAGCGCGACATGATGAACCGCGTGATGCGCCTGGGCGACCGCACCGCCGACAGCCTGATGACCCCGCGCAACCGCATCGCCTGGCTGGATACCCAGGCCGGCCTGGAGCGCAACCTGGACATCATGGCCGAGCACGAGTTCTCGCGGTACCCGGTGTACCGCGACAACGACATGGACGTGGTCGGCGTGCTTGAACTGAAATCGCTGGCCACGCGCATGGCGCGCGGTGACAACGCGCTGTTCCAGACCCTGCGCGAACCGCTGTACGTCTCCGAATCGACCCACGCGATGAAGCTGCTGGAGATCTTCCGCGAGGAACAGCAGTCGATGGCGCTGGTGGTGGACGAGTACGGCGAGATCCAGGGGCTGGTGACCATCAGCGACCTGATGGGTGCCGTGGTCGGCCGCCTGCAGGCCGTGGAGAACGCCGACGAGGACGCACTGGTGGTGACCCGCGAAGACGGTTCGCTGCTGGTGGACGGCTCGCTGCCGATCGAAGACGTGCGCGAACTGATCGGCAGCAACGACCTGCCCGATGCCGAGGATGGTGACTACTACACGCTGGCCGGCATGTGCATCCACTACTTCGGCCGCATCCCGCACGCCGGCGAGTATTTCGACTGGGCCGGCTGGCGCTTCGAAGTGGTCGACCTGGACGGTGCGCGGGTGGACAAGCTGCTGCTGCGCACGCTGTCCGACGAGCAGGCCGATGAGCTCACCGCCTGAGGCCGGCCAGGGCCCGGGCGTCAAGCGCCCCGCCTACCGCAACGAGGGCATCCGCACCCTGCTGGAGATGTTCGCCTCCGGCGACCCGGCCGAGCACATGCCGCTCGGCCAGATCCTGTGCAACCTGCAGCAGAGCGCGTTCGGCGTGTTCCTGTTCGTGGCGATCCTGCCCTCGTTCATCCCGATCCCGGGCATGGGCGGCGCAGTCAGCGGTCCGCTGGTGATCCTGATCGGCCTGCAGATGCTGTTCTGCCTGCGCCGGCCCTGGCTGCCTGGCTTCATTGCCCGCCGCGGCCCCAGGCGCGGCACCATGCACCGTTTCCTGGACCGCATCGATCGCCCGCTGCGGCGGTTGGACAAGATGCTGAAACCGCGCCTGCCGCAGCTTCTGACACCGCTGCCGGCCCACGCCTTCAGCGGCCTGCTGCTGGTACTGCTGGGCATCCTGCTGTCGTTGCCGATTCCCTTCACCAACTTCCTGTTCGGCTTCCAGCTGCTGCTGTTCTCGCTGGCGCTGCTGGAACGCGATGGCGCGCTGATGCTGTTCAACTGGATCGCGGCGCTGGCGGCGATCGCCTTCTTCGGTTTCAGTTCGGGGCAGCTGGTGGGCTATACGATGGAGCTGTTCCAGCGCTGGTTCTGAGCCGGAACCCGGTACAGCCGGCCGCTGGCCGCTGGCCGGCTGCCACGTTTCCAGGATTGCCGGCCAGCGGCCGGCACTACCAATACCGGACATCGGCTCTCAGCGCAGGTCGATGAAGCCGTTGTCGGCCAAAGGCGCGGGCTCGTCCTGCACCGCCGACAGCACGAAACTGAGTGCCGTGCCCAGCAGCGTGCCCGGACCATCCCAGTACTCGGCCGAGTCGGCGCGCACCTGGATCAGGCGCAGGTTCGGGTCGTCCTTGCCACCCGGGAAGAACAGCTTCATCGCTGGCGACCACAGCTCTTCGATCTTCGCGCGATCATCAACCACGCGCGCGCGCCCGGCCACCGATACATAGGTGTTCTTCGAGGGTGAGGCATAGGCCACGTTGACGCGGGGGTCGAGCGCAATCTCGGCCACCTTCGGGCTGTCGGCAGTGATGACGAACCACAGATCACCGTCGAAGGTGACCTGCTGGGTGGCCAGCGGCCGGCTGTAGAGTCGCCCGTCAACGCCGGTGGTGGTGAACATCGCCACCTCCACGTCCTTGATCAGTTCTGCCAGTTGGGCAATGTGTTCGGCGCGGGTGTCGGCCATGTGGGGGCTCCTTCGATATGAGCCCCCATCAGACGCGGTTCGGCCGCAATGGGCCGTGACGCAATTGTTCAGCCCGCGTGGCGGGCGTGCCAGGCCTGCATCGCCAGTTCGAACGAGCGCAGGCGCGCGCGGTGGTCATACAGGTTGGCGGTGAGCATCAGTTCGTCCGGCTTGTGGCGCTCGACGAACGCGGCGATGCCTTCCGCCACCTGCTGCGGATCCCCCAGCACGGTGCAGGCCAGTGCTCGCTCCACGCCCAGCTTTTCATGCGGCTCCCAGAAGGACTCGATGTCGTCGATGGGTGCCGGAATCTTGCCTGGCCGACCGCGACGCAGGTTCACGAAACTCTGCTGCTGGCTGGTGAACAGGCGCCGCGATTCGGCCTCGCTGTCGCTGGCGACGACGTTCAACGCCAGCATCGCGTGCGGCTGCTTCAGCGTGGCCGAGGGGCGGAATTCGCGGCGGTACACCGCCAGCGCTTCGTCCATCACGTCCGGTGCGAAGTGCGAGGCGAACGCGTACGGCAGGCCCATCGAGGCAGCCATGCGCGCACCGAACAGGCTGGAACCGAGGATCCATGTCGGCACCCGCAGGCCACCACCCGGAACCGCCTGCACGGCCTGCCCGGGCTGTACCGGCTCGAAGTAATGCAGCAGCTCGCGCACGTCCTGCGGGAACTGGTCGGCGCTGTCGAAATAGCGGCGCAGTGCACGCGCGGTCGGCTGATCGGTGCCCGGCGCACGGCCCAGGCCGAGGTCGATGCGGTCCGGATACAGCGAGGCGAGCGTGCCGAACTGCTCGGCCACCTGCAGCGGCGCATGGTTGGGCAGCATGATGCCGCCGGCACCGACACGGATGCGCTTTGTGCCACCTGCCACGTGACCGATCAGCACGGCGGTGGCCGCACTGGCGATGCCGGGCATGTTGTGGTGTTCGGCCAGCCAGTAGCGGCGGTACCCCAGCGCATCGGCATGCTGGGCCAGTTCCAGCATGTTGGCGAAGGCAGCGGTGGTGTCGCTGCCCTCGCAGACCGGGGCCAGGTCAAGAATCGACAACGGGATCATCAGGCGGTTTTCCGTCACAGGATCCCCCATGCATGGGGTCGGCCAGGCGCGGCGGCCAGTGACGGTGGCGGGATGCTGATTCCCGTGGGACGGGTTCAGGGCTGACCGCGCTTGATCCGGTAGTGCCGGCCGCTGGCCGGCAGGCAAAGTGCCCTGGCAGCCGGCCAGCGGCCGGCTCTACCAAGGAAACATCAGAACGCGCTGGGGCGCGGCTCCGGCAGCGCCTGGTCGACCATCGGCTTCAGTTCGGCATCCAGCGCCACGCGCTCGTCGAACACGAAGCATCGGCCTTCGTAACCTTCGCCGCCCACCTCCTCGAAGTAGCCGAGGATGCCGCCATCGAGCTGCAGCACGTTGTCCATGCCGTCGTTGACCATCCACAGCGCGGCCTTCTCGCAACGAATGCCGCCGGTGCAGAAACTGACCACCGTGCTGTCCTTCAGCGCTTCGCGGTGCGGCGCCAACGCCTCGGGCAGGTCGGTGAACTTGTGGATGGGCAGCACCAGCGCATCCTTGAAGGTGCCGTACTCCACTTCCTGCAGATTGCGCGTATCGAGCATGACCACCGGCTTGCCGGCGTCATCATGCCCCTGCCGCAGCCAACGCTGCACCGTAGCCGGATCGATCGCCGGTGCACGCGGATACTCCAGCGGCTGGCCGTCATCACGGCGGAAGCTGATGATCTCGTCCTTCACCTTGGCCTTCAGCCGCGCGAACGGCTGATGCTCGCTCAGGCTGGTCTTGACCCGCATATCGGCAAAACGCGCATCGGCATGCAGCGCGGCGTAGAAGCCCTCGACCGCCTTCGGCGCACCGGCCAGGAACAGGTTCAGCCCCTCGCCCGCCACCAGGATCGTGCCGCGCAGCTGCGCCGCCTCGGCGCGCGCCAGCAACTGATCGCACAGGGCCTGGGGGGCGTCGATGACGGCGAAATGGTAGGCAGCGGTATTGGCGATCATCCCGTCATTTTAGCGCCTCCCGCCCGCACGGACAGATTCAGGGGTCGGATCCCTCTGCACGGCAGAGGAATCCGACCCCCGGCAGGTACCCGGAACCTGTCAGAGGCAGGGCGGTGTGGGCAGGCGGGACCGTTGGCGCCATGGATGGCGCCATCGAGCCCCCAAGGATGGGTTTACGGCGTGTCCCGCCTGCCCACACCGCCCTGCCCACCACGGATTGCCTGCTGTTGCTGTTGTAGTTGCTGTTGCTGTTGTAGTTGCTGTTGTAGTTGCCCTGGCATCGGCGGGTGCCGGGTGCAACCCGGCCAGAAGCCCCCCTTACCCCCGCAACAGCACGAACGGCAGCAGCACCAGCGCCGCCGCACCCACCATCCCCAACAGCACCAGCACCACATACGCCGGCCGCCGCCGGAACAGGCTGCCGAAGGTCTCCGCCGTGCCATCGCGCAACGCCTGCTCGCGCTCGGCACGGATGCGTGGCCCGCGCTCAGCCTGGTACTCCGCCATCAGCGCCTTCGCACGCGGATGATCGGTGTCCTCGCGCAGCCACAGGCCGCCGTTGGAAATGCCCCAGGGGCTGGGTTCGGTGCGATACCAGGCGATGCCGTGCTGGTCGAGCAGCGTGCAGACATCGGCATATTCGTCGTCGCCGACATTGCGCAGATTGAGCAGGAGTTTTGCCATGTACCCATGATACCCGGCGCCGATGCGCTACCCTTGCCGCCCTCGCCCTGCGCCCTTCCGGAGACGCCCGATGCGCCGCCTGCTGCTTCCCCTGCTGCTGTCCCTCGCCGCCGTTGGCTGCTCGACCGAACCGTCCGGCCCGCCGCCGGGTGGCACCCTGACCACCTTCGAGCGCATCGATACCGTCCCGGGTACCGGCGCCGAAGCCGTTGCCGGCAACAAGGTGACCGTGCACTACACCGGCTGGATCTACGACAACCGCACCGAAACCAAGCACGGCAAGACCTTCGACAGCTCGGTCAGCCGTGGCGAACCGTTCACCTTCGCGCTCGGCGCCGGCCAGGTCATCCGCGGCTGGGATGAGGGCGTGGCCGGCATGAAGGTCGGCGGCAAGCGCACCCTGATGATCCCGCCGGACTACGGCTACGGCGACCGCCGGGTTGGCCCGATCCCGGCCGGCTCGTCGCTGGTGTTCGATGTCGAGCTGCTCGATGTCAAACCGTAATACCGCATCGCCCCATCGGGTCGCCGTCATCGGCGGCGGCCCGGCCGGCCTGTTCGCCGCCGAGCGCCTGCGCGCCGCTGGGCTGGAGGTCGACCTGTACGAGGCCAAGGGTTCACCCGGCCGCAAGTTCCTGATCGCCGGCAAGGGCGGGCTCAACCTCACCCATTCCGATCCGCGGCCGCTGTTCGACAGCCGCTACCGCGAGCGGGCCGAAGCGGTTGGTCGCTGGCTGGATGGCTTCGACGCGCAGGCGCTGCGCGATTGGGCTGCCGGCTTTGGCGTGGAAACCTATGTCGGCAGCTCCGGCCGCGTGTTCCCGGTCGACCGCAAGGCTGCGCCGCTGCTGCGCGGCTGGGTGCGCCGGCTGAAGGAACAGGGCGTGCGCCTGCATGCCAACCACCGCTGGATCGGATGGGGCAACGACGGCGCGCTGCGCTTCGCCACCGAAGCGGGCGAGATCGATGTCCACGCCGATGCCACCGTGCTGGCCATGGGCGGCGGCAGCTGGCCGCAGCTGGGCAGTGATGGCGCCTGGGTCGCCCCCTTGCAGGCACGAGGCGTGGACATTGCGCCGCTGCAATCGGCCAACTGCGGCTTCGACATCGACTGGACGCCGTTCTTCGCCCAGCGCAATGCCGGCGCGCCGTTGAAGCCGGTGGTCGCGCACTGGCTCGACCTGGCGGGACAATCGCAGTCGCTGCAGGGCGAATGCGTGGCCAGCGAGTACGGCATCGAAGGCAGCCTGATCTACGCGTTGGCCGCAGACCTGCGCGAGACAATCAACCGCGATGGCCACGCCATGCTGTGGCTGGACCTGGTGCCGGGACGCGATGAAGCACGCCTGCTGGCCGATCTGTCGCGCCCGCGCAAGGGTCGCAGCTTCGGCGAACACCTGCGTCGCCAGGCCGGCCTGGATGCAGTGAAGGCCGCGCTGGTGTTCGAGATCCTTGGCAAGGACGCGGGCAACGACCTGCCTGCCGTGGCCGCCACGCTCAAGCGCCTGCCGTTGCGCCTGCTGCGTCCACGGCCGATGGCCGAGGTGATCAGCACGGCTGGCGGCGTGCGCCTGGATGCGCTGGATGATGGCCTGATGCTGCGGGCAGTGCCCGGCGTGTTCTGTGCCGGCGAGATGCTGGACTGGGAGGCACCTACCGGCGGCTATCTGCTGACGGCGTGCTACGCCAGCGGCCTGCGTGCTGCTGAAGGCGTGATCGGATGGCTGGCCGGGCGATGAGACCCGCATTGTAGAGTCGAGCCATGCTCGACTGCTTTTTGATTCAGGCGATAAAGCAGTCGAGCATGGCTCGACTCTACAAAAGCCGTCGAGCAAGCTCGACGCTACATCACCATGGCCTGCGCATGCTCACCGAGGCCAGCGCCACACCGCTGGGATGCGGGTAGGCTTCCTCCCGCACGGCAATGAATCCCTGCCGTTGATAGAACGGCACCGCATTGAGCGAGGCCGACAGCACTACCTCGCGCTCGTGGTCGGCCATCGCCAGCAACCGCTGCATCAGTGCCTGGCCGATCCCCCTGCCGCCGCGATCCGGATCGACAAACAGCGCATCGACTTCATTGGCGTTGGCATCGAACACGCCGAAACCGAGCAGGGCACCCTGCCCGTCCTCGGCCACCACGCATCCGCCCTGCGACAACAGCCGCGCGTACTGCGACGGTGGTGGCGAGGCCGACCACGGTGCGATGACCTCCGCCGGATAGTGGCTGCTGCAGGTCTCGCGCACGCAGCGCGTGCGCAGGGCCCACAGCGTGGCGACGTCGTCGATGGTGCCGGTCCTGAACTGCATGACATCTCCTTGTAGCGTCGAGCCATGCTCGACTGTTCTTCGTTCCGACGTCGCGATGCCTGATCGAAAGGCAGTCGAGCAGGGCTCGACTCTACAGAATCGCTATCGCGACTTGCTGGCGCGCAGCGCCTGGATCTTCGGCGGCGGCTGGAACGAATCGCTGCGTGCATCGGCCCAGAATGCATGGAACACCGCATGGTCCGGCACCTTGTGCAGCAGCTCGCCCGGTTCCAGGTAGCGGTACAGCGAGGCCAGCGAACGGATCTCCACCGGCGAAACACGGCGCAGGATGTGTTCCGGCCCAAGTTCAGCCGGATCATTCAGGCCGGCGGCACACAGCAGCTCCTTCAAGGCATGCAGCGTGTGCTCGTGGTAGCTGTACACACGGGTGGCCTTGTCCGGTGCATCCAGGTGCTTCCAGCGTGCCGGGTCCTGGGTGGCGATGCCGGTCGGGCACTTGTCGGTGTGGCAGCTCAGCGACTGGATGCAACCCAGCGCGAACATGAAGCCACGGCCGGCATTGCACCAGTCGGCCCCCAGCGCGATGGTGCGCGCGATGTCGAAGGCACTGGTGATCTTTCCCGCCGCGCCGATGCGGACGCGTTCGCGCAGGTCGAGGCCAACCAGGGTGTTGTGCACCAGCAGCAGCGCTTCGTGCATCGGCACGCCGACATGGTCGACAAACTCCGCCGGTGCCGCACCCGTGCCGCCCTCTGCGCCGTCGACCACGATGAAGTCCGGCAGCAGGCCGGTTTCCTGCATCGCCTTGGCAATGCCGAACCACTCCCACGGATGGCCGATGGCCAGCTTGAAACCGACCGGCTTGCCACCGGACAGTTCGCGCAGGCGCGCAACGAACTGCAACAGCTCGACCGGCGTCGAGAACGCTGAGTGGCGTGACGGCGACACGCAGTCCACGCCCATCGGTACGCCGCGCGTCACCGAGATCTCGGCGGTCACCTTCGGTGCTGGCAGCACGCCACCGTGGCCCGGCTTGGCACCCTGCGACAGCTTGATCTCGATCATCTTGACCTGGTCGTGGGTGGCATTGGCAACGAAGCGCTCTTCGCTGAAGCCCCCTTTCTCGTCACGGCAACCGAAGTAGCCCGAACCGATCTCCCACACCAGGTCACCGCCCATCTCGCGGTGATACGGCGAGATCGAGCCTTCGCCAGTGTCGTGGTAGAAGCCGCCACGGCGCGCGCCATCGTTCAGCGCGCGGATCGCATTGGCCGACAACGAACCGAAGCTCATCGCCGAAATGTTGAACACGCTGGCCGAATAGGGCTTGGCACAGTTGGCGCCGATCAACACGCGGAAATCGTGCTTGGCGATGGACGTGGGTGCCAGCGAATGGTTGATCCATTCGTAGTCCACCGCATAGGTGCTGCGCAGGGTACCGAACGGCACCGTGTCCATCTCGTTCTTGGCCCGCTGGTAGATCAGCGCGCGCTGCTGGCGCGAGAACGGCACGTCCTCCAGGTCGCTCTGCACGAAATACTGGCGGATCTCCGGGCCGATCGACTCCAGGCCGTAGCGGAAGTGCGCCATCACCGGATAATTGCGGCGCAGCGTGCTGCGCTTCTGCAGCAGGTCCCAGGTCCCCAGCGCCACCATCGCGGCAGTCAGGCCGACGCCCCAGTACCAGGCCGGCCAGATCGTGGCCAGCCACAGGCATATCGGGAACATCAGGATGGCGAGCAGGTAGACGATATACCGGTGCATGGCTTTCCTCGGTTGCAACTGCCCCCGAGTCTACCGTGCCGCCCGCCCTCCGGGCTTACAGTCGACCGTCAACCACGTTGCGCGGCCAGGCCGATTTCACATCGTAGACCAGGCCACCGGGGGCCAGCAGGCCCCGGATTCCCGCCTCGTCCATCGCCTTGAAGCGGGCATGGGCCACCGCCAGCACCACCGCGTCGTAGCTCCCCGTGACCGGCTCGGCCAGCCACTGCACACCGGCCTCCGCCAACGCCGCCGGGCCCACCCAGGGATCACTGACTTCAACCTCGGCACCGGCATCGCGCAGGCGCTGCGCAAGCTCCAGCGCGCGGCTGTTGCGCAGGTCCGGGCAATCCTCCTTGAAGGTCACGCCGAGCACCAGGATGCGTGCCTGCACCGGTGCGCGGCCACGCTCCGCCAGCATCGCCAGCACCCGCGCGGCCACGTGCTCGCCGACGCGGTTGTTGACCTGCCGCGCGGTATGGATCAGATCCGGGTGGTAACCCACGCTCTCGGACTTGTGCAGCAGGTAATACGGATCCACGCCGATGCAGTGGCCACCCACCAGACCTGGCCGGAACGGCAGGAAATTCCACTTGCTGCCCGCCGCGTCAAGCACGTCCTGGGTGTCGATGCCGAGCCGATCGAAGATCAGCGCCAGCTCGTTGACCAGTGCGATGTTGACATCACGCTGGATGTTCTCGACCACCTTGGCCGCTTCGGCCACGCGCATCGTCGGCGCCGGGAAGGTACCGGCGGCGATGATGCGCTGGTACAGGCCGTCGATCACCGCGGCAACCTCCGGTGTCGAACCGGAGGTGATCTTGCGGATGTCGGCCAGGCGACGCTGGCGGTCACCCGGACTGACCCGCTCGGGGCTGTAACCGCAGTAGAAGTCTTCGTTGAAACGCAGGCCCGAGCCCTCCTCCAGCAGCGGCACGCAGACTTCTTCGGTCGTACCCGGGTACACCGTGGATTCGTAGATCACCAGGTCGCCCACGCGCAGATGGCTGGCGATCAGCCGGCTGGCAGATCGCAGCGGCTCCAGGTCGGGCTGCTCATAGGCATCGATCGGGGTCGGCACGGTGACGATGTAGACATTGCAGGCATCGAGCAGTGCCGGATCACTGCCGTACTGCAGCTGCTGTGCACTGGCCAGCTCATCGGGCTCCATTTCCAGCGTGTGGTCCTGGCCACTGCGCAGCTCGGCGATGCGGCCGGCATCGATATCAAAGCCCAGCGTCGGCCAGTGCCGACCGAAGGCCACCGCCAACGGCAGGCCGACGTAGCCCAGGCCGATCACTGCAAACCGGGGGGCGACGGCCGCCGCAACCGGCGCACTCATCGGTACATCCCGTGCAACGGATGCGATCGCACATACGCTGCCATGGCTTCGGCCAACTCACTCATTCGCTGCACCACTCCGGGAAACCCACACCAGAAAGGCTACAGCCTAACGGCCCGGCCGCCCCACCGCCAAGGCAGGTCAGGAGCCCAGTGCGACCGCGGCCGGTTCCAGTTCACCGTCGGCGCCGGTCCAGGCCTGCCGCAGACGCTCGAATCCACCGCTGCCCAGCAGGAAGCCCGGCCAGGCGGCATCGATGATCTGCGCCAGCAGGTCCGCCTCGATCCGTCGCGTGCCCATGGACCAGCGCGGGAACGCGCGCTGCGCGACCGGCGCGCGGCACAACACCTTCAGTTGCCCATGGCTGCGCGCGTTGAGGATGCGCGGAAACACCGAATCGATGCCATCTTCCGGACCTTCCAGATACTGCAGGAAGCGCGATCCATCGAACATCAGCACACCGGTGACGCCGGCTACACGGTTGAATGCCGTGGCATCGGCCAGCAGGCGGTCGAGATCGGTTGTCTGCAGATCGGCGCGGGCCTCACTGGCATAGGCAATCGCGTGCAGCGACATCAGATGGCTCCCCCCCTGGGAACGATGGCTGGGACTATGACATGAATAGGAACGACAGTTAAGCACGTCACCCCGCCAATGCAATCCAGCCACCGTGCGGCGGGTGGGCTACAATCGGCGCCGCGCTGCAGGCCCGGATGGCGAAACTGGTAGACGCATCGGACTTAAAATCCGCCGGGGGCAACCCCATGCCGGTTCGATTCCGGCTCCGGGCACCAAGGCTTTTACGACGATCATCGATCGCGTTCCCGCTCCGCAATTTTCTCGACGCTCCGCAATCTGCTCCAACGCATGATGCCAAGCGAGCAACAGATGGCGTCTGCGACGCAATGTCGCGGATGCCTCAAACACCTCGCCGCATCTGCTGCAGCCCTGCACTCACCCATGCCTTGCGCGCGTCCTTCGGGCGGGGCTTGGGCTCTGCCGGCGGCTTACGCGGTTCCAGCGCTTCCCTGACTCGCGCTGTGGCAGTTTCGTACAGCTCCCCGTGGTCGACTTCGGCCAGCCAGGCCTGGCAGATCTCGCCCCTTGCCTGGCCGAGATCCAGCCCAGCTACGATCTGGGGCGTCGGCACGGCGCTGTCCACGCGCACCCGGGGTGACTGCAGGCTATTCCCCGCGTAGCCTGTCCGCTTCAAGAACGGCAGACAGCGAGATAGGCTTGCCGACCAACGCTGGGTTCATGGAAGAAGCATGATTGATCAACACCCATTGGGTATCGAGCACGAGAGTGAACTGGATCGCCTGTACGACGCCATAGAGGCGGGTGAACTGGACGTGGTGCGCTCCATCGCGGACGCGCAGCCAGCTTTACTGTGGCTGGCCCACTTTGGCTATGCAGGGGACGACAGCGTGTTGCACCTGGCGGCGGCAAGCGGCCAGGAGGCGGTGTGCCAATGGCTGCTGGCCTGGGGGCTTCCGGCGGACATGAACTTCGGCGGAGATGATCACCGGACGCCGTTGATGGAAGCGGTGTCTGGCGGTCACGCCGCTGTGTGCAAGCTGCTGCTGCAGGCGGGTGCCGATCCGGATGGCACCGCGCTGATGCGCTGTCACCCGCTGTACGCCGCTGCCCTCGAAGGACATGGGGATATCGTAGAGCTGCTGCTGCAGGCCGGTGCCGACGTCAACCGCCTGCACCGGCAGTTGAATCAGTCGGCGTTGGATGCTGCGCGCATCTGGGGCCATCCCGAGGTCGCTGCGACGTTGGAGCGACACGGGGGCAGAAGCGTGCGCGACTACCAGGGTCCCTACGTGCAGGGAGCCGGTGAATCGATCATCGTCTTCGTGCACAACACGGTCGGGCCGGTGCTCCGACCAGAATTCTCGCCGGCGTCGCGTGACCCGAGGGCATCACTGCACCTGGGCCTGATTGACGGCAGATCCGACTTCAAGCTGCTGTTCAGCACCGGACTACATGAAGCCGGTATACCGATGATCGAGCTCTTCCTCCCTCTGCAGCGCAACTGGCCACTGCCACGCACAGGGCTGGGCGACGATAGCGTGTGGCGTTTCCCGCAACTGCTGATGTCGCGCATGGTGGCACAAGTGTTCGCACACGGGCCGATCAGCGAGGGGCACCTGATTGAACGCAGCGATCCCGAGTTCACTGACCTGCCGTGGCCGGAGGGGGTCGATGCACTGCTGGCCGTGGATAGGCCCTGGAACCCGGAGGACGAGCGCGATTCGATCCCGCCGGACGAGCGCGTCAACCTGCTGGTGCTGGCCCCGGTCAAGTACACCCGCAAAGGCAGGCCCGATGCCAGCGCCCTGGCGAACCTGCTAGAACGTAAGCGCATGGCCAGCTGGCGCGTGCTGTCGTTGCGTCGTGAGGATCCACCTGACGGCGTGGCAGTCCTACCGGGCTGACCAAGCGACGCCTCGGCGCGGCGCTTGCACAAGCTTCGTCAACCTGGGCACCTTCACCGTCATTACCCGCGACAGCAGCGGCGTCCCGGCAGACATCCCCAGCTCGACCTGCTTGAGCGCGTAGGCAATCTGCTCCTCGGTAAAACGGGACTTCTTCATCGCCTGATTCCTCGTGATCCACGGGGGTCAATGCGGAGAGAAGTCTCTGCTTTACGCTGGCCCGGTTTTTTGGGGGTGGGTCACACTGCGCGACAGAACCTCAGATCGCACGCGAATAGCGCGGCTGCTCATGCGCCGCACGCAGGTACGGATCGAAGCACATCGCCAGCAACCGCAGCAGCGGCCGCCCCGGCTCGCTGGCACGCACTACACCGTCGCGGTATTCGGCCAGGCCATCTTCCTGCAGCCGCTGAACCGAACGCAGGTCTTCGGCGAAGTACTGCTCGAAATCGACGCCATGACGCTGGCCCAGCGCAGTGCCATCCACCTCGCCCTGGCACATCAGCTGCTGGATCAGTTCCGCACGCAACTGGTCGTCGGCGCTCAGCGCCACCCCACGCCACACCGGCAGCTGGCCTTGGTCCACCGCGTCCTCCCACGACGGCAGATCGCGCGGATTCTGGCTGTAGGTGGCACCGATGTGGCTGATCGCACTCACGCCCAGGCCGAGCAGATCGGTATCGGCGTGGGTGGTGTAGCCCATGAAGTTGCGATGCAACTGGCCGGCACGCTGCGCTCGCGACAGATCCTCTTCCGGCAACGCAAAGTGATCCATGCCGATGTACTGGTAGCCCGCCGCGGAGAGCTTCTCCACCGCCAGGCCCAGCAACGCCAGCTTATCCTCCGGCGACGGCAAGCGGCGTTCGTCGATCTGCTTCTGTGCGCGGAACAGATGCGGCAGGTGCGCGTAGCCATAGACCGCCAGGCGGTCCGGGCGCAGCGCCAGCACCAGCTCGAGGGTGCGACCGAAGCCTTCCAGGCTCTGCCCCGGCAACCCATAGATCAGGTCGACATTGACCGATCGCATGCCGCTGTCGCGGCAAGCGCGCAGGATGTCCAGCGTCTGTTGCACGCCCTGCACGCGGTTGATCGATTCCTGCACCTGCGGATCGAAATCCTGCACGCCCAGGCTGGCCCGGTTGAAGCCCAGTCGCGCCAGCATGGCGACGTCGCGGGTATCGATGAAGCGCGGATCGAGCTCGATCGAGAAATCGCGTTGCGCCGAATCGCTGAAATCGAAGCGCCGGCGCAGCCCCTCCACCAGCGTGGTCATCGCCTCGGCATCAAGGAAATTCGGCGTGCCGCCACCCAGATGCAGCTGGATGACCTCGCGGCCATCCTCGAACTGCGGTGCCAGCAGATCAGCCTCGGCCAGCACCCGCGCGACGTAGCTGTGGCCGCGGCCGCGATCGCGGCTGATCACCCGGTTGCAGCCACAGTAGAAGCAGGGACTGGAACAGAACGGCACGTGCACGTACAGCGACAGCGCACGCGCCAGCTGGTTGCTGTCGGCGATCGCCTGGCGCAGCGCCGGCGCGTCGAAACCATCATGGAAATGCGGCGCGGTCGGATACGAGGTGTAACGAGGGCCCGGCCGGTCGTGCCGGCGCAGCAGGTCGGGGTCGAAGGTCCAGGCCAGGCCGCCAGCGGCGGGAGAGAACGTGTCCATGCCGCCAGCATCGCGCCGGACAGCCTGCGCCGCCTTGACCCAGATCAATCCTTGGCAGGGATGCCCAGCACCGGCAGGCCGACCTGTGGCCAGCGCAGCATCTGGTAGCGCTTCCAGAAGGTGTCACCGATGCGCGCGGCCACATCGTTGGCCAGTTCCTGCATCGGCGGGTTGCTGCATTCGGCGGTGGTGATCCGGAACAGCACCAGCCAGCGGTCGAACAGGTCCTTGTCCAGCTCGATCGCCATGTGCTTGGACATTGGCGAACCCTTGAAGCGGCGGGTACCGCGCAGCATCGCCGACCAGAAGTCGACCAGCTGTGCCAGGTGTTCCGGCCAGTCATGCACGTGCGCCTCGAACACCGGCCCCAGCCGCTCTTCCTCGCGCACGCGCGCATAGAAGTCGTGGACCAGGCGGGTCACTTCCTGCTCGGTGCACAACTCGGGCGAGGCAACGGGAAGAACAGGCGGCGGTGTTGCGTTCATCAGGGTACCCAAAGCGTGCCGGCAGTGTGCAGCACGCAGGCGGCACCGCCGTTGATCCAGATCAATGTCGGCGCAGTCCGCTGCACCTAGGCTGGCACGCTTGCAGGAAGCATGCCCTGCGGAAGCTGCGCCAGCCTTGGCGGAGTATACGCGCCGCCCACTTTTCGATCCGGGACAGCATGAACAGACCCTCCCCCAGTCGCCGCCAGCGGCTGATCCAGCATTGGGGCGCCATCCTCTGGCCCAGCTTCATCGCCGCCGGCGTGGCCAGCGTGGTGTTCTTCGCCTTCGTCGACCCGTTGCGCCTTCAGGCGATCAGCTTCCCGGGCACGGCCATCAGCCGCGAGCTGGGCTATACCGCAGGCTTCTTCATGTTCTGGACGGTGACGGCGCTGTCCAGCGCGGTCACCTGGTACCTGCAACGACCGATGCCGAGCGACGACGACGACGAGCTGCCGCTGGGATGAGCACACCCTGCACAACCCCACCACGCCCCTGGCGCTGGCGCGGGGCGCTGAATGCCGCCTTGCTGGCCCTGTTCTACGCGCTGCCGTGGCTGCGCTGGGACGGACGCCAGGCGTTGCTGCTGGACATCAATGCCCGGCGCTTCGACCTGTTCGGCTGGACCCTGTGGCCCGGCGACGTCGGTGTGCTGATCGGACTGCTGGCGGTGCTTGCGGTGGGCTTTGCGCTGCTCACCCATCTTGCCGGGCGCGTCTGGTGCGGCCATGCCTGCCCGCAGACCCTGTGGCGCCGCGCCTTCGACGGGATCGCCCGCGCCGTGTCCCGCCTGCTTCCCGCCTCGCTGGCGCGCCTGGCGACGCAGCTGGCCTGGGGACTGTTGTCACTGTGGACCGGCGTCACCTTCGTCGGTCTGTTCAGCCCGATCGCCGAACTGGTGGCCGCTGCGCCGCGGGCTGGCTGGAGTGGCTGGGAAACCTTCTGGGTGCTGTTCTATGCGGCCGCCACCTGGGGCAATGCCGGTTTCCTGCGCGAGCAGGTCTGCCGTTCGTTGTGCCCGTTCGCACGCATGCAGCCGCTGCTGACCGATCCGCATACGCCACGCATGCTGTACGACGCTCGCCGCGGCGAGCCGCGAGGGCCGCGTCCCTCCGGCCTCGGCGGCGTGCTGGGACGGGGGCGTGGCCTGCTCGACCCGACCACCGCGCAGGATTACGTGTTCCGCGCCGCGCATCCGCTGCTGGCCGGACCGATGCCGACCTTCAGTGCCGATCGTCTCGGTGACTGCACGGACTGCGCCGCCTGTGTCAGCGCCTGTCCGATGCAACTGGACATCCGCCAGGGGCCGCAGGCCGATTGCCTGGCCTGCGGCGCCTGCCTGGAAGCCTGCGCAGGGCAACAGCACCGGGCCGGTTTCGGTCCGGGGCTGGTGCGCTACTGCAGTCCGCAGGCGATGGCCGGACAAGCGCGGCGCTGGTGGCGACCGCGAACCCTGGCCCTGCTGTCGATGTTGCTGGCGCTGCTTGCCTGCGGCGCCTGGCGCCTGCTCTGAATCAACGCGGCCCGCTGGCGTGCGGCGGAACCAGCTGCGCACGTCGGACGATGCCCAGCTGCTCGATGATCAGCGCCATTTCGTTGGTGACTTCGGTACGCTCGGTCCCCTGCGGGACCAGGCGGTCCAGCACCTGCTGGTAGGTATCCCAGAACGCCGGACCGCATCCGTGTTTGTGATAGCTGGCTTCCAGTTCGCGGCGTACCCGTTCAGCCAAGCCATGCATGCCGTATTCCATACGACCTCCGTTGGACTTGTTCTGCATCGTTGACGGTCTACCGACTCACTTGCGTGCTACTGAAAGACTCCCGGGCTTCACGCCCGGTTGATGCCAATTAGTCATAGATTTCACGACAGGTCAATTACATGCAGCGACTTTCGTGATCGAAATTATTAATCGTTCACGAAACTACATACGGGGCCCCGGCCGTCCCGGATGGGTCGAACCCGACATGCCCCTCGGATCCCAGGCTCCCACTTCCGGTTGAAGAGATTGATCGGATCTCCCCGATCCATCGAATCTACCTATTTTGCTAAGTGTACTTAGCAAATAGTGCTAAGTGTGCTGTATGCGACAAAAGACGGCGCAGTTCAGATGGATTCGCTGCCCTTCGCTTCAGTCGCGGGGAACAGGTTCGGATAACGCTGATGCAGGATGTACTGCCTCAGGGCAGGAATCGGGAACTCCTTGGGCCATTGCGACACGGCAGATCGGCTTATGCCAAAGAAGCGCGCCAGTTCGGCATCGGTCTGGAATCCCAGCCGGGTACGCACCTGCCGCTTGCTCCAGAATTCGGTCACGGTCGGTCCTTCTGTTAACCAGACTGATTCTTGCGACAAGGCTTCTTCGCAATCCACGCGTTAAGCTGGCTTGCATAGATGAATACTCTCGGCCAACGACTCGCCGCCGCCATGAAGAAAGCCGGGCACCCTCGCCCGGCCGATCTGGCCCGCGCCGCGCACTCCACCACGGCAACCATCAGCAACTGGTTGAACGACCACGTCAGCCCCTCCCATGTGAAGGCCGAACAGCTGTTCCGCATCGCCGATGCGGCCAAGCTGGACGCGCGCGAGCTGCTGTACGGGATGAGCGGGCTGGGCGTAGGCGAACGGGGCAATGCCTACATCCCCAGCCAGGCCCATCTGGATGTCTGGCAGGACGCCTATGAGCTGGTCAGCCATCTGGTGGCCGAGAACGGGCTGGAGATCGACCACCGCCGCCATGCGGCGCTGGATCTGCTCGCGTTCGAACTGCTGATGGATGGCTTCAGCCGCAGCAAGGTGGCTCGCGTTCTGACGACCTCGATGACGTGAATGCACCGCCGCTGGTAGCATGGACCGCGATGGGGATGGGGCTCCCCCGATAACCGCCTGAGAAGGCTGATGGCTCCTGCCAGGACGAACCCGGTGTTCGTCGACGGCAGGTCGTGCCTGCCCTCGGCGTTCGCCACTGACCCTGCGAACCCGCATTCGAGGCACGCCATGCAAGCATTGAACAACTATTTCCTGGTCTTCGTCGGCGGCGGCATCGGCGCCTGCCTGCGCCACGCCTGCAACCTGATCGGCGCGCGGGTGGCGGTCGGCAGTCCCTGGCCCTGGTCGACCTTCCTGATCAACATCAGCGGTGCGCTGCTGATGGGCGTGGTGGTCGAGGTCTTCGCCATGCGCAATGGCGCCTCGCCGCAGCTGCGCCTGTTGCTGGCCACCGGCATCCTCGGCGGCTACACCACGTTTTCCACCTACGCGCTGGAGATCGGTCTGCTGCTGCAGCGTGGCCAGCATGGGTTGGCGGCACTGTATGCCGGTGGCTCGGTGGCGCTGGGCCTGGCCGGTCTGTTCGGTGGCATGAAGCTGGCCCGGCTGGTGCTGGGCTGAGGCTGAGGCTGAGGCTCAGGCCGCACCCGCGCGTGCCTGTCCGCGCCACTCCCGCGGCGACTGCCCGGTGTGCGCCTTGAACGCGCGCGACAGCGCCGCTTCGCTGCCATAGCCGACATCGTCGGCGATCCGCTTCAAGGGGCGCCCCTGCCGCAGCGCCTGCTGCGCCAAGCCCACCCGCCAGCCCTGCAGGTACTGGCCCGGGGTGGTGCCCATCGCCTCACGGAAGCTGGCCGCGAACACGCTGCGCGACATGCCGGCGACATCGGCCAGGTCTTCCAGCGTCCACGCCTGAGCCGGCGCTTCGTGCATCGCCACCAGCGCCAGACGCAGCCGCGGATGACCGAGCCCGGCGAACAGGCCGCCGCGCATCTCGCCCCCTTCCATCAGCTGACGCAGCACCTGGATCATCACCACCTCGAACAGCCGGTTGACCATCGCCGCACGGCCACAACGCTGCTCGAAGGCCTCTTCGAACAGCAGTTCCAGCGCCGCGTGGCCGCCATACAGATCCGCCAGCGGCAGGCAGATGAAATCCGGCAGTGCCGCGCTGATCGGATTGAGCGGGCCACCTTCGAAATGCAGGTTTGCGCAGGCCATGTCGGCGCCGTGCTGCGGGTCGGTACTGAAGCGGTGCGGCATCGGCCGCGGGTACAGCAGCAGGCTGGGCACCTCGACCTGCACAGTCTGCTGGCCGTGGCTGACCTGCAGCGGGCCGCGCCGCACCAGATGCAGCTGGCCGGCCTCATCCTCCCCCTGCAGGGTGTTGATGCCGCACAGCGCGCCGGCATGGAACACCGAGGCGGTGACCGCGAAGCGTTCGAGCAGGATGGCAAGACGGTCGACCACGGCGGGACTCCAGATCAAGCGGGTTGGGTTCAATACGTCAAATCGTATCGGAATCGCCGCCACGGTGAACAACTGAGCACGGCCCTTCCCGAGCCCTCACCCGTCCTGCATATGACGGATCACCACGAAGCCCTCCTCCGGCACAGGTGCCACGAAGTGACGGGTGATCTGCTCGAAGGCTTCATCGCTGGCCTGGAACGGGTGCTCGCCGCACGCATTGCGGGCGCGCAGACGCGCCTTGCAGATGGCATCGGGAACATCGAGAAAATGCAGTTGATGGGCAACGCCGGCCGACTCGAACAGTTCGCGGCCCCAGGCGCGGGCGGCGGGCGTGTTGAACGGAACGTCGAGCACGACCGGAACGCCGGCCTGCAGGATCGCGCATACATGCTGCGTCAGCGCGCCGCGCAACGCGGCCGCGCGCTGCAGGTAATCGGCGATGGAATGGATCTGGTCGGGATACAGCGCGGCCAGCCAAGCGTCCTCGCTGATCAGCACGTGACGTGGCTGCGCCGCCAGCTGGTGCGACAGGGTGGATTTTCCGGCGCCGATCTTGCCGCATACCAGGTGCAGGGTCGGGGCGTCGCCGTTCGATGAAAGCGGGTGCATCTGCGTTCTCCTCGGTGGATTCCAGTACCCGGGAGAGCGCCGCATGCAACCCGCCTTCCCGGGCGGGTTGCATGGCCGTGACGACCGCGCGCTATCCCGCCTTCCCGTGGGGAATGCGGATAATCGACGCGATGGTGTGAAGGGCCATGCCATCAGCGTAGAACGCAGCACGGCCGACCGGCAATCCCCTGCGGCAGTGCAGCGCGCGCAACAATTCGCAGGCATCTATGCTCGGCGCCATTCCCGGATGGAATGACCACCATGCGCCCCTTGCTTCGTTGCGCCCTCGCCCTCGGCCTGCTGCTGCTTTCGGCATCGCTGCTGGCTGCGTCACCGCCTGCACCGCGCATGCTCAGCGGTGAACTGCAGGGGGCACCCTGGCGCCTGGACGTGCCGGCTGACTGGAACGGCGACCTGGTGATGCTGGCGCACGGCTACGAGCCGGTGGGCGTGCCGCGCACTACGCCGATGACCGCCAATGACAGCACTGCAACGCTGCTGGCCGCAGGCTACGCCGTCGCGCAGAGCGCCTATGCCAGCCAGGGCTGGGCCGTGGCCGATGCGATCACCGACATGGAGCGTCTGCGCCAGCACGCGCTGGGCGAACTCAAGCGTGTGCGCCACACCTGGCTGCTCGGATTCTCGATGGGCGGTGCGGTGACACTCGCCAGCCTCGAGCGCTACCCGCAGCACTACGCCGGTGGCGTCTCGCTGTGCGGTGCCAACCTCAATGGCGAACAGATCGCCGCGGATCTGCTGACCACGCTGGTCGCCTTCGATTACTTCTTCCCCAACGCGGAAGGCCTGCCGGCCAGTGGACTGGCGTCGCATGAAGCTGCCGCGTTGCCGCAGGGAGCGCTCTATCAAGGCATCGCCGGCGCGCTGCAGCAGAACCCCCAGCATGCCGACGTGCTTGCCAAGCAACTACAGGTCGCTCCGGATGCACTTGCCGGCACGATCAGCCTGCACGCACTGGTCCTGCACGAACTGGCGACACGTAGCGGCGGCATGCCGGTGGGCAACAGGGGCGTGGTCTACCGTGGCTTCGGTGACGACACGGCGTTCAATGCCGGCGTGCAGCGTCTCGACGCCATGCCTGCGGCGCAGGCCGATGTCCGCGCGAAGCTGGCACTGAGCGGCGCGTTGAAGCGACCGCTGGTGATCCAGTTCAACAACAACGACCCCACCATCGTGCCGCATATGCAGGCGGTGTATCCGCAGCTGGCGGCACATGCCGGCGCACGGCCGTTGCCGAAGGTGCTGCCTGCGGCGGGCGAAGGGCATTGCGGTTTCTCTGAAGCCGACGTGGTCGAGGCGTTGAAGGCTGCACGGCGGTGAGCACAACGCGTGTCGCGGTGCGTCAAGGCCGCGATGGAAGGACTGCTATGGTAGCCCCGCCCATTGAAGGGCAGACAAAGGACTGACGTGATGATCAAGACGACCTTGAAGACCGTGATGCTCCTTGGCATGGCCGTGACTGGCCTGGCCTTCGCCGCAGATTCCTGCGACTTCTGCACGCTGAAATACGAGCAGTGCCTGCGCGCGACACATGGACCGTTGGGCAAGACCTCCGAACAATGCGACGCCGAGTACCGCCTGTGCCGTGAAATGGATTGCCCGTCTCCCTGACCGGCATCCGGCCGGCTCCTGCGGGAGCCGGCTCAGCGCCCACCGGTGCGTCCGGCTTCCACCTCCAGCAGGCGTGCCGGCAACTGCTGCAGCAATGCGTCCACCGCTACCCGCGTCTTCAACGGCAGGTGCGGCACCCGCGGCCACACCGCATGGATCGGATAGATCGCACTGGAGGCGGCCGGAAAAACTTCCAGCAACCGCCCCTGCTGCAGGGCATCGCGCACCAGCCAGTACGGCAGCCAGGCCACGCCCAGCCCTGCCACGGCCGCATCAGCCACGCCCTGTAGATCGTCCATCTGCACGCGTGCATCCGGCTTCAACACCTGCGGCTCGCCCTCCACCCGCATCTTCCATTCCATCACCTGGCCGCGCCGGCTGTAAGCCACCGCCTCCAGCCCACGCAGTGCGTCGACGGTGTACGGCAGCTCGCGCCCGGCCATGAACGCCGGCGAGGCGCAGATCGCCATGCGGTGTTCGCCCAGCGGTCGCGCCACCAGATCGCTGCTGTCCGGCAATGCGCCAATGCGGATCGCAAGGTCGATGCCCTCCTCGCGCAGGTCCACGGCGCGATCGCTGAACTGCAGATCCAGCGCCAGCGCCGGATGCTGCCGCGCCAGCTCAAGCAGGATCGGTGCGATGCACAGGTGGCCGAACAGTACCGGCAGGGACACGCGCAGACGACCGGCAACCTGGGTGCGCCCGCCCTCGAGCGCGGCCTCGCCTGCACGGATTTCCTCCAGCGCGCGCAGGCAATGCTGGTAGTAGAGCGCCCCCGCCTCGGTCAGTTGCTGGCTGCGGGTGGTGCGCTGGAACAACTGCGTGCCCAGCCGTGCTTCCAGCCGCGCAATGCTCTTGGCCACTGCCGAACGGGTGACCTGCAGCGCATCAGCGGCCTGCGCGAAGTTGCCAGCCTGCACCGTGGCCACGAACACGTCGATACCGTTGAGATCGGACAGGGCCACGATGTATCCATTCCGGAACCAATGGATGGACAAAATAGAGCCACTGGCGAAATTTTTAAAGTCTAGAGTGGACGCCCTCCCTTCCACGCAGATCGACTTCCCGCCATGAGCAAGGTGCTTGTCCTCCACTCCAGCCTCCACGGCGCCGCCTCACGCAGCGCCGGCCTGATCGAGCACTTCCTGGCCGAGCGCGCCGCGCTGGGCCTCGACGACGACGTCATCGTGCGCGACCTGACCACGCTCGACCTGCCGGTGCTGGATGAGGAGATCTTCCACGCCCTGCGCGGTGCAGAGAACCCGGGGCCGCGCGCACGACAGGCCATCGCGCTGTCCGATGCGCTGATCGGCGAGCTGATGGACAGCGACCTGCTGCTGATCGCCGCGCCGATGTACAACCTCAACGTGCCGACGCCGCTGAAGAACTGGTTCGACCTGGTGGCGCGCGCGCGCGTGACCTTCCGCTACACCGACACCTGGCCGCAGGGCCTGGTCCAGGGCGTGGAAGCGGTGGTGTTCAGCCCGCGCGGCGGCGTGCATGTCGGCCAGGGCACCGACACGGTGACGCCCTACCTGCAATCGGTGCTGGGCCTGATCGGCATCACCGAGGTTGATTTCGTCTACGCCGAAGGCATGGACATCCGTCCACATGGCATCGAGCAGGGCATGGCCCGCGCGCAGGCACAATTGACCGCATTGGCGCAGCGCATGCCATTGCCGACCGCTTAGGATGCAGAGGCCGGCAACCGTCCTGCCGCCTCTTTTCCCGCTGAAGCAACGCATCCGATGGCCTTCTTCGAACGACTGAGCGACACCCGCTACCTGCCGACCGAACATACCGGCGGCGCCTGGAACATCCGCGAGCAGCACATCGCACCGGCGATCGGGCTTCTGGCGCACCACCTGGAACGCGACGCCGCTGCGCGTGGCCACGGCTTCCTGATCGCGCGCCTGTCCTACGACATCCTCGGCACCATCCCGATCGAAGCGATGGACGCCGAGGTAGAGGTGCTGCGCGGCGGTCGCACCATCGAACTGGTGGAGGCCACACTTCGGCACAGTGACCGTCCAGCGCTGCGTGTGCGCGCCTGGTTGATGCGCCCGAACGACACCAGGGCCATCGCCGGCACGCCGATCACCGGCATTGCGCCGCCGGAATCGATGCCGGCATGGGACCCGGGTACGGTCTGGCCCGGTGGTTTCATCCAGAGCATCGAGATCCGTCGCCACGACCAGGGCCCCGGCCGCGCAACCTACTGGGCGCGCGCAACGCAGTCGCTGCTGGACGGTGAGGCGGTCAGCCCCTTGGCCCGTGCCGCCACGCTGTTCGACCTGTCCAACGGCATGGCAGTACGCGCCGATCCGAAGGAGGTCGCCTTCCCGAACCTGGACCTCACCGCTCACCTGTTCGGCATGCCCGAAGGCGAGTGGCTGGGGTTCGACACGTCGGTGTCGTTCGGCCGCCAGGGCCTCGGCCTGACCAGCACAGTGCTGCATGATGCGCGCGGCCCGATCGGAACACTCGGCCAGGCGCTGACGGTGCGCCCGTAAACGCAACGGGCGGCGTCAGCCGCCCAGCGTGCCCATGGTGAAGGTGTAGCCGGAACTCATCAGGAATTCGCGCATGCGCATTTCCGCGCGACGCGGTGAGGCCAGGTTGGCCGGTGCATACAGCGCGTAGACCACGCCGGCGCCTTCGATGGCCTCGCGCCGCACGCCACAGTGGCGGGTCTCCGAGGCGACCACCCAACCATCCTTCAACCGGTCCGGCCCGATCGATTGGCCGTTCATCAGCCGGAACGTCAACCAGCGTACTTCCGCAGCGGATTTGCTCATCGGTGGCATTCCGGCTGCGTACTGCGGTCCATCATGTCCTTGCTCGCCATTGCAGCTCCCTAAGACTTGGAACCTGACCATAGCGCCTCCGCATGTCGCGGGTGAATGAGACTGGCCGGGCGCTCAGGTCGCCAGGCCGAACCGCTTCCACAACGCTTCGCGCCCTGGCGGGGTCAGCCGCAGTTCGCGGCGGCCTTCTACGCGCCGCAGCCAATCGTTGTTCACGAAGCTGTCCAGCATCGCCTCGCCGACCAGCCCGGCCAGATGCGGGCGCCGCTCGGTGCAGTCCAGGCATCCCCGGCAATAGCGCGCGGGCCTGGCCGTCACCGGCTGCTGCAGCACCTCGGCCAGTGGCTGGCCGAGCTCCCGCAGGAACGCCGCGCCCTCCACGCTCACCTGCCAATAGCCGTCGCGCGGCAAGACGTATCCGGACTGCAGCAGGTGATCGGTGATGGCCACCGCATGCACGCCGGCCAGGTGGCGGTAGCACGAGCGGGCCTCGCGCAGCGCCGGCAGGTTGCGTGACGCCGCAGCGGTGCATGACGGCGTGCGCTCGGCCACACGCAGGATACCCTCCAGCATGTCCGCGACCTCGGTCGAGGCCAGTCGATGGTAGCGGTGACGGCCCTGTGGAACGACCACCAGCAGATCACCCTCGATCAAGCGCCGCAGGTGCGTGCTCGCCGTCTGCGGCGTCACCCCGGCCACCCGCGCCAGCTCCATCGCGGTATACGCACGGCCGTCCATCAGCTGCAGCAACATCGTGGCACGTGCCTGGTCGCCGACCAGGGCACCGACACTGACAAGGGAACCGGAGGTGTGGACCATGCCGGCATTGTGGCATGCAGGCGCCGGCCGACAGTTCGATGCAGACCGAAGCGTTGCCGGCCCGCCTCGGCGCACAGTCACCGCCCCGCTCTTCCGAGAACCCCAGTGACGAACCCTTCGATCCAGCGTCGGCGCATCACCCCTTCGGTCCTGTATCCGGGCACGCCGGTGCTGCTGATGACCACGCTCAATCCCGACGGCAGCAGCAACATCAGCCCGCTCTCTTCGTTCTGGGCGCTGGGCAACCGGGTGGTGCTGGGGCTCGGCACGCAGGGCCAGGGCTATCGCAACCTGCAGCTGCGCAACGAGTGCGTGCTGAACTTTCCCTCCTCTGCGCAGGCGCCCCAGGTCGAGGCCATCGCGCCTGCGACCGGCCGCGATCCGGTTCCCGATGCCAAGCAGGCGATGGGCTACGTGCATGTGCGCGACAAGTTCGCGCTGGGCGGCTTTACCGCCGTACCGTCAGCACAGGTGGCACCCGCTACGATTGCCGAATGCCCACTGCAGGTGGAAGTCACGGTGATGGCGATGCACGCACCCAGTGATGACGATGGCCAGCACTTCGTGATC
The DNA here is from genome assembly GCF_009659995.1 of Stenotrophomonas sp. MH181796. NCBI lineage: Bacteria > Pseudomonadati > Pseudomonadota > Gammaproteobacteria > Lysobacterales > Lysobacteraceae > Stenotrophomonas > Stenotrophomonas sp. MH181796. Next base: position 569,542 of record NZ_RAHU01000002.1, read on the forward strand.
GTCGAAGGCCGCATCCGCTGCGTGCATGCGCATGAGGCGATCACCCATGCAGGCAGCCAGCACATCAATGTCGCTCGCTGGAAACCGTTGATCTATCTGTTCCGCCACTACCTGGGCGTGGGTGAACCGGTCGGGCGCAACTTCCGCGCGCAGACGCCGGCACATGACCCGGCATAGAGGCGGTGATTCAAGGTGCCGGCGAGGGTGGGTGGCTGCTCACTGAAATCCAGTACGACACCATGTCCACATAGCGGCCTTCGCGCTTCACCGCGCGCGGCTCGACGCCGGATTCGGTGAATCCCAACGATTCGTACAGTCCACGCGCGGCAGCGTTGTCTGCCAGCACCGTGAGCGTGAGCGACTCGATGCCATCCGCGCGTGCCGCCGCGAATGCCGCAAGGAACAGTTGACGGGCGATGCCGTGTCCACGATGGGCTGCGCCAACATGGACGCTGTGGACCTCCGCCGTATGCCGCCGCGCCAACCGCACCGGGCGCACATAGCGCAGGAAGCCCGCCAGCATGCCGTCAACGAACGTGCCGAAGTAGCGGGTACCAGGATCGGCAAGCTGGGCGCGCATCACGTCCGCCGCGTCATCCTGCGCCTCGGCCAGCGTGGACAGGAACGCCGCGGGCGACTCGCGAAGGGCCTGCAACCGTGCTTGCCAGAGAATATCGGCGTCGTCAGCGCTGAGTTGCCGGAGAAGCATGCGACACACCTGTGAGGTTGCTGATGCACAGGTGCCCAGCCTAGCGCGGGTTCGCCTGATGCGGCGTGCATGCAAGAATGAAAATCGTCCCTTCTTCATTCACCGCCATGACTGAACTGCAGATTCCCCGCGTTGGATGCGGCGCCGTCGTCCGTGATGCCGACGGCCGCATCCTGCTGATCCAGCGCGGACGCGATCCGGAGCGCGGGCATTGGGGCCTGCCCGGCGGCAAAGTCGACTGGATGGAAACGGTAGAGGCTGCCGTGGTCCGCGAAGTCCGCGAGGAGACCGCCTTGGAAGTGCAGCTGCTGCGCCTGCTATGCGTGGCCGATCATTTCGAGCCGGCGCTTGCGCAGCACTGGGTTGCGCCGATCTACGAGGCACGGGCAACTACCTGCACCGAGGCCTCCATCCAGGAGCCGGGTGTGCAGACCGGGCTAGGCTGGTTTGCCGAGGATTCACTGCCCCAGCCGCTGACGCAGGCCACGGTGCAGGCGCTGGCCCGGCTGTAGCGAGTATCGATCCGGGCACGTGCCGGTATCCAGACAAACAAAAAGCCCTGACCGGAGTCAGGGCTTTTCAATTGGAGGCCTCAAGCGGAATCGAACCGCTGTAAACGGATTTGCAATCCGGTGCATAGCCACTCTGCCATGAGGCCAACGTACTGCGCGCCAGGAACAGGGCCCTGACAAGACAAAACCCCATGATGGGGCCTGTCGGAACATGGAGCGGGAAACGAGACTCGAACTCGCGACCTCAACCTTGGCAAGGTTGCGCTCTACCAACTGAGCTATTCCCGCGTAAGCCGCCATGGTACCGGAAATCCGGAACACACACCAGCGATTTCACCTTTCTGACTGCGCGTAAAGCCTTGTGGCCCAACGTGCCCCGCCTTGCCGTGGCGGGAGAAAAACAAGGCCCCTACCGGGGCCCTGTAGAATCTGGAGCGGGAAACGAGACTCGAACTCGCGACCTCAACCTTGGCAAGGTTGCGCTCTACCAACTGAGCTATTCCCGCAGATTCCGTTCGACCTGCGTCGAAGGAGCGCTATTGTGTCCAAATTCCTTCACGCCGTCAACAGTCTTCACATCATGCGGTCACGGGCGTCCGCACTGGGGTACGCTGCCCCGCCCGGTCCCGTTCGCCCATGCTCCTTCGCGGCACGCCCCTGTTGATCGCCCTGCTGCTGCATCTGCTGGTGGCGCTGCTGTACTGGGCACTGATTCCGCGGGGAATGAACGCGTATCGCGACTATTTCGGCTTCACCTCCCATCGCGACATCGGCCTGGGCATCGCCCAGTTCCATCTGTTCTGGATGTTCATTGGCGCCCAGCCGTTGATCGCGGTACTGCGGCCACTGTTCGCCAAGTTGCTGGTGCTGGCGATCCCGTTGGCGTTCGCGACCTGGACGCTGATGCACAACCATCCGCTGCGCCTGGTGTACTTCACCGTGGGGCCCGGCCTGCTGGCGCTGGCTGCAATCGTGGCAAGCCTGCGCTATCGGTCGCTCCACTGCGCGCTCACCACGACGGACTCCACTCATGCCTAAGCGCTACGTTCGCCTGTTCTGGCTGCTGGTCGCACTGACCTGGCTGGCGCTGATCGCCGCACTGGTCAATGCCGGCTTCACCCCGGACTACTGGCTGCTGCACCACCTGGAAGGCGCCGAGCTGCCCTACCCGACCAGCAGCGTCATCGTGTTCGCGCTGCTGGGAGCCGTCGAGCTGGTGGTGGCCGCACTGATCGTGCAGCCCTGGAAACTGAAGCGCCTGTGGCTGCGCCTGCTGATCGCGTTCGCGTTGCTGGTGGTGTGGTCGGTACCGTGGATGCTGTCGGCGATGCACCAGCCGCCGGTGCACGGCACGCATCTGCTGTGGTTGCTGTTGCTGGACGTGGGGCTGCTGCTGGCGCTGTGCGTGGTGTCTGCAGTGAGTGCATGGGGAGCCTTCAAGCGTCGAGGGGCCCCAGTGGCGGCCCCGCCACAACACTAGGCCTACTTCCGGAACTCCACCCGCACATGCTGGCCGAAGCGCGCCTTAGCCTCGCCATCGAACTCCAGCACGCACTCCACCACCTTGGCCACGCCCCGCCCGGCATCTTCAGGCAGGCGTGCCTGCGCGAACACGGGGCTGATGCGCACCACGCGTGCGGACGGCAGCGTGCCGGTGTTCTCGGCACCGTCGCTGTCCGGCACGACGGTGGCCTTCATGCCCACCTGCACGGCATCGGCATAGGCAGCGCTCAGTTCTGCACGCACCTGCAGCGGACGCGCCGGCAGCAGCGAGATCGCCGGCTTGCCAGCCTGCACGAAGGCGCCGAGGCCCGGCACCTGTCCGACCACGGTGCCGGCTTCCGGCGCGCTCAGCGACATCTGCTGCAGTTTCAGTCTGGCGTGCTCCAGCTTGTGCTGGGCCATGTCGACCTGCGCACCGGCCACATCGACATCGGCGCGCACACCTACCAGCTGCTGCTTGGCCGCATCGGCCTGCTGGTTGGACGACACGCCTTCGCTGGCGCCGGTGGACAGGCGGGTGGCGTTGCGCTCCAGTTCGCGCAGCTGCGCCTGGCTGCCCTTCAGGCGGTCATTGGCCAGGGCGAGATCGGCGGTGGCCATCGCCACCTCCTGCTGCAGCAGGGCTCCATCCAGCGACAGCAGCAACTGTCCCTTCTTCACCGTGGCGCCCTCCTTCACCGGCGCGGCGGTGATCGAACCATCCACCGGCGGCGCCAGCGCGATCAGGCCACCCTCGACGTCGATGATGCCGCGCGCCACCGCGACCTTGTCGGCGGTAGCTGTGCTGGCTTTACCTGCAGGTGCTTGGGCAGGCGCGTCCTTGGAACAGGCGCCGAGCAGCAATGCCGCGGACAGGGCCAGGCTGAGGGGGAGCAGGTGCGACGTCTTGGTCATGGGGCGGACTCTACAGTTTCGTTCTGGCGGCGGTCATCACGGACCATGCCGTCTTCCATGGCGATCACCCGATCGGCATGCCGGATCAAGCGTGGATCGTGGCTCACGCACAGCACGGTGGCGCCATGCGCACGTGCGTAGCGGTGCAGGATGTCGATCACGCGCTGGCCATTCTCGGCGTCCAGCGCGCTGGTGGGTTCGTCGGCGAAGATCAGCGTCGGCGACTTGGCGAAGGCGCGGGCAACGGCCACACGCTGCTTCTCGCCGCCGGACAGCTGCGCCGGGCGCATGTGGCTGCGGTGGCTGAGTCCGACCTCTTCAAGTGCCTTGCGGGCCAGCGGTTCGCTTTCGCGATTGCTCATGCCGCGGTAGCCCAGCGGCAGCTGCACCTGTTCCAGCGCGGTCAGCGCCGGGAACAGATTGAAACCCTGGAACACGAAGCCGACATGGTGCAGGCGGAAGCGCTCCACTTCACTGCGGGTCATGTGGCCCACGTCCTGGCCCAGCGCGTGCACGCGACCGCCATCGGGCGATGACAAGCCGGACAGCAGCGACAGCAGCGTGCTCTTGCCGCAGCCGGAGGGGCCCGACACCAGCGTCAGTTCACCGGGATAGATGTCCAGCGACAGGCCGCGCAGCACCGGCACCTGCACATCGCCGGACATGAAGCCCTTTTCCAGTGCATCGGCCTGCAGGGTCGGGGCGACGGCGCGTATGGAAGTCATCGGCCGGTCCTCAACGCAGCAGCAACGATGGATCGGAGCGGACGACACTGCGTACCGCCATGATGCTCGACAGCATGGCCATCACCGCGACCAGTGCCACGCAGCCGATGATGACCATCGGCGTCAGCTGCACCGGCACGCGCTGGGTCTGTGCGATCAACAGCACGACGGTGCTGAACGCCGCCGCCAGCAACATGCCCACGCCACCGATCAGCAATGCCTGCTCGAACACCACCCGCGCCAGCGCATAGCGTCCGGCACCGAGTGCGTTGAGCGTGGCGTACTCGCGTACCGAACCAGCCACCACCGAAGCGAACGACTGGTTGGTGATCACCGCGCCGACGAAGCAGACGATGACGGCCATGAACAGCACCGCGATGCCGGCGCCGGTATCGAACAGCCAGTATTGCTGCGAGCGGCTGGCGAACTCCGGTGCGGTCCAGAACTCGACCGGCGTGGCCTGCCCCATCGACGCGGCCAGGCGGTCGCGCACGCGGTCGGCCAGGTCTGGCGCGCGCAGGCCCGCCACGAAATAGGTACTGCCCTCGTGCGGGTCGGTGCCAGCAATGGCGCGCGCGGTATCCAGCGACGCCAGCACGTTGACGCCACCGAGGCCACGCAGGCCGGGTTGTGCGGCGACCACACGCACCGCCTTGCCGTTGATCCACGCACGGTTGTTCTGCAGGTCCACGCCCAGCGTATCCAGATCGGCGCTGTCGACGATCACCGCACCCGGCTCACGCAGCTGTGCGCGCAGGTCGGCAGGGAGGATGCGCGCGAACATCATCGCGTCATCCTGGGTGGAGATGCCGGACAGGTACACCGACACGTTGCCGGTGCCCTGCGCGCCGGACCGCCATTCGCCATCGACCCACTCGTAGGGCTCGACGCGGGTGACATCCGGGTCCATGCGCAGGTGGCTTTCGACATCCGCGCTGATCGCATGGCCGTAGTTGACACTCTGGGTGCCGGGGAAACCGGCCCAGATATCAGCCGACGATGCCTTCACGTAGATCGCGGCGGTACCGAAGATGCCCAGCACCAGCGCCGCCTGCACGATCAGCAGCACGCCGGCGAAACACATCGCCAGCACCACCGGCAGGAACCGGCGCCACTCATAGGCCAGGGTCTTGCGAGCCAGTGCGATCATTGCGCCTCGCCCTCAGCCTCGACCGGCAGCGGCGCGCCGCCCAGGGCGCGGTACAGCGAGGCGAACGCGAGCACGCGCGCGCCCTGCGCACCGATCAGATCGGCCTGCGAGGCCAGTGCGGCGCGCTGCGTATCGAGACCGTCGAATTCGCTGGACAGGCCCAACTGCACCTGCCGCGCCTGGCGCTTGACCTGCTGGCCGGCGGCATCATCGGCCGCGCGCAGCGACTGGATGCTGCTGTCCTGGCGCGCCAAACTGCCCAGTGCACCTTCCACTTCGCTCACACCTTCCAGCACCGCCTTGCGGTAGCCGAGCAGCGCGGCATCCAGCTGCTTTTCATCGGCATGGAAACGCGCGCGGCGCTGGCCCCAGTCCCACAGCGGAATATCGATGTACGGGCCGATCGACGGACTGGAGTCGGAGTTGGAGCGGGCGTTCTGGGTGAGGTTGTAGGCGTACAGGATCGAGCCGCCGAGACTGACCCGCGGATACATCGCGGCACGTGCGGAGCCCTTGCTCGCCGCGGCCTGCATCACGTCCGATTCGGCCAGCAGGATCTGCGGGCGGTGGCGCAGCAGATCGGCCGGCACCTGCTGCAGCGAGAACGCGCCCAGCTTCGGCGGCGTGCGATAGGTGCGCCAGGCCGGGTCCGGGCCATCACGGCCCAGCAACAGGGCCAGCGCGCGGGCAGCGTTGTCTGCATTCTCGCGGGCCTGCGCCGTCGCCGCGCGGGTCGCTGCCTGGCGTGCACCCAGACGATCAAGTTCGCCGGGCTCATCCAGGCGCAGACGCTGGCGGATCAGCGCCAGTTGTTCGCCGCGATCATCCACCGCCTGCTGACGGGCCAGCAGGTCCTGCTGGGCCTGCGCCACGGTCAGGTCCAGATAGCTGCGCACCACGTCGGCAATCACCGCCACCTGTGCGGCATTGCGCAGCGCCTCGGCATTGCCGGCCGAAGCCTGCGCGCTCAGCTGCGCGCTCTCGGCGGCGCCGAACAGGCCCAGGTCCCAGATCGCTTCGATGCCGGCATGGAAGTAGGTATCGACGGCGGCGGCGTCCTGCACCTGCTTGGCGCTGGCCGAGATTTCCGGCAGGAAACGCGAGTCGGAAGTGCCGGCAACGATCCGAACGGCCTGCAGGCGCAGCGTAGCCTGCTGCAGGTCCAGATTGCCAGCGATGGCCTGGTCGACCAGGCCATCCAGTGCCGGGTCGGACAGCACTTTCCACCACTGTCTGGCATCCACTGCCACGCCCTGGCCCTGCGGCACCTGGGTCCAGGTGCTGGGCGTGCGGTCAGGCAGGTCCGGAACAGGCACCGACATGCAACCGGCCAGGGCCAGGCTTGCCAACAACGCACCAGGGCGCAGCACTGCATGCAGGGAGAGTCCGTGCCCGGCCTTGGGCACTGCCACTGAAGTGATACGCCTGACCACCAGCCCGCCAACGTGTAGAAGGAGCATGAAGGCTACCGTGCGATTGTGGAGCGAACATGGAGAAATCGTCCGAAAAAGGTCACAGCACGCGTGCGGTTCAGGCAACGCTGGCGTTGGCCTTTCGCCAGCCTTTCACCGCATGCGACGCACGGAACGCTGATGCAACATCCAGGCCATTGCGTCTTGTTGCCGTCTTCGCCGAGCCCCGCGCCTGCGGTCGTCCCCACGACCGATACGACCCGCCATTCCGATTGCGACACTGACGTCGGATTCGTCACGCCGGGCCACTGATATCACGCCCGCCATGAAGATGCCGTGGCGCGACTGTAGCGGCCCTGCCGGCCAACTTCATGACAAACGAAAAACGCCCCCTTGCGGGAGCGTTCTTCTTGAATCTGGAGCGGGAAACGAGACGTGTACTAGGACAGTAAGTCGTTGTTTCCCAAACACTTTCTTCGTTGGGCTGGCCAGCGAAGACCTCAATTGTAGCCTTGTTTTTCGTCCTCGGCAACAAATTCGTCCAAAGAGTTCCACAGACGTCCAAAGAGCTGCACTCAGTACACCAGACCCACGATCGGTACATCGTCGTAGGCGACTGCCTCGAACTCATCATCCACGCCCGGTTGTCTGCCCCGCATCCATCATCGCGAAGACGATCAGGCAGATGGTTCTGGTGATGGCACAGGTCGGATTCCACCTGGGAACGCCTGCACCACAACTCACAGGCGACCTTCTGCTCAAGCTCCTTTGAAAGAACGCGCACGCTGGCCACCGCGTTTCCGCACACGATTCTTTGTCGATATATCAGGATGACGGGGCAAGCATGACAGATGCGGGTTTGCTGCGTCCGGCTGGACATTCGACGACGATTGCGGCCCCCTCACGCCTCCTGAGACCGCTGGCATATCAGGTCATACCTAGACGGTTTTGCAGAAACCGTAACTTCTCACGACCCTGATAGCGTGAGCGTCACTGTCGAGCCTACGTCCCGATGCTCGACCTTCTAATCGATGAATTTTTGCACATCGAGCACACGACGACTACCAGTTGCGCGAACTGGTGAGAAGTATTCAAACCACATGACGAAGCGGCCTTAGGTGCCCACTTCCTGCACAGACGACAGGCCGACCATGAGGTCGGTGACAAAGGAGTCGGTCATGTAGTTCTTCTCCTGGAAGGAGACGGAGCATGCACGAGAACAAGAATGATGCACCAACATCAAAGGTGTTCTATCGCCCGATCGAAGCGTCCATCCGCTGGGCCGGGCTGCTGCGATACGAGCAGGTGATCCTGGCTTCGATTTCGTCGCCAAGGCGCCTGCCGCAGTCGTTGGACTGCCCACGTTGTGCCGAGCTGAGGCTTTGCACCGAACGTATCTTCGACGGCATCCTCAATGGAGAACTGCCCTTCGGGCAGAACGGCATCACGACGCGCGATTCCACGCTGATCGACTCCCCTGATCTGACGGTGCGTCACGTCGATCTGAAGCGCTGGATGCGACAACACTATCCCGAGCAACGACCGGGCTTCCTCTTCTCCCGAAGCGAGCGCATCGCCCATCCCTTCATCTCGCTGGAAACTGGGCAGGCGATGCTAGTCGAGCGCCTGGCCCTGAAGTCCACCTTGGACCAGTACAAACGCCAACTGCATGAGTTGCAGGAAAAGCACGGGGCGCTTCTCAAGCAGATGGCGCCCTCTGCTGGCGCACAGTGCCTGATCAGTGATCGCGCCGAAGCCACCTACCTGAACATTATCGGCAGCATGCTGGACCTGATGCTCGGCCAGTCGCCTTCGGGCGTGCCGTACTCCAGCTTCAAGACTCAGGAGGCGGTGGTTAGTGCATTGGTCGCCCATCACAGCGGCGCAATGGGGATCGCGGAGCGGACGCTAAACGGCAAGTTCGCCACGGCCAGACGCCGGCTGCGTAGCGCGACAGTCTGAGGTTTTCCATCTTGTATGTGCAATCGCGGAGATTGCATTTGCAATGTCTTTTCCCATCCATGTCTATTGAATGGAGGTCACGCCAACAAACGCCACTGAGCGTTCAGGAGTGACCGCCATGTCGCAAACACCTGCACTGCCCGCAAGCGAGCGCCGCATCCTGCGGCTTGATGAAGTCGAAACCAAGTCGGGTTTCAAACGCGCCCACATCTACAACCTGATGCGCAAAGGCCTGTTCCCGAAGGCGCTGCGCCTGGGCGTGCGCGCGGTCGGCTGGGACTCCATCGAGATCGATCAGTGGATCGCCGAGCGCGTCAACAACCGGGCCTGACCCGTTCTCCAGCGGACTTCCCATCCTCACACGGAGAACGCCATGCAGGTCGTATCCATCATTTCAACAAAAGGTGGCGTCGGCAAGACCACCACGGCCGCGAACCTCGGCGGGCTTGCCGCCGACGCGGGGCTGCGTGTGCTACTGCTCGACCTCGACGTGCAGCCCACCTTGTCCTCGTACTACGAGCTAGGCCACCGCGCACCTGGTGGCATCTACGAGTTGCTGGCCTTCAACGAGCGCGACCTCGGGTTGCTTGTGTCCCGCACGATCGTCGCGGGCCTGGACTTGGTGCTCTCCAACGACCACCGAGGCGAGCTGAACACCTTGCTGCTGCACGCGCCGGATGGGCGCCTGCGGTTGCGCCATCTCTTGCCGGTCCTGGCGCCTCTCTATGACCTGGTACTGATCGACACCCAAGGCGCGCGATCGGTGCTGCTGGAGATGGCGGTACTCGCCTCCAACCTCGCGCTGTCGCCCGTGACCCCGGAAATCCTCGCGGCGCGCGAGCTGCGGCGCGGCACCATGCAGTTGCTCGAAGACATTGCGCCCTACCGGCACCTGGGCATCGAGCCTCCACCTCTGCATCTGCTCATCAATCGCGTCCACCCTGTGTCAGCCAATGCACGGCTGATCCAGCAGGCCCTGCGCGATCTTTTCCAGGACCATGCCGGCATCCGCGTGCTGGCCACCGACGTGCCGGCCATCGAGGCGTATCCGCGTGCAGCTACGCGCGGATTGCCAGTGCATCGGGTCGAATACCGCCAGCCGCCGAGCAGAGTCGCCCCCGCCGCGCTCGACACCATGCGCGGCCTCGCAGACGAACTATTTCCGCAATGGCGGCACCGATTTGCCATGGTGTCCGGCCGTCCGCCACACCCTCTTGATGCCGGGAGGTCCCATGGCGAACGCACATGAGCTTGCCCGAGGCCACAAGCGGCTTCGCGCCCTGATCGAGTTCGCGGTTGGCGAAGGTTGGCACGTCAAACGCACGCCTGGCGGCCACCTCAAGTTCACCAAGCCTGGCTGCGCCGCGATCTACACCAGCTCGACGGCCAGCGACCACCGGGCGACCCTGAATGCCCGTGCGCAAATCCGCCGCGCCGAGCGCGAGGCCCGATACCAAGCGCAGGGAGGCGGCCATGGCTGAGGTCACCTCCCAGCAGATGGCTGGCAAGCTGCTCGCGGCCGGGTTCGAGCGCAGCGGCCCGTCAGCCTCGACCTTGAGCGACCCGATCGCCGACACACCCATGGTCGTGACCCTAGATCAGTTGCGCCCCTACGACCACGATCCCAGGAAAAAACGCAACCCGGCCTACGAGGAAATCAAGGCGTCCATCCGCGAGCGAGGTCTGGACGCGGCGCCGGCCATCACTCGCCGACCAGGTGAGGATCACTACATCATCCGCAACGGCGGAAATACGCGGCTGGCGATCCTGCGCGAACTATGGTCAGAGACCAAGGACGAGCGGTTTTTCCGTATATCGTGCCTGTTCCGGCCGTGGCCCAGCCGCGGCGAAGTCGTCATGCTGACCGGCCACCTGGCCGAGAACGAATTACGCGGGGGCCTCACGTTCATCGAGCGCGCCCTCGGCGTCGAGAAGGCACGCGAGTTCTACGAGCAAGAAAGTGGCACTACCTTGAGCCAGTCCGAGCTGGCCCGCCGCCTCGCTGCCGATGGCTTCCCGGTACAACAGTCGCACATCAGCCGCATGAACGACGCGGTGCAGTATCTCCTGCCCGCGATCCCCACCGTGCTCTATGGCGGCCTCGGTCGCCATCAGGTCGAACGCCTGTCGGTCATGCGCAAAGCCTGCATGCTCGCGTGGGAGCGCTACGCCAAGGGCCGCTCCCTGGTTCAGGACTTCCACGAATTTTTCCAGGAAGCGCTGTCGCAATTCGACGTCCAGGCCGACGAGTTCTCCGCGCAGCGCGTACAGGACGAGCTGATCGGCCAGATGGCCGAGTTGCTGGGTGTCAATTACGACGTGCTCGCCCTGGACATGACCGAATCCGAGAGCCGGCAGCGCGCCTTGATCAGCGACCCAACGCCGCCCTCGACGCCGCCTGCGTTGCCGGAGCCTGAGTCGGAAACCATCGCGCGCCCACCTGCCAACACCGCGCCACCCACCGCAGGGGCTGCATCGGCAGCGCCGCCTGCAGGCCAACCTGCGGCAACGCCTTCGACGCGCGAGAGCGACACGGATACCAGTCAGGCGGGTCCGGCCAGCCCTGCGGCGGGGAGCGATCTGCTTCGGGAACACATCGTCTCGCCAGCACCGACGACCGAACGGCTCCAGTCCATCCAGCGCATGGTCGCCGATCAGTTGGGCGATGCGCTGCCTCCCGACTTCTCGGCGAGCGTCTTGCAGTCCATCCCCGTGCAGGCTGGCGGGCTCTATCCGATCTCCGATGTCTGGTACATCGATCCCGGCTTGGATACTGCCGAGCGCTTGCGCATCCACATCGCACAGTTCGCCCGCGAAATCGCGAGCGAGGCAGACCTGGACGAGTGCATTGATGACCGTGCAGAGGGTATCGGTTTCGCCTGCCGGGCCCGCACCCAAAGTCCGGCGCCGCTGGGCCGTTCCGTCCTCGCATTGTTGGCGTGCCTGGCCGGTCAGCGGCCCGCCGACGTCGGTCTGCACGACGGGCAAATCGTCATCGACCTGCCGGCGTTGCTGCACGGCCAGGGTGATGCGGCCCAGCGATTGAGCGACACCGCGCTGGTCAAGCTGTTCCGGCTGCTGCGGCTGGCCCGGCGCCTGCTCGATCTTGAAGCCGGCGCTGCGGACCTTGGAACGTGAGCGAGGGAGGCCAGCATGTCCGCACCACACCCACTCAACCAGGCCGTCATCGCCCAGGCCCTCTATGACCTGCGCAATGGGCAACTGCGCCGGTGCAAACTGATGGGGTTTGGTGAGGAAGAACTGGACGCCCTCAAGCATCCCGCGCTGATCAGCGTGCTCGCCAACGCCAACGTCTCCTGGTGCTCGGTGACGGTGAACCGCGAAGTGCTCCGGCGACTACTCAAGCAGGCGCAGGACGTGGAGAAGGAAATCGCCACGGTCGATCGCATGCTCAGGCTGGGTGCGAGCACCGAGATGGTCAGTCGGTTCTATGGCCTGACCCACCAGGAGGTGGCGCTTCGCCGCGAAATCCTCGGCCTGCCCAAGCGCAAGGGCCGCCACCCCGTGCTGGACGAGAAACAGGACACGGATCTGTGGCGGCAATGGAAGGCCGTGACCGGCAGCAGGAATGTCGATCTCGAAGACGAAACCTCCATTCTCGACGCCGCCATGGACTTGGCCGAAGCCATGTCGCTGCCTCTGTCGGTGGTCTGGGCCTCGATCAAGAGCTGGGTCGATCAAGGATTGGGTTGAGCCATGGCCGTGGACGACACCGCACCACGCCGTGGCCCCGTCGCACTCGCGGACCTGTTCGACGCCGCCTTGAAAGACCTCGTGCCCAAGCCCAGTGCGCCAGCACCTATGCCTGCGCCGACGCCCGCCACGTCCGGCGATGCCTTCCTCTTCAGCGGCAACCGGCATGAGACCGTGCCGCGGCGACTGTTCCTCGACCGTCGCCTGACGCCGCTGGAGCGCAACGCCTGGCAGGTGTTCCGGCTGATGCTCAACGACGATGGCGTGACAGCCTTCCCGACGTATGAGCAGCTTCGACCCTGGCTGGCATCGATGCCATGCGCCGGGCAGGCCTCGCATGAAACCGTGGCCCGAGCGTTGACGCTGTTGCGCCTCACCCGATGGTTGAGCCTGGTGCGGCGACGGCGTGACCCCAAGACCGGCCGCATCCTCGGCAACCTCTACGTTCTGCACGATGAACCGCTGACGCCCTTCGAGGCCATGCAGCTCGACGCCGACTACCTGGCACTGGTCAGCCAGTCCCTCGGCCATTCGGCCAAGGCCGTCCAGATGGTCGGCCTGAACACCCTTAAGGAGATCGCGGAAGATCCGCTGCTCTCCGGGCGCACATTGCCGTCGCGGCTGCAGGTTCTGGCAGAACGCCTCGCCAGCCAAGGCATCACGGCCGCCGCAAGTTATCCACAGGAGGACGCCGCCCACGATTCCGAAGAAGGAGCATCGAGCCTTCTTCGGAATGCGGATGACCCATCTTCGGAATCCGAAGCAGGGGCGAAACCCGTGCTAAACGCCTCTCTTCGGAATCCGAAGATGGCCCGTATAGTACGTAGTAGTCGTATTAATGAAGTACGTACTACCGCGCAGGCGCGCGCGCTGGGCGATCTGCAATGGCCCAAGCGCTTCACGGAACTGAAGGCAGAGCAGCAGACAGGTGCCAGGGTGGCATTGCAGCAGGTTGATGCCGCGCTGAGACAGGCCGTGCTGGACGAATGGGCCACACGATGCAGCAGTCATGGCATCCGCAATCCTGCGGGGTATCTGTTCGGCATCATTCAGCGCGCCATCCATGGCGAGTTCAATGCCTGGGCCAAGAAAGACGCGCCATCGGCATCCGTCCCGCCAAACGAGCGACCACCACCAGCACCGCCACCTCAGCCGCAGGGTAAGCCAGTGCCGCCAGAAGTCGCCAAGCAGCACATCGAGCGGCTACGCAATCTGCTCGCCAGCAAGTGAGTCGGCATGCAAGGCGGTGAAACTAGATGCCCATGGCCGCCAGTAGAGCTATCCCCTGGGGATAGTTCCGCTGCTGGGCACAACGCCAAGCTGTCGCAGGCCTGGGATCGACCATCTGCCGCAGCATCGGCGTTGCCCCCCCTGATCCCGGCGTGCAGCGTTCGTTGGCGCTCCATGGAGCTATCCCCTGGGGATAGCTCGCGCCGCATGCAACCGCCACGCCCTAAACCGGGGCCCGCCGGGATTCGGATTCTTGACTGACTGCCTTCCGCTTCCTGTCGAAGCTGGCCGCTCCTTTTCCAACAACGAGCGGACACCATGGCAACCAATGAACCTCTGCAACTGAATCTCGGCTCCCTGCGCAGTGCGATGTCGCTGACCCTGCACACCCATCACGCTTCCCGCATCTGGCATGGTCGCGCCGCCGCCGAGGGGCGACCGGGCATCGTCGGCCTGAATGGCTATATCGCCCAGATGAACAAGATGCGGCGGGGCTCGGAGCAGGACGATCCGTACTCGGACTGGTGGATGCTGCGCATCGAGGACAAGCTCGACCACACCAAGGTCACGCTGCAATCGCTGCGCGAGCAGGTGGACCAGGCGCTGGCGAGTGTGCCGCCGGCGCTCAGCCTGGGCGAAAACCTGAACGTGCAGCCGGTCAAGCTCCCGCTCTTCGTCAACGCGCAGCTCGGCTTTGCCGCGGTCTATCTCCTGGCCGACTACGACGACATCGCCCGCAAGCTGATCCTCGCCCATCACACCGCGCTCATTGACCGCATCACCTTGGAACGCTGGCTCAACGAGGGCGCACATTCACTGCGCAGCCTGTTCTCGCTGGCCCAGCAGTATCGCTATTCGGGCTGCACACGCGATGACTTCGCGTCGAAGAATGCCGCAGCGCGGGCAGCGCTGGAGAAGTATGGCGAACTGCCGCAGGACGTGCTGGAAGGCACGCGCCGGTCGAAGTTTGCGCCGCCCATCGTGCGCCGTGGCCTGCAGCAGCGCGGCGACGGTCCTGCCGAAGCATCACTGCCCGGCGATGAAACCACCACCGCAGAGTCGCCCGAAGCCGCAGCCGGCGAGGACGAGCCGGCATGAGCGATCCGAACCCACCGACCCGCTACTTCCGAGGCCTGCAACAGGGTGCCTTCATGCGGCTGGAACACGCGGCCTATCTAAAAGGCCTTTTAAAGCCTTTTAAGGGTAAAGGGGACTTCGAGGCCTGGGCCAGCCAGTGCTTCGCCATGCGCGACGAGTTGATTGCCCTGGCACAGCGACAGGTGCTGGAGCAGGCATGCGGGCACCCCTTCCACCTGCTGCCCATCGAACTGGCCCAACAGACCACTGGCGCAGGAACCGTCTTCTTGCGCTGGCGCAGACACGACAGATCGGCCATGGGCGTGGCGCTGTGGCGGGAGCTGGTCGCCAGCAGCAGCACACCCGTCAACCTGCTGGCCGACCTGCACGCGATCGAGCTGCAGCGCATCACGTTGAACATGCAGATCAGCCTGCTGCACACCCTGGGCAGGCAGGCGCAGGAATGCGCCAGCAAGGCGGCCGAGGCGGACGACGCCTACCTGCGCCGGCTCACGCCCATTCCCGCCGCAATGCGCGATCGGTGATTGCGCCGGGCATCCAGCACGCTCCCGGCGCCGACGAGGCACGGGTATTTCAACCACCACGGAGATCACACCATGAGCACGCATTTTTCCGGCGAAGGCAACATCGGTTCGCCACCGGAGTACCGCGAATTCCCCAACGGCAACGACGAACCCAGCCGCCTGCTACGCCTGAACGTCTATTTCGACAACCCTGTGCCGAAGAAGGATGGCACGTTCGAGGACCGGGGCGGCTTCTGGGCGCCGGTGGAAATCTGGCACCGCGACGCCGAGCACTGGAAGGACCTGTACCAGAAAGGCATGCGCGTGCTGGTCGTCGGCCGCATGGAGCGCGAACCTTGGACGGACAACGAGGATCAGCCGCGCGAAACCTGGCAAATCAATGCGCGCAGCGTCGGCATCCTGCCGTACCGCATCGAGTCCGTGGCCCTCAGTCCGAAGCCGCAGGAGGCAGAACCGAAGCCCCAGGCCGCTCAAGAATCGACCGCGCCGAAGGAGGCGAAGCGCAGGAAGTGAACCGGCATGGAGGGCGGCGGCCGCAATGCTTCGCCGCCCTCCATGCGCTCGCGAGCTATCCCCAGGGGATAGCTCCACCAACGTCCACCGACTTCCACGCGCTCCCGCAAATCGCGGCTTCCGGTCCGCACACCTGCGGCCACGCGCCACCCCGCCCAAGCCATTCCATTCCGTGAAAGCGGTCGCCGCTGCATGCGGCTTGTTTGCTGCTGCCCCAGGTGGCGCTCGGCATCCTCGATTCCAGCAACTCCATGAACAACGGGAATCGGGATGGACGGACATGCGGCTGTTCTTGTGCGAGAAGCCCTCCCAGGGCAAAGACATTGGCCGGATTCTCGGTGCCACGCAGCGCGGTGAAGGCTGCCTCAACGGTTCCGGCGTCACCGTCACCTGGTGCATCGGCCATCTCGTGGAAGCCGCAGCGCCCGAAGCCTACGACGAGCAGTTGAAGCGCTGGTCCATCGAGCAGTTGCCCATCATTCCCCAGCATTGGCGGGTCGAGGTCAAACCGAAAACCGCCACGCAGTTCAAGGTCGTCAAGGCGCTTCTGGCGAAGGCGACCCAGCTTGTCATCGCTACCGATGCCGACCGCGAGGGCGAGTTGATCGCGCGCGAGATCATCGACCTGTGCGGCTACCGCGGCCCCATCGAGCGGCTGTGGCTGTCGGCGCTCAACGACGCATCCATTCGCGCCGCACTCGGCAAGCTCCGGCCATCGGCCGAGACCTTGCCGATGTACTACTCGGCGCTGGCGCGCTCTCGGGCGGACTGGCTCGTCGGCATGAACCTCAGCCGGTTGTTCACGGTGCTGGGGCGGCAGGCCGGCTACGACGGCGTGCTGTCGGTCGGTCGCGTCCAGACCCCGACGCTCAAACTGGTCGTGGACCGGGATCGCGAGATCGCAGCCTTCGTGTCCGTGCCGTACTGGGCCATCGACGTGTCCCTGTCCGCTGGCAGCCAGGCTTTCACCGCGCAGTGGGTTCCCCCGAAAGCATGCACCGACGACGCCGGCCGCTGCCTGCAGCAGCCCATCGCGCAGCACGCCGCGCAGCAGATCCGCGCCGCGGACAGCGCCCAGGTGGTGGCGGTCGAAACCGAGCGCGTGCGGGAAGGCCCGCCGCTGCCGTTCGACCTGGGGACCTTGCAGGAGGTGTGTTCCAGGCAGCTTGGGCTCGATGTGCAGGAGACCTTAGACATTGCTCAGGCCCTATACGAGACGCACAAAGCCACGACGTACCCGCGCTCCGATTCGGGCTACCTGCCCGAAAGCATGTTCGCCGAGGTGCCAACGGTCCTCGACAGCCTGGTCAAGACCGATCCCTTGCTGCGACCGATCATGGACCAGCTCGACCGCACTCAACGCTCACGCGCCTGGAACGACGCGAAGGTGTCTGCTCACCACGGCATCATCCCGACGCTCGAACCGGCGAACCTCTCGACCATGAGTGAGAAGGAACTGGCAGTGTATCGGCTGATCCGGGCGCATTACCTGGCGCAATTCCTTCCTCACCACGAGTTCGACCGCACTGTGGCGAACCTCTCCTGCGGCCAGCAGACGCTGGCGGCCACCGGCAAGCAGGTCGTCGTCAAGGGGTGGCGCCTGGTGCTGGCCGAACCGCAATCCGAGGAGGATGGCGACCCTGCGGCGCGCAGCCAGGTACTGCCCGCGCTGCGCGAGGGCCTGGCATGTCAGGTGGCCGACGTCGATCTGAAGGCGCTCAAGACGCTGCCCCCTCGGCCCTATACGCAGGGCGAGTTGGTCAAGTCCATGAAGGGCGTCGCCAAACTGGTCTCGGACCCGCGCCTGAAACAGAAGCTCAAGGATACGGTCGGCATCGGCACCGAAGCGACGCGGGCCAACATCATCAGTGGCCTGCTGACGCGGGGCTACCTCATGAAGAAGGGCCGCGCCATCCGCGCCTCGGATGCGGCCTTCACCCTGATCGACGCGGTGCCCACAGCGATTGCCGACCCAGGGACAACCGCCGTCTGGGAACAGGCGCTGGACATGATCGAAGCTGGACAGCTCACGCTGGACGTATTCATCGGCAAGCAGGCTGCATGGATCTCACAGTTGATCGCGCAGTACGGCAGCACGTCCCTGTCCATCAAGGTTCCCCACGGACCGCCTTGCCCACAGTGCGGCGCACCGACGCGCCAGCGCACCGGCAAGAGCGGCCCATTCTGGTCGTGCAGTCGCTACCCCGACTGCAAAGGCACGCTGCCGGTCGAATCCGGCACGTCCAAGCGTGGTGCCTCGCGCCCGCGCCGCAGCGGCCGCAAAGGCTCCTGACCGACCCCGTTCCCCGTGAGCCGTGCCCGCCATCGGCGGCGCGGCCTGTGTTCCGCACGCCCTGCGGGACGCCCAGCGCGCAACGCCTTCTTGTCCGTGTGCGCGTCCCGCTTGGTCATCCCCGGCCGCGGGACCTGAAGGTAGCTTCTCCGCGAACCGCCTCCTGCGCGTTCTGCTGATCTGCATTTCTCCCGCCTCTGCGAAGGGTCCCCCGGTGGCTTGCCAAGCTGCGCGAGCCACCCGGAGACCCTTCGTGGTCAGCGGTATTCGGTGCCGGTGCCCGCCGGCGCAAAAACGGGCTCCCTTTGTGCGCGGATGTGCGCCAGACGATGCCGGCGCGAACCACGACATGCGCCGGGTGTGATTGCTGATGAGCAGACGGTTCTAGCGACGACCGGGCCTGCACCAGCCCACGGGTGGTTCTGTCCTCCCGAGCCGAAGGCCGCAGGGCCTTCGGCGCCTTTCTCCTGCCTATCAACGTCCCGGCCCGCCCCGGGCCACACGAACAGGAGACCCGACATGAACCCGCAACCTTGCACCCTTCGCGGTGCACCCCAGGCCGCGCCACTGCTGTACGGCAGCGTGTGCAGCGGCATCGAGGCCGTGAGCCTCGCATGGCAACCCCTCGGCCTCAAAGCCGCGTGGTTCGCCGAGATCGAGCCGTTCCCGAGCGCCGTGCTCGCCCACCGTTACCCCCATGTGCCCAACCTGGGCGACATGACCGCGATCGCCCGTCAGGTGCGCGCCGGCACCGTGCCGGCGCCCGACATCCTGGTCGGCGGCACGCCGTGCCAGTCGTTCAGCGTTGCCGGCGCGCGCCAGGGGCTGAACGACCCGCGCGGCGCCTTGACCCTTGCCTATGTGGAGCTTGCAAATGCCATCGACCAAACCCGCCACCAAGACCGCCGCCCGCCGGCAACGCTCGTCTGGGAAAACGTCCCCGGCGTCCTCAACGACCGCAGCAATGCCTTCGGGCATTTCCTGGGAGCACTGGCCGGAGAAAGCCGTGCGCTCCAGCCGCCAGGGGAAAAATGGGCGCACGCTGGTTGTGTGTCTGGACCCCGCCGCCGCATCGCCTGGCGCGTGCTCGACGCTCAATATTTCGGTGTCGCCCAACGCCGCAAGCGCGTGTTTCTTGTGGCATGTGGTGGTGATGACCTCGATCCCTCCGAAGTACTTTTTGAGCGCACAGGCCTGCGCGGGGATTCTTCTGCGGGCCGTGCGCCGTGGCAAGAAGCTGCCCGCGCTGCTGGACCGGGTGCTGCAGCAGCAGGCGGATACGCAGGATTCGCTGGACTGAACCAGCCCTACGGCAAGGTCACGACGACGTTCGGATTCAGCGGCGGCATTGGCCCCGTCGATGTTGCGGCATGCCTGATGGCCGCGGGTCCCAAGCACGACATCCGCACCGAGACGTTCATGGTGCAGTCCATCGCCGGCAGCATCGCCCACACCCTCGACACCGCCAACAACGGCAAGGGCAGCAGCGAGGACGGTACGGGAAAGGGCGTGCCGATCATCGCCTTCACCGCCCAGGGCAGCGGCGCGGACGCCACGATCGAACTGACGCCGACGCTGCGTGCCGGCGGGCATCGCAACAGCCATGCGAACGCAGGCGTCGTGCCCGCCATCGCCTTCGCGCAGAACAATCGCGGCGAAGTGCGCTTCGAGTCGGGCCATGGACAGGTGTCTTGCACCGTCCTGTCCAACGGCAAGCCGGGCTACGGTGTGCCGATGGTGGCCTGCGTTGCCCTGCGGGGACGGACGCAGGGTCTTGCCGCCGAACTGGGCGGAAGCGTTGCGGCGGCGTTGCGTACCAGCGGCGGCGGCGCAGACAAGCCCCATGTCCTGGCCCCCGACTTCGAGGCACATTTCCGCTACGACTGGAATGAATCCGGTGCAGCGGACTGGTCGCAATGGCGGGTGCGGCGGCTGATGCCCATGGAGTGCGAGCGGCTGCAGGGCATGCCCGACGACTACACGCTGATCCCCTATCGCGGCAAGCCTGCCGCAGACGCTCCGCGCTACAAGGCGATTGGCAACTCCATGGCCGTCCCGTGCATGGCTTGGCTGGGCAACCGGCTGGTGCAGTGCCTGCACAAGACGGACTCGACCGCTTCGGATTGATCGACGACGCAGCCTGCCGGCCGCGCCATTCTCCCCCTGCATTGCCGATGTATCGGCAGCAGCCCGCAGCCAGGGTGTCAAGGCTGCCGTGGGTTCCGCCCACGCCACCCACCAGTTCGCTTCGGCATCTCACCGGCGAACGCTGCCCACCGGGGCACCGATGCCTCCTTTCTCCAACCCACGGGATGGTCGCCACGTCCCGTCAGGGGCATGTCGCCACCCGGTCGATTTCAGGACTTCCCATGGACACCATCACCAAGCAAGACCGCATCACGCTGAAGAACCTCAAGGTCGCCGACTTCGCCAGCGAGGAAACGCTGTGCTTCACCGCGACCATCGTGTTCGACGGCACTCCCATCGCCGAGGCCCGCAACGACGGGCATGGCGGCTCGACATTCCTCCGCGCGCTCAATGGCAAGACGACGCTGCTGGCTCAGGCCGAAGCCTTTGCCAAGGGCTTGCCGCCTGCGCCGCTCGATCTAGGTCAGGAGGGTGAAGACCCTCATTACATCGACATGACGCTCGACTTCCTGGTCGATGAACTGGCCGATGCCATGCACGCGGAGCGCAAGGTGCGAGCCGCCTTCAACCGCGACATCGGCAACAAGGTGCTGTTCATCAAGGACGGCAAACTGCTGTTCATCAAAGGCATCAAGCTCAAGGCTATCGCCGACCGCAAGGCGTACTTCGCGTCGCTGCGCACCAGGCAGGCCCAGCCCATCGTCATCCTCGCCGAGCTTCCGCCCGAGCGGGCATTCGACCTGTGGAAGCAGCATGTCCTGGGCGACAAGCCCGATTGACCCAGCGCCACCGCACCCTCCTGACAGCCCCGTACTCGATGCGGGGCTTTTCTTTTCCGGTGCTCATCAATCGGGGCTGGGCCGAATGCCGTTTTCCAACTGACGCGACGCAGCCCTCGCACGAAGCTGCCTGCATGTTCGCTGATTCGTCAGCACATGCCAGCAGCCAGGGTTCCAGGCTGCCGCGGGTCTCTCCCGCGTCACCCACCAGTCCGCATCGCATCAATTCTGCGGATGAGCGTCCCCGTGACGCTGATGCTTTTTATCAACCGCGTGCGGGAGCTGCCATCCCGTGAGGGACAAGGCCCCGCTTTTCCAAGGAGCCCGTCCATGTCCCAGCAAGCCTCTTTCGGCCAGTTGGCCCTGACCTACTGCGGCAAGTTCCTGCCGCTCGAAGTCTTGCAAAGCGCCGCCGGCCACTACATCGGCACGCGCGATACCGAAGGTCCCGTTTCGCGGGAATCCCGCGAGTACTTCCGCAGCTATGCCGCGGCTCAACGCGCCCTCGAAAGAGGCGGCTGGTCCCAGCTCGCCATTCCCTGATCCAACTGGAGAAATCACGTCATGAACCAGCTACTGCCGCGGGAAGTCGTCGATCAGATCATGCGGGAAGAGCAGCATTTCGCTGCCGCGCCCCAAGCCTTCTTCGAGGCCTGGAAGCGCGGTGTCGAGATTGCTGGTCCCGAGTGGTTCGGCGACGGCACCCGTGAAGGCCTGAACCAGGCCAACACCAAGTGGGATTTGCGTCCCGACATGCTGCGGCTCAACGATGCCCTCGGCGTCCTGAGCAGCGGCGAACGCATGTTCCTGTCCGCCATGGTCAGCTTCTACAACGCGCGCGAGGGCGGTGCCATGCTCAAGCGCTGCCGCTTCCACGGGCTGTCGGACTTCGACGGTCTCGATCTGGAACGCCGCAAGGTCATCGCCGACCTGCTGGTGAACTACAGCGGTTGGTGAGCCGGTCTCCGGCACGCCACTGTCCTCTCGCCCCCCCGTGAGGGACATGCGCCCATAAGGCCATGTCCCTCAATTTTTCTTCCCCATCGCCCGACGCCAACGGCCTTGGGCTATTCCCTGCGG
The DNA here is from genome assembly GCF_009659995.1 of Stenotrophomonas sp. MH181796. NCBI lineage: Bacteria > Pseudomonadati > Pseudomonadota > Gammaproteobacteria > Lysobacterales > Lysobacteraceae > Stenotrophomonas > Stenotrophomonas sp. MH181796. The sequence continues at coordinate 591,788 of NZ_RAHU01000002.1, forward strand.
ATGCCATCGTCCGCATGGGCTGGCTCCGCTCTTCTCGAAAGGAGCCAGCATGGCAAACAACTACTACGAAGGCACGGGCGTTCTCGTGCTCAACCGCGTTACTCCCGTCATCAAGGCACTGTTCGGTGCTTTCGCGCTCGACGAAAACCATCCCGGCAATGGGCAGGCCTACATCGCCCAGATCGCCGAAACCAATGATCCACGCTGGACAGATGTGCTGAGTTGTCGATTCCGCCTCTGCTTGAACGGCTGGCCGCGCACTTCCGTGCTGACCAGGACGGGGAGCGGGAGAACCTGATCGAGCACCACCAATTCGAGGACAGCGCCGACCTGGAAGCCCTGCTTCTGATCGCTACCCGCTTCGATGACGGCCATAACCTGACCGCCATCCAGTTTGAGGGCTGCTGGTATTGCAGCAAGCCAAGGCTATTCGAGTTCGGCGGCAACGGCTGCTACCTGAGCCGCGAGGTCCAGGTCTTCAGAACGTCCTCGCAGGCGCTTCAACTCGGCGATCAACTGCGCAACACCATCCTGGCCGCCGACATCGAAGAGGCCTCAGCGTTGATCGCGCTGGAGGCCGCCAACCTGCTTGCCGGCATCACCGATGAGCAATTTCGCCTAAATGTGCGCCATCGCATCGCCGAACGGCTGGTTCAGACGCCAACGATCAGCGCCGACTGACGCATTTTCCACTTTCAACCCACCGGGTCCAATTCCCGGTGGCGGGGATTGGCCCCATTATTCAAATCTGGAGAGTTCCCATGTCCCAGAAACCCAATCCCTTTCTCCGCGGCTACTGGAATCTAAAAATCGTCCGCACGCTGTGCATCGGCTACGACGACGGAAGCCCGCATGTCTGGCGAATCATCCACGCGAGTCAAAAGCACTTTTCCGACGAGGAACTGATTTCATCCTCGTGCATCGTCACCAGCGATTTCGCCGTGGTCAGGAATGGTCCCGAACCCGTGAGTGCCGAGGTGCTGGCCGAATGCGATACCGCAGAAGGTGTCAGCGGCGAAGGTGTAATCGGTGCCGTGGTCTATGCCATCCATGGCGACGACTTCGACGGTCGCCCCATCCACGTCGGCGACGCCTATTCGGCAGAGGCAGCGCGGGAAGTCGTACAGCGCCTGAGTTTCGAGACCGGCTACTACAGCCGGTGCTGGGAAATCAGCAGCGCACACATCAGCCAAGAAACCGGCCAATACCTCGCCAACCTGGCAGACCTCGCTACGCCGGAGGCATTCCTGTTCATCGCGTTCCGGGTTCCGTACAGCCCGGCGATCGGCATCAAGCTGATCTCCACCCCCTGGACGGACAAGAACCTGGACCACGCCGAGGGCATCAGTGCGGAGCAGCTTCGCCAGGAGCACCGAAGCAAGGGTATGCCGGATGACCTGGCGAACGTCATTGAACTGGCTGGCCAGGCCGACGTGCGCATCCTGATTCTCGACGCCGACGCACCCGTGCTGTTGGGCCTGCCGTTGGCCGAATCCTAGCAGCCGCTCGACGCAACATCCTTCCTCTTTGTTCTCCCCCATACCGGCCCGTCTCCCTCCCGGAGCCGGGCTGGTCCATTTTCATAGGAGCAACCTCATGTTCCCCGACCTCATCTCGCGCACGCCAGACTTCGAGCACCAGCTCGGCGCCTGCGTCAATGCCATGGGCCAGGACGACGCCATCGGCCAGATCCTGGTATTCGAGCGCATGAGCGGCACGCTGCACATGCGCCATATCGCCAGCGCCGACCTGGTGGACACCGACATTGACGACTACGAAATGGTCGTCTTCGACGGTGGCAACACCAGCGGCGATACATGGAAGCATGTCTTCTTCCCACATCAGCGCGAGCACTACTTCGTGTACGAAGCCTGACCCAACCAAGCCCCTTTCGAGGGGCTTTTTCTTGTCCGCAGCGCAGGAAAGCGGGTGCGACGCTGTGCGATTTCTTGCAAGCAGGCCGCCCATTCCAGAGCCATCCTTGCTCCATGTTCGTCGGCGTTGCCGACACATGCCCTGGCAGCCGAGACCTTCAAGGCTGCAAGTGCGGGAAACCGTGCTGGTCGTTTCTTTCTATGGACGTACCCCGTCCGTTCACGCCACCCACAAGGGACCTCTCCCTTGCGGGCGGGGAATCCCTTGTTCTTCCTCAAGGAGATTCCCATGGACCGTTCCCTCATCAAATCCATGATGCCTTCGCTTGTCGCGGGCCATGTCCCTCGTAACGTGCGTTCGTTCAAATACCGCGTATTCGATGATCAGCCGCAGTCCTCGACGTTGGGCTTCGCCATCGACCCTCAGCCCTTCAACGGCAAGGTAGTCTCCGCGACCGACGATGCCATCGTCGTCAAGCTCAAGCCTTCCGAGTTCGCCGTGCTCGATCCCAACCTGGTGACCACCGTTCCCAGCGAGGGCGCCAAGGTCCATGTCCAACCCTACGCCCGGCGACGTTTCGACGGGCTGCGCGCGGACACCCCGGAAGTCGTCACCGAGAAGACTTCGGATGGCACGCCTTACACCATCACGAGGCATATCCTTGGCAAAGCACCCGCCAAGCTGCCCATTCCCGAGCCGCAGTGCATGGAGCTGGGCCAACTCATCGAGCAGTTGGAGGAGATGCCCGCGCCCGACGGGTTCCGGTGCATCACCCACATGCTGGTCGATGCAGGTGCCCGCGACTTCGCCTGGGTCGATCCCAAGCCCTCCAAGATCATCGAGACCCCGCCGGCGATCAGCTTCACGGTCTCAACCACCAAGTTCGAGGGTCAGGTGACGATCCTCTACGACCGTGGCGGCGACACCTACGTGGTGGAGCTGCACCGCGACGGTGAGTTGATCGATAGGCACGACGGGGTGTATTTCGACATGCTCGGTGAAGTGCTGGAGCGGCTCATCGACGACGGGCGCTGGCGCCTGATCGACGTGAGCATGATCGACGCCAAAGCCTCTCGGCAACGTCAGGCGATTCCAGCCTGACGTGCCAGACAGGAAGCCTAGCGGCACGACTGATCAGTCCACAGCCTATCGGCGACTGCCCCACAAGCCTTCCATCCGTTTCGGTGGAGGGCTTTTTTTCTTCATCCATACAGGAGATTTCAACCATGTCACTGCGATTCAGAGGCTCCGACCTGCGCCCCGTGCTTGCCGAGGCCATCGCCAACCAATGCCGCGTCGCCCTGGCCAAGGACCAGGGCGTGTACTTCCTCGCCGAGCGCGGAGAGCGCCGCCCCGATGGCCGCGTGAAGCTGCTGGCCTATGCCGTCGGCTGCAACCCGGATACCGACCCGTTCGATGACTGGTGGGAACTGGCACGCGCCGAGCTTGGCGGCGACGACTTCGGCGAGTTCTTCGACCCGAAAGACAGCGTTTTCACTCGCATTCTGCAAAGCTCAGATGATCTGGAGCTGTCCGCCACCGCTACGTATCTGTCACTGGCGGCGGTGGAATCGGCGTAGTCCAAAAATGTCCGCATACCCCTTGAAGCCCCCATTTCGGGGGCTTTCTTTTGGGCGGAACTGGGCAGCCTGGAAAAAATGGGAAGCGCCCGGATGCCGATTGATTGCTGTCGCGCGCGCGAGGCCCGGCCATGCTGACCCCATGCCTGCTGACGTTGTCAGCGACATGCCGGGCAACCATCGGTCTTCGAGGTTGCGTCGCAGTTCCCACTGCGTGACCGAGCCAGCTCGCACCGCATCCATCCGCGAGCGGCCACCAGTCTCTGGTGGCGGATGCTTTCGCCTTATCGACCCACCGCGGGGTTACGCACCTTTCCCCGCATGCGTGGGGCTGGTGTGTCTCCGCTTCTTCCCTATGGAGATTCACCATGAACACCACGTCCAACGAGAAATCGTATTTCGACCTCCACACCTCGGGCATCGGCTATATCCAGCGTGTCCGTGAAGTGCCTGTCCGGGGCGGCCGCCGTGCGCAGCCTTTCCTGGCATGCACCGTTGCCGCGCTGGTCGGCCCCGCCAGGGACCCCAGCTACCGCTACTTCGACGTCAAGGTCTCGGGTGCCGAGGCCAAGAACCTCGTCCAGCGCTACATCGGCGTTGACGATCCCAAGCAGCGCCCGCTGGTGCGCTTCCGCCTCGGCGACCTGTGGGGCGATGCGTACATCCGCGACAAGGGCGAGCGCAAGGGTGAAGCCGCCGCGTCTCTCAAGGCGCGACTGCTCAAGGCCGAGCCGCTTGACCGGGCCGAACTGGCTTCCATCAAGCAGCACGAGCTGATCACCCGCGGCATCGGCTACCTTAGCCGTCCGAAGGACGTCACCCCCAAGGATGGCGATCCGTTCCTGTCGTGCTGCGTCGCGGCTCTGGCCGGGCCTGTCGGTGAACCGGACTATCGGTACTTCGACACCATCGTCGCCACCCCTGAAGCCGAGCACCTGGTTCGCCGGTGCGTGCAGGCCATCGAAGGGGACCGCAAGGTGCTGATCGCCTTCAAGTTGAACGACATGAAGATCGATCCGTACATCCGCACCAAGGGTGAGCGCGCCGGGGAGCCGGGAGCGAGCCTGGAATCGACGCTGATCCACATCGGTCTGATCAAGATCGACGGCACGCAGGTCTATCCGACGAACCAGGCGCAGGCCGAGGACGCACCCGCGCCCGAAGCCGAGGACGCCGCCGACACCGCTGCCGACCAGCCTGTCAAGCCCGCCGAGCGCGAGCCCGCAGGTGAAGTCGAAGAGCAGGAGCCGGCATTGGCTGCTTCGTTCTGATCCGGCATGGCCCCTCACGGGGCCTTGCCTTTTTCCTATTCCTCAAGGAGAAGCATCATGGCAGTCACATCGGCACCCGAGAAATCGGCCACGCCCATCATCGTCCCGGGCCAGCTCGCGCTGCGCACCATTCACGGCCGCAACGGAAAGTTCAATGTTGGCAAGCTCGAATGCCAACTCGGAAAATTCACGATTAAAGACGCGGAGTTGGAGCAATACCCCGAGGGCAAGTACCAAGGGGAGTTCGTTCTTCGCTACATCTTCCTCAAAGGCTATCCGATCAGCGACGGCAGCATGCGTTTCGAGATGCGCGCCAACCTGGACGGTATGACACTTTTCGGCATCGACAAGCTGAGCAAGGCCGAAGCACATAGCTTCGCCCCGCAGGAAGTCGATCCGCTCGATGAAGAGCAAGGGACGCAGCCTGTGGCAACGCCGGCCAAGCCCGCCAAGGCATCCAGGTCCGCCAAACCTGCACCCGTGCAGGCGTCCGCGGACCCGCTGGTCGATACCACGCCCTTCGGCGTGGACGCGCCGCCTGCTGCGGCTGCTGCCGCCGGCAGCACCGAGGATGGCGACGCCGCGCTGTTCGGCCTGTTGTGGCCGCTGGGCGAGTCCGTGAAGCTGGATTCGACCATCGACCGCCGCGCCCTGCGCGCGCAGATCGCCCGCCTGGGCGAACTGGGCTACGCGCTGGACTTCAAGACGCAGGAGTGGAGCCGCCAGGCCGAACTGCAACCTGCGTGATTGCGGACGCCGCATCCGCGGTGTTCTTCATCCACCCGCCGGGGTTCCTTCCCCATGCGGGGGGAGGCCTCGGCTTTCTTCTGGAGGTCTCCATCATGTCCACCATCGCTTGCGATACACCCCGTTCCGCGCTGGACGAAACCGCGTGGCGCGCCGTTTGCAAGACGGCCGCCGAGCATGCCCAACGTGGTTGCGGCCTGTCCTGGGATCACTGGGTCACGCTTTTCAGCTCGGAGATCGACGCGCAAGCCAGTCGGTTGCCGCATGACCAGCGCACTCAAGCGCTGGAAATCGCGACCCGGGAATGGGACTACGCAACACCTGCCGAACGGCAGGAAACCCAGGACTGGAATGCGGAGCATGGCTACTGCTCGCATGGGATCGAGTTCGGCTACTGCCCGGCCGGTTGTGATCGCGACGATGACGACTGGGACTGAGGGCAAAGCATAGGTTCCTTCGCCGCACACGCGGCATTTCCATCACCCGCTGGGGGTTCTTCCCCACGGGGAGGCCTCCGGCTTTACTTCTTCAGGAGGCCTCTCATGGGCTGGTATTTCTCACCTCAATCGCGGTCTGAACTGATCGCGGAACTGATCGCACAGCAGGAGACCGAGCGCGCCAGCGTGAAGGTCATCGCCCACACGCTGCGCGGCAACGTCCTCTGGTCCGTCGCGGAAGTGACGGCCAAGGCCGAAGGCGTGCATCGTGATCTCGCACCGGGCCAGTCCCTGCGCTACATCCGCTGCGATCTTCTGGAACGCAGCGGCAACCAGTGGGGCTACAAGCCGCTGGACGAGTCCATGCACCCGTACTACTACTCGTGCCCGTTGAGCTACCTCGACATGGCGCCGGAGCAGTCCGCCGACTGGCGTGCAGGCGTTCGCGCCTACCACGCGCGGCGTCGCACCCCCACGGCATCCACGGCACCCGCCGCGGCGCTGTTGGCCTGAGTCAGGAGGAACCGACATGGACCCGATCCTGGCTGCGCTCCCCGCCTCGCTGTTGAAGCTCGTTGAAGGCAGTTTGTCCAACGACGAACTTTCCTCCGACGAAGAAATGCTGGGGTACTTCATCGACAACGGCCTCACCGAGGAGCAGGCACGGCAGGCACTGACCTACCGCGACCAGTACCTCAACAACATCTACCTGGACGGCTTCACGCCGATCACCGCGGTGGACGAGGCGCTTCACTTCAACCCGCACACCCGGCAGTTCGAGCCGGACTGAGCGATTTTCTTCCACCCCCCGGGGCAGTACTTGCCCCAGCGGGCGATGCTGTTCCCGTTCATCCGAGGACACCACCATGCCCACCAATACTTCTTCCACGCTGTACCGCATCGACGAATGCCCGGACGTGATGGCCGACGCCTGCGTCGGCGATGACCAGGGCAACCTGATCTTCCTGTCCATCTGGGCGCGCGACACCGCCGTCCAGCAGTTCCTCGCTCGCCTGACCCTCGGGCGCGACGAGCAGGGACTGGACCAGTTCCACGTCATCACCGACCAGGGCGGCAGCGTCCCGGTGTTCATCGGCAACGTCGATCGCCTGGAAAAGCGCATCACGCGCGCTTACCGGCGAACGCTGTTCGGATCGCTCTCCAACGTGTGGCTGTTCGACCGGCGCTGCGTCAAGCCCGACAAGGCCAACGCCAGCGCACTGGCACTGCTGCCACAGGGCAGCGCCCACCGGCTTGACCGCCTGTGGATGCTGGTGCGGGACACCTGCCCGTTGCCGCTGCTCGACCACTGGCGCGAGACCGTGCTGGAACTGCTGCAAACCCGCGAGATGCTGGCCCGCCTTCCGTTCGCCCTCGGGCCGTTGGAAGGCCATCGGCTCGCCATCGACGTGCCGGCGCTGACCCTGGCGCTGGGTTCCCTGATCCGCAGTGACGTGCTCACGGCCTATCCGTATCCGGCCAAGATCTGGACGCCGGAAGCGGTAGCGGCCTGACCCACCCACGGAGGCACGCCTTGGCGTGCTTCCGCCATTCATCCCCCGCCAACCAGGAGACTTCCATGGCCCTCATGTTCCCGCGGCTCGCCCGCAATTTCGCCAAGAACGGTTACTACCCAACCGACGAACCCACGCTCGAAAGAGCCCTCAACGCACTGATGCCCAGCGACGGGCCGATGTGCATCCTTGATCCCTGCGCCGGCGAAGGCGTGGCGATCGCCGAAGCCGCCCACGCCCTCGGGCGCGAGCAGGCCAAGGCGTTCGCGGTCGAGTTCGACGCGGAGCGGGCACGCCATGCCCGCGGCCTGGTCGATCACTGCCTACACGCGGACCTGATGGACACGATGGTCTCCAAGCAGTCCTTCGGGCTGCTCTGGCTGAATCCGCCGTATGGCGACCTGTCCAAGGACATCAACGGCAACATCGGCTATCAGGGCCAAGGCCGCGCCCGTCTCGAAAAGCTGTTCTATCAGCGCAGTCTGTCGTTGCTGCAATACGGCGGCGTGCTGGTCTTCATCGTCCCCGGCTACGTGCTCGACGCGGAGCTGGTCGGCTGGCTGACACGCCACTACACGGACCTGCGCATCTACCGAGCGGTGGAGACGCAGTTCAAGCAGGTGGTGATCTTCGGCCGTCGGGTGCGTCAGCGCGAGCTGGCGTCGGATTCGATTAAGGCCGTGCGCAATCTGCTGCTGCAGGTTGGGCTTGGCGAAGTCGAACCCGAGGAACTGCCGAGCGACTGGCCGTTCCTGCCGTACATCGTCCCCGCCAGTCCGGCCGAGCCGGAGCACTTCTTCCGCGTGACGATGGAGCCCGAACAGTTCACCGACGAGGTTGGCAGGCTGCAAGGTCTCTGGCCGTCTCTGGACACGCACCTAGGGGCCGCGCAGCAATCGCTGCGTCCACCGGCGCGAGCCTTGTCCCACTGGCATCTCGCCCTGGCTTTGGCCGCGGGTGCGATTTCCGGCGTCGTGCGCTCCCAGACCGGGCGCGTGCTCGTCGTCAAGGGTGACACCCACAAGGACAAGACGCTCCAGCGGGAATTCACCGAACGCGACGACGGCTCCATCGCCGAGACCCGCATCCTCACCGACAAGTTCGTGCCCGTCATCCGCGCGTGGGACATGACGCCTGGCTCCCCGACACGGGGCGAGGTGCTGACCATCCGCTAATCCCCCGGACGCCTGACGTCCTGCTGCACTTCATCGAAGGAGAAACACCATGCTCTCACGTCTGTTCCAGCGGCCCGCGCCGCACAAGCAACCCTTGTTCGCACCGGCCTCGTTGCAGTTGAGCGAAAAGGTGCACTGGCTGGCCCGCCGAGGTCTCATCGATCCCTTGTCCTATGTACAGCGCCACGTGCGCGGCGACTGGGGCGAGATCGACGAGGCCACCCGCCAGGCCAACGATGTCGCACTCGATCAGGACAACCTGATGATCTCCCAGTACCGCATCACGCCGGAGTTGGTGCTGATCGTGAAGACCAGCGAAGACCACCAGACCACGGTGGTCCAGCTTCCCGAAGAGCGCGACCTGATCTGAAGGCACCACCTCGTCATCCCATCCACCTGACGGAGCCACTTCACTCCGCCAGGGGTGTCGTGGCTCAATAACCTTTCAAGGAGGAGCCCATGGCATCACATCGCATCGAAACCTACTGCCAGAGGCTGGCGTTCCCCATCGGGGCGCTTATCTTCAGCAAAGGCATTGACCGCCTGGTCCGCTCGGGTCGCCTCGACCCGATCCCGTACTTCAGGCGCCACACCCGTGGTGACTGGGGCGACGTCAACGTCCAGCAATGGCAGGCCAACAGCACCGCACTTCAATCAGGTGCTTCGCTGGCATCGCACTACGTGATCCACCCGGGGCTGGCCATTCGCATCGTTACCGACGCGGAGCGCCGCGCCACCGTCATCGTTCTGCCGTCCGAGGACTGAGCACGGTTCACCCGCTGGCCATCCAGGCCAGCACCTTCAACCACCTTCGGCCACGCGCCGATTTACTTCCCACCACGGGGCATGCCACTGCCCCGCTGGGGGTGGTGCATGCCCCATTTTCTTTGGAGCATCACCATGTCCCTCGATCTCGAAACCAATGCCGCTGAAGCCGCGCCCGTACAGGGCGAACTGCTCGATGCGGAATCTTCCCCTCTGACCCTGAGCCTTCAGGATTTCGTCGGCGAGTTCGGCGACGAACTGCTCGACGCCCTCAACAGCGCTAATCCGCCGGTCTATACCGGCCAACCGCAGGCACATCGCCAGCTCATCGTCGCCAGCCTCAAGCGCAAGCTGTTCCAGGCCCAGGCCGAAGTCGTCCATGCCGCCGCCGAGCTGCTGATTGACCGTGGCGAACATGCCGCGATCGTCAATGGCGAAATGGGCTGCGGCAAGACGACCGTCGGCATCGCCACGGCCGCCGTGCTCAACGCCGAAGGCTACCGCCGCACCTTGGTTCTTTCGCCGCCGCACCTTGTTTACAAGTGGCGGCGCGAGATCCAGGAGACGGTAGCGGGCGCCAAAGTGTGGGTGCTTAACGGGCCGGATACGCTCGTCAAGCTCATCAAGCTGCGTGAGCAGTTGGGTGTGCAGCCCACGGGTCAGGAGTTCTTCGTCCTGGGCCGCGTGAGGATGCGGATGGGCTTCCACTGGAAGCCTGTCTTCACCCAGCGACGCACCCGCCACGGCGACGTCGCCGCATGCCCGGACTGCGGCACGGTCATCACCGACCTCGACGGCGAGCCGGTCAACCCGGTCGCGCTTGAAGCCGAGGAGTACCGCAGGAAGTGCAGCCATTGCGCCGCGCCCTTGTGGACGCTGATCCGCCCGCGCAGCCTGTCCGGCAGCGATCAGTCCTCGGCCGTCCTCAAAGCCTTGAAGCGCATCCCGACCATCGGGGAAATCACCGCGCAGAAGCTCATGAAGCGCTTCGGTGATGGTTTCCTTGCCTCGATGTTGGGGGACAACGTGCATGAGTTCATCAACCTCATGGACGGCAACGGCGAACTGGTCTTTTCCGACCGTCAGGCCACGCGCATGGAACGCGCGATGGCCAACATGGAGTTCGGCTTCGGCGAGGGCGGCTACCAACCGTCCGAGTTCATCAAGAGGTACCTGCCGCAAGGCACGTTCGACCTGCTCATCGCCGACGAGGCCCATGAGTACAAGAACGGCGGCAGTGCCCAAGGCCAGGCCATGGGCGTGCTGGCGGCGAAGGCTCGCAAGACCTTGCTGCTGACTGGCACGCTGATGGGCGGCTATGGGGACGACCTGTTCTATCTGCTGTTCCGAGCCCTGCCTGGGCGGATGATCGAAGACGGCTACCGCCCGACCACGAGCGGCAGCATGACCTCGGCTGCGATGGCGTTCATGCGCGATCACGGGGTCTTGAAGGACATCTACTCCGAGAGCACCGGCACGGCGCACAAGACGGCCAAGGGCACCAAGGTATCGGTGCGCACGGTCAAGGCTCCGGGCTTCGGCCCCAAGGGCGTCTTGCGCTGCATCCTGCCGTTCACGATCTTCCTCAAGCTCAAGGACATCGGCGGCAACGTCCTGCCGCCGTATGACGAGGAGTTCCGCGAAGTCGCGATGGACACGGCGCAAGCCGCGGCCTACCGCGATCTGGCGGGTCGGCTGACCGCGGAGCTGAAACAGGCTCTGGCGCGACGCGATACGACCTTGCTGGGTGTGGTCCTCAACGTGCTGCTGGCCTGGCCGGATTGCTGCTTCCGGTCGGAGACCGTGGTGCATCCGCGCACGCGCAACACCTTGGCGTTCGTCCCGGCTCAGTTCAACGAGTTCGAGGTGACACCGAAAGAGCGCGAGCTGATCGACATCTGCAAAGAGGAGAAGGCGCAAGGCCGCAAGGTTCTGGCCTACACGGTCTATACCGGCACGCGCGACACCACGTCGCGCCTGAAGGTGCTGCTGGAGCAGGAGGGCTTCAAGGTGGCGGTGCTGCGCGCGAGCGTGGACGCCAGCCGCCGCGAAGACTGGATCGCCGAGCAACTGGACCGTGGCATCGACGTGCTCATCACCAACCCCGAGCTGGTCAAGACGGGGCTGGATCTGTTGGAGTTCCCGACGATCGTGTTCATGCAGTCGGGCTACAACGTGTACTCGCTCCAGCAGGCGGCACGCCGCTCCTGGCGCATCGGGCAGAAGCACCCCGTGCGCGTGATCTATCTCGGCTACGCCGGTTCCTCGCAGATGACATGCCTCGAACTGATGGCCAAGAAGATCATGGTCTCGCAGTCCACCTCGGGCGATGTACCCGAATCGGGGCTGGATGTCCTGAACCAGGATGGTGATTCCGTCGAGGTCGCACTGGCCCGGCAACTGGTCGCCGCCTGATTCCCACGCCACAAGCCGGCCTAGCGCCGCCGGCATTTCTGTTGTTCCCACCTTGCAGCCACGCCCACGTTCTCCGTGGAGGTGGCTGCGCTTTTTTCATCCCAAGGAGATTTCCATGAATACCAACACCCAACCGTCCGAAGCCATCGACACCCAACGGAAGCTGGAAGCCGAGATTGCGGATTTCCTGCGACAGCGCATCGAAGATGGGAACCTCGATGCGGAGGACATCCCTGTGCGCCTGGCACGCTATGGTCTGATGGCCCCCGAGGCGTTCCTCGCCGAAATGCGTGAGCGCATGGGCATCGACGACGAGAAATAAGAGACCCATTTTCACAGGCCCCAACTTGGGGCCTTTCTTTGGTGAAGGCGCTGCCGGCAAATCGGGCGCTGTCTGGTTCGCATTGTTTGCTGCCGCTCGTAGCCCGAGCGGCGATGGTGAGGGCTCGATGTTTCAGGACGCCGAGCTATGTGCCCCTCTCCACCCTGGTTTCACCATCCCGAACGCCGCCTGCTGGCGGGATTTCTCGGCCTGCTTTGGTCGGTGCTGGCCGGTGGCTGCGCGACGACGACTGCGCCGGTCGCGCCCGACACCATCGAGGAAGTCTCGGCCGCGCCCGAACCCGAAGCGCCCGAGTACATCCCGGTCGTGCGCTACGCCCGCTACACGCTGGTCGAACTGGCCCCTACAGCGGCGCAGCGCGACCTGCTGTTGCAGACCATCGACGTGTCGATGCCCGAGGATGCCCGCGCCACGGTCGGCGATGGGCTGCGGCATGTGCTCAAGCGCAGCGGCTACAGCCTGTGCCAAACGGCGCATGCCGTGATCGAGCTGTATAAGCTGCCACTCCCGGCGGCGCACCTGCATCTCGGTCCCATGACCTTGCGCGATGCGCTGCTCACCCTGGCTGGTCCGGCCTGGGAACTGCACGCGGATGACCGCGCACGACAGATTTGCTTCGAGCGGCCCGGCGACAGCGTGGCCGCCGAACCCATGCCCGAACCGACCGCCGCCGATGCGGTGCAGACCTTCCCGCTGATGCCTTCCACTCCAGGAGGCCAGCCATGAACGCTCCGCAATCTTCGCGTCGCCCGACCGCCGCCGTGGTGGTGCAAAGCCTGCTCTGGCTCTGGCTGCTCGGTCTAAGCGTCATCGTGGCCCTCGGCTACCAGGCGATGAGCGACCAGGCCGACCAGGAACGGCTCGATTCCCGTCTGCAACGCCTCGAAGCGCAGGCGGTGGCCCTGGCCGAGGCCATCGAGACCATCCAGCAGCGTCCGGCCGTCGCAACGGCGGCGGACCTCAAAGACACCCGCCAAATCCTGGAAGCACGCGCTTCCCAGGTTGAGAAAACACTAAGCGGCTACGCAGCCGCCGACGACCTTCAGGCGCTGCGCGCGGAGATCGAGCAGATCAAGACGCGCCAGACCGCCGCGCGTGCAGCAGCCCCCGTCCAGCCGCGCACATCGAGCAAGCCCGCAGCCAAGTCTGAACCGCCGCCATTGCCGTTCCGCATCGTCGGCGCCGAACTGCGCGCAGGCCAGCGCAGCGTGTCCGTCGCGCCGAGCAGTGGGGACTTCACGCCCGACCAGCTTCAGGTGCTGCTGCCCGGTGATGCGGTCGGCCCATGGCGCTTGCAGGCAATCGATGGCAGCGCCGCGGTGTTCCAAGCCGGCGACCAGACCCGTCGCGTGGCGATTCCCTGATCGGAGCACACCACATGAAGCCGTCGATCATCCTTTCCGCACTCCTACTGGCTTCAGTCCAGTGGCCCGCGTGGGCGCAGCAGTCAGCCACGGCTCCCGCCCGCAATGCGCAGAGCCAGGAGCGCCCGCTGGCCGCCCGCGTCCTGGACGACCGAGTAGCAAGCAACTGGGGCCTCCAACCCCAGGAATGGGTGCGTTACCGCGAGCTGATGGATGGGCCGCTGGGCATCTACTCGCCCAACCTGGACCCGCTGTCTGCCCTAGGCATCGAGGCACGCACCGACGAAGAACGGCGGCGCTATGCAGAGCTGCAGGTGCAAATCGAGGCACGCCGCGTCGAGAAGTTGCTCGCCTACCAACGCGCCTACGACGAAGCCTGGCAGCGCCTGAACCCCGGCATGCAGCGCGTGAACCTGCCCGACGACGGGCCGGGCGCCGGCACCGCGCGCGGCAGCGGCCGAATGGCGGTGTTCGTCAAGGACGGCTGCGCGGCCTGTGGGCAGCTCGTGCAGCGCCTGCAATCCTCGGGTGCCGAGTTCGACCTGTATATGGTGGGCAGCCGCCAGGACGATGCACGCATCCGCGACTGGGCCAAGCGCGCGCAGATCGACCCGGCGCGCGTGCGCAGCGGCAGCATTACCCTCAACCACGACGGCGGCCGCTGGCTGTCGCTGGGCCTGCCCGGTGACTTGCCCGCGGCTGTGCGCGAGGTGAACGGCCAATGGCAGCGTCAACCGTAGCGACCTCCGTCTCGCAGCTCTTGCGCGCACTGCTGCTTGCTACCGGCCTGTGCGCCTGCGCCGTCCATGCCCAGGAGGTTCCACCACCGGCCTACCAGCTCGCCGCACAGCGGGCGGGCATCCCCTCGACCGTACTCTACGCCGTGGCCTTGCAGGAGAGCGGTGTTCGGCGCAACGGGCGCATCGTCCCGTGGCCGTGGTCCCTCAATGTCGCCGGCCAGTCGCGCCGCTTCGCCACGCGCGCCGACGCCTGCTCGGGCTTGCAACAGGCAATGCGCGCCACGCCCCACACGCGCATCGATGCAGGCCTGGGCCAGATCAACCTCGGTTACCACAAGCACCGCTTCACCAGCGCGTGCGACCTGCTGGACCCTTATCGCAACCTCGCCATCGCCGCTGAGATCCTGAAGGAGCAGCACACGTCCGGCGAAGACTGGCTGTTGGCGATCGGCCGCTACCACCGTCCTGCGGGCGGCGAGCCCGCCGCCCGCTACCGGCGCAGCGTGTCGCGCCATCTCGCGCGTGTGCAGGGCGCACGCCCAAACGCCGCGGTGCTCGCCACGCGCCAGGAGACTTCCCCATGACGAAATCCCATCTGGCCCTGCGGGGCCTGCTTGTGCTGCTGGCGGGTCTGCCGCTGGCATCGCGTGCCGGCGATCCGCTGATCGTGGTCGAAGATCGCGGTGGCACGTCGGCGCTGCCGTACTACGAGGCCCTCAACCTCCAGCCGCGCGCCGATGTCCCGGCCCGGCCGCCCATTCCGACGCCACAGGTTCCCGCCACACCCGCGGACGAGGCAGCGATGCTGCCGGTGCGCAGCGCCAAACTCACGCCTGGCACCGTCGCGCGGCGCGTGATCGAAGCGCCCGGCCTGCGGCCGTTCGTGGTCATCGGCGACGACGACGCCTCCCGGGCCTGGTTGCAGCGCCGCGGCATTGCTTTGCGCGAACGCGGCGCGGTCGGCTTGGTGGTCAATGTCGAGACCGCGCAGGGCCTGGCACGGCTGCGTGCCCTGGTGCCGGGCGTGCCGCTCGCGCCCGTAGCCGGAGACGACCTGGCCGATCGCCTGGGCCTGCGGCACTACCCGGCGCTGATCACGGCCACCGGCATCGAGCAATGAAGCCATGTCGGGGAAACAGCCGATCGAGGTTCTGCTACGCCCAGCGGTGGAGCTATACACCGTCGCAGCGTGTGCAGGCGCCGCGTTTCTGTCCCTGGTGGCCCCGTGGTCGCTCGCGCTGAGCCCTGCCATGGGCGTCGGCAGCGCCCTGGCGTTCGGCGCCTACGGCGCGATCCGCTACCGCGACGCTCGCGTCATCCTGCGTTACAGGCGCAACATCCGCCGCCTGCCGCGCTACGTGATGACAAGCAAGGATGTGCCCGTCAGCCAGCAGCGGCTTTTCATCGGGCGCGGATTCCTGTGGGAGCAGAAGCACACCCATAGGCTCATGCAGACATACCGGCCGGAGTTTCGCCGCTACGCGGAGCCGACACCGGCCTATCGCCTGGCGCGTCGGCTGGAGGAACGGCTGGAATTCGCGCCGTTCCCGCTGTCCCGGCTCTCCGCTCTCACGGGCTGGGACGTTCCTTTCAACCCTGTGCGCCCGCTGCCACCTGTAGGTGGCCTGCCGCGGCTGCATGGCATCGAACCCGACGAGGTGGACGTCAGCCTGCCGCTGGGTGAGCGCGTCGGACATTCGCTGGTGCTGGGCACGACGCGCGTGGGCAAGACGCGGCTGGCCGAGCTGTTTGTGACTCAGGACATCCGTCGCAAGAACGCTGCCGGCGAGCACGAGGTCGTGATCGTTATCGATCCCAAGGGCGACGCGGATCTCCTGAAGCGGATGTACGTCGAAGCCCAGCGCACAGGCCGTGAAGGCGAGTTCTACATCTTCCATCTCGGTTGGCCGGAAATCAGCGCCCGCTACAACGCGGTAGGACGCTTCGGTCGCATCTCGGAAGTCGCCACCCGTATCGCAGGGCAACTCTCCGGTGAAGGCAACAGCGCGGCCTTCCGGGAGTTCGCGTGGCGCTTCGTCAACATCATTGCCCGCGCTTTGGTGGAACTGGGGCAGCGCCCGGACTACATGCTGATCCAGCGGCACGTCATCAACATCGACGCACTGTTTATCGAGTACGCCCAGCACTACTTCGCCAAGACCGAGCCCAAGGCCTGGGAGGTGATCGTCCAGATCGAGGCCAAGCTCAACGAGAAGAACATCCCGCGCAACATGATCGGGCGCGAGAAGCGCGTGGTCGCGCTGGAGCAGTACCTCTCCCAGGCGCGCAACTACGACCCGGTGCTCGACGGCCTGCGCTCGGCAGTTCGGTACGACAAGACCTACTTCGACAAGATCGTCGCATCGTTGCTGCCGCTGCTGGAAAAGCTCACCAGCGGCAAGATCGCCCAACTCCTGGCCCCGAACTACTCCGACCTGACCGACCCGCGCCCGATCTTCGATTGGATGCAAGTCATCAGGAAGCGCGCCATCGTCTATGTGGGACTGGACGCGCTGTCCGACGCCGAGGTTGCCGCAGCGGTCGGCAACTCCATGTTCTCCGACCTGGTTTCGGTCGCGGGTCATATCTACAAGCACGGGATCGACGATGGCCTGCCTGACGCTTCGGCTGGCGCGCGCGTGCCGATCAACGTCCATGCGGATGAATTCAATGAACTCATGGGTGACGAATTCGTGCCGCTTATCAACAAAGGCGGCGGCGCCGGGCTGCAAGTCACCGCGTACACGCAGACCCTCTCGGACATCGAGGCCCGTATCGGCAACCGCGCGAAAGCTGGCCAGGTGATCGGCAACTTCAACAACCTGTTCATGCTGCGCGTGCGCGAGACGGCCACCGCCGAACTGCTGACGCGGCAGTTGCCGAAGGTCGAGGTCTATACCACCACCATCGTCTCAGGGGCGACCGACAGCTCGGACATCCGTGGCGCGACGGATTTCACGTCGAACACCCAGGACCGCATCAGCATGTCCAGCGTGCCGATGATCGAGCCATCGCACGTAGTCGGCCTGCCAAAAGGCCAGTGCTTCGCGCTGCTGCAAGGCGGCCAGCTTTGGAAGGTTCGCATGCCGCTGCCGACACCAGACCCGGATGAAGTGATGCCGGCGGATCTGCAGCAACTGGCCGGATACATGCGCCAGAGCTACAGCGAGGCCACGCAGTGGTGGGATTTCACTAGCTCCCCTGCCTTGCAGGATGCGGCCTTGCCCGATGACCTGCTGGACGATGCTGCTCCAGCCGAGCCTGCTGCGGTGGCCACCGACACCGACCACAGTACCGACGAGGCCGCGCCATGAAGGACGCCGCCTCGACCGCGCAGCGGGAGCAGAACCAGCGCCAGGGTCTGATCGTCGGCACCATCACCTTGCCATTTCGCCTGCTCGGGGTATTGATTGGCTCGCTGCTGTTCTCGATCGTGGTGGAGTGCGTCGGCATGCACCTGTTCTGGAAGGATCAGGGCTGGCGCCATTCCCAGCAGATGTTGCAGTACGAGCTTGGGCACCTGTCCAGCCACTTCACGCGCAGCGTGGTCGTGCAGGAGCCAGGGCGCACGGCGCACGAGTTGGTGGATACAGGCTACGAATGGGTGTTCGTTCGCTCGGGGCTGCTGGCGCGCATGAGCCAGACCGCCGAGCGCGTCCGCGCGCCCAGCCACGAGCAGACGCGCAACTTCCGCTACTACATCAGCCAAGTCTATGTCTGGGCCGAGAGCTACCTCATCGCCGCAGCCTTCACGACGCTGACCTTCCTGGTGCGCCTGCTGGTCCTGGTGCTCACGTTGCCACTGATCTTCACGGCCGCTTTCGTCGGTCTGATTGACGGTCTGGTGCGACGCGACGTGCGCAGGTTCGGCGCGGGCCGCGAATCCGGGTTCATCTACCACCGTGCGAAAGCCAGCCTCATGCCGCTGGCCGTGCTGCCGTGGATCACGTACCTGGCGCTGCCGATCTCGGTGCATCCATTGCTGATCCTGTTGCCGAGCGCCGCCTTGCTGGGACTGGCCGTGAGCCTGACTGCGGGCAGCTTCAAGAAGTACCTCTAGCAGATCAATCCGGTCATCTGCAGGTTCCTATTGTTTGCGGCCTGAAACAGCCCCGATCTCCACGATCGAGCCATTGCTGATCACACAGGAATGGCGCGATGTTGGCTCCGATCTGGCTGCGCGCCGCGCATCGCGGCGTGCCCACTTTTCTCGTGACGGCCCTTGTACTGGGTCAGTCCTCGATGGCGTTGGCCGAGTCCCCGGCGCAGCGTCAGGAGTTGGTCGCAGCGCTGCGCCAGCTCGACGCGCTGGAGCGCACCGTCGCCGACAGCGCTACGCATGCCCCCATCCAGCCGGGCGAGCGCTACCACTTCGATTACCCGAGGCTGCTGGCTGACCTGGCGCGCGTGCGCGCCGGCATCCAGGCCCATCTCACACCGTCGCGCGCCCAGCCGCGCGACGCCTCCGAACTGATCGGCGACTACCGCACGGAGCGGATCGTCCCGCCATCACCGCCGACGACCACGGAGGGCAAGCCATGAACGGCGCCCAGGTCTCGGCATTTCAAGCCAACAGCGGCATCGCGCCTTCAGCGATGGCGACCGTCCTGGTCGGCGTCGTGTTCGCGGTCCTGCTCGTCTGGGGCGTCTGGGCCATGCGAACGGCCTACGTGGGGTGGTCCGAAAGCCGCCTCAACCAGCGCCAGTTCCTCGGCGTCTGCATCCGATTCGTCGCGATGTACCTCGTCCTGACTTTCTTCCTCCTCTCCTGACCTGAAAGGCATGACCATGCAAAACCGCATCCTCACTTCCCGTCTTGCCCAGCGCGCCACCGTGGCCCTGGGCACCGCAGCGCTGCCCGCGCTGTCGTTCGCGCAGGGTCTGCCGCAGTTGGAGAACCCGACCCGCGGCACAGGCAACGGCATCATGGAAACGATCCGCAACTACGGCTACGACATCATCATGCTCGTGGCTCTGCTGGTGGTGGCGTCCATGTTCATCGGCGTGTGCTACCACGCCTACGGGACCTACGCGGAAATCCACACAGGCCGCAAGACGTGGGGCCAGTTCGGCCTCACGGTCGCCATCGGCGCCGTCCTGCTCGTGATCGGCATCTGGCTGCTCACCGAAGCCACCGGCATCCTGTAAGCGAGGCCGGTATGTCCGAGCAGCAGCACGTCCGTGCGGACGGGACGGTCACGTTCCTTCCGCACCGGCTCAATCGACATCCCGTTGTGGTGCGCGGTCTCACCGCCGACGAGCTGTGGATCTGCTGCGGCCTGTCCGGCGCCGCCGGTCTGCTGGTCGGCGCACCGCTGTCGTGGGTGTTCCGCACGATCGCGCTAGCACCCACGTTCGTCGTCCTGGGCGTGGCCTTCGGCGTGTTCATCGGCGGCGGCATTCTTCGCCGCCTCAAGCGCGGGCGTCCCGACACCTGGCTGTATCGGCAACTGCAATGGCGCATTGCCACACGCCATCCGCTGATGGCGGGCTGGGTAGGCGGCCATGTGCTGATCTCGCGCTCCGGCTTCTGGACCACCCGAAGGAGCGCACGATGAGCCGCTTCAAGAACGAGATCACCCACCTGCAGGCGCACATCAAGACGCTTCGCCTGGGTGCTGGCGCCCTGATCATCGTCGCCCTGGTCATGGGTGGCGGCTGGTGGAGCGCTCCCCGCGATCTGACCATCCACGTTCCGCCTGACCTGCGCTCCGGCAGTACCAGGAAGTGGTGGGAAGTGCCGCCCGAATCGGTCTATGCGTTCACGTTCTACGTGTTCCAGACGCTCAACCGCTGGCCGACGAATGGCGAAGAGGACTACGCGCGCAACCTCCACACGCTCTCGCCGTACCTCACCCCATCCTGCCAGGCCTTCCTGCGCGCGGACTACGACTACCGCCGCAGCACGGGCGAGTTGCGCCAGCGCGTGCGCGGCATCTACGAAATCCCCGGCCGCGGCTACGGCGACGACCCCACGGCCCGCGTACGCGTGGTTTCCGACCGCGACTGGGTAGTGACGCTGGACATCACCGCCGACGAGTACTACGGCGCCGAGCAAGTCAAGCGCGCTCTGGTGCGCTATCCCGTGAAGGTCACGCGGGTGGACGTCGATCCTGCCCGCAACCCGTTCGGCCTGGCGCTCGACTGCTATGAGGGCGCGCCCCAGCGCATCAGCACGCCGGAGCCGACGCGCCCGGCGTCTGGTGGCCTGTCTCCGCAAGCGCCCCAAGGAGAAACCCCATGAAGCATCCTGTACTCACGCTGCTGGGGCTGTTGGCCGTGGCCGCGGCTCCTGCTGTCCAGGCGGTGGAGATCCTGCGCTGGGAACGTATGCCGTTGGCGGTGCCGCTGAAGGTCGGCCACGAGCGCATCGTGTTCATCGACCGCAACGTCCGCGTGGGCGTACCTGCGGGCGTCGGCGAGCGCCTACGGGTGCAGAGCGCGGGCGGCGCGGTGTACCTGCGTGCTAGCGAGCCGATCGAGCCCACGCGGCTGCAATTGCAGGACGCCGACACGGGCGCGCTGATCCTGCTGGACATTGCGGCGGAGCCAGCCAAGGACGGCGAAGCCGAGCTGGAACCAGTGCGCATCGTCGAGGGCAACAGCACCCCGGCGCGCTATGGCGATCAGCCCGGCGATGACAACGAAGCTCCGGCGCGCGCCCAGGACCAGGCCGGCGCGCGAGCGGCGCGACGCGAGACCCCGGTGTCGGTTGTCCTGACGCGCTTCGCCGCACAGAACCTCTACGCGCCGCTACGCACCGTGGAGCCGCTGCCGAGCGTCATGCGGGTGAACCTGCGCAGTGGCCTCGACCTCGGCACGCTGATGCCGACGCTGCCCGTGCGCGCGGTCGCGCTCGCGTCATGGCGTCTGGAAGACCAGTGGGTGACCGCCGTGCGCCTGACCAACAGCAGCAGCGGCTGGATCACCCTGGACCCGCGCGTGCTGCAAGGCGATTTCCTCACCGCCACCTTCCAACACGAGGCGCTTGGCCCGCGCGGGACGCCCGAGGACACGACCGTCCTGTACCTGGTGACGCGCGGGCGTGGCCTTGCGCAATCGCTGCTACCAGCGGTCAACCGCTTCGACCCGGCCGTGCATCTCCCGCAACCGGAAGCCGGTTCCCAGGATGGCACCGACCGCAAGGAGGTCCGCCATGCGCAGTAATGGACTCCTGAAGTGGCTGATGATCCCGGTTGCCGTGCTGGTGCTGTTCGTCGCCATCCGGCTGTTCTCGGGAGGCAGCACTTCGGCACCACCGACCGCGGATGCCGGCGCCAAGCTCACGCCAGCGGAAATGAAGGCGCTGGGCATCGAGGGCGATACCCCGCGCGACACCGTGGCGACGCTCGTTGCCCAAGTGAAGCAGTTGCGCACCGAGCTTCAGACCGCGCTCTCGGACAACAAATCCCAGCGCGAAGAAAACCAGCGACTGCGCCAGCGCGAGAACTCCATTGACCAGCGCATCAATTCGGCCCTCGACTCCGAGCGCACCAACCTGCGTCGCGACCAAGAGCAGGCAGCCAGCGCGCGCCAGCAGACCGAAGGACTGCTGGCCGACCTGCAACGGCGCCTGGACAGTATCGGCGGACGTGGCGGCGGCCATGCCGACCTGCCGGTGGGTCTGGGGCTGCGTGACGGCGACGAGGCCGGCATGGAAGGCGGCGTGCGCTGGGTCGAACCCGACGATGCGAGGAAAGCCGAGGGGCGCAACAGCAGTCGTGGCACGGGTAGCGGCATGAGCTTCCCGACGAGCTTCGGCCCCGCGCAGAGCACGTTGGAAACCACGGCCGAAACCGTGGCGAACGCGGGCGCACGCGCCGCAGGCGTGAAGAGCGCCAAGGCGGTCTATACCGTACCGACCAATTCGACACTGATGGGGTCGGTGGCGATGACGGCGCTGATCGGCCGCGTGCCGATCGACGGAACCGTCAACGATCCGTACCCCTTCAAGGTGTTGGTCGGACAGGACAACCTGACCGCCAATGGCATCGACATTCCCGACGTGGCCGGTGCCGTGTTCAGCGGCACCGCATCGGGCGACTGGACGCTCTCGTGCGTGCGCGGCCAGGTACGCAGCATCACCTTCGTCTTCCACGACGGCACGATCCGCACCATCCCCGAAGACCGCGACGGCAACCAGCAAAACAACCAGCAGCAGAACTCTCAAAGTGGAGGCCTGGGCTGGATCAGCGACCCATACGGCATTCCCTGCGTCAGCGGGGAGCGGCGCAGCAACGCCCAGCAGTACCTTGGCTCGCAAGCCCTGATTACCGCCGCCGGTGCCGGCGTCGCCTCGCTGATCGACAGCGACAGCGGCCAGATGTCCTACGTCGGCGCCGACGGCTCCATCGGCAGCGTCGGTATCTCGGGCAATGAAGCCGTGGGCCGCATCCTGGCCGGTGGCGTGCGCGACATGGCCGACTGGGTGAACAAGCTGTACGGCCAGGCGTTCGCCGCTGTCTATGTCCAGCCCGGCGCGAAGGTCGCCGTCCACCTCGAAAAGCCGCTCGCCATCGACTTCGATCCCGAAGGCCGCAAGGTCGATCACCGCGCAGGAGAAAGCCATGCTCTCGAACTTGAATAAGGCCCTGGCGCTGGCCCTCGCCGTCGCGGTGCTCGGCGGCTGTGCCACCAGCAAGGAAAAGCTGCTCCCCCACGGCGACAGCACGATGATGGACATCTGGCAGCAGAACGCCGGTGACGGGGGTGGTGGCGCCGGCCAGGTGGCGCGCAGGCAATTGCTCGATGCACGCCAGAGCCTGCGCCGGCCGCTGACCGAGGCCGACGTGGAGGCCGCGCCCACCGAGCAGATGCGCTACACGCGCACGGCGCGCAACGAGGTCTATCGCCAGTTCCACCGCCTGCCGAACCCCGATCTTGTCATGTATGTGTACCCGCACCTGGCGGGCACCGATCCCGTGCCGGTTCCGGGCTACACGACGGTCTTTCCCCTGTACCAGCGAGTGCAGTACGCCATGCCGGGCGAGCGCGTGGAGGACTACTGATGCGCTGGAAACTCCCCTGGCCGAAGCTGGCTGCATCCGATGGTGGCAATGACGAGCAGCCGGACGGCTGGCAGCGCCACGTCGAGGCGTTGCGCCAGGCCGGCATTGCCGAACCCGGAGCGACGGTCCAGGGCCGCAGGCCGGCGACCGTGGCGGACGAGCAGGCGATGTACGACGTTGCGCAGTCATTCGCGGAGCTGCTGCCGTGGGTGGAGTTCCTGCCGCCGTCGAAGTCCATGCTGCTGGAGGACGGGCAATCGGTCGCGGCCTTCTACGAACTGGTCCCGCTAGGCACCGAAGGTCGGGAGCCGGGCTGGCTCGCTCATGCCCGCGATGCGCTCGAAAACGCGCTCCAGGACTCGTTCGATGAGCTGGATGAGAACCCGTGGGTGCTCCAGCTCTATGCACAGGACGAGCCCAGCTTCGACCAGTACATGCAGACGCTACGCGACTACGTGCAGCCGCGCGCCCGCAGCACGGCCTTCACCGAGTTCTACCTCCGCTTCTTTGGCCACCACCTGCGCGCGGTGGCCAAGCCCGGCGGACTGTTCGAGGATACGGTGGTCACGCGGTTGCGCTGGCGCGGCCAGACGCGGCGCGTGCGCATGGTGGTCTATCGCCGGGCCGCCGGGCAGGCGAACCGCCGCGGCCAGACACCCGAGCAAATGCTGAACATCGTCTGCGATCGCCTCTGCGGCGGCTTGGCGAACGCCGGCATCCAGGCCCGGCGCATGGTCGCGGCCGATGTTCACGACTGGCTGCTGCGTTGGTTCAACCCACGCCCCACGATGCTCGGGCCCGGCGCAGAGGAGCGAGAGCGCTTCTATGCGCTGGCCCGCTATCCCGACGAGGTGGAGGAAGGTGAAATCGAGCTGGCGAGTGGTCGGGACTTCAGTCAACGGCTATTCTTCGGTCAGCCTCGCTCCGATGCCGAGCACGGCACCTGGTACTTCGACGGTATGCCGCATCGCGTACTGGTCACCGACCGGCTACGCATGCCGCCCGGTACGGGGCACCTGACCGGCGAAACCCGCAAGGGGGACGCTATCAACACGCTTTTCGATCAGATGCCCGAAGACACTACGATGTGTCTGACCATGGTGGCGACGCCCCAGGACATCCTCGAATCGCACCTGAATCACCTGGCGAAGAAGGCTGTCGGCGAAACACTGGCATCGGAACAAACGCTCAAGGATGTGCAGGAGGCACGCTCGCTCATCGGCAGCGCGCACAAGCTCTACCGCGGCACGCTGGCCTTCTATCTGCGCGGACGCGATGAAGCCGAACTTGACAGGCGCGGTCTGGACCTCGCCAACGTGATGCTCAACGCGGGGTTGCAGCCTGTGCGCGAGGACGATGAAGTCGCGCCGCTCAACAGCTACCTGCGCTGGCTACCGTGCTGCTACAACCCTGCGCAAGATCGACGGAACTGGTTCACCCAACTGATGTTCGCCCAGCATGTGGCGAATCTCTCGCCGGCGTGGGGTCGCAGCCAGGGTACGGGTCATCCGGGCAACACGTTCTTCAACCGCGGCGGCGGGCCGATCACGTTTGATCCACTGAACCGCTTGGACAGGCAGATGAACGCCCATCTGTTCCTGTTCGGCCCCACCGGCTCGGGCAAGAGCGCAACGCTCAACAACCTCTTGAACCAGGTCACGGCCATCTACCGGCCGCGGCTGTTCATCGTGGAGGCCGGCAACAGCTTCGGCTTGTTCAGCGACTTCGCAAAGCGCCTGGGTCTGACCGTGAACCGGGTCAAGCTGGCTCCTGGCTCGGGCATCAGCCTAGCGCCGTTCGCCGACGCTCGCCGGCTGATCGAAACGCCCGGCAACGTGCAGACGCTGGATGCCGATGCACTGGATGAAGAATTGCCAGCCGATTCCTCGGTCATGGAGGAGGACGAGCAGCGCGACGTGCTGGGTGAACTGGAGATCACGGCACGGCTGATGATCACAGGCGGCGAGGACAAGGAAGAAGCCCGGATGACGCGGGCCGATCGCTCGCTGATCCGCCAGTGCATCCTCGATGCCGCCGAGCACTGCGTGGCCGAGAAACGCACGGTGCTCACGCGCGACGTGCGCAACGCGCTGCGCACGCGCGGCCAGGACCCGACGCTGCCCGAGATGCGGCGCGTGCGGCTGCTGGAGATGGCGGACGCGATGGACATGTTCTGCCAAGGCACGGACGGCGAGATGTTCGATCGCGATGGCACGCCGTGGCCCGAGGCCGACATCACGCTGGTGGATCTCGCGACCTATGCCCGGGAGGGCTACAACGCGCAGCTCTCCATCGCCTACATCAGCCTGATCAGCACGGTGAACAACATCGCCGAGCGCGACCAGTACCTGGGCCGTCCGATCATCAATGTGACCGACGAAGGCCACATCATCACGAAGAACCCGCTGCTTGCGCCCTACGTTGTAAAAATTACAAAAATGTGGCGCAAGCTAGGGGCCTGGTTCTGGCTGGCTACACAAAATATCGACGATCTGCCGCGTGCCGCGGAGCCCATGCTCAACATGATTGAGTGGTGGATCTGCCTGTCGATGCCGCCCGATGAGGTCGAGAAGATTGCACGCTTCCGCGAACTCTCGCCCGCGCAGAAAGCGCTGATGCTCTCGGCGCGCAAAGAAGCGGGCAAGTTCACCGAGGGCGTCATCCTTTCCAAGAGCATGGAAGTGCTGTTCCGCGCCGTGCCGCCCAGCCTGTACTTGGCGTTGGCGCAGACCGAACCCGAAGAGAAGGCCGAGCGCTACCAGCTCATGCAGCACTACGGCTGCACCGAACTGGAAGCGGCCTTCAAGGTGGCCGAGAAGATCGACCAGGCGCGCGGCATCGAGTCGCCGGCCTTGGAACTGTCGTAAGACGGAGAACGCCATGGAACAGAAACGTCCTTCCATTCCGATGCAGGTCCAGGCGTTCCGCCGCCGCAACGGGCGACCCCGCTGGCCTTGGGCATTGGCTGCTGTGCTGGTCGCGCTGCTGCTGATCTGGCTTGTGTCGAGGTCGCCCGGCGAATCCCCGCCGCAGCCGCCCACGCCGGTCAGCATGGCACCGGTGGCCGGGCCGCCCTGGCTAATGGGCAACCCCAAAGGCCGTTTCACGCTGACGCTCTATGCCGACCTGGAGTGCCCGTTCTGCCGGGAATATTTCCCGCAGCTCAAGCGGTGGATCGGCAACAACACCGACGTGGCGCTGCAATGGCACCACCAGCCGCTGGCCGAGCACGAGCCGGCCGCGTCAGCCGAGGCACGCCTAGTGGAATGCGCTGCCGAAGCAGGTGGGCATGTCGCGTTCTGGCAGGCGATCGAATGGGTCTATGCCCACACGCGCAGCGACGGCCAGGGCTTGCCCGATGGCTTGCGCTACCCCGAATCGACGCCAGCCGTCGAGCAGTGCATGGCAAGCGAAAGGCCCAGTGCGGCTATCCGCGCCCAGGCTGCGGAAGCCACCAAGAGCGGCGTAACCGCCACGCCGTCGCTGCGCCTGCTCGATCGCCAAACGGGCCAGGCCATCCTGCTGCAGGGGCCGATCGAGGGCGATGCCTTGCTGTCAGCCATGGACATGCTGGCGGCTGACGGTCCGACCAGCACACCCACATCCGAAATGCCTGCCGACGTCGTCGGCGACATGCCCAGGTAGCCCCGGTCTTCAAGGCTACGGCGCAGTCCTCTGCGCTGACCGCGACTCGTTCGCCTTGCATCCTGGCCGCGAACGGTCACCCCAATCGCGGTGATGGATGCATCTTTTCATTCTCATCCCCAGGAGGGCTTGCCCTCGGGGGCGCGCGCCCTCCGATCTCACCGTCTGGAGGTTCGCCATGTCTTTCGCCATCAATGACTCCTGTGTGGAGTCGCTTTCCGCCGTAGCTGCCCAACACGAAGACTGGATCATCCAGCAGGCCATCGTGCTGCTGGAAAAACGGATCTTCAAAGCTGGACCATGCCTCAGCCGGCCGGCCGCCGTGCGGGACTATCTGCGCGTGAAACTGGTCGCTGAACCCAACGAGATATTTGCCGCTGTGTTCCTGGATAGCATGCACCAGGTGCTGGCCTA
The DNA here is from genome assembly GCF_009659995.1 of Stenotrophomonas sp. MH181796. Classification (NCBI taxonomy): domain Bacteria; kingdom Pseudomonadati; phylum Pseudomonadota; class Gammaproteobacteria; order Lysobacterales; family Lysobacteraceae; genus Stenotrophomonas; species Stenotrophomonas sp. MH181796. Next base: position 619,081 of record NZ_RAHU01000002.1, read on the forward strand.
CGAGCCATTGTTCAGGGGCACGATCAACTCGACTTCTGTTTATCCACGTGTCGTCGTACAGCGTGTGCTGGAGTTGAACGCCGCCGCGGTGATCTTCGCGCACCAGCACCCCTCGGGCATCTCCGAGCCGTCGAGCGCGGATCGTGTGCTGACCCAGCAACTGCAGGCCGCGCTGGCGCTCATCGATGTACGGGTACTGGATCACATCATCGTAGGCCAAGGTTCCCCGTTCTCCTTTGCGGAGTCAGGCCTGCTGTAACGGTCGCATTGCTTCATTGATCCTCGCGGAGGCTTCGGCCTCCGTTTTTTTATTTCACCATGACTCCAGCACCGAACTTCGCTGGACTACGCCATAGTCTGATACAGCAGGTTTATCAATAACTTAGGCGGATTCATCATATGCCGGTGCTTTCTGAAACTTGACCCGGCTTCCACCCGCTTGGCTCCCAACAGGCTCCTGGAAATCGGGTTTTCCGAGGAGTCATCATGGCGAAAATCAAACTCACCAAGTCCGCAGTCGATGCGGCACAAGCCCAAGCCCAGCCAGTCGAACTGCGCGATACCCTGGTTCCTGGCTTCCTGTGCAAGATCACCCCGGCAGGCCGCAAGGTGTTCATGCTCCAGTACCGCACGAACGCCGGAGAGCGGCGCAAACCTGCCCTGGGTCTGTACGGTGAGCTGACCGTCGAACAGGCCCGGTCGCTGGCACAGGAGTGGCTGGCGCAAGTGCGCCGGGGTGGCGACCCTGCTGCAGAGAAGGCTGCAGCGCGTCAGGCACCCACGGTCAAGGAACTCTGCATCAAGTTCATGGAGGACTATTCCAGCCAGCGTAACAAGCCGAGCACGCAGGAAGGCTATCAGAGCGTCATTGATCGCAACATCATCCCGATGCTTGGCCGCATGAAGGTGCAGGATCTGAAGCGGCCTGACGTGGCTTCGATGATGAAGAAGATGGCCCACAAGCCCGCTGATGCGAACCGCACGTTCAGCGTGATGCGCAAGATGTTCAACTTGGCAGAGGTATGGGGCTATCGCCCTGACGGCACCAACCCATGCCGCCATGTACCCATGTACCCGAACGGCAAAGCGACTCACCTCATCAGCGACGAGGAAATGGGCAAGTTGTTTCGCTACCTTGACCAGTTAGAGGCTGAAGGGCTGGAGCATGTTGTGATCCCGTTGGCCATCCGCCTGCAATTCGAGTTTGCCGCTCGCCTTTCTGAGATCGTCTCACTCCAATGGGATTGGATTGATCTGGAAAACCGGCGGGTGGTGTGGCCTGACAGCAAGACAGGCGGTATGTCCAAGCCCATGAGCGAAGAAGCCTATCGGCTTCTTTCGACGGCGGCTCGCAATGCTACGACGCCCCATGTATTACCGTCTCCGCGCCACCCTGATCGGCATTTGACCGACGGGGAGTATTACAACGGTTGGAGCCGCACTCTCAAAGCTGCTGGCGTGACGCATGTGGGTACGCACGGCATCCGTCACCGCTCGGCGACGGACATTGCCAATTCTGGCATCCCAGTGAAGGTCGGTATGGCTCTGACGGCGCACAAGACCGTGGCGATGTTCATGCGCTACGTCCACACCGAAGACAAGCCCGTGCGGGAGGCCGCCGAGTTGGTGGCGAACCGGCGCAAGGCGATCACCGGCGCTAAGCAATCCCCTGCGGAGGTGACGGGATGAGCAGGCGCAAGGTGTCCACCCCTTCACCAGCAGCGCCGAAGGCACTGTTGGGTGACATTCGGGCACTGATTGAGGCTGCGCACCAGCGCGCCGCCTCGGCGGTCAATGCCGAACTAACCTTGCTGTTCTGGCGCATCGGCCAGCGTATCCATACGGAGGTGCTGGCTGGGCAGCGTGCCGAGTACGGCGAGGAGATCTTGCCTTCCCTGGCCGAGCAGCTTGTCCGCGACTACGGGCGCAGCTTCGCGGACAAGAACCTGCGCCGGATGGTGCAGTTCGCGGCCACTTACCCCCAGGAGCCAATTGTCGTGACGCTGTCACGACAATTGAGCTGGTCACATTTCGTGGCCTTGCTGCCGCTGAAAGACCCCCTTCAGCGGGACTATTACGCTCAGATTGCGAGCACCGAGCGCTGGAGCGTGCGGACGCTACGCGAGCGCATCGACTCGATGTTGTACGAGCGCACGGCGCTATCCCAAAAACCGGAAGAAACCATCGCGCAGGAGCTGGCGACCCTGCGCGATGCAAAGCGCATGACCCCAGCACTGGTCATGCGCGATCCCTACATCCTCGACTTCCTGGGGCTGCGGGATAGCTGGCAGGAAAGCGACCTGGAGGCAGCCATCATCCGCGAAATGGAAGCTTTCCTGCTGGAGCTGGGCGCGGGCTTCTGCTTCGTTGCCCGGCAGAAGCGCATCCAGATCGACGACGAGGATTTCCACCTTGACCTGCTTTTCTACAACCGCAAGCTGCGGCGGCTGGTGGCGGTGGAATTGAAGATCGGCGAGTTCAAGGCAGCCTACAAGGGACAGATGGAGCTTTACTTGCGCTGGCTGGACAAGCACGAGCGGGAGCCGGAAGAAGCCTCGCCGCTGGGGATCATCCTTTGCACCGGCAAGAAGCGCGAACAGATCGAATTACTGGAACTGGACAAGTCAGGCATCCACGTCGCCGAGTACCTGACCAGCTTGCCGCCGCGAGCGGTGCTGGGCGATAAGCTGCAGCAGGCGACCGAGAGGGCGCGATTGCAGATCGAGCAGCGGGAGCCTAGCGAGAAGTCCTGACAGCAGCATCAGTGCGTCCTGGCGTACCGCCGTCGGGTTCGCGGGCTACGCCCCGCGCTTCGTGCCGAATCGCAGCCATCCGGCTTTGACCCCTGACGCCTTCGGCCCTCGTGGGCCTGCGCGCTCCGCTTGCCCGAAAGCCGACTGTGTGAAGTAAGTGGGTGTGGGCGGTCTTGCTGTTCCCTTCACCGTATCACGGCGTTCTCACCGTCAATGACTGCGCGTGCTAGCACGCTTGCGGCCTGTCGTCCGTCTTCGATCCCTGACTGCTTACGCTGCGCCGTGCTGGCCACGGTTCCGGGCAATTCCGCCCGAGCAACCGGAGCACGATCATGTCGCAACTGTCCTTTTCCTCGTTCGATGACGTTTTGCTGGTGCGTGACGCGCAGGGGCGCTACTTGCCGGCGTCGGTGGATCAAATTCTTGAAGCGGCACGCCAGGCCGTCGAGCTGAAGATGCAGCGTGGTGCTGAGTTCACTTCGCCTGCGCTGGTCAAGGAGTACCTGAGCAACAAGCTGTCAGGTTTCGAGCATGAAGTCTTTGCAGTGCTGTTTCTGGACACGCGTCACCGGCTGATCGAGTATCGGGAGATGTTCCACGGCACCATCGACAGTGCATCGGTGTATCCGCGCGAAGTGGTCAAGGAGGCGCTGCGGCTCAATGCGGCTGCGGTCATCGTTTCGCACAACCATCCGAGCGGAACCCCCGAGCCGAGCGCGGCTGACCGGGCGCTGACCCAACGGCTCAAGGAAGCGTTGGGTCTGGTAGACGTGCGCGTGCTCGATCACATCATCGTTGCGGGCAACGAAACGGCATCGTTCGCCGAGCGTGGGCTGATCTAGCCCAAGGGGCTTCGGCCCCTTTGTGCTGCACCTGGTGGCATAGCTATGCCCTCGCGGCCTGATGCTCAGGCCGTCGCAACCTGAATCATCTCGTCGTAATGTTTCTTGTCCACCTCTTCCAGCCACTGGAAGATGTGCCCGATGACGCTGTGGCTTTCGCCTGCTAAGTTTTCTGCGGATTCCTCAGTTATCTCAATAACGTCGCTATGTGAATACTTATTGATAAAGCGGTAGATTTTTTCTTTAAGCTCTGGTGTCGTGATGGTGCAATCTTTAAGGCCAGCCTCCATCAATTGACTAATGTCGCTTCGCCGCCTTGGATATTTGAAGGTGAAGAACGATTCAACAAGCTTTCGGGCGAGGTTAGCGGTCAAGAACGCCTCATCTCGATTGAGTGTCGTGTGGGCCCTGTACTCGTAGAGCTTCTTGAATATATAGTGGTACTCGGAACCGTAGTTCTTCAGTGAGTCGTCGGCATCCACAAGCAGGGAGTGACGAGGGGAGCCAGGTGGCGCATCTAGACGATAAAAGAAGCAATTCTCGGCATTGCCTTTTTTGACTCGATTCCTATTGGTGCCAGTGAACCAGTCTCTCACTAGCTTAAAGTACGTAAAGTTGTGAGTCAGTACAAAAAGTTGTTTGGCTTCCGTGCATTGCGTTCTCAGGAATGAATAGGCATGAAACAAGTGATTTGAATCAAAACTTGAAACTGGATCATCAACGACGACAATCGTGTCCTTGATGTTGTTTCCATTTTCCTTGAGCTTCGTGATGAAGTAGACAAATGCAATCGCAGTCTTCTCACCCTCACTCAAATTCCCGTCATGCTCACCAACTCCGTTTCTGATGATTTCATAACCCTTCTTCTTTTGATTGAAGCTCAGGCAAAGTTCAGAGCGGCCAATGAAACGATGCAAGATGTCATTGAATTCCTTCGCCCCGACCGTTTCATTCGATAGCAGCGCTTCTATGGCGCCGACCTCTCGACTAATTTTTTCAATTTCCTTGTAGTCGTTCTTTGCTTCTGACTCAAGGTCATTGCATTTCTTCTCGCTTCCAGCATAGTCAAATTCTTGCACTTCAGCCGCAGCGAAGTGAAGTTCCAGTGCCACCTTGCTTTTTGAGGTCTCAGATTTGAAATTTGAAGTCTTATTGTTGTGCTTTCCGACGAGAGCAGCAATCGACTTCAATATTTCATTGAAATTTGTGACATCATCTTCAACAACGTCTGTGACCAAAATGTCTGTCTTTGCAGGGTCTGTAATTTTAGCTTTCAGGGCTTCCCGCCATCCTTCGATCTGCTGGTCGATCTTCTCAGCAGCAGATGTGTATTCCTTCTGGAGCCTCTCTGCGTCGGCCGATAGTTCTTTATAAAACTCGGTCGCTGCGGGTAACTGATTGGCTGGAGCCCCTTGGGATTCAATCCACGTGGCGGCACTCTGAAGTCGGTGTTGAAAATCCGTAAACTCTTTACTGAAATGGGCAGCAAGAGCCTCAGCACGAAGCTGGGTGAACGGAGAGCCACAGAACTCGCAGGATTGCGAGTCATGGCTTTTATGGATCTCCAAGCCTGTTTGAACCCATTCGCGGATGTCTGGGTTATCAGTCAGCCGCTGGATAGCTTGATTGACCGCCGTAGTCCCAATCAAATCTCTGATGCGACCCGCCGCCTTCTTAAAATAGTCTGGCTCAATAACCGTTGAGGTGAACATGATGCTTGGCAACTGATCTGGCTTGGCGGCGTTCGTAAGGTCAATAACTTTGTCATCCGGAAGAACCGACTCGGCCTTGGTAATGGCCTCTCCGTTTTTCTGAATAAAACTAGAGAGTTTGCGGCGGTCATAATTCAAATAATAGCTATCGCTTGTATCAATCGCCTGAAGTCCTAGCTTCATCTTTTTAGCAGCATTGGTCAGAAACTTATCCAATGCCTCACGCTGTTTCTTGATATCGCCTTGCTTGTCGTCGAAAGCTTTCTTCTTCGACTGAAGCTCGCCCTTAAGCTTCTCCAACTTCTGTAGGTCATCAATCTTCTCTTTCGCAATAAGAAGGATGCTTTTTACAGACTTGTCCCAGTCAATGTTTTCATGCACGAAGCGTTGGTTGAAAACATGAATATTCAATTGGGATGAGTGAAGTGTGGCTTCGGTGATCGTTGAGCCGTCCTCCAAAGCGACTGAAAACTGCCCCGCGCTAAAACGAGGAACCATCGAGCGAAGCTCAAAGCAAGAGAAAAGATTCGATAGGGTTGACTTGCCTGTTCCATTCCAACCATAGACCAAGTTATACCGGCCGAACTTCTGAATCTTTGTTCCGTTGAAGTCGTTGAAGATGCCGAACTGCTTGAGACGGTTAATGCAGACGATCATTTTTGGAATCTCCCCATTCTTGCTTTGGCAACATTTTCTTGCAAAGACAATAATAAGCGAAGAGTGCCCTTGCGTCTCCGCTTCGCGGACCGCGCTGCTCCAGGTTCGCTACTCGCTCATCCCCGACGGGACTGGCATTCACCAGCCTTCCACATCCCTGACGCCTACGGCCCGGCTTCCAGCTTCGGGCCTGCGCGCTTCGCTTGCGTGCGGTTTGCACATAGCGGCGGCCGTTGCCATGTCCAGCCGTCTCTCCTGACTTCATCACCTTGCTCGCGACTGTAGCCCGTGGCCGCGTGCCATCAAGGCGCGTCAGGCCGTGTCCTCGGCTGCGCCTGCGGGCCGCACCTACCTGACACTTTTTTCCTTGACGGCCCACGTCCGTGGGCTCCTGACCGTCGCGGGCGATGAACTCAGGAAAGACGGTGGCAACAGGGCCAACCGGGTTCCTCGTGCCAACCGCACCGAACAGCCGAAAGGCTGGGCTCCGAATCTAGGAATCCGGTGTGCGGTTTGAACAGCAAACCCTTTTCGTCAGGAGAAAGACCATGCTTGCATCCCGTTTCGCTTCCCGTTCCCCGGTACTGCGCAGCGACTCCCCGCTGTCCGATGACCAGATTCACCGCGTGGCCCCGTCCATCTTTGCGGAAGCGCCCCACGAAAGCCGTTCCCAGCGTTACGCCTATATCCCCACCGCCACGGTGCTGACCGAACTGCGCAAGGAAGGGTTTCAGCCCTTCATGGTGACGCAGACCCGCACCCGCCACGAAGACCGGCGCGATTACACCAAGCACATGATCCGGCTGCGCCACGCCAGCCAGATCAACGCCCGAGGCGAGGCCAACGAAATCATTCTGCTGAACTCGCACGATGGCACCAGCAGCTACCAGATGCTGGCCGGCATGTTCCGTTTCGTGTGCAGCAATGGCCTTGTTTGCGGCAACACCGTGGCCGATGTGCGCGTGCCGCATAAGAGCGACGTGGCCGGGCAAGTGATCGAAGGTGCCTATCAGGTACTGCACGGTTTTGACCGTGCGCTGGAATCCCGCGAGTCCATGCAGGCCATCACGCTGGACGAAGGCGAGGCCGAAGTGTTCGCCCGCGCCGCGCTGTCGCTCAAGTACGACGACCCGGACAAGCCAGCCCCAATCACCGAATCGCAAATCCTGATGCCGCGCCGGTTCGACGACCGCCGCCCGGACTTGTGGATGACCTTCAACCGCATACAGGAAAACCTGACCAAAGGCGGTTTGTCTGGACGCAGCGCCAACGGACGCCGCCAGCAGACCCGCCCGGTGCAGGGCATTGATTCCGATGTGCGCCTCAATCGCGCCCTGTGGCTGCTGGCCGACGGCCTGCGCCAATTGAAAGCCTGATTTCCCTGCGCGGCAGGGGCAGGCAGCAACCCTTGCCGCGTCATTCGCTGCTGCATTCCATCATCGCAAGGAGTTTTCACCATGAACGCCATCAACCACACCGAAGCCCAAGCCATCCACGCCACGGCCAGCGCCGCGCCTGCCGTGCTGCTGGAAGCCGCCGACCCGAGCAAGAATCTGATTCTTGTGCCGCTGTCGCGGCTGGTATCGCGTCCCACGGGCCGCAACGTGCGCAAGACCCCGCGCATGTCGATTCCCGAACTCGCCGCCAGCATCCAGCGTGTCGGCCTGCTGCAAAACCTGATCGTGACCGCGACCGCTGACGGCGAGCGTTACGAAGTCGTGGCCGGAGGCCGTCGCCTTGCCGCCCTCAAGCTGCTGGCGAAGAAGCGCCGCATCAGCAAGGAATGGGAGGTGCCTTGCCTGCTGGTGGCCGATGGCACCGCCCGCACGGCCAGCCTGACCGAGAACGTGCAGCGTGAAGCTATGCACCCCGCCGACCAGTTCGAGGCATTCGCCGCGCTGGTGGCCGAAGGCCGACCCATCGAGGACATTGCCGCAGATTTCAGCGTCACGCCGCTGGTGGTGCAGCGCCGCTTGAAACTCGCCAACGTGTCGCCGCGCCTGCTGGCCGACTATCGAGCCGAGGCCGTGAGCCTTGACCAGTTGATGGCACTTGCCATCACCGACGACCACACCGCACAGGAAGCCGCGTTCTACGATGCGCCGACATGGCAGCGCAGCCCGCACAACCTGCGCGACCGCCTGACGGAGCGCGAGATTGATGCCCACCGGCATCCGCTGGTGCGCTTCGTTGGGCTGAATGCTTACGAGGCCGCAGGCGGTGGCACCCGCCGCGATCTGTTCGCGGAAGCCGATAGCGGCGTGTATCTGACCGATGCCACGCTGCTGGAACGGCTGGCGCAGGACAAGCTGGCCAGCCTTGCCGCCGAGGTGAAGGCCGAAGGCTGGGCATGGGTGGATGCCACCCCCGGCACGACCCATGCCGACCTGCAAGCCTTCCAGCGCGCCCCGAGGCAGCGCCGCAGCCCGAACAAGCGCGAAGCCCAACGCATCGAGAAGCTGCAAACCAAGATGCAGGCGCTGGCCGAGGCCGTGGATGCCGCCCTGGACGCCGACGATGAAGAAAAGGCCGACGCCTTGCAGGAGGAAGGCGAACACCTGGGCGAACAGTTGCAGGCGCTGGAAGATGGCTTGCTGGACTACGGGGAAGCCGTCAAAGCTGCCGCCGGGGCCATCGTCACCATCGACCGCAACGGCGAGGCCGTGATTCATCGTGGCCTGCTGCGCGAAGCTGAGGCCAAGGCGCTGCGCACGCTTGAACGGCTGCGGCAAGGTTTCGGCAGCGAAGCCGACAACGACGACGAAGGAGAGGAAGCGGACAACGCCCCCAAGACCGCCGCCATGTCCGACCGGCTGGCGCAACGCTTGAGCGCCCACCGTACCGCCGCGCTGCAAATCGAAGTCGCCCGGCATCCGCAGGTGGCGCTGGCCGCACTGGTGCATGGCATGGTGCAGACCGTCTTGCACGGCAGCTACTACGGCCACGACCTGCCGCTGGGCGTGAAGCTGACCCAGCAAGATCGGCTGGAAGGCATGGCCCCGGACTGGCCGGAATCGCCCGCCGCCGTGGCACTGCGCGAACTGCAACAGGTAGCGGGTGAAGCCTTGCCGGAGGACAGCGCCGAACTGTTCGCCGCACTATTGGCGAAGCCGCAGGATGAACTGGTGCGCCTGCTGGCCGTATGCGTGGCATCCACGGTCGATGTGGTGACGCCCCGCGCCACACAGCACCAGCCGGGTGCTGAACTGGCGCAGGCCGTGACGCTGGACATGGCGGCATGGTGGCAACCGACCGCCGAAGGCTATTTCCAGCATGTGCCGAAGGCCGCGATTCTGGACGCCGTGGGCGAATTCGCACCGGAGCACGTCACCCGGTTGGCGAAGTTGAAAAAAGGCGACATTGCCAGCGAAGCCGAACGGCTGGCCGATGGCACCGGCTGGATGCCTGCCATCTTCCGTGCCGAAGCCACGCAGCAGACCGTGCAGGAGGTGGTAACGGACGAGGCAGCCGAAGCCCCGGAGGAAGTCGCCGCCGTGGCGGATGAGCAGACGCAGGCCGAGGCACTGGCCGCCTGACCTTGCACCACAGATAGCGCCCCGGTTCCGGCCGGGGCGCTTCATGCCGAGGATTCCCCCATGAGCCACAACACCACGAACCGCCCACGCATGGCCGCGACCTACGCCCCCGGCACGGTGTGCGCCCGCCGCTGGCATGGCGATGGCGACGTGCGCGGCTACCGCCCGCCTTGCGGCTGGATAGCCCGCGCCGACCTGACCGACCTACACCCCATCACGGGCCGCGCCTTGCCGCGTGCCGTGTGGTGGATCATCGAAACCAAAGAATAGGGAGCAGCCCCGCGCCCAAGCCGTTCCGTCTTGGGCGCGGGGAATACCAAAAAACCGGGCGCGGCGGTGGCCGCGCCCGGTTTCAAGGCTCAAAGCCAAAACGCCCCTTTGCCGCCTTCGGTCAGGCGACAAAGGGGCCGCGCACAAGTCGCCTTGTGCGCAAAAGCCATTGAAGCCATGCAAGTGCAGCGGCGCACGCGCCGCCGACATTCCGACAGCACCTCGCCGCAATGGGCGGCGCTTGTGGGGCTACGCCCCGGCTTGCTGCGGCAGGTTGCACGAAAGCGTGCCATGCTCGACGCTGACGGTTCGTTGCCTGTGCGTCATGAAGGACGGTTCACCGACACACCACCTGGCCTCGATGTGGATCTTCCACGCCACGCATCAAGCATGTGGCCGCAAGTTGTGGCAGGAGCGTTCGTACCTTGTTGCTGGGGCATTGACCTGGCCGCGTCAGGGAACAAGCCGGTGAAGTTGTCATGCGAGGATGCCGAGTCGGCCATGTCTCCATTCGGGAGCGGGCGGCCCGTGCGTCCTTGGCTTGTCGTGAATCCTGGCGGTGGCGCGGCTGCGCCTTGGGCTTTATGACCACAACCTTGCGGCGAAAACAATTTCCCCTGCGCTGCGCGCATTCCTAGCGGGGCAAATTCTTTTCGCCTCCAGGTTCTCCACGTTGTTGCGACCGCTCCGCGGTGCGGCCAGCCCATCCCCCGCCGGGCGGATCACAACAAGGACGCACTGGCGCGACCTTGTTCAACCCGAAAGGAGAAATCATCATGGCTAACATCGGCACCCTCACCGCAGAGAAAGACGGCTTCACCGGCACGCTTCGCACCCTGACGCTCAACGTCAAGGTCAAGCTGGTTCCCAACGACAAGGGTGACAACGAAAGCGCACCCGACTACCGCCTGCAAGCGGCTGGCCACGACATCGGCGCGGCGTGGAAGAAGACCAGCGAGGCCGGACGCCCCTATGTGTCCGTGACGCTGGATGATCCTTCGTTCCCGGCAACGGTCTATGCCCGGCTGATCGAAGGCGAGGATGGCACGCACGACCTGATCTGGTCACGCAGCAAGCCCAAGGCGGCCTGACAGCCGCTCACCACGCCCCGCCGGTTACGCCGGGGCGTGGTGTTGCTGGATTGCTCAGGGCCGTTATGACGAATTACACGCCGTTTCTAGCGGATTTGATGTCGAGAAGGTTGATCTGGTCGATCTTGTCCTTGTGGATCACGATGGTCAGCTTCGCGGGATGTTTGAATCTCATCTCACTGATCCTGAACGTCCACAGCATTATCTTCAGAAGATCCTCGTCAGAAATGTTCTTGTGCCCTTTGATTCGCGTGATTCCTGAGCCGAAGATCGTGGTTGATACGCTTTTCTGAGCGTAGACATTGTTGACCTTGTCCCAAAAGTTGATGAGGAACTCAAGGTACTCCGGCATTGTTAGTATCGCTTTGTTGTTCTCGTCAAATTTGGAAAGTGCGGTCAGCAAGTAGTCTTTGTACAAGCAGATCGTGCCTATCTGATACCTTTTCTTCTTCCCCTGTTTCCTTGCTTCGTTCTCATCTATGACTTCTCTGTCGTCAAAGGCATATCCCTCGATGTAGCGATCCAGTTCGGACGTCGGTACGCCAAGATGCTTCTGAATAAAAATGCCATTGAGGGACGTATCACCAATCACCTTATTGTCCACCAAGGTGTCGAAGTACTCATTGAAGGCGATGGCCTTCAACCCTGGCTGCTGGAAGATGTCGCCGGTCTTAATCGCAACATCGCTGCCTTCGACATTGATGTTGATACTGTTCAAACTGTTCGACCGGAGCCATATCATCAAGTAGGTGAGGGCCAGTAGTGCCAAAAAAGCCCAGCCGACCTTAAGTTTCCATTCGGCAGGAATGTCAACAAAAAGAACTACGACTGACAGCGTGCCACTGACAACAGATGTGATTTCAAGAAATTTCTTGATGACCCGCTTATCAAAAAAGTTGACCTTCGCCATGATGAAAACCGTTCGCTCCAAGGTGTCAATTGATTATGGGTTGTATCTGTAGATACCCGGGGCCTTCTTAGTCCCCACCATGAACTCGCCATCCTGCAAAGATTTCTTGATGAGTTCCTTGTTCATTGGGACATGAAGCGTAGGGACTTTGCTCATCGAATCCCGGAAAATGGGCAGGCGTCCCCAGAGGTTTCTGACCCCCTCCTTCAATGATCCACTGACGAGAAGGCTTTCCTTGGTGGCGTACTCCGGGTAGACGACAATGATGGGGAGCCCTTGGTCATTGATGCCATAGTCGATTTCTTCCCGAAGGGCGCGGGAGTTCGTCGTGATTGAACTCAGTATGAGGATGATGTTTTTGGAGCTGCGAAGGCGTTCACGCAGTCTGGGTTTAAGTGTGCACTCCCAATCGCTGCCGTCGCGGACGCTGTAAGTTTTTGCATGAGAATCCACGAAGGGGAACGCTGCATCAGCGCCTTTCCACATTCTCAGGGTGTTGTAGTACTGAAAATCTTTAGTTGCATTGGCACCCAGCGCACTGGGATGGAACGGTTCTGCAACGTAAAAGGCTGTGTAATTCCCGTTTCGATACGCCATATCGTCTCTCAATCTCCATTTTGATTTAGTAGCGCCTCAAGCTCCTGTCGCACCTGCTCCAGCAATTGATCGGCCTTCTGCTCACTATCACCGGCATACGCCAGCGTCAGCAACGTGAGCGGATGAACCTTCATGACTTCGCACAGTTCGGTCAGCTTGTTTAGCGTTGGGCTTTTCAGGTCGCGCTCCAGCGAACTTAGATAGGTGCGGCTGGACACGTCCGAGAACGCCTCTTGGCTCAGGCCACGTGCTTTCCTGATCTTTCGCAACGCATCGGGCAGCGATGGCTTGAGCGTCGTCATTCTGGACTTTCCCCAAAATCCAGAATGACAACTCATTGCGCCCTATAGGACTACAATCTATAGTGTTCATTTCGTTTATTTGTTCTTTTACTGAAAGCCGCATTGGCGGTTTTCTTCAAAAGCGGAGAGCCTGATCCGTGTCTTTCCTGACTTCCGTGCATGTGCCTTCGTGCCTCTACGTCTCTGCGGATACGTGGGATTGCGCATTAGTGCTTTCGTTGGAAGGCGTGAAAGCGCCTCTGCTGCTCTGCAAGTCCGTGGACGTACAGCCATGACTCCGCTCATCACCGCCGACGAGCGCACGCGCCTGCTGTCCAACGGCCAGGCCCGCGCTGCCGGGCAGGACACCGACCCCCTGCCCGTGGTGCGCCTGTTCACGCCAGATGCGCATGCCACCTGGCTGCTAGCCTCGCTCGACCCAGCCGATGGCGATGCTGCTCACGGCCTGATCGACTTGGGGATTGGCATGCCTGCACTGGGAACGGTGAAGCTGTCCGACCTGGCCGCCATCGTCGGGCCGCGCCAGCAGCCCGTGATGCGGGATCGCTACTTCCAGCCCGTGCGGCGGCTGTCGGAATACCTGCGACTGGCCGAAGACAACGGCTCGATCACCGATTGAGCGCCACCGCCAAGCGGGGCGCACTGTGTCTATTTCGGTCTGGTTTGTGACCCGTTCGGTCTGAATCGGCAGTGTTGCACCGAAGCGGTGCGTGCCAGATCGAAACGGTCATGATGCCTGGCGCGGCCTGCGGCAAGCTGACCGACGCGGCATGCCATTGGAGTGCGTTGCCGCCGTCGCACTCGGACGATTTCAGCAACGCATCGGAGTTCATCGGTCTTGACACTGCCAGTTTACGCTTCACCCATGACGTTTTGACGATGGCCCCGTAGCACGCCGTTTCGCCGTGGCGACGCACCCCCAGCACAGGGAGGTTGCCGCATGGCCGATCGCAGTGCCGAGCCGTGGTATGCCACGGCGGCCTATCTCTACGTTCTGCATCTGGATAGCCCGGCGCTGGCCTGGGAGTACCTGCGCCGCCATCCCGACTACCGGCGCGACTGGCTCCGCCGTCGTCGCCAACCGGATGCTGCCGGGCATTGGGGGCTGCGCCTGCTGGAAGATCCCGCTCTGGATGCGCGAGACGCGCACCCGGCCTGGTTCCCCGATCACGATGCCGTGGTGCAGCTCTACCCAGATGCCGATCCACCGCCCGATGCCCTGTGCTTTGAGTTCTGGAAGCTGCCGGGCCACAAACACCTGATCCATGACGGCAAGCGCCTGGTGCTGGTGGCGCGCTGGCCTGGCTGCTGCCTGCGTTTCGTGCTCGCGCCAGGCTTGGCCGATGGCATGGCTTACGCCTATGCCATTCGAGCCTGCGCCGCGCCTTGCGAACGCTATGCGGCCCTGGCGAGCGAACTGAACAAGATCGCCGTAGCAGCCGGTGCCGTACCTGCGGCAACCGTCCGGCCACGCCCGCCGCTGTCCGCATTGCTGGAAATGCACACGCTGCAGGCGCTGGACGCGACCCTGGCGGGTGCGTCCTTGCGGGAGGTGGCCGAAGGGCTGTTTGGTGCGGATGCCGTTGCCGCCGACTGGCACGCCGACAGCGCTCTGCGCGCCCGCGTACGGCGGCTGGTGCGCCGGGGCGATGGGCTGATGCGCGGCGGTTATCGCCGTCTGGCACAGCTTCCGGCTGTCACTCCGTATGAGGGGGGACGTTTCGCATCCGCAGCAGAACGTCCCTGAGCAAGAGCCTCAAGTTTCTTGAGACTGCCTCCATCCGGCTGCGCTGTGTGGCCGGGCTTGATGGAGGTACATCCCATGCGACCCGCTCCCTTGCGGCCTGCCGCCGCTCCCGTTGCCACACCCGCACAACCCCAACGCTATCTCACCAACGACGAAGCCGCTGACTACCTGCGCCTGTCACCGCGCACGCTGGAGAAACAGCGCGTCATCGGTGGTGGCCCGAAGTTCCGCAAGTTCGGTCGCCGCGTCATGTACGCCGTGGCCGACCTCGATGCCTGGGCGGAAACGCGCAGCTTCGAGACCACGTCCGATCCTGAATATGCCGAGCACCACTCGGCTGATAGCCGTGCGCGCTGATCGGCGCATCGCTGGTGGCCATCGCCATGTCCCGCCCACCAGGGCACGCCTTGCAGCAGCGCGAACAGCTCGACCTGTTTCGCGCACTGCCGGGCGAGGACATGGCACCGCGCGATGCCCAGGACTTGATGGCCTATCCGTTCTTCTCGCTGGCGAAGTCGCGGCGCACCGCGCCGATCGACTTCCGCAGCGGCAACATCACCATTCGCGTGGAAGGTACGCAGGAGCACGGCATCGCTACGATCTGGGATGCCGACATTCTGATCTGGGCGGCCAGCCAGATCGTGGAAGCCAAGGACGCGGGCATCCAGCCGTCCCGGCGGATGCAGGCTACGCCTTACGAGATCCTGCGCTTCATCGGGCGCGGCAAGTCGCTGCGCGACTACCAGCGTCTCAAGGCCGCGCTCGACCGGCTGCAATCGACCACAGTGGCCACGTCCATCCGCGAAACCACGGGAAGGCGCTTGCACCGCTTTTCGTGGATCAACGAGTGGAAGGAGCTGGCCGATGCCAGAGGCACGCCGCTGGGCATCGAGCTGATTCTGCCGGACTGGTTCTATGCGGGCGTGCTGGACGCCGCCCTGGTGCTGACCATCGACCCGACGTACTTCCGACTCACGGGTGGCATCGAGCGCTGGCTGTACCGCCTGGTGCGCAAGCATGGCGGCCGGCAGGAATACGGCTGGCAGTTCGACTTCCGGCATCTGCACCGCAAGTCGGGCAGCAGCACGCGGTTTTCGGATTTCGCCTACGACCTGCGGGCGCTGGTCGCCCGGCAATCACTGCCGGGATACGAGCTGGGCATCGTGCGGATTCCCGAGGACGACATGGAATTGCTGACCTTCCGGCCCGTGCCGCAGACGGCACGGGGATAACAGCGGGACAAGCTGTGGATGGGGTCGTGCTATCAGGAGTAAGAGGTGTCGTGCTATCAGGAGTACGCCTATCGTGCTATCAGGAGTACGAAAACGCCGGAAAGCCAGTAACGGCGCGGGTTTGCGATCCCTCTAACATTACTAACTTAAATTCTCTAACTATTGATAGAGAAACAGCATTGCGGTGGACAACTGCCGCAGGCCGAAAAGCCAGCCAGGAAAAGCTGCAAAAATCACCCCGTTCGGCACGGCAAAAACAATCCGGCCTTCCAAGCTGGAGGGCCGCGCCATGATCGTCGCCTTGCTCAACCAAAAAGGCGGCGTCGGCAAGACCACGCTCGCCACGCACATCGCTGGCGAACTGGCGCTGCGCGGCCTGCACGTCGTCCTGCTGGATGCCGACCCGCAGGGTTCCTCACTGGACTGGACACAGCGCAGAAGCCAGCAGGGCTTGCCCCGGCTGTTCAGCGCCGTGGGCCTGGCGCGCGAAACACTGCACCAGGAAGCCCCAGAACTCGCCAGGCGGGCTGATCACGTCATCATTGACGGGCCACCCAGGATCGCCGCCTTGGCGCGTTCTGCGCTGCTGGCGGCTGAACGGGTGCTGATCCCGGTACAGCCCAGCCCCTACGACCTGTGGGCCAGCGCAGAGATGGTGGCGCTGATCCGTGAGGCCCAGGTGTTCCGGCCTGCGCTACGCGCGGCCTTCGTCATCAACCGGCGCGTCAGCACCACGGTAATCGGGCGCGAAGCACGGCAAGCCTTGGCCGAACAGCCGTTGCCAGCGCTGCGCAGCGAGGTGCGCCAGCGCATCGTCTTCGCCGACAGCGTGGCTGCTGGTCGATTGGCGCGGGAGACAGCCCCCGATAGTGCGGCGGCGCAGGAAATCACCGCGCTGGTCGATGAGCTGCTGCGGTGGCCGTCATGATCGACAACAGCAACCCACCCAACAGCAAACGCCCGGCCAAGCGGGTCGGCATCGGCGCGCGTCCGCCCGCCAATCCGCACGCCGAGGCGTGGATTCGCCAAGGCGACGCGGATGCGCTCAACAAGGGCGACCTCTACACCGCTCGCCTGACCCTCGACATCACGCCCGCCATGCGGGCGCGCATCAAAGTGTCGGCCTTCACGCAAGGCGTGACCGTGGCCGACCTGCTGCGCGGTTTGCTGGAGCGCGAGTTTCCAGAACACCGCAGGGAGAACACGCCATGACCGCATCCGCATTGTCTGCTGCCGCGCCTGTCGCCATCGCGGCCACGGCTACCCATGAAGCCTCTTCCAGCCAGCCTAGCAGCGCGCCGTTGACGCGCGTATCGCTCGCCTACATCGAACCGCGCTTCAAGCTCTACCTGCGTTTCGGCGAACCGGCACGCACGCTCCAGCTCGATCGCTGGCGGCGCTGCGCCATGTTCATGCCGGGTGCAATGCTCTGCCGCGTTCGTTGGCAGGCCAACGACTACGGCACGATCCGCTGGCAGCTCATGGTGATGCAGGCTGCTACACCGCTTGATGCCGTGCAGCGCATCCCCGGCGTGCAGCCAGGCGCATGCCTGCTGCTGCATGCCGAAGGTGACGCCAATGTGCGCGCCGTGCTGGAACGCATCGACGGCATCGAGGCGCTGGACATCGCTGCCATTGACGTGTCGCCCGCGTACTGGCGCACGCTGGGCAACCGTCTGGCGGCTCGCCTCGCGCTGCCCGAATACACCGCCGAGCGGCATGCCGCCTGGCTGGCCGGGAAGGTGCTGCCATGACAGCCCATCCCACCGCCGCACGCACGCCCGAAGCCGCGCCGCTTCCTCGCTCGCGCCTGCGCGCTCGCCTCGTGCTGGCGGGCTTCGCCGCCGTCGGCCTCGCTGCGCTGGCCTGGGCGGCTTTCGTGCAGCCGCTGCCGCGCCTGACCTACAACCCGTCCGACAGCGTGGCGATCGGCTGGTATCGCATCGAACCGTTCGACCTGCGCACCGCCTCGCTGCCACGTCCGTTGTCCGTGGGCAGCATCGTGCTGGTGCCGCTGCCCGACAGGGCCGCCATGCTGGCTGCGCAGCGCGGCTACCTGCCGACCCGCGTGCCGCTGCTCAAACGTGTGGGCGCGGTCGCGCCGCAACACGTCTGCATCGTCGCAGGGCAGGTTCGCATCGACGGCATGCCGGTAGCCGCTGCGCTGCCTACCGACCGGCTGGGCCGACCGTTGCCATCCTTGCAGCTTTGCCGCCGCCTCCAACCGGGCGAGCTGTTCCTGTTGAGCGCGACCAATCCGGCATCGTTCGACAGCCGCTATTTCGGGCCGGTCTGCGCATCCGCCGTGATCGGCGTTGCGCATCCAGTGTGGCTGGAGACACGCCCATGATGGCCGCCAATTCACTGTACGTTGCCGTGCCTCTTGTCGTGCTATCAGGCGCGTCATTCTGCAGGTCTTCGCTGTGTCGTCGCGCGCGCAGTGCGGGTGCATTCGCACCGCACTTCGCGCCGCCTTCGGCGCAGCCGTCCGACGTGCAGGCGTCTTGCCTCGAACGCGCTCGGCCTGCGGCCCAGGCTTGTCCATCTGCGCGTTCGCCGGCGGGCTGGCTGCAAGCAGCGCAGTGCCGCCGGGCCGACGACGCCCGGAGCGGGAGCGAGAGGCAAAGGCGGAAGGCAAGACAAAAGGACGCAGCACCGGGCCGCGTCGAAAGCCAGTCTGCACATGGGGGTGGCACGGCACGGAGCGGCTTCGCCGCCGTGCCGTGTTCGGCGTGAGGGTTGCGCCAATGCAGGCATGTCCGCGTGCTTCGCACGACAGGACACGCCGTAACTTTCGAGGAGCGCAGCCATGACCGACCGCCGCGACGACGATTTCCGGGTGCGCCCCAGCGCCCCGAAGAACCGGGGCAAGGGCCAGGGACAGAGCTTCGTTTCCAAGGTACTCAAGCAGGCTGGTAAGGCCAGCGGCGGCAAGTCCTCAATGCGCCATTCCGCCGCGTCCGGCGGCCAGGGCAAGCGCGCAGGTCAGCGGCCCGGTTCGCGCCTGGGGCGCGGCCATACGGCGGGGCGTTTCGCGGGTGCGAAGCTGACGCCCATGTCGCGGCGTGTGACCATCAAGACGCTGCTGGTCAATCAACGCAACGCCAGCCCGCAATCGCTCGCCAAGCACCTGCGCTACATCGAGCGCGACGGAGCCGGCCGCGATGGTGAACCGGGCCGGGCCTACGGGGCGCAGACGGACGAAGCCGACCTGGATGCTTTCAAGGAGCGGGCCGCCGATGACCGGCACCATTTCCGCTTCATCGTCTCACCGGAAGACGGTGCCGAGCTTCAGGAGTTGCGCACCTACACTCGGCATCTGGTGAACCGGATGGAAGCCGACCTGGGGACGCGGCTGGATTGGGTGGCGGTCGATCACTGGAACACCGACAACCCGCACACCCACCTGATCGTGCGCGGGCGTGACGAGACGGGCAAAGACCTCATCATCGCCGGTGACTACATCGCCCACGGCTTCCGCCATCGCGCTTCCGAACTGGCGACGGAGTGGCTGGGGCCGCGCACCGAATTGGAGATCCAGCAGACCTTGCAGCGCGAGGTGGAGCAAGAGCGGTGGACGAGCCTCGACCGCACATTGCAGCGCGAGGTCGGCGAGGATGGCCGGGTGCGGATCGAACGCTTCAACGAACCCCGGCTGCAACGCCAGCGGCTGCTGCTGATCGGCCGCCTGCAACGCTTGCAGCGTCTGGGCCTGGCCGACGAGGCGCAGCCCGGCACCTGGGCCGTCCATGCCGATGCCGAGAAGACCTTGCGCACCCTGGGCGAGCGCGGCGACATCATCCGCACGATGCAGCGGGCCATGAACGACCAGCCGCGCGAACTGGCGGTGTTCGCGCCGGGCCAGGACGCCGATGAACGCGGCCGCACCATCGTAGGCCGCGTCGCGGCCAAGGGGCTGGCCGACGAGTTGCACGACCGCGGCTATCTGGTCATCGACGGCGTGGACGGCAAGGCCCACTACGTCGCGCTCAATGCCCGCGACGAACTGGCGAACTATCCCACCGGCGCGGTGGTGGAAGTACGCGGTTCCGCCGAGGTGCGCGCGGCCGACAAGAACATCGCCGCGCTGGTAAGCGATGGCCTGTACCGCGCTGACCACCACCTTGCCATCGAGCAAGGCCGGGCCAAGCCCGGACGCGACCCGCAGGAAGTCGTCGCGGCCCATGTTCGCCGGCTGGAAGCCCTGCGCCGGGCCGGCATCGTGGCGCGCGTGGCAGAGGGGCTATGGAAGGTGCCGGACGACCTGGCCGAGCGTGGCCGCCAGTACGACGCGCAACGGCTGGGCGGCGTGGCGGTGGAACTGAAGTCGCACCTGCCCATCGAGCGGCAGGCCCGCGTGATTGGGGCCACCTGGCTGGATCAGCAGTTGATCGGCGGCGGCAAAGGGCTGGGCGACCTGGGCTTTGGCGGCGAGGTAAAGAACACCCTGCAACAGCGCGCCGATTTCCTGGCCGAACAGGGGCTGGCCGAGCGGCAGGGACAGCGTGTGATCCTCGCGCGAAACCTGCTGGGCACGCTACGCAATCGGGAACTGACGCAGGCCGCGAAGACCGTTGCCGCCGAAACCGGCCTGGAGCATCGCCCTGGGGCGGACGGACTGCGCGTGGCCGGCATCTACCGGCGCTCTGTCATGCTCGCCAGCGGGCGCTACGCCATACTCGACGACGGCCTGGGATTCAGCCTGGTGCCGTGGAAGCCGGTAATTGAGAAGAAGCTGGGGCAGCAGATCGCTGCGACGGTGCGCAGCGGGAGTGTGTCGTGGGAGGTTGGGAAGCAACGTAGCCCCTCCGTTTGAGATTTCCTTGTGATAAGCTCTTTTCGACCTCGGCGAATAGCCACTCCCGAAACGCCATCAATCGCGGAAGGTTGGAGCATTCGGGCCGGTAAACGACGTAATAGGCCACTTCCAATGCAAAACTGATTTCGGGGAATAGCCGCACCAGGCGGCCCGCCGCCAAATCATCACGCGCCATGACGCTGCGCGCGAGTGCGATGCCGTGTCCCTCAGCTGCCGCTTGCAGCACCGCCGCCGAGTTGTTGATCCTCATGCCGCGTGCGGTAGTCACGCCGGAAGCGCCCGCCTTATCCAGCCAGACGTCCCAGGTCGGGAAGCCCGCATGTCCGTCCATCGACAGGTCATGGATCAGGGTTTCGCGAACCAGATCACGTGGCTTTCGCAGGCGCCTGTGCTGGCCCGACAGTTCGGGGGAGCACACAGGAAAAACTTCTTCATCCATGAGCTTGTCGGCCTTCAAGCCAGGCCAGCTTCCCATGCCATAGCGCACGCCAATGTCCACTTGTTGGGCCACGAAGTCCACCGACTTGTGGTTGGTATCCAGGCGTACATCGGTGTCCGGGCAGGCGGTCTGGAACCGGTCGATACGTGGCAACAGCCATTTGGCGGCAAACGCAGGGCTGACCGTTACGGTGAGTACCCTGCTGGTTGAACCCTTCTGCAGCCGTTCCATTCCCAGCGTCAATCGGTCGAAGCCGGCACGAATGTCCGGTAGTGCGTGCTCGGCCGTCTCGGTCGGAACCAATCGTGCCTTTCCGCTGTTGCTCCGCACGAACAGTGGCGTACCCAGCCAGTCCTCCAGCGTGCGCACAAGCTGACCGACGGCTGCCGGCGTCACGTTCAGTTCGGCTGCTGCTGCGGAAAAGCTCTGATGGCGGGCGCTGGCCTCAAATGCCCGCAGGGCGTTCAGATGATTAGGTGACTTCATGGCGATAAAGTTTTTCTTTCAATAAGGCGAAGTTTATCTCAGTTGTCCAGACAGGAGAATCAAGGTTCAAATACAGCTTGAACCGGTGCGATCCGAGACGTTGATGGCGGCGGATGGCCGGACGTCAGATTGAACGGCCCGCAGCCCTGCAATGAGTCGATCACCATTCCTATCGGAGAACGTCATGACGAAGAAATCCACGTTGGCCACAACGGCAACCATCGCGCTGCTCTCAAGTTTCGCGATAATGATTCTGTTACATACCTACGGTCCCGGACGTGCATTCATGATGCAGTCAGCGTTTGACACGATGCACCCGATGTCAGGCATATGGCATGGCATGGGGTGGATGATGGTGTTTGGCCCCCTTGCGATGATTCTCTTTTTTGGCGGCGTCGTGACCCTGGCCGTCCTGTTTGTGCGGTTCTTAACCGGGCGGTCCTGACGGCACGATGCTCGTAAATTCAGACTTCTCGCTCCGATCTGTCGTTACGCTCTACCCGCATCTGAGCGGCGTAGATAAGGAGTGTTCTCAATTTTGGAGGCGGTAGCCTATGACACTCACACGTCGTTCGTTTTTAACTGGAGCCGTGCTGGCGGGCGGTTCGCTGTGGGCGGCCTCATCCCTTTGGCGGCCATCCTTTGCCGCCGAGGCGAGGCAACTGCGGATTCCCGAATTGATCGATGCCCGTGATCAGGGCCAATCGATAGCGCTTACTGCACAGGTTGGTAAAACCTCCTTTTTCCCTGGGCGCGAAAGCGTGACGCTAGGGTTTAACGGGAGCTATCTTGGCCCGACACTGCGTGTTCACCGTGGCGACGAGGTCGAAGTGGCGGTGAGAAACGCTTTGGGCGAGGACACGACGGTCCATTGGCACGGCCTGCTTATTCCGGGAGAGCTTGATGGCGGCCCCCACCAAACCATCCGTCCGGGATCCACATGGCGACCGGTGCTCCCGATTCGTCAGCCTGCGGCGACGCTCTGGTACCACTCGCATATGCATGGTCGTACTGGGGAGCAAGTCTATGCCGGACTGGCAGGCCTTCTGATCGTTAGCGATGACGATGAGCGGGCGCTTGGGTTGCCGTCGGAGTACGGGGTCGATGACCTGCCCTTGATCTTGCAGGATCGGCAATTCGAGAACGGCACCCTCATATTGCCTCAAGGCATGATGTCGACCATGCACGGGCGTCGAGGCGACACCCTGATGGTCAATGGGACCGTCAATCCGGTGGCTCGTGTTCCACGCGGGCTGGTTCGCCTGCGCTTGGTGAATGGCTCCAATGCCAGAGAGTACGATCTCGCGTTCGCGGATGATCGCCCCTTTCACTGGATAGCGTCTGAAGGCGGCTTGCTCGAAAAGCCGGTCGAGCTTCGCTCCCTGCGGCTTGCACCGGGAGAACGAGCGGAAATCCTGGCTGACTTTTCGGACGGCCGTCCAGCCACGCTCGAAACCGGGCCGGATGGCAATCTTTCAATGATGATGGGAATGATGAGGGGGGCGGCAAACCTGCTTGGCGGGAATGGGCGCGAGGCGGTCATTCAGTTTGAACCCCAGGGAAAGGCTGCGCTTGATTCCAAAGTGCCGGAAAGACTGCTTGCTCATGAGCGTCCGGACGTTTCGAAGGCGGTACGGCGGCGGCGGTTTGTCATGAACATGGGCATGGGAAACATGATGCGCGGCGGAATGGGGATGCTCAGCATCAATGGCCGCGCTTTCGACATGGGGAGGGTTGACGAACAGATCCGCCTTGGCGACACAGAAATTTGGGAGGTCACCGGAGAGATGATGGCGCATCCTTTCCATATCCACGGTGTCCATTTCGAAGTTTTGAGTCGTAACGGTGCGGCTCCCGGCATTCGTGACCAGGGGCTTAGGGATACGGTTGTCGCCCAGGAGCCGGTCGAGCTTTTGGTGAAGTTCACACAGACGGCCGTGGCATCACCTTTCATGTACCACTGCCATATCCTTGAACATGAAGACAACGGGATGATGGGGCAGTTTGTTGTCAGTTGATGCCTGTGGATTTGCTTATCCCAGTATCGACGTGGTTCACACGCTTTTTTAGTCAAGATTCTGTCTATTGTCAGATGAGGGAATTTCAGATGAGCAATCAATTCAAGGGCAAGAAGCTGCTGGTCGTCGGCGGCACGAGCGGCATGGGCATGCAAACTGCCCGGATGGTGCTGGCCCAGGGCGGCAGTGCGGTGATCGTGGGCAAGCGCCCGGAGAAGACCGATGCAGCGCGCAAGGAGCTGTCGGCCCTGGGGGCCGTCGCGGCGCTGACGGCCGATCTGTCCAGCGACGAAGGACTGGCCGGGATGCTTCAGGCCATCGATGAGGAGCATGCGGACATCGACCTGCTGGTCAACGCCGCCGGCATGTTCATTCCCAAGCCTTTTCTGGAGCACTCGGGCGCTGACTACGACCAGTACATGAAGCTGAACAAGGCGTTCTTCTTCATCACGCAGAAGGTCGCCGCCAACCTGGTCGCCAAGGATCGCCCCGGCGCCATCGTCAACATCGGCTCGATGTGGGCCAAACAGGCCATCGCCGCTACCCCATCATCTGCCTACTCAATGGCCAAGGCGGGCCTGCACTCGCTAACCCAGCACCTGGCGATGGAGCTGGCACCCAAGCACATCCGCGTCAATGCCGTGTCCCCCGCCGTGGTGGAGACGCCGATCTATGAAGGCTTCATCCCGAAGGCCGAAGTGCATGGCGCGCTGCAAGGGTTCAACAGTCTCCACCCCATCGGTCGCATTGGCACTGCGCAGGACGTTGCCGAAGTTGCCACCTTCCTGCTGTCGGACAAGGCGGCCTGGGTCACCGGCGCGATCTGGGACGTCGATGGCGGTGTGATGGCCGGTCGCAACTGATGCCGAAGGCGCTGGGGCTCTGAGCGGCTTCGTGAACTGAAGATATTCATATTGAATTAATTTTGAAGGAACTCATGATGGACAAGATGACATTTGCAGTAAGTGCCAAATGCGAAGGGACGGTAACGACCGCAACCTCTAGTGAACACAAACTTGTGATCGATGCCGACGCTGAGATGGGCGGCAAGGGAATGGGGCCTAATCCAATGGAAACCGTGTTATCGGCATTGGCTGCTTGCGAAAATATCACTGCCCGCCTTATTGCCCAGGAAATGGAATTTGATCTGCAAGGTATTGATTTTGAAATTACGGCAGAACTGGATCCGCAGGGGGTTATGGGCGATTTGAATATTCGTACCTACTTTGAGAAAGTGGAAGTAAAGGCCGTCTTGCAGACGACGGAGTCTGACGATCGAATCCAGGCACTGAAGCAAGCCGTCGAACGGCGTTGCCCGGCGTATGGCATGGTCAAGGCAGCGAATGTTGAAATGATTGATCTCTGGGTTAAGGCTTGAACAAAGGAGAAATGCAAATGGTTTACTTGCAAATCACCCTCCAGGTCGCTGAAGCCAACCGTCCCGCCGCTGTGGGCGTGTACCAGAAGTACAAGGCGCCGTTCCTCGACACCATCGCCGGTGCCAAGTCCAAGGAACTGCTGGTGCGCGATGAAGACGTGCAGGTGCTGCACGGTTTCGATACCAAGGAAAACGCCGAAGCCTATCTGCAAAGCGAGCTGTTCACTGCCGATGTGGTTGGCGGTCTCAAGCCGCTGCTCGATGCTGCGCCCGACGTTCGCATCTACCAAGTCGCCTGATCGGCTGACAACACATGCCGGGCGCACGCGTTGCGCCCGGCATTCCTTTTTCAATGCGAATTCTGGATGGCTTCCCTCATGCGCCTCAACGCTGATTTCTCGCTTCGCGTCGAGGTCACCCCTGACGACTATCACTGGGTGGCTTCGCCCCAGGCAGGGGTCGAGCGAGTGATGCTCGATCGCATCGGCGCCGAGAAGGCCCGTGCCACCAGCCTGGTGCGCTATGCACCGGAGTCGTGTTTCCCGCGCCATCCGCATCCCGGTGGCGAGGAGATCCTGGTGCTGTCGGGCACGTTCTCCGAAGACGATCAGGACTACCCCGCAGGCTGGTACATGCGCAACCCGCCCGGTTCCAGCCATGCGCCGGCCAGCCGCGAAGGCGCGCTCATCTTCGTCAAGCTGTGGCAGATGCTGCCCGACGAGCAGCCCAGCGTGCGCATCGATACCAACGATCCAGCCAACTGGCAGCAGCAGAACGGTCGCGCAGTGTGCCCGCTGTTCTCGGGCGAGGCCGAACAGGTTTGCCTGCTGCGCCTGGCGGCGCACGAGAGGGTGTTCTCTGGTCAGGTGGACGGTGCCGAACTGCTGGTACTCGCAGGCAGCCTGAATGAAGCAGGCAAAACCTATCCGTCTGGAAGCTGGTTGCGTTTGCCTGCAGTCGCGGCGTCACAGCTTGGTGCTGGCGCGCAGGGCGTCACGGTCTATCTCAAAACCGGCCACCTGCTGGACGTGGTGGGAGTGTGAGCATGCAGCACGCACGCATTGCCATCGTCGGCGCGGGGTTGAGCGGCCTGTATGCCACCTGGTTGTTACAGCGCCAAGGCATCGACGATGTCGTCATTCTGGAAGCGCGTGATGTATTGGGCGGCCGTATCGCCTCCTTCGACGCTGGCACCTCATCGCTCGACCGTTTCGATCTGGGGCCGACCTGGTTCTGGCCGGACTATCAGCGCGAGCTGGATCAACTGATTCACGAACTCGGCTTGGCGCGCTTCGCGCAGCATGAGGCTGGGGATATGGTGGTCGAGCGCACGGCAGGCGCACCACCTCAGCGCATGCGTGGCTATGCCAATGTGCCGACCTCAATGCGCCTGCTGGGCGGCATGGGCGCGCTGATCGACGCCATACGCGGACAACTGCCGACTGAGCGCATCGTCACCGGGCAGAGCGTGTGCCGTCTGCGCCGCATGGCGCATGGCATCGAGCTGGACAGCGAGGATGCCAACGGCCACGCCAGCACCTGGCACGCTCAGCACGTCCTACTGGCGTTGCCGCCGCGTCTGGTCACGCAGGGCATGACGTTCTCGCCTGCCTTGCCTGAAAGGCTCGCGGCCCAATGGCAGGAGACTGCGACCTGGATGGCACCGCACGCCAAATACATCGCGGTCTACGAGCAGCCGTTCTGGCGCGAGCAAGGCCTCTCCGGCGAGGCACGCAGCATGATCGGCCCGCTGGGTGAAATCCACGATTCCTCCATGCCGGGTGGCCGGGCCGCGCTGTTCGGCTTTTTCGGTCTGCCGGTGTCGGTGCGTCAGCAGGTGCCCGAAGACGTGCTGCGCCAGCATTGCCGGGCGCAGTTCGCACGCCTGTTCGGGCCGAAGGCGGCCACGCCGATCGCCGATGCGGTCAAGGACTGGGCAGTTGATCCGTTCACCGCCGTGGCCGATGACCAGCACAGCGGCGGCCAGCACCCCCATGCGCCGGTCGCCACTGTTGCCTCCGGCCCTTGGCAAGACGTGCTGATCGGCATCGCCAGTGAGTGGTCGCCGCAGTTTCCGGGCTACGTCGCGGGTGCCATCGAGGCGGCACGCCTGGGCGTACAGGCGTTGCCTGCGCCCGAGGCGGGCTTGGCCTGTTCAACACCGACTTGAAACAAAGAGCAGACATGTACGATTTTGATGTGGTCATCGACCGGCGCCATACAAACTCCATGAAGTGGGAGCATGGTCGCCAGTTCCTCACGCCTGAGCAGCGAGCGGCTGACCCGTTGCCGATGTGGGTGGCGGACATGGACTTTCGTGTCGCGCAGCCCATTTTGGATGCGCTGCGTCAGCAGACCGAGCTGGGGGTGCTGGGCTATGGCGGTACACCGGACTCCTACCGCGAGGCGGCTGCCTCATGGCAGTCGCGGCACTTTGGTTGGCAGGCGCAGCCCGAATGGCTGGTGCAATCGCCAGGCGTCATCAGCGCGCTGAACATGGCCATCCAGGTCTTCTCCCAGCCAGGTGACCATGTGCTGGTGCAGACGCCCGTGTATTTCCACTTCCTGCATGATGTAGTCGCCAATGGTCGTCGGCTGGCCCTGGCTCCGCTGACTCTGGAAGCGGGCCGTTACCGTTTTGACCCAGCGGTGTTCGAGGCTGCCATCCAGCCGAACACCCGGCTGTTCATCCTGAGTAATCCGCACAATCCGACGGGCAATGTCTGGACGCGCGAAGAACTGCTTTCCATGGCAGAAATCTGCGCGCGCCACGGGATCTTGATCGTGTCGGACGAAGTGCATCAGGATCTGGTGTTTGGTGAGGGGCAGCGGCATGTGCCGATGGCGATGCTGGACGAGACCATCGCGCAGAACACCATTGTCTGCACCGCACCCAGCAAAACATTCAATATCGCGGGCCTGTCCTGCGCCAACATCTTCATCCCCAACCCGCGCCACCGGCAGACGTTCTGGACGCAGTGTGAGCGTAATGGCGTATTCCTGGTCAACACCATGGGCACCGCCGCCTGCGAGGCAGCTTACCGCGAGGGCGAGCCGTGGATGAACGCGATGCTGGCCTATGTGGGCGAAAACCAGCGTCACTTCGCCGCTCGCGTTGCCGAACTCGGACTGCCGATCTCTGTCACGCCGACCGATGCGCTGTATCTGGCCTGGCTGGATTTCCGCCAACTCGACATGCCTGCTGCCGCACTACACGACTTCCTGCTTCGACAAGCGCAACTGTGGCTCGATCCTGGCCACAAGTTCGGCCTTGCTGGCGAAGGTTTCATGCGCATCAATCTGGCGTGTCCACGCGCCTTGGTGGATGACGCGCTGAACCGGTTGGCAATGGCTTTGTTGCGTTGATCCGTCACCCGATTTTCCCAGGAGATCAGAAAATGCCAGCCACTTATCGCGCCATGCAGGTCACAACGCCCGGTTCCCTAGAGATGGTCGAGCGTCCCATTCCCGAACCGGGCGCAGGCGAAGTGCTGATCGCTGTCGAGGCCTGCGGCATTTGCGGCGCGGATGCGTCCGACATCGAGGGCGCAGACCCGGCGCTGCAGCCTCACCGCGTACCGGGTCATGAGGTGGTCGGTCGCATTGTCGAGCTGGGCGCAGGTGTGCCCGCCCGCTGGACGATTGGCCAGCGGGTTGGCGTAGGTCGGCTGGGCGGTCATTGCAACGAGTGTGAGCAGTGCCGTCAGGGACTGTTCCAACTGTGCCGCAATCAGCCCTTCGTCGGCGCGTCCTGCGATGGCGGCTATGCCGAACGGATGGTCGCGCGCCATACCGGGCTGGTGTCCATTCCCGACGAACTAAACGCGGAAGATGCTGCACCGATCCTGTGTGCGGGCCTGGCGACCTTCAATGCACTCAAGAAATGCGGCGCGCAAGCCGGTGACTTGATTGCCATTCTCGGCATCGGCGGCTTGGGCCACATGGCGCTGCAGTACGCCCGTTGCATGGGCTTCAAGGTCGTTGCCATCGGACGTGGGCAGGACATTGCCGAAGATGCGCTGGCGCTGGGTGCTCACATCTATATCGACACCCATCAAGAAGACGCCGCCAGCGCGCTAAAGCGCCTGGGCGGGGCGATGGCGATCATCACCATGATCAGTGATCCGGCAGCGATCACGGCGTCCCTGGCCGGGCTGGCGCCGCAAGGCCGCCTGGTGGTGCTTGGGGCAGGCAAAGATCCGCTGCCTGTGTCGGCAGGCTTCCTGGTCAGTGGCGAGCGCAGCGTGCTGGGCTCGATCA
Source organism: Stenotrophomonas sp. MH181796 (assembly GCF_009659995.1). Lineage (NCBI taxonomy): Bacteria > Pseudomonadati > Pseudomonadota > Gammaproteobacteria > Lysobacterales > Lysobacteraceae > Stenotrophomonas > Stenotrophomonas sp. MH181796. The sequence goes on from NZ_RAHU01000002.1 coordinate 648,130, forward strand.
CCGGCTCACCTTACGAAAACGAGAAAACGCTGAATTTCAGCGTGCTGACGGGAGCCAGACCGTTGATCGAGACCTTACCGCTGGAGCGCGCCAATGAGGCGTATCAGCGCATGCGCTCGGGCGACGTGAAGTTTCGCATGGTGCTGACGATGAACAAGCAGCGCTGACAGTCACATCCATCTCAATGGCTATCCCGGTAGCCCCAACCTTATAAGAACAGAGTTCTCCCTTGCCAAATACTGAAACGGCATCGCTGCCACAAACTCCAGCCTCCCTGTCGGAACGCGATCAGCGCGGCAACATCATTCGCCTCACTTTGGCGCAAGCGCTGGCGGGAGCGAACTCTGTGGTGGTCTATGCCACGGGGGCAATCATCGGCCACATGCTGGCCCCGAACAAGACGCTGGCAACGCTACCCATTTCCATCTTCGTGGTGGGCATGGCCGCCTGCATCCTGCCCGCAGGTGCCATTGCCCGACGCCACGGTCGGCGTGCTGCATTCCTGGCGGGTACTGTGTGCGGCGTACTGACGGGTTTGCTGGCAGCCGTCGCGGTGATGCTGGGTTCGTTCTGGCTGTTCTGCCTGGCGACCTTCTTCGGCGGTGCCTATGCCGCTGTGGTGCTGTCGTTTCGATTTGCGGCGGCGGATGGTGTCGATCCAACCAAGCGCGCCCGCGCCTTGTCCTTCGTCATGGGCGGTGGCGTACTTGCCGGTGTCGTCGGGCCGCAATTGGTGACGCATACCATGTACCTGTGGCCGGCGCATATGTTCGCTGCCACCTTTGTGGCTCAGGCCATCGTGGCTGCGCTGTCGGCCCTGGTGTTGCTGGGTGTGCGCTTGCCGATGCCCAGCGCGGCGGAAGTGGCGGGAGGCAGGCCGTTGGGCCTGATTGCGCGCCAGCCGCTGTTCATCACCGCCGTGATTTGCGGCGCGGTGTCGTACATGCTGATGAACTTCCTCATGACTGCGGCTCCGCTGGCGATGCAGATGTGTGGGCATTCGCAGGAGAGTTCCAACCTGGGCCTGCAATGGCATGTGATTGCCATGTACGCGCCGAGCTTCTTCACCGGCCACTTGATCACACGCTTTGGTGCTGGGCGTGTCGTGATCGTTGGTTTGCTGCTGACGGGCCTGTCTGCTGCGGTAGGGCTGATGGGTATTGATGTCGCCCACTTCTGGCTGACCCTGATCCTGCTCGGCGTGGGCTGGAACTTCGGCTTCATCGGCGCTTCCGCCCTGGTGCTCGAATGCCATCGGCCGGAAGAAAAAACCCGCGTGCAGTCGCTCAATGACTTCATCGTCTTCGGCACGATGGCGGTCGGCTCGTTCGCCTCGGGCGGGCTGCTGGCTGCCTATGACTGGAACACGGTGCTATGGGTGTCGTTCGTGCCGCTGGTGCTGGCCATGGTGGCGTTAGCGCTGGCTCGTCCTACGAAGCCATCTGTGGATAAGGTGAGCAACCCATAACGGAGAAATGGATCGAGGCTAACGGTCGTTGGCCTCGCCCAGCACTCAGGAGGACGTGGCCACGTTATCCTGTAACGCAAGACCGGCTGCACGCCACTCCGGCACTCCGCCAGCCAGTGGCATGGCCTGTACCCCGTGGGCCTGCAGGATGGAGACGGCCTGCATCGACAGCACGCAGTACGGCCCACGACAGTAAGCCACGACTTCCACACCCCGTGACAACTCGCCGATTCGATCAGCCAGTTGCTCCAGCGGGATGTTGATCGCGCCGGGCAGATGCCCCTGAGCAAATTCGTCGTCACCGCGAATGTCCAGCAACACCACGGCGCCTTCCTCCAGACGGTCAAGCAGGCCGTCAATCGAGACAGACTCCATCTCTTGGGGGCGTTGGCGACTATCTGTGATGGCCTGGCGGATGCGGGTGTGTTGGAACTCCACATAGTCATGCAGGGCAGCGACTACGGTAGCCAGCGGCCCTGGCCCTAGGCGATAGAGCATGCGTTTTCCGTCACGCCGCGCCTGTACGCAGCCTGCACGCTTGAGGTGTTGCAGATGCTGCGAAGCGTTCGCCACAGATATCCCGGTCAATTCGGCCAAGGTCTCGACCGACCTTTCTCCACGCACGATCTGCTCCAGCAACGCTAAGCGATGCGGATGCCCCAAGGTCTTGGCGACCTCGGCCAATGGGTCAAGGCGACTGGTGGCGTCGATAGGGAAATTAGGGTTCATTGACAGCAACATAACATCAATCTATCATTCAAGCAAAGAATTGAATGATAGATTGACACAGATCTACTTCGCCCCAAGCCCATTACATCAGCAACTTCGGAGTCTATGAACTATGAGCACTGCACTGTCACCCGCCGTCTGGGATTCGCTGTGGGTCTGCTTCGTCATCGCGTTGGCGGCCAGTAGCATTTCGATTTCGATCACTCAAGGCGAACTCTTTGCCCCCCTTCGCACCTGGGCACAAAAGATCGGCCACATGACGGGCTATCTGTTCCAGTGCTTCTTCTGCATCAGCCATTGGGTGGTGTTTCTGGGCATTGCCATCTATCGACCGGAAATTACCCACAGCGGTTTCGCGTTGGTGGATTGGGTGGTTGCGGCGTTCTTCAGCCTGACGATCTCTACGTTGGTCAGCGGATTGCTGTTCAAGGTGCTGTTGACCGGCATGGCCAAAAAGGTGCGCGACAAAGAACTCAAAGAGATGTTCGCGCCCAAGTGATCGACTTTCCTTCTCCCAAGGATTCGACCTTCATGTTTTCAGAATACGTTCGTGATGATTCGGCAGGTCTACAGCTCGCCAGTTTCCAATTGCACTGGCGCATCCCTTGTCCCACATCGCCTGTCGCGGCATTCGGATACCGTATCGGAATAGTCACCGACCAGGCATCCAGAACCACGGCCAACTTTTCTCTCCCAACTCTGGAGTCTTCTTCCATGCTTCAAGAACTGAACAACGACAACTTCGACACTGCCTTGGAACAAGCACCTGGCTTGTACGCGGTGCGCTTCTGGGCCGAATGGTGTTCCCCGTGCCGGACGATGTCCCCCATCTTCAAGGATGTTGCCCAAGACATGCAGGGCACCGTGCTGTTTGGTGAAGTCGATCTTGACCAGGCGCCGGAGCTGGCAGGCCGCTATGGTGTGCAAAGCATCCCGACCGTACTGCTTTTCAAGGATGGGAAGGTGATTGACCGCCTGACCGGCGCGGCACCCAAACCCAACGTCGCACGCTTCATCAACAACCATCTGAGCTGACCATGGCAACACATCGTCAACTCATCATTCTCGGCTCTGGCCCTGCAGGTTGGACTGCCGCTGTATATGCTGCCCGCGCAAATCTCAAGCCAGCCGTCATCACCGGCCTGCAGCAAGGCGGGCAATTGATGACGACCACAGAGGTGGACAACTGGCCAGGGGATGCCCACGGTCTGATGGGGCCGGATCTTATGGCGCGCATGCAGGAACACGCCGAGCGTTTTGAGACCGAAGTCATCTTTGATCACATCCACACGGCGGATCTGTCGCAGCGCCCCTTCCGCCTGACGGGCGACAGCGATAGCTATACCTGCGATGCGCTGATTATCGCGACGGGTGCCACCGCCAAATATCTGGGTATCGAATCGGAGGAGCATTACAAGGGGCGCGGCGTGTCAGCTTGCGCCACCTGCGATGGCTTCTTCTACAGGAATCAGGATGTCGTGGTGGTTGGCGGTGGCAACACCGCCGTCGAAGAAGCCCTTTACCTGTCCAACATTGCACGCAAGGTCTACCTGGTTCACCGGCGCGACACCCTGCGCGCAGAGAAGATCCTGCAGGACAAGCTGCGCGCCAAGGTCGAAGCCGGAAAGATCGAAACCGTCTGGCACCATCAGGTGGATGAGGTGCTGGGCAACGAGTCGGGTGTAACGGGAGTGCGCGTGAAATCGCTGCTCGACGGAGCGCTTCGTGAGATAGAGGCGCATGGCTTCTTCGTCGCTATTGGCCACCAGCCGAACACCAGCTTGTTCGACGGGCAGTTGGCGATGAACAACGGCTATCTGGAGATCCATTCTGGCCTGGGCGGCAACGCAACGCAGACCTCAGTGGCTGGCGTGTTCGCCGCAGGCGATGTGGCTGACCAGCACTACCGCCAAGCCATCACCTCGGCAGGCTTCGGTTGCATGGCTGCGCTGGATGCAGAGCGCTACTTGGATGTTTCAGGAGCTTGACGTTGATGAAATAACCAATGGCTGGGCGAGTTCCATAGCTTAGCCATCGAGGGATAGAGGGGCATGTATGGAATTCCGTCACCTGCGATGTTTTCTCGCCGTTGCTGAAGAACTGCATTTCGCCAAAGCTGCAGAACGGCTGCATATTGAGCAGTCCCCGCTATCCCGCACCATCAAGGAACTCGAAGAGGACTTGGGCGAACAGTTGTTCGTCCGTACCAGTCGCAGTACCCGACTGACCAGGGCCGGAAAGTTATTCTTGGAGCATGTCCCGCGAATCTTCACCGCCGTACAGCAGGCCCGGGACAGCGTAAAGGCTGCTGCAAGTGGCTTCGATGGGCAATTGCGTATAGCGCTATCCGATGGCATTACACCTTCGCGCTTACCGACGTTGTTGGCCTTGTGTCGCCAGGAAGAGCCAGAAGTCGATATTCGATTGTTTGAAGTGCCACTGTCACAACAGATCAAGGGGTTGCACGAAGACCTCTATGACGTGGGATTCTCACTGTCTGAAGAAGTGGGAGACGGCATCGTCAGCAGTCCTGTCTGGCAGGATGTATTCATGGTCGCGGTGCCTGCCCGGCACCCACTGCTCAAATACAAAAGAATCCCCTTGGAAGAGGCGCTGCGCTATCCCTTGGTGTTGTGTGATCCGCAGGTGTGTGAGGGGCATGCGCGCCAGGTTGAACGCCTGCTGCGTCGATCAGATACGGAGCCGCTGATTGCCGAGCGCGTGGCCTCTTGTGACCTCATGATGGCACTGGTATCGGCTGGATTCGCCCTGGGTTTAGCCAGCGCGCCGTACATCACGGCCAGCCGTGAGCCCGGTGTGATCGCTAGATCGCTGGCAGGACGATCAGCAAAGCTAACGACCTATCTGCTGCATCGAGAAAGCGAATCATCCGCCGTTTTGATGCGTTTCTTGGAACGTGTGAAAGCACTCCGGTCGAAAAGCGAAATGATGTCTCCCCATTGTGAGGGTGGCACCTTGGAGGATAGTGATCAATGAACTTGAAACTGCTTACCCCGTTCCTGTTGGTTACTACGCTGGCAGCCTGCGGCCCGTCCGAGCCGCCGAAGCAGGAAATCAATGTGCCGACCGTGGACGAACTGGCCGCCGATCCCGAGCGTTTGAAGGAACTGCGCCACCAGTGCAAGACCGAACGTCCGGCAATGGGCGACGTGCTGTGTAACCGGGTGGCCGAAGCGACGAACAAGCGCTTCTTCGGCGACGGCAAGGTGCCTTACACGCCATCGGAAACACCCCCGAAGTTCTGACCGTTGGCGGCTTGCCGCATATCCTGATTTACTTTCTCGACACGCCGCAGTGCGCCCACGCCTGCGGCGTTTTTATTGGCTTCGTCCCTGCATGGAGCGATGTTTTCTGCATCACCTTGCTGCCGATAACGGTCTTTGACCGGCACTGAACCGGCACCGATCCTGACGCCTGCGGCACGCCTTTGTGCCGCGTTTTCCACGGGGAATCAGCGCAGGAGAAATCGGAGGCCAAGGTATGCAGGCTCAGGGTGTGTTGTTCGGGCAGATCGCCGCCGTGTTCGGCATCGTGATCGCCGGTGTGTGGGGTGCCACGCAATGGACAGCCGCCGCCTTGGGTTACCAGCTACGCCTGGGCTCGCCCTGGTTCGACTTCCACGGCACGCCGGTCTATTACCCGTGGAAGCTGTTCGAGTGGTGGTTCTTCTTCGACGCCTACGCGCCGCAGGTGTTCGACACCGGCGGCATGATCGCGGCAAGCAGCGGCCTGCTGGCTGTGGCGGTCGCCATCGCCATGTCGGTGTGGCGCTCGCGCCAGGCGCGCAAGGTGACGACCTATGGCTCGGCCCGCTGGGCTGATGCTGCCGACATTCGCAAAGCCGGGCTGACGCAGCCTGCTGGCGTCTTTCTCGGTCAGCATGAAGGCCACTATCTGCGGCACGAAGGGCCGGAGCATGTCCTGACCTTTGCGCCGACGCGATCGGGCAAAGGCGTGGGCCTGGTGGTGCCGACGCTGCTGTCCTGGCCCGCGTCCGCCGTCATCCACGACATCAAGGGCGAGAACTGGCAGATCACCGCTGGCTGGCGTTCGCGCTTCTCGCATTGCTTGCTGTTCAACCCGACCGATGCCAGTTCGGCGGCCTACAACCCGCTGCTGGAAGTGCGGCGCGGCGCGCATGAAGTGCGCGACGTGCAGAACATTGCCGACATTCTGGTTGATCCCGAAGGTGCGCTGGAGAAACGCAATCACTGGGAGAAGACCAGTCACGCGCTACTGGTCGGAGCGATCCTGCATGTGCTGTACGCGGGGGAAGACAAGACGCTGCGTGGCGTCGCCAACTTCCTGTCCGATCCGGCCAGCCCGTTCGAGCTGACCTTGCACCGGATGATGACGACCAAGCACCTGGGCGATGCCCAGCATCCCGTCGTTGCATCCGCTGCCCGCGAAGTGCTCAACAAGTCGGACAACGAGCGGTCTGGCGTGCTCTCCACCGCCATGTCGTTCCTCGGTCTGTACCGTGATCCGACCGTGGCCGAAGTCACTTCGCGCTGCGACTGGCGCATCGCTGACCTGATCGCAGCCGAGCATCCCGTCTCGCTGTACCTGGTGGTGCCGCCGTCGGACATCTCGCGCACCAAGCCGCTGATCCGGCTGATCCTCAACCAGATCGGGCGACGGCTCACCGAATCGCTCGATGGCTCCGACGGCATCGAGCGCCGCCACAAACTGCTATTGATGCTTGACGAGTTCCCGGCGCTGGGCCGCCTTGACTTCTTCGAGACGGCGCTGGCCTTCATGGCGGGCTATGGCATCCGCAGCTTCCTGATCGCACAGTCGCTCAACCAGATCGACAAGGCGTATGGCCAGAACCATTCGATTCTGGACAACTGCCATGTGCGCGTGACCTTCGCCACCAACGACGAACGCACGGCCAAACGCATTTCTGAAACCTTGGGCACGGCCACTGAGTTGCGCGCGCAGCGCAACTACGCAGGCCACCGGCTCGCACCCTGGCTGGGGCACCTGATGGTGTCGCGGCAGGAAACGGCGCGGCCACTGCTGACGCCGGGCGAAGTGATGCAACTGCCGACCGATGAAGCGGTGGTGATGGTGTCCAGCGTCGCACCGATCAAGGCGAAGAAGCTGCGCTATTTCGCCGACGCCAATTTCAAGCAACGGGTATTGCCGCCGCCTGCGGTGACGGCTGGCCGCTATGCCGATGTGCCGCCTGCACGACCTGACGACTGGAGCTGCCTGGCAATACCTGCAGTTCCTGCGGCGCCAGCCACTGCATCCAGCGATGACCTGGAGACCTTGGGATCGACCGACGACGGCGGCCCACGCCGCCAGCCCGAACTGTCCGAAGCCATCGCCTACGCCCCCGAGATGGATGCCCCGACCAGCGACCTGTCGCTGCTCGATGACGACGACATGCCCCCGGTGCTTCCCGGCCAGCTCGACCACGCCCTGCAACGCACGGCGCGGCTGGCTTCTCTCGACCCCAACGACGGAATCGACCTATGAGCCAATACCGATTGAACCTGTTCATCCAGCACGAACACGCCAAGCGTTTGGACGAGCTGGCCGCCAAGAAAGGCGTTTCCAAGTCCAGCATCGTCGCCGCTGCTTTGGCGTCCTGGCTATCGCCTGATGCCGGCGACCAGCGCGAGGCCGCCATCGCCAAGCGTCTGGATCGCCTGTCGCGGCAAGCCGAGCGCCTGGAGCGTGACCAGAACATCCAGATCGAAACGCTGGCGCTGTTCGTCCGCTACTACCTGACTGTCAGCACGCCGGTGCCGGAGGCCCATCAGGATGCAGCCCGCGCCCAGGGCAAGGCGCGTTTCGAGCAGTTCGTCGAACAGTTGGGCCGTCACCTGCTGCGCGGCCGCAGCCTGGTGCGCGACGTGGTGGAAGAACTGCACCCGGACACCGCACGGATGGATGAGGTGGCGGCGATGGCTGCCGCCCATGAGCGCACTGTGGAGCGTGCGCCATGAGTGCCGCTCCTCAAATCCCACCCGAGCCGCGTTCATCCGCTACAGCGTCCCAGGATCGCCGCATTCAGATGCTGCGCACGGCGATGGGGCCGGTGATAGCTGCTGCGCTGGAAGACCCGGACGTGGTGGAAGTGATGCTCAACCCCGATCGCACCCTGTGGGTGGATCGGCTGTCCTCTGGCCGTACGCCGCTTGGAGTCGAACTGCCCGAGGCCGATGGCGAACGCATCATCCGTCTGGTCGCCGCCCATGTCGGTGCGGAGGTGCATCGCGGCCAACCACTCTTGACCGCCGAACTGCCGGAAACCGGCGAACGTTTCGAGGGCATCCTACCGCCCGCCGCACCCGGCCCGGCCTTTGCGCTGCGCAAGCGTGCCGTGAGCATCATCGGCCTGGATCGCTATGTGGCCGACGGCATCCTGACCGCTGGGCAGGCCGACTTTCTGCGTCATGCCGTGCGCGAACGGCACAACATCCTGATCGCTGGTGGCACTAGCACTGGCAAGACCACACTGGCCAATGCCTTGCTGGCCGAGATCGCCGCGACCGGCGACCGCGTGCTGGTACTCGAAGACACCATCGAGCTGCAATGCGCGGCCCGTGACCATGTGCCGCTACGCACCCGTGCGGGCGTCGTGTCGATGCAGGAGCTGGTGCGCGCCACGATGCGGCTGCGCCCGGATCGCGTGATCGTCGGCGAAGTGCGCGGCGGCGAAGCCCTGGACTTGGTGAAGGTGTGGGGTACCGGCCATCCCGGCGGCATCGCCACCATCCATGCCGGCTCCGCCTTGGGGGCACTGCTGCGCCTGGAACAACTGATCCTCGAAGTGGCGGTGAATCCGCCGCGTGCGCTGATCGCCGAGGCGGTCAATGTCGTCATCCACATCGCAGGCCGTGGCCGCAAGCGCCACGTCGAAACCATTTCCCGCGTCGTCGGTTTCGACGGCGCGGGCTACCGCCTGGCGGATGCGCTGGAAGCGCCGCTTCCCGAGCTGCCGCCGGTTCCTCTTGCAGCCGCTGCCGCTGCGCCTTCCTCAATCCCTGAACAACCTGGAGAACTGCCATGACGCACGTTGATGCTTTCCGTCTTTCTGTAAATCCGCTTTCCCCGCTGACCATGCTGGCGCGTTTGCATCGCCTAGCCCGACCCGCAGGACAAGGGTTGCTGCTCGCGGTGTTGATGCTGTTGCTGGCGGGCACGGCGCAGGCCGCCGGTTCCTCGATGCCGTGGGAAGGCCCGCTGCAATCCATTCTCGAATCCATCCAGGGGCCGGTGGCCCGCATCGTCGCGGTCATCATCATTATTGCGACGGGCCTGGCGCTGGCCTTCGGCGATACCAGTGGCGGTTTCCGCAAGCTGATCCAGATCGTCTTCGGCCTGTCCATCGCCTTCGCGGCCTCCAGCTTCTTCCTGTCGTTCTTCAGCTTCTCCGGCGGGGCCGTCGTATGAGCACGGCCACCGATCTTCCGGGCTTTGAAGTGCCGCTGCATCGCTCGCTGACCGAGCCGATCCTGCTGGGCGGTGCGCCGCGCACCGTGGCGATTGCCAACGGCACGCTGGCTGCCGCCGTCGGGCTGGGCCTGCAACTGTGGATTCCCGGCGTGGTGCTGTGGATCACCGGCCACTCGCTGGCGGTCTGGGGTGCGCGCGTCGATCCGCAGTTCATGCAGGTCTTCGCCCGGCACATCAAGCACAAGCCGCTGCTGGACGCATAGGGAGAAGCCGACATGCTGAACCTTGCCGAATACCGCCAGCGGCCCGCGCTGCTGGCCGACTGGCTGCCCTGGGCCGGGCTGATCGGGCCGGGCGTCGTCTTGAACAAGGATGGCTCGTTCCAGCGCACGGCGCGTTTTCGTGGGCCGGATCTGGACAGCGCCACGCAAGGCGAGCTGATCGCCACGTCGGCTCGGCTCAACAACGCACTGCGCCGCCTGGGATCGGGCTGGGCCTTGTTCATCGAAGCCGAGCGCCGCCCGGCAGCAGGCTATCCACGTTCCGAGTTTCCCGAACCGCTATCTTGGTTGGTGGAAGAAGAGCGCCGTTCGGCCTTCGAGGAATCCGGCCACCACTACGAGAGCGCCTATCACCTGACGCTCGCGTACCTGCCGCCGGAGGAATCCCGCGCCCGCGCCGCCAAGATGCTCTATGAGAACGCGCCGGGCGACGGCGTGGACTGGCAGGGTCGGCTGGAAGCCTTCGTGGCGGAAACGGATCGCGTGTTCGACCTGCTCGATGGCGTGATGCCGGAGATTGCCTGGCTCGATGACAGCCAAACACTGACCTACCTGCACGCCACGGTGTCCACGCGGCACTACCGCGTGGGCGTGCCCGACGTGCCGTTCCATATAGACGCACTGTTGGCCGACTCCGCCCTGGTCGGTGGCCTCGCACCCATGCTGGGCGACCAGCACCTGCGCGTGGTGTCGGTGCGGGGCTTTCCGACTTCGACCTGGCCGGGGATTCTGGACGACCTCAACCGTCTGGGCTTCGGCTACCGCTGGAGCACGCGCTTTCTGTGCATGGACAAAGCCGAGGCGGAAAAAGAACTGGGCCGCCTGCGCCGCCAGTGGTTCGCCAAGCGCAAGAATGTCGTCGCGCTGTTGCGTGAAACGATCTTCCAGCAGGAAAGCCCGCTGGTCGATACCGACGCCAACAACAAGGCCGCCGATGCAGACGCCGCCTTGCAGGAGCTGGGCAGCGATCAGGTGGCCTTCGGCTACCTGACGGCTACCGTGACAGTGCTCGACACCGACCCGGCCGTGGCCGACGAGAAGCTGCGGATGGTGGAGCGCGTCATCCAGGGCCGGGGCTTCGTCACCATCCCCGAAACCCTCAATGCGGTGGATGCCTGGTTGTCGTCCATCCCTGGCAACGCCTATGCCAACGTGCGTCAGCCCATCGTCTCGACGCTGAATCTGGCGCACATGATGCCGCTGTCCGCCGTGTGGGCCGGGCCGGAGAGAAACGCGCATCTGGATGGCCCACCGCTGATCGTCACTCGCACCGATGGCGCAACGCCGTTCCGGCTGGTGACGCATATCGGCGACGTGGGCCACACGCTGGTCGCCGGGCCGACCGGCATGGGCAAATCGGTGCTACTCGCCACACTGGCGATGCAGTTTCGCCGCTATCCCGGCTCGCGCATCTTCGCCTTCGATATGGGCCGCTCCATGCGCGCCACCATCCTCGGGCTGGGCGGCGAGCATTACGACCTGGGCAATGACGGGGCGATTGCGTTCCAGCCATTGGCCCGCATCGACCAGGAGAGCTATCGCACCTGGGCCGCCGAATGGGTGGAAGGCCGCCTGTTGCATGAAGGTGTCGCCATCGGCCCGGACGAGAAGGCCGTGATCTGGTCGGCACTGGGCAGCCTCGCCGGTGCGCCGGTGGAGCAACGCACGCTGACGGGCCTGTCGGTGCTGCTGCAATCCAACGCACTGCGCCAGGCACTTGCGCCCTATGTGCTGGGCGGTGCCCACGGAAAGCTGCTGGACGCCGATGCCGACCGCCTGGGTTCCGGCAGCGTGCAGGGCTTCGAGATGGAAGAGCTGATGCACAGCAAGGCGGCGGTGCTGGCCGTGCTGGGCTACCTGTTCGCCCGCTTCGATGAACGCTTCGACGGCGCGCCCACGCTGCTGATCCTCGATGAAGCCTGGTTGTTTCTCGATGACCCGGTGTTCGCCGCCCGCATCCGCCAGTGGCTCAAGACGCTGCGCAAGAAGAACGTCAGTGTCATCTTCGCCACGCAATCGCTGGCCGACATCAAGGATTCGAGCATTGCCCCGGCGGTGATCGAAAGCTGCGCCAGTCGGATTTTTCTGCCGAACCCGCAGGCCACCGAGCCGCAGATCCGCACGATCTACGAAGGCTTCGGGCTGAACGCGCGCCAGATCGAGATCGTGGCGACCGCGCAGCCCAAGCGTGACTACTACTACCAATCGCGTCTGGGCAATCGCCTGTTCGACCTCGACCTGGGGCCAGCCACGCTGGCCTTTGCCGGGGCTTCCACCCCGCAAGACCAACGCGACATGGATCGCGTGCTGCTGGACGCCGGCACACCGGGCTTCGCCGGTGCTTGGTTGCGGGATCGCGGCCTCGATTGGGCTGCCGACCTGTTGCCGTCCACGCCGGCGGCAGCGTCCTTCCTTGCTTCACAACCCCTGGAGGTTTCACCATGAAGACCCAACCCCGTTTGCTGTCCGTCTCGCTTGCCGCCGTGCTGTCGGTGTCGCTGCTGGCCGTTCAGCCCGCATCCGCGCTGACGGTGTTCGACCCGTCCAACTTCGTGCAGAACACGCTGACCGCCGTGCGCACGCTGGAGCAGATCAACAACCAGATCAACCAGCTTCAGAACGAAGCCCAGATGCTGATGAACCAGGCACGCAATCTGGCGAATCTGGACTTCAACATCGTCAATCGGCTGCGCTCGACGCTGGCGACGACTGAACGTTTGATCGCCGAGGCGCGCGGCTTGGCCTACGACGTGCAGAGCATGGATGCCACCTTCGCTCGGCTGTACCCGGAGCAGTACGCCGCGACCGTCAGCGGCGACCAGATGCTGCGCGACGCGCAGGAACGCTGGAAGAACACGCTGAACGGCCTGCATACCGCGATGCGGATGCAGGCGCAGGTGTCGCAGAACCTGGCGCAAGACGAAAGCGCGTTGTCCGATCTGGTCAGCCAGAGTCAGTCCGCCACTGGTGCGCTGCAAGCGATGCAGGCGACCAACCAGCTTCTGGCCTTGCAGGCCAAGCAGTCCATCCAGGCACAGCAGCTCCAGATCACGCAGGAACGCGCTGCCGCGCTGGAACTGGCACGCCAGGCGGCGGCTGTCGAACGTGGCCGTGAAGTGACGCGCCGCTTCCTGGGTGATGGCACGCCCTACACGCCGCAGCGCGTGGATTTCTACGGCAACTGACGGGAGACGACCATGCGATGCGTTTCCTTGCTGTTGCCTGTGCTGCTGGTCGCTTGCAGCCAGCAGCCGACCGAAGACCTGGCCGCTGCCCTGGCAGCCGATCCCGTGCGGCTCAAGGCTTTGCGTGCGCAGTGTGCAGCCGACCGGGCTACGGCAGGCGAAGACGCTTGCCTGGCAGCGGCTGAAGCCTTCCGGCGGCGCTTCTTCGCCGGTGAAACCGGGCCTGACGAGTTCCGCACGCTGGCCGATCTGCCGCCGATCCCGCCGAGCTTCGACACACCCGCCAGTGAGCAGGACGCCATGCCTTTCGAGGGGGACGTGCCATGAATGACGTGACAGTGATCGACCGATTTCTCGCTACCTTCTCGCGCTACATCGACTCGGGCTTTGGGCTGCTGCAGGGCGAAGTCGCGTTCCTAACCGCCACGCTGATCGTCATCGACATGACCATCGCTGGGCTGTACTGGGCGATGAGCCACGCCACCGGCCAGGGCGATGACGTGATCGCCAAGCTGCTGCGCAAGGTGCTCTACGTCGGTGCGTTCGCCTACATCATCAACAACTTCAACTGGCTGGCCAGCATCGTGTTTCGCTCGTTCGCGGGCCTGGGCCTGACGGCCAGCGGCTCGACGATGAGCATGGGCGAGTTCCTGCAACCGGGACGCCTGGCCAAGACCGGCATCGACGCAGCAGCGCCGATCCTTGAGCAGATCAGTGACATGGCGGGCTTCCCAGAGGTGTTCGTGAACATGACGCCCATCGTGGTCATGTTCCTGGCCTGGGCGGTGGTGATCCTGTGCTTCTTCGTGCTGGCAATCCAGCTTTTCATCACGCTGATCGAGTTCAAGCTGACCACACTGGCGGGCTTCGTGCTGGTGCCGTTCGCGCTGTGGAACAAGACCAGCTTCCTCGCCGAGAAAGTGTTGGGCAACGTGGTGTCTTCGGGCATCAAGGTGCTGGTGCTGGCGGTCATCGTCGGCATCGGCTCGGGCCTGTTTGCTGAGTTCCAGGTGCATCCGGCCGAGCCGTCCATCGACCATGCGGTGGTCATTATGCTGGCCTCGCTCACGCTGCTGGCGTTGGGGATCTTCGGCCCTGGCATCGCCACCGGGCTGGTCTCCGGCGCACCGCAGTTGGGTGCCGGGGCAATGGCTGGTGCTGCGATTGGTGCCGCAGGCGCGGCGGTTGCCGTAGGTGCCGCCGCCACAGGCGTGGGCGGTGCTGTGATGGCCGGTGCGCGCATGGCACCGGCTGCCGCCAAGCTCGCCGGGTCTGGTGCGCGGGCCGCGACCTCGGCGGCTGGCAGCGCGAAGTCGGCTTTCCAGGCCGGTTCCGCCGCTGCGGGCGGCGGAGCCAAGGGCGCGATGGCCGGGCTGGGCAGTGTTGCCAAGGGCGGTGCACAGGCCGCTGGCCAGCGCGCTGGTGCTGGCATCAAGGCAGCAGCGGCCAAGGCCGCCGCACCATTCAAAGCAGGCTGGCAAGGCTCTGGTGCCGATGGCGGCTCAGGCGGTGGCACTGCGGGGCCAGCCGCCGCAGGCGATGCCGCTGGCAACACAGCCAACGCGCAGAAGCAAGAGCAGCCCGGTTGGGCCAAAAACCTGCAACGCCGCCAACGACTCACCCAGGCCACCACTGCGGCCGCGCACACGCTGCGCGGTGGCGACGGCGGCGGTTCGGGCCAAGGCCCGAGCCTGCGGGATTCCGATAGCTGACTTTCAAGGAGAACTCCATGCGATTCAAACGACCGCAGGTGCGCTATGCCGATGCGCCACAGCCTGCCACCCCGTATCAAGCCGCTGCCCAGGTCTGGGACGAGCGCATCGGCTCGGCCCGCGTACAGGCCAAGAACTGGCGGCTGATGGCCTTCGGCTGCCTGGTGCTCGCGCTGCTGATGGCCGGTGGCCTGGTGTGGCGCTCGGCCCAGTCCATCGTCACGCCCTATGTCATCGAGGTCGATCAGTCCGGCCAGGTGCGCACCGTGGGCGAAGCGGCCACGCCGTACCGGCCCACCGATGCGCAGACGGCGCACCACATCGCGCGCTTCGTGACGCTGGTGCGCTCGCTGTCCATCGACCCCATCGTCGTGCGCCAGAACTGGCTCGATGCCTACGACTACACCACCGATCGGGGCGCGGCGTTGCTCAACGACTACGCGCGGGTGAATGACCCGTTCGCCCGCATCGGCAAGGAGTCGGTGACGGTGCAGATCACCAGTGTGGTTCGCGCCAGCGATGCGTCGTTCAACGTGCGCTGGACAGAACGCCGCTACGTCAATGGCGCGGCGGCCGGGCTGGAGCGATGGACGGCGGTGGTGTCCATCGTGCAGCAGACCCCGCGCACCGAAGAACGCCTGCGCCGCAACCCGCTGGGCATCTACGTCAATGGCTTGTCGTGGAGCCGTGAACTGGATTCTTCTGAAGGAGCCAAACCATGAATGCACATTTCCATAAAACCGCATTGCCGCTGATCCTGCTGGCATCGACTGTTCTGTTTGCGGGCTGCGCCACGCAGGGCAAACCGCCGCCGGTGATCTCGCTCGATGAGCCGGTGCAGGCCCAGCCGTTGCCCGAGCTGCCCAAGCCCATCGAAGTCGTGGCGGTGCCCGAGCCTTTGGCATTGCCAGCGCAGTTGAAGCCGCTGCCGGACGTTGATGCGGCCCCGATGGCACCGGAGCCTGCCGATGAGAAGGTGCGCGTCTCGCGCGCCAACGCCGAAGCACGGATCGCACCGACCCGTGAGGGCTACGTCAATGCGATTCAGGTTTGGCCCTTCACCGATGGCGCGCTGTACCAGGTCTATGCGTCCGTGGGGCGCGTGACGGTGATCGCGCTCCAGCCCGGCGAGGAACTGGTGACGGTCGCTGCCGGCGACACGGTGCGCTGGATCGTGGGCGACACCTCCAGTGGCAGCGGGGCCGATCTTCGCGTCAATGTGCTGGTCAAACCTATCCGTTCCAGCTTGAAGACCAATCTGGTCATCACCACCAGCCGCAGGACGTACCTGCTGGAACTGACTTCGACCGACAAGGCATGGATGGCGTCGGTGTCCTGGGACTACCCCAAGGATCGGATGCTGGCCTTGCAGCGCCAGGCACAGGCTGCCAGCGCTGCCGCGCCGGTCGATGCAGGCTTGTCGCTGGAGAACATCCGCTTTCGCTATGCCATCAGCGGCAGCAATCCGCCGTGGAAGCCGCTGCGCGCCTTCGATGATGGCGAGAAGGTCTATATCCAGTTTCCGGCAGGCATCGCCCAGGGCGAGCTGCCGCCGTTGTTCGTCATCGGTGCGCAGGGTGACGGGCAATTGGTGAACTACCGCTTCCGCTCGCCGTACTACATCGTGGATCGCCTGTTCGGTGCAGCCGAACTGCGCCTGGGCGCTGACAAGGGAGATGTGGTGCGCATCGAGCGCACGGATGGCATCGCCGGGAGGAACTGAGCATGAGCCAGGACGACATTCCCGACCTTGCCACGCCGCAGGCGGACAAGGTGGCACCCGAGGCGGTGGCGCTGCGCGCCCAACCGCGCCCGGTCACGCGCCTGAACCGGCGCACGCTGGCCATCCTCGCCGGCGGCCTGTCGGTTGGCGTGATGGGCGCGCTGATCTGGTCGCTGCAACCGCAGCAACGCGGTGCAGGCGAATCCACCGAACTGTACAACGTGGATCGCGTGTCCAAGTCGGAAGGGCTGGATGCGCTGCCGACAGACTATTCCAAGCTGCCAGCGTTGCCGCCTGACGTGCCGGAGCTGGGGCCTCCTTTGCCTGGCGACTTGGGGCCAGCCATCGTGAACTCGCAGCAGCCTGTCGCCGCCACCTATGCCGCGCCCGGCTACGACCCCAACGATGCGTTGCGCAAGGAAGCAGAAGCGGCGGCAGCTTCATCGGTGTTCTTCCGCACGGGTTCCCCGCAGGCCGCGCCCGTGGCGCAGTCGCAGGTCGCTGCCGCACCAGGCTTCGCCGCCAATGCCGCTTTTGATCCGCTGGCCGCGGGCCCGGCCTCGACGGCGGCCCAGCCTGCTGATCCGACTGCCGTGCAGAACCGGCAAGACCAGAAAGAGGCGTTCCTGACTGGCGGCTCTGCGGAAACCCGTAACTCCGGTAACCTGCAAATGCCCGCATCTCCATATCAGGTGATGGCCGGAGCGGTCATTGCCGGGGCACTGGTCACGGGCATCAAGTCCGACCTGCCGGGCGACGTGATCGCCACGGTGACGGAGCCGATCTACGACACGGCCACTGGCAAGTTCCTACTCATCCCGCAGGGTTCGCGCATCCTGGGCAAGTACAACAGCCAGGTCAGCTACGGGCAGAGCCGCGTGCAGGTGGTGTGGAACCGTATCATCCTGCCGGACACGTCTTCGCTCACGCTCGACAACCTGATCGGCACCGACCCGGCGGGCTATGCCGGTCTGGAAGACGACGTGGACTGGCATTGGGATCGGATCTTTGCCGGTGCCGTGCTGACCACGCTGCTGGGCGTCGGTGCCGAACTGGCCGCACCCGAGAACCGCCAGGACGGTGATCGCGTCATCATCGCCGGGCGTGACAGCCTGCAGGACGCCGTGAACCAGGTCGGCCAGGAAGTGACTCGGCGCAACCTCAACATCCAGCCCACGCTGACCAGCCGCCCCGGTTTGCCGGTGCGCATCATCGTCAACCGCGATCTGGTGCTGCGGCCCTATCAGCCGCTGTTCTTCAACAAGGGGACTTCACGATGAGCACAACCAGGAAACTGCGGCTGGGGCCGCTGCCCAAGATCGAGAGCGTGAAGCTGACCTTCGCCTGCCCGGCCAGCTTGAAAGCCGATCTCGACCGCTACGCCGCGCTGCATGCCCAGGCGTATGGTGAGGCGGTCGATGCCACGACGCTGATCCCGCACATGCTGGAGGCGTTCATGGCGGGGGATCGGGGATTTCGGAAGTCCACCGTACCGCGAGTTCGTTCGTCACCTGAAAGTAGCTAGGTGCCTATTGTGTCGTGTAAGGCTGTGTTTGAAGTGGCAAGGTCAGCTCTGCAACCAAGCCGCCACCGTCCCTGGGCTTCAGGGTCAGCGTGCCATCGAAACGCTCGGCAATGGCGCGCACGATGGAGATGCCCAGGCCGGCGCCGTCGCTACGTTTTCTCCCATGATCCGCTCGCCAGAATCGCCTGCCTGCTTGCGTGGCCTGCTCGGCACTCAGGCCCGGCCCTCGGTCGGCCACGCGAATGGTGCAATGCTTTTCCGCGTTGTCGAACTGAACCGACACCTCGATGCGGGTCTGTTCCGGCGAGTAGCGCAACGCATTGTCCACCAGGTTGCGAATCGCCGTTCCCAACATGGATCGAGGGACGATGCTGCCCGCATCGTCACCTTGCGTTGTAAGGCTGACTCTCGCCCTGGCAGTTCCTTCCATTGTGTCGAGCGCATCGTTGACGCAAGACCACACGGATTCGCACCGGTCTGCCGGTTCCACAGTCGCTTCGGCATGGGCCAACGTCATCATCTGATCCAGCGTTCTTCTCAGTCGGCGAACGCCTTCTTCAGCACTCGACAGGGAGGATTGTGCCTCTTCGCCGTCGGTCAAACGGATGACCTGCAGGTGCGTGTCGATGACGGTCAAGGGGGTTCGCAGTTCGTGCGCAGCCGCGTCGGTGAATGCCCGCTGGCTGGACAGCGCCTGGGCCAGCCTTCCCATGAGTGCGTTCATGGCATCCAGCACCGGGCGCAGCTCCTTCGGGGCGTGCTGCACCTCAATCGGGGTGGTGTCGTCCACTTCCTTGCTGCGCAACTGTCTGCGCAAATTTTTCAGTGGAGATAGGCCACGGCCAATGCCGATCCACAGCGCTGCCAGGCCGCCCAGGAAAGCAATCAGGAAGGGAACGCCTGCTGCGCGGAGCATTTCTTGCGTCAGCACATGGCGCTGGTCAATGCGGTCGGCGGTCGTGATCTGGTAACCATCGGTTCTAAGAACATAAACGCGCCATTGCTGCCCCTCAACCTCACGGGTGCTCAGGCCGGCGGGAAGGTCGTCAAAGGCTGAATGTGGACTCGGGATGGTGCGGGCCAGGACTTCACCGCGCAGCGAGCGGATCTCGCAGGCAATGCCTTCACTGCCGCTGATGCGAACGGCCTCACTGAAATCGGTGCTGGTCGATTGCGGCCCCAAGGCCGCGCGATCCAGCAGCCCCGAGACCATGCGTGCCGACATGGCCAGTCGCCCGTCCAGCGTCCGATCCAGATTGGCCTGTACGCCCCGCATCATCCATCCCGCTGCTGCCCCCCAAAGGACAAGCAGCGCAATGCCTGCGATCAGTACGGCGCGAAGGCGCAGGCTCATGCGTGCTGCCTCCACCCTAAACGGTAGCCGAGTCCGCGTGCTGTTTCGATGGCCTCAGCGCCCAGTTTGCGTCTGACGTTGTGGATGTGGACGTTGAGCGCGTTGCTGCCCACTTCCTCATTGAGCCCATAGAGGCGTTCGTTCAGTACGTCTGGTGGAATCCAGCCCCCTTTGGCACCTGCCAGATGCACCAGCAGATCAACTTCGCGCCGCGACAAGACGACTGGCTCGTCGTTGAACCAGGCTTGGCCACTTTCCGGTTCAACCCGCAGCGGGCCTGCTTCGATGATGGGGACTGTCCTGCCTTGCGTGCGTCTGACAAGGGCATGCAGGCGCGCCGCCAGCTCGCGCAAGTCAAACGGCTTGATCAGGTAGTCGTCAGCGCCGCTATGCAAGCCAGACAAGCGATGCTCCACAGAGTCCCGTGCGGAGAGGATGATGATCGGTAGCGTAGGCTCGAAGGCGCGCATCACGCCCAGTAACTCAATGCCATCACGATCCGGTAGTCCCAGATCGAGCACCATGGCGTGAAATACGTCTTCTGCCTGCGCGGCTTCCGCCTCGGCAGCAGTACAGACATGCTGCACCGTAATACCGTGCTTGCGCAGTCCGATCACGATGCCTTGGCCGATCAGTTCGTCGTCCTCCACTAGCAATGCTCGCATTCACGCTTCCACTTTTTATTCCCAAAGGGTCATGTTAGGCCAGAACCAATTTTTGGGTTGGAAAGCATCTCGCAGATAGGAAACGATCGGTCGCGCTCCCAATCTGCGATCAGCTTGGTGGTGCTGGCGTGCGCAGTATTCACCGCACGGCAGGCGAAAGAGTCTGATCCCATGCCCAGGTCAAAGACGCATCATTCAGTTGTCCCGCCAGCGCATCAAGTTGTAGTCGGTGCATCGTCAATTGAACTCTGGCTTCATCAAGGGCTAAGAGTGCGGACGCTCGTTCATGCTCGGCATTGAGCAGATCAAGGGTGTTACGGTCGCCAGCACGTAGGCCAACACGGGTGGCATCCAGTTGGGCCTGACTGGCCAGGGCGGCCGCGTCCAATGCCCTGATGCGTGTACTTCCCGACGTCAACCCAAGCCACGCGCTGCGCACGGCCTGGCTGACTTGTTGCCGGGCGAGCTGCTGCTGTGCCTGCGCCTGAGTCAGCGCATGGATGGCCTCGCTTTTCTGGGCGCTACGCAGGCCGCTGGTGGAGAGAGGGATCGTCAGTTGCAATCCGACCCACGTTTGGCGTCCATGATTGATTGCCCGTTCTGCCGGGCCTTGGCCGTTGCTGTGCTCTCCGCCCGCCTTGAGTACCAGATCGAGCTTCGTACCGTCCAACGGCCCCAGCCGTTCCACCTGCTGCGAGACCGCCGCGATGTTCTGCCCCATGAGCAGGATCTTCGGATTGTGCTGCATGGCCTTGCTCTGCCAGAGATCCATATCACCGGCATCAGGAGCGGCATGCAGATTCTGCGGCAGTCGTGCGACGCCTGCCGGCAGGTTGGCCTGCGTCAGATTGATCAAGTCATGCTGGCGCAGATTCAGATCAGTCTCCGCAACCAGTACCTGCGCGCGGACAGCCTGGGCGCGCGCCTCAGCTTCATGTACATCCGTGATCGGGCTGTCCCCCAGCCTGAAACGCTCCTGCGTTTCCTGAAGAATATGTTCGACCGCCTGCTGCTGTTGACTCAGGACGCGCAGCTTCTGTTCCGATAGCGCCAGTTGGAAGTAGGACGAGATGACGTCCAGCATCAGCGCATCGCGAGCGGCGCGCCATTGCAGTTCCGCCTCGGAGGCAGAGATGTCCAGAAGGCGCTTGGTGGCTGTGCGCTGCGGGTCAATCAAGGGTTGAGCGACCTGCACGCCCCAGCTTCCCGTTCGGGCGCGTTGCGCATCGGTGCCGAAGCGCACGTTGTCGCTTTGCCCGAATCCGGGCGCGGAAAACTGGGCACCTCGAATGTCACTGCTCATCTCTCCATATCCGGCACTGCCGGTAAGCGTGACATCGGGCCGCCATAGCGCGCCGGCTTGCGATTTTCGGCTTTCCCCTGCGGCCCGTGTGGCGGTCGCAACCTGCATGGCCGGTGCATGGGTTTGCGCCATCTCCCACAGCTCAGGCAAGGAAGCCGAGTGGGCCGTCAAGCTGCCCCCAAGGCTGCACGCAAGCACCAGGGCTTTGATGGGGATGGAGGCAATAGACTGTCGAAATGGTTTTTTCATGATCAGATGTCCCGGGCAGGAGACGCAGTCGTGGGCGTTTTCCCGCGATAGGCCATGTAGTAGAGCAACGGGATGAGCACCAGGGTCATCAGCGCGGAGACCAGGATGCCGAAGATCAACGAGATCGCCAGGCCATTGAAGATCGGGTCATCCAGAATGAAGAAGGCGCCAGCCATGGCGGCGATGCCGGTCAAGAGAATGGGTTGCGCGCGCGTGATTGCCGAGCGCATGACGGCTTCTTCCAGGGCAACGCCGTCTTCCACCTGTCGGCGGATGAAATCGACCAGCAGGATCGAATGACGCACGATGATGCCGGCCAAGGCGATCATGCCGATCATGCTGGTCGCGGTGAACTTCGCCCCGAGCAGGGCATGGCCAGGCATGACGCCAATCAGGGTCAGCGGGATGGGTGCCATGATGATCAAAGGTGTCAGGTAGGAACGGAACTGCGCCACTACCAGCAGGTAAATCATCAGCAACCCGACCGCGTAGGCGGCACCCATGTCACGGAAGGTTTCGTAGGTGATTTGCCACTCGCCATCCCACTTGAGGCCGTAATCGCGCCAGGTGTCGGCAGGTGCCTCGATGAACGCTTCGACCAGCGGCCCGTCATTGGGTGTTTGCAGTCCCGACAAGGCATCGCGAACGGCAAACATGCCGTACAAAGGGCTGTCGTTCTTGCCTGCCATGTCGGCAGTCACATAGTGAACGGGCAACAAGTCCTTGCGGAAGGCCGGTTGCTCGCGCACGCCTTCGGTCAGTGTCACGAACTCGCGGATCGGAACCGCCTGGCCGCTGCTGGTGCGCACGCGTAACTGCAGCAAGGTGTCCAGATCGCCATGACGTTCGGCGGGCAGTTGCAGCACCGTCGGCACGGGATACTTGCTTTGGTTGTGCAGCCATGTCGCGGCGTCTCCCGACAGTCCCGCCTGCAGCGTGGTCACGATGTCCTGTTGCGAAACCCCAAGCAAGGCAGCCTTGCTGCGATCAATCACCAACTGAGTGCGTGGCGCGGCCTCAATGCTGCTGTCATCCACATCGACGACGCCAGGTGTCGATTCAAAGATGGCGCGCAGACCTTCTGCGACGGCCTTACGACCCGCCGCATCCGGGCCATACACTTCGGCCACGATGGGAGCCAGCACCGGCGGCCCCGATGGCACTTCCACGACTTTGAGGTCGGCACCGTAACGTGCCGCGATAGCTTGCAGTTCGGGGCGCATCCGCATGGCGACAGCATGGCTCTGCTCCGAACGATCAGCCTTGCCGACCATGTTGACCTGCAAGTCGCCGACATCGCCGTTGCGCCGCAGCGCGTATTGACGAACCAGCCCGTTGAAGGTGATGGGGGCGGACGTACCCGCATAGGCCTGCCAGTCGGTCACCTCTGGTTGTTGCGCGACATAGGCGGAGAGTTCGCGCAACACCGAAGCGGTTTGTTCCAAAGGTGTTCCCGCCGGCATGTCGAGCATGATCTGCAGCTCGGACTTGTTGTCGAACGGCAGCATTTTGAGGATCACCAATCCGGCAACCGGAAGCGCTAGCGACAGGCCGACCAGGGACAGGGCTCCCAACGTCACGGCAAGCCGCCGACGCGCACCGCGCTGGGCATCCAGCAAGGGCTTGAAGATGGCCTCAAGCACCGTGGCCATACGTGCGGTGAGTCCACCCGATCCCGCATGAGCGGGCGATTTCTTCATCCAGATCCGGCAAAGCCAAGGTGTGACCGTGAACGCGATGGCCAGCGACAGCAGCATGCCCATGCTGGCATTGATCGGGATGGGACTCATGTATGGCCCCATCAGGCCGGTGACAAAGGCCATAGGAAGCAGTGCAGCGATGACGGCGAAGGCGGCCAGGATGGTGGCACCGCCCACTTCGTCGACAGCGCCGGGGATGATCTGCGCCAGTGTCTTTTCGGGGTATAGCGCCTGGTGCCGGTGGATGTTTTCGACCACCACGATGGCATCATCGACCAGGATGCCGATCGAGAAGATCAGCGCAAACAGTGAAACGCGGTTCAGCGTGAAGCCCCACGCCCAAGAGGCGAACAAGGTCGCCGCCAACGTCAGTACGACAGCGACCCCGACGATGGCGGCTTCGCGCCGGCCTAGCGCCAGGAATACCAGCGCCACCACGGACACCGTGGCGAACAGCAGCTTCTGCATCAACTGCTGGGCCTTGTCGTTGGCGGTGGCACCATAGTTGCGCGTAATGACTGTTTCCACCTCATGGGGAATCAGGGTGTTCTTAAGTTCCTCCATCCGCTCGACCAGTGCGTTTGCGACACTGATGGCGTTCTCGCCCGGCTTTTTCGTGATGGCCAGGGTGATGGCGGGATATTCGCGACCCGCAGTCTGCGCCGCGTCGCCGACTTCGCCATGCCATACATACTGCGTCGCGGGGCGCGCGCCATCGCGCACCGTGGCAACGTCGCGCAGATAAACGGGGCGTCCATCGTGCACGCCAACAACCAACTCAGAGACTTCTTGCGCATCCCCAAGGAACGTACCCGCCTCAAGCCGCACTGCACGGTTGGCCCCCAGCAGTTCACCCACCGGCATGCCGACATTCGCTGTCTGCAACGCATGGCGCAAGTCGGAGATGGCAAGGCCACGGCTGGCCATCCGTTCTGCGTCCAGTTCGATGTTGATGGCACGCCCAGGGCCGCCGATCGCGTAGACATCGCGTGCGCCGGGAACCCGCTTGAGTTCGGTTTCGATGCTGTGCGCGACATGTTGCAGATCCAGCGCACTCGCATCGTCGTCGCGCGAGAACAGTGTCAGCGCCACGATGGGAACATCATCGACGCCCAATGCTTCGACCAAGGGTGAACCAATCCCGAGACCTTGGGGAAACCTGTCGGCATGTGCGCTCAACGTCTCGTTAAGCCGTACCACGGCTTCCTCACGCGGTACGCCAACATGGTATTCGACCGTCAGGATGGCGATGCCCGGCTGCGTGACGGCCATGACATGCTTGACACCCTCTATCCGAGACAGGAACTGCTCGGCGGGAATGGTGACCATCTGCTCGACATCAACGACCGAGGCCCCTGGAAACGGTACGGTGACACTGGCTATCGTCACGTCGATCTGCGGTTCTTCCTCGCGAGGCGTAACCAAAATGGCGAACACCCCGAGCAAGAGTGCGACCAGGGCCAACAAGGGCGTGATCTGAGTGTTCTGAAAGTACGCGGCAAGACGCCCTGTAAGGGCCAGGCGATGACTCATGACCCGTTCCTCAGCGCTTGCGGGCGGCGAGCGCCGGGTCGAGTGCGACGTGCTGGCCCAGAGACAGGCCGGACAGGACTTCGACGAAATCACCGTTGAGCGGCCCCGTCCGAATCTGCCGCAACATCGGGCGGCCGCTATCGTTGAGCACATAGACGCCGGTCACTTCCGCTCTGCGAATGACGGCCGACGCGGGGACATACAGACGTGGACTGTCGGTGGCAGAGGCGAGGTACACCCGAGCAAATGCGCCAGGAATCGCTTGCGGCACATCGGCAGGAAGCTCAAGACGCAGCTCGACGGTGTGCGTACTGGGGTCTGCATGGGGAATCCACTGCACGTTCTTGGGTGCAATGGCGGAGCCTTCGGCGTGCCCCAAGGTCAGCCGCGAAGGTGCCTCTTGTGAGCGCCTGGAGAACAGGGTTTCAGGCACTTTTGCGCTGACACGCAATGCGCTCGGATCGTACAGCGTCAGCAAAGGCTTGCCAGGCATTGCCATGTCGCCTAGCGCTACTGGAACTTCCGAGACGATGCCGTCATAAGGGGCCTTGATGACATAGAAGCCGGACTCGATCTGTGATGCGCCCGCCGCTGCCCGTAGGGCATTGGCTTCGGCCTGGGTGCTGTGATGCCGGGCTTCGGCTCTGTCCAGTGCCGCGCGGCTGATGTAGTTCTGATTGAACAACTCGCGTTGCCGCGCTAACTCCTTTCTGGCCTCATCCTGTTGGGCTTGTGCGGCCAGTACCTGGGCTGCGCTCGCCGCCGCGTTCTGCTGTGCAGCTCTCGCGTCCAGCTTCAGCAACTCCTGCCCAGCGCGCACGGTGTCTCCCGCTTTGACCCGAATATCCACAATGGCGCCCGCGACTTGTGCGGTCACCCTGGTCTGCCGGATCGCCTCGACCACGCCATCAATGGGCGTGACATGCTCGTGAGCCTGATGCGTCACGGGCGCACTGGCTAGCGCTGTTGAACCCGTCGGTTCTGCCTCTGTGGCGACGGCCGCCACACCGCCATATGTGAACAGCAAGACCGCAAGCGCCGATTGCGCACCTCTGACAAACATCATCCGCCCCATTCGTTGGAAAAAAGAGGCTCATTATTTGCGCAAGTACGCAAATAGTCAAATAGTCAAATACGCAATGATGTATGTATGCAGGTTGTCAAATTTGGCGTAGACTGGATCTGTACCGGTTGTGTCCCTGATATTTCGCCATGAGTTCTCCACCTCCCCAAGCGTTCCACCATGTGGCCGCCTACTTCCAAGCGCTGGCTGAACCCACACGTTTGCAGATCATCAATCTGCTGCGAGAGGGGGAGCGCAACGTGGGAGAGTTGGCACAACTCTGTGGTTTTTCTGCTGCAAACATTTCCCGCCATCTCACGCTTTTGACCCAACGCGGTCTGGTCAAGCGAGAAGCCAGAGGCACGGCGGTGTACTACCAGATCGCTGACGACTCCATTTATAGCCTGTGCGATCTGGTGTGCAGAAACGTCATGCAACAACTGCAGCACGCGGCAGAGCAGCAGTCCCCGTTACAGGAGCTGCTGGAGCAGCGTTCGGATATCGCTCATTGAAATCCATCCATGTACGCAGCCAAAAGAAGACCTGATCAGCACATCATTGACCAAGAGGGTCAGCAGCTTCTGCGCGAAGTACTCCCCAAGCCATGGCTCCTTCGTGAGTACAGACCTGATTACGGCTTGGATTTCAGCGTCGAGGTTTTTAAGACGTTAGATCCTGTCGAGGGTAAGCGGCCAATGCACGAAACGCTGGGCGAACATTTTTTTGTGCAGCTAAAAAGTGTTGATGACCCAGAGATCAAGCCACTCGATATTTATGGCCGTGGCAACGTCGAAAAGGCGATGGAACTACTCGATCGTGGGGATAAGATTGCGACCCTTGATACCTATAGGTTCTCGCTTGAAACAACAGAGTTGGTCACCATTGAGCGAATGGGGATTGGCATTCCCGTTCTTCTGGTCATCGCGGATCTGAAGTCTCGGCGCTGCTCCTTCGTCTGCCTTAACGATTACATCGACAAAATATTGATTCCTCGACACGAGAACTACCGGAGCAAAGGACGCCGTACAGTTCACGTTCCGGTGGGCAATGAAATAGGCAGTGAGAGAGGAACGGTTGCGCTGCGCTGGTACGCGAAAAGAGCAAAACTGATCGCAGCCTTTCAACGGTTTACGTACCAGTTTTCGGAACTCCAGTGGGCGGCTGAAGGGAACTGGCAAGAGCTTGCTCAGTATTTTGGGAAGCGTATCGCCGAGTATGACTTTTGGGATGACACTGAAATGTGTGCTCCCATCCCATACCATGGTCA
The DNA here is from genome assembly GCF_009659995.1 of Stenotrophomonas sp. MH181796. NCBI lineage: Bacteria > Pseudomonadati > Pseudomonadota > Gammaproteobacteria > Lysobacterales > Lysobacteraceae > Stenotrophomonas > Stenotrophomonas sp. MH181796. The sequence continues at coordinate 675,321 of NZ_RAHU01000002.1, forward strand.
AGGCTTACGTAAATTCCTAGCGGAAGGCAGGCCACATTACTTCCATTCTGACTCGGTGGCCTACGCTGCTCTACCTGAAGAAGAACAGGCCATTTTCAAACAGGCTGATGTGTTTGAACTGTGGCGTTCTCTCTCGTTGCTGCCAAAAACCTACGAAGACGTATGGCGGGAGTGGTTCTTGCCATCTGCCCTTGGCCACATGACATCTTAATTTTCTTCATTCTTCCTCGTGGGAAATAGCCCTTGTTGGCGCTAGTTCGGATGCGCGGAAAGAGCTTGTCGAGCGTGCGATAAAGGCATTTCTCGCCTTCCTAATAAGCTTCCCAGGGAGGAGCGGTTGATCCTGTATCCGTAGCGGCGGCTACCCATCTGGCTCTTTAGTCTCGCTTAATCGACATCGGCCACCATCCAAGCGTTTTTGCTTGGAGGATTAGATTTGTCGGCGTATCGAAAAGTCTGGATGATGACTCTGCTGTGGTGTCTTGCCATCGGCAGTGCATGGGCGAGCAGCGGGCTGTTCTCATGGGGGCGCGAAACTGAGTTCCTGGAGGCAACCGAGGTCTTCAAGCTCGGGGAAGTCCGTCAGGATGCCGATGGACTGGTCATCGCCGGGCAGGTTGCCGACGGCTATTACGTCTACCGTCATTCCTTGAAGCTGACGGATGCTCAAAGCCAGCCGCTTGCACTGGATCTGCCCCAGGGAATTGCCAAGCACGACGAGTTCTTCGGCGATACCGAAATCTTCACCGATGACTCACTTGAGCTGCGTCTGCCTGCAACGGCATCAGGTGCCGCCACCCTGCATTGGCAAGGCTGTGCGGAAGCCGGGATCTGCTATCCCCCGCAGACGATCGCGGTGAACCTGCCAGCAACGCAGGCGGTTGTGCGGGCTGTCCCCGCGCAGCCTTCTCGCTCGGGCAACGCAGCACAACCCGAGAAGGAGACTCAGGCACCGCAAGCAGCCGACAGCACCGCGATGCAGCCCGATGATTCCGGGCAGCCATCAGGTGCATCCCCAAACACCACTACACCCTTGCCGGCTGTGCAAGCAGGAGAGGCGGTCGCGGAAGATCAGGCGGCCGCGCAGCGGCTTGCCTCCTTGGGGCCTGTCATGGGTACGCTGCTGTTCTTCGGGTTTGGCTTGTTGCTGGCGTTCACGCCTTGCACGCTACCCATGATTCCCATTGTCTCGACGATGGTGGTGGGCAGTCGTGCTTCGCCGCGTCGTGCCTTTGTCCTGTCTTTGGCTTACATCCTGGCGATGGCAGGCACCTACGCTGCGGTTGGCGTGGCGGCAGGCTTGGCAGGTGCAAATTTGCAGGCAGCGTTGCAGTCACCCTGGTTGTTGGGCGCCTTCGCGGCGCTGTTCCTGATTCTGGCCAGTTCCTTGTTCGGTCTCTTCGAACTGCAACTGCCGGCGGCGCTGGTCAACCGGGTTGAGTCTGCGGGACGCGGACGCGCTGGCGGCAGCGTGGGCGGCGCGGCAGCGTTGGGGTTGCTCTCCGCGCTACTGGTGGGGCCGTGCATGACGGCTCCGCTCGCCGGCGCGTTGCTCTATATCGGACAAACCGGCAGCGCGCTGCAAGGTGGGCTCGCATTATTCGCGTTGGGTCTCGGCATGGGTCTGCCACTGCTGGTGATCGCCGTGTTCGGTGCCCGTGTACTGCCTAAGCCGGGGGCCTGGATGGATCGGGTTCGCGTGGTTTTTGGCTATGTCATGGTAGGCATGGCCATCACGATGCTGGTGCGCTTCCTGCCGGGAACCGTGAGCTTGATGCTGTGGGGTGCCTGGGGACTGGCGTTGTCAGTGGGGCTGATCGCCTGGGCGCAGGCATCGGTCGAGCGGCAGCGTGCGGCCTGGACATTGCGCTTTGGCGCAGCCTTCGCCGGAATCTGGTCTGTGCTGATGCTGGTCGGAGCGGCATCGGGCGCGGACTCCGTGCTGCAACCGTTGGCGCATGTGCGTAGCGCAGCGCCTGCTGTCGCCACGGCAACACCTGGCCTCAGCTACGTAGCGGCCAAGTCTGTCGAGGATGTCGATGCGCGACTGGCTGAGGCCGGGGCGCGCGGCGAGTGGACGCTGATCGACTTTTATGCCGATTGGTGCGTGAGTTGCCATGTGATCGAGCGCAACGTGTTCGGCGATTCCGTCGTCGCGCAGCGACTGTCGCACATGCAGATCGTGCGGCCAGACGTAACGCGCAATGATGCCCTGGATCAAGCGTTGCTCAAGCAGTGGGGGGTGATGGGGCCGCCTACGTTGATACTGGTGGGGCCGGACGGGAAGGAGCGCCGTGACTTACGCGTAGTTGGCGAAATCGACGCTCGTGCGTTCCTGGCACGGCTCGATGCGGCAGGTACACCATGACCAGCATCGGCCCATTTTCCATCCGGGTGGTCATCGTCTTCGTCGCCGTACTGGTGGCTTGGACAGTGGCTCGCACCCTGGCCAAACGACTGCTGCCGGACACGCCGTACAAGGCGGCTGGCGGCATGATCTTCGATGCGCTGCTCTTGGGATTGCTGTTCGCGAGGCTGGCCTACATCGCACAGTGGTGGCGCGAGTATTCGGCAGCCCCGATGTCCATGCTTTCCATCGGCGATGGGGGGTATGCGTGGTGGGCCGGAATACCAGCGGCACTGATCTTCATCGCGTGGCGAACGCGCGCGCAACGGCCCTTGCGGCGTCCGGTACTGGCCGGGGTGTTGGCAGGGATTCTGACTTGGGTAGGCGCGGGTGGTGTGATCGAGCTGTTGCAACGCTCCGCGCCACCGCTGCCCGAACTGCAATTGGCCTCGCTCGATGCCCAGCCCATTGACCTGACCGCATACCGGGGGCGTCCGATCGTGCTCAACCTATGGGCGAGCTGGTGTCCCCCTTGCCGGCGTGAAATGCCGGCCTTCGAGCAAGCGCAGCAGGCATTTCCGGATGTGGCCTTCGTGATGCTCAACCAGGGCGAAAGTGCGCAGCAGGCTCGCGCCTTTCTGCAAAAGGATGGGCTGCACTTCTCGGATGTGCTGCTCGACCCTTCGTCGCAGGCCATGCAGGCGCTGGGATCGCGCGGCCTGCCCACCACATTCTTCTTCGATGCGCAGGGCCGCCTGGTGCACTCGCACATGGGCGAGCTGACGCTCGCCACCCTCAGCAGCGCCGTCAAGCGCCGCTTTGCGCCATCGCTCGAACACAGCCAAGACAAGGAGTAACGCCAACATGTTGATCAAACGCACTTATCCATCCTCCATCCTCGCTCTAGCGCTCATGCTGACAGCCGCTTGCAGTCAAGCCGAAAACGGGCAGCGTCCGGCGTCAGTGCAAGCGCTGGAGGCACAGGGCCTGACCATCGTGAAGGAGTTCGATGTCGGCGCTGGCATGCGTGGTTTTGCAGGCGTGGCGGGTGACAACCCCGTCGCCATCTATGTCATGGCGGATGGCAAAGCCATTGTCGGCACCCGCTTGAATGAGCAGGGAGAACCGCTGGACGAAGAGACGCTGCAGAATCTGGTGGCCAAGCCCATGGCCGAGCAGGCTTGGGCGCAGTTGGAGTCAGCCACATGGGTGCTGGACGGCAAGGCCGATGCGCCCCGCATCGTCTACACCTTCAGCGATCCGAACTGCCCCTATTGCAATCGCTTCTGGGAAGCGGCTCGCCCGTGGGTGGATTCTGGAAAAGTCCAGATTCGGCACCTCTTGGTTGGCATCATCAAGGCAGACAGTGCTCCCAAGGCAGCGGCCATTCTGGAGGCAGCAGATCCCTCGGCTGCGCTGCAGGAGAACGAGCGCAATATCGGCACAGGAGGAATCAAACCAGCAGCCAGCGTCTCGACCTCTGCCCGCACTACCTTGGCGGCAAACCAGTTGCTCATGATGCAGCAAGGGTTTCGTGGGACGCCGGGAATCATCTTTCTGGATGAAGACGGTTCGCTGCAAAAGATCAACGGCATGCCTCAAGGGGCTGCACTCTCTCGGGCACTCGGGCCACGCTGAACCGGGCCTCGCGGTGAGACATCGCCTATGCCGATATGACCGTGGCTCACGGTCGGATGGCGGATGGAGATCGAGAGGAATGGGCGTGAGGCCATGTGCCATCCCAACAATGAAGGATCGTGATGACTCAGCAGTCCTTGAAAGTCGTTCTCCATGCGCCAACGGCCATGGCATTGCAACGCGCTCGAAACAATGCAACGAATCTTCGGCGCTCTGTACCTGATAGCGAGGTGCGCATCATCGCCAATGCCGAGGCGGTAGCGGCTGCGTTGGACTCTGCACCGCATGAACAGGATTCGGTGACCTATCTTTGTCCGAACACTCTGGATCGGATCAACAGATCATGCCGAGAGCCACTGAACTTGCTTGATGATCCTGCTGTGCTTGCCATCGCGAGATTGCAGCAGGAAGGGTGGAGCTACATTCGCGCATGATTCATAAAGCGCAGGCGCAGATCGAGCCGTATATCCCGCCCGGCTCGGGGGCACCCTTACTCTGCCAGCAGGCTGATGGGGATCTTGAGGTAACGCACGCCGTTGGATTCGGTCTCCGGTAAACGTCCCGCACGGATGTTGACCTGAATCGAAGGCAGCAACAACGTCGGGGCGGGAAGCGTGGCATCTCGCCGCTGACGCATTTCTGTGAATGCCTCGGCGCTGATGCCATCGCGCACATGCACGTTGCGCTGGCGCTCGTCGGCAACGGTCGATTCCCACGCATACACGTCCCGTTCGGGGGACTTGTAGTCGTGGCACATGAACAGGCGCGTCTCAGCGGGCAACGACAGCAGCCGCTGAATCGACCGATACAGCATGTCGACGCTACCGCCCGGAAAATCGGCGCGCGCCGTGCCGTAGTCCGGCATGAACAGTGTGTCCCCCACGAACACCGCATCGCCGATACGGTAGGAGACGCAGGCCGGTGTATGGCCCGGCGTGTGTAGCACCTCTACGGTCAACGCACCGATGGGGAAGGTTTCGCCATCGCGGAACAGTCTGTCGAACTCGCTGCCATCGCCTGAAACATCGTCCAAATTGAAGACGGGACGGAAAATCCGCTGCACGTCACGGATGTGTTCACCGATGGCAACGGGCGCACCTGTGCGCATCTTCAGATAAGGCGCTGCGCTCAGATGATCTGCATGCGCATGGGTTTCAAGAATCCACGCAATCTGCAATTCACGTGCTTGGGCGGCGGCCAGGATGCGATCCGCCGAGGCGGTGGAGGCCTTGCCGCTGCGATGGTCGTAATCCAAGACCGGGTCGATGATGGCGGCCTGGTGAGTGCGTGGGTCTGAAACCAGATAGCTCACCGTGTTGGTGGCTTCATCGAAGAACGCCTGAATGTCAGCGGAAGTAGGCATAGCTTGTCCAAGCAGAGTGCTGAAGTATTGAACTTAAATTAGTTTATGCTAAATTAGAACAATGCGAAATAATGACGCGATCGTGACGATGAAAGACAAGCAGTTCCTGCAACAAGGCGCCGCCCAGGCGGCTGCCATGCTGCGAACCGTGGGCAATGAGCATCGCTTGCTGGTGCTTTGCTTGCTGATCGAACACGGGGAGATGACGGTGGGTACGCTGCACGAATACGTTCCCCTGAGCCAATCCGCACTGTCCCAGCATCTGGCCAAGATGCGCGAGGAAGGCCTGGTAGCGTTCCGCCGAGAGGCGCAGACACTGCACTACCGAATCGAAAACCCCGACGTGGCCACTCTCATTGCCACGCTCAAGACGATTTTCTGCCCTTGAACCTGACTGCTCGGAGCCAATTGACGTGTCCCTGAATCCTATCTCTGCCCAAGCCGCCCTTGATCTCGTTGGTCAGGGTGCCGTGTTGATCGACATCCGTGCTGCGGATGAACATGCGCGCGAGCACATTGCCGCTGCACGCCACATTCCCATGGATCAATTGAAGACAGCGCTTCCGCTGGATGTCACGACAGGCGTCATCTTCCACTGCCGTTCAGGCAACCGCACGCGGGTCAATGCCGCTGCACTGGGCGCGTGCGTGTCCTGCGAGGCCTACGTATTGGAAGGTGGGCTGGATGCCTGGAAGAAAGCCGGGCTGCCTGTGGTGACCGATGTATCCCAACCCCTGGAGTTGCAGCGTCAGGTACAGATCACGGCGGGTGCGCTCATCCTACTGGGGGCGGTGCTGGGTGCCACCGTCTCACCTTGGTTCCATGCCTTGTCCGGGGCCATCGGTGCGGGACTGATCTTTGCCGGCGTGTCCGGCTTCTGCGGCATGGCTCGCCTGCTGATGCGCATGCCGTGGAATCGTAAGGCAGTGGCCGGTTAAACTGTCACCGGCCACCTTGCTGCAGCGCTCCTGGCTTTGCCTTCCCGAAGCCCCTATGTGGCTCCCAGCACGTAGATGTGCTGCTCCCGCAGACGGCTTGGAGTCGGGCTAACTTATTGCCCCGTATATGGTTTCAAGCCTAGCGTGGTTTGCACGAAAGGCTTGACACTGGCCATTTTTTATGGCGCGGGACAAGCAGGTATGCGGGCAGCCCGCGATGCGCATTGTTTGTTGGGGTGGCATCGGGTTCGCGTTTGACTATGGCCCTGATCAACTTTCGGGGCACGCGACATGCCGGCATCCTTTTCCACGTTCGCGTCGGGCTGGCGAACCCTTGGTCTCGTCGTGGCGCTGCCGGCGTCCCTGGCCGTGTTCAGCCCCGTCACCTTCGCAGCCGACGTACTGGTCGTCACCGACAGCCACCACCCGGTCAAGACCATGGGCGGCGAGCGGCTGATCGTGCTAGACGAAGCCCGCCGGATTGAAGCGGAGCTTTCTGCGGAACTGCCCGCCGCCCCCGAACAGGCGGCGGCCACCGTCAAGCGTCGGCTGAACCAAGGCGGCGCCGACCTACAGCGCCGCATCGCTTCCGCATACCAGGGCGTCACCGACGCATGGAGCCTGGGCATCACCAGCATCCCGGCTGTCGTGGTGGATCAGCGCTACGTGGTCTATGGCGAGCCGGATGTGGCCCGCGCTGTCGCGCGCATCGAGCAGCGTCGGAGGACCCAGCCATGACGCGACCATTCGACCTGATGCGCCGCATGCGGGCCGGCGTGGCTTCCTTGATGCTGCTCAGCGCCACGGGTAGCTACGCCTTGAACACCACCGCCATCGTTGCCTCGGTGGCCTCGCCCGATTGCTTGGAGTACCGGGTGGTGGGTATCTGCTACTGGCTCTACTGCACCTGGGGAGGATGCACGGTGCGCACCTCTGTCAAGGTGCGCCACTACATCCCCGATGCGGTCGTCTCCAGCTACAGCAACACGGGCGAGAACCCGTGGGTTGAAGTCCGGGCGATGAGTACGGCCAATCCGTCCGCCCAAGCGGGCGGCGATGGAACGACGAACGAGGATCACGAAAACAATCTCGCGAAATTCAAGAACGCCGAGGTGATCGGCCATCCCGGCGTCGAGGTGTTCAACCAGTTTGTTTCGTCCTCGGGCTACTTCTGCGAGGGCGCGGGAACGGCATTCATGCCGTATCTGCTCAGCACCTTGGACACGCTTGCCTGGCGCTACAACGTGCCCGAGATGGCCTACCCGGAGGCATTGATTCCCGGCATGCGCGAGGTCGGCGCACGCACCACGATGAGCCTTTGGGGCAACGTGTATCCCCGCGGCGGCTTCCTGCACCAGACCGACGACCACAAATCGGGGGCCGTGGTGGCCCAGCGTGCGGGAGATATCGTCACTCGCCGGGGGCAGTTGCACGTGTACCAGCCGCTGCTTGCCAACGCCCGCGATGGCTACTGGCCCGCCGGCGCGCTGATGGAGGGTGATGCCTCGACTGGCAAGTGGCAGGAACTCACGCCCGTCCTGTCCTCGTCCTGCACGGTTTTCCCACGCACCGGCTTCCTGACCCAGGCCCAGCAAGGCGACTACGCCTGGGCGCTGTGGCGGCCGTATGCCTGCTGCGAACGCCGTGGACAGGTGTTCCTTGGCAGCGTTGATTTCCTTTGAGGTGTCGCGATGAAGCGTTCCGACTCTATGCAGTTCTCCCCACCGGCTCGTGGCAAGATGATCTGTTTGGCGATTACCGGCGCGTTGGTTCTGGCAAGCGGCGTGGCCTGGGGCCAACTAGGCTACCAGACCAGCGGCAACGTCATCGGCGATGACGTCATGTACTCCTTCGGCGGCGGCAGCGCCGTTTCGATGGGCCGCGCAGCCGGCATGCGCTCGCTCGGCGTGGGTGTCGGCTGGAACAGCAATCTGATCTGCGGCGACATGAGCATTCAGACCACGTTGAAGAATCAACTCAACGGTGTCACCAATGGCTTTCAGCAGATCATGTCCTCGGTGATCCAGAGTGCTACGAGTGCTGTGGCGTCCCTGCCGGCGTTGATCATCCAGCGTGCAGATCCAGGCCTCTACAACCTGCTCACCAACGGCGTTCTGCAAGCGCGGCTGGATTTCGACCGCTCGAAGCTGACGTGCCGCGCCATGGCCGAAAAGATGGCCGAAACGGCTGGCGGCCAACTCGGCTGGAGCCAGATGGCAGAGGGGTTGGCACTGCGTGACGCTGTTTCGAGCACGGATGCCGTCTCGGCCATCGAGCAGGCCGAGACGCGCCGTGGCAACGATGGCGTGCCCTGGGTCGGGGGAAGCAATGCCGGCGGCTCCGGTCAGCCCGCGATCAAGGTGGTCGGTGACGTCACCCGCGCGGGCTACAACCTGGTCAATGGCCGCGGGGTGACCGACACGTCGGCAATCGCTCCGGCCAGTTGCACGAGCCTGTCGTGCCAAACCTGGACCACGCCGCAGGCGGCCATCGAGTGGGCAACACGGGTGCTCGGCGAGAAGGAGCAGCGCACCTGCGACGCCTGCACCAAGACGGAGACGGTGCCCGGCGTCGGGCTGACGCCCCTGATCCAGGAGGAGTACGACGCCAAGCTGCAGGCGCTCCAGGACCTGGTCTCCAAGGCGAAGAACACGACGCCCGAAAACCTGCGGGAGGCCGGCAGCGCGTCGCTGCCCATCACGCGCGGCGTGGTCGAGGCACTGCGCGACGAACCGGACCAGCACCTGCTGTCGCAGCGCCTGGCGTCCGAGGTTGCGCTGGCGTCGGTGCTGGAGAAGGCGCTACTGCTGCAACGCACGCTGCTGACCGGCAAGAAGGAGCCCAACGTGGCGGCCAACCAGCTCGCCGTGGAGGCGGTGAACCACGAGAGCGACACGCTCGATCGCGAGATTCGCAACCTCAAGACCGAGCTGGAGCTGCGCCGGGAGCTGGCGAACAACTCGCCCATGGCGATCATCCAGCGCCACGGCACGCGCGCGGCGGGCTCGCGTGGCATCTACGAAGGCGATCCGGTGCCTGACCGCCTCGATCAGTTGCAGAAGGGCAATCCGGGAGGCCGGCCATGAGCCTGATGCGTGCGGCCTGGCTGCGCCCGCGCTGGCTGTTCAACCGGCGCGCAGCGAAGGCGCTGCTGTGGACGGTGGTACTCGCGGCCGTCGCCGTGGGTGCCAACATCGTTGGCATCTACCTCGTCGGAAGCGTCGCGGGCTGGGAGCGTTGGCTGGCGGCAGCAGCGGGCTACTTCCTGGTCTGGCGGCTGTGCCTGTATGGCGCGACGGCCTACGGCTGGGTCTGGATGCGTCGCCGGCTGCTTGCGCGTGAGGACGACGCGCAAGCGCGGCGCCGCCTGGTACGCAGCGAGATCGCCGGCGTCGTTGCCATCGTGGCGCTTGAAGCCAGCCTGTTGATGCAGGGCTGAGGGGAAGTCCGAGCCATGACGCTTTTCACAACCGACTACCTGGAGTACTACCTGACCTTGGTGTCCTGGATCGTCAACAACGGCATCTGGGCGGTACTGGTATCCAGCGGGGTATTCGCACTGCCCTTCGTGGCGATCATCGTGCAGGAATGGCTTAAGGCCCGTGCGGAAGGTGCCGACGAAGGCAACAAGGGCGTGCTCTCGGCCGCACGCATCGAGAACCGGGTGTTCGTCGCCATCGTGGTGGTGATGTTCGCCGGCATCCCCTTCATCGACGTGGACCTCAACACAATTCAGTACGACAGCTCGCGCTCGGCCCAGTGCCAGGTCAACGTGCCGCAGCCCACGGATACCGGCTGGTCCCAGTCCTTCAGCACCATCAACAACCAGAGTGCCAAGGTGCCGGTCTGGTGGGCCTTCATGCACGCGCTCTCGCGCGCCGTCACCAGCGCCTCGGTGGCGGCAATCCCGTGCGGGACAGACCTGCGACAGATGCGCATGGAGATCGACGCTACCCGCATCAATGACCCGGTTCTGGCTCAGGAAGTGGCCGATTTCACACACGACTGCTACGGACCTGCACGCGCTAAATTGTTCATGGCGCGGCCGGAGCTGGACGAAGCTCAAATGAACGACGTGACCTGGATCGGTTCGAGGTTTTTCACGGATACCGGCGGCTACTACGACAGCTACCGTTCCAGCACGGCGCGCGAGTCATGGCCCTATGACGACACCCGCGACGCAGGGCTTGCGCAGGTGGCCAGTGGCGGCGGCTACCCGACCTGCAGGCAGTGGTGGGCCGATGGCAGCAACGGCCTGCGGGCACGGCTGCTGAGCCAGGTGGACCCCAGCCTGTTGAATCGCTTGGCGGGCTGGGCCGGGTTCCTGAGCCGTACCGAGGTGGACGATTCGGTGGTCCGTACCATCGCGTCACCGCGACAGCAGAAGCTCACCCAGGGTTCGGTCTATACCGACTACGGCGGCCAGATCGACAAGACCCTGCCGAACATCGTGACGCGGGCCACGGGGGATGTAGGAATGGCGGTCGGGGCACTTGCCGCATTTCCCGCCATGGACGTGGTGCGCCAAGCGCTGCCCATGGTGCTTGCCTTGCTCAAGATGGCACTGGTCATCTGCATCCCGCTCGTACTGGTCGTCGGAACCTATGACCTGAAGACGGTCGTCACCGTCAGCGTCGTGCAGTTCGCGCTGTTCTTCACCGATTTCTGGTTCCAACTCGCACGCTGGATCGACAGCACCATCCTCGATGCGCTCTATGGGTGGGGCTTCGGCTGGAACCGGCCACACACTAACTTCGATCCGCTGGTGGGGTTGAACAATGCCTTTGGCGACCTGCTCCTGATGTTCGTCATGGGCACGATGTTCATCGTGCTGCCTACATTCTGGATCATGGCCTTGGCTTGGGCGGGCGTTCGTGCCGGCAACGTGCTGCAAGGCCTCGCCGGGGCCACCGGAGATGCCAAGGCCGCTGGCGGCAAGGGTGGAAGTATTGCGATCAATGCAGTGGGGAAAAAGTGATCTTTGCGCCGACAACCCCCGCGGCGTAGTAGGCTTATCGTAGGGAAAGATGCAGCGATCCTGACCAACTGCAACGCCAGGATTTCACACGATGACCACCAACACTCTTCGCTACCCATCCATCGTGCCGAGCGGCGAGGGAAAGTCGGTGCTCGAAGCCGTGCTTCGGCTGCAAGGGGTCGATTTCATCACTGGCCCAATTCATCTAGACGGCTCAGCAGATTTTGCTGCGGCTGATGATCAAGCACATGACCTTGAAGCGTGCATGGCAAACCTTCATGACACAGTGTTGGATGCGACCGGCAAATCCCTGTCCGATACCGATCTCCACGAGGTTCTGCTCAACCTTCCACGCGCTATCCGAAAGCAGGTGAAAACCTGGGGAGTGGCAGACACCGAAGTACGCGAGCAGATTTATCGGCACCTCCAGAACACAGCTCTGTGACGAATTAATCGTCCTCGACATGAGGATCAATGCGAAAACCGTCGTAGGTGTATAGGCCAAACCCTGCTGGTCCGTTTCGCCACTCTGGCTCGGGCAATTCATCGCCCAGGTCGGCATTGCGGGCCATCCAGGCAACCACCATGACCAACACCAGCAGCAGAGCCAGCCAGAAGGTGCTGTAGAGCAACACTCCGAGCGCGGCCAGCTTGACTATCCACACAATCGCGGCGGCGCCAGCTCGCGGCAGTCCCTTGGATACCAGCCAGTTCGACGCCCGCCGTTCGCCGCGAGCATAGGCGCGCCATCCGCGGCCAAAGGCGCGGCCGAGACGTTCTGCAGTGCTGGTGCGGGTTGTGGTATTCATGGTCGTCTCCTGCTACTGAGGGATGCCTATTCCGGTGTGCTCCACGTCATTCAGATTGGGGCTTCAATATGTTCTCTTTCTGCTTCAGGACGATCCGTCATCCGGTTCTACCGGGCCGGGGTCGGGTTCCACGCCGATGCGGTAGGTGGCAACGAAACGCGGCCAGTCCGCATGGTCAACCAGATCGATGTCCTCGATGACGCTGACCTTCGTTTCCGCACGCTCGAACAGCGCGATGCTCTTGGCGGGATAGTTGTTGCGCGACGGATAGAGCACCCCGTCGAACAGCGGCTGGCCGTCGTCGCCGAGCATCGCATGCACCTGGGCGGACACCTGCTGCGTGTGCGTGTAGTCACGGCTGGCCAACTGCTCCAGGTTCAGACCAAAGTAGCCCGCCATGACGCCCGGTGCCGTGAGATCGGCCAGAAGCACGTCGGCCACCACCCCTACGGCGCGCACCATCCTGCCCTGGACTTCTTTCAACGCGATCGAGCGCTTCGCGTCATCAAGCCACTGATGCTTGTGAAACACCGACTCCATCAGCGCCGTGGGCAGGTCGCGCCCCAGGTAGAGCACGCCGTAGGCCCGGGCCGGGTCGTCGTAGCGATTGGTGCTGCCGCGGCCATAGTACAGCGGGCTGCCCCGATAGACGACGCGGCTCACATGCTGGAGCAGTTCACCGGCATCGATCAGGAACGAAGGCAGCTCGTGGCTCATGGCGGTCTCGCTTCAATGCACCTGAACGCCCAGCACGTTGAACACGGCCTCGGCCACGTCGTCGATCGTGCCATGCGTCACCGCATCCACCGGCGAGCGACCGCCCAAGCCTTCGAGCGGTTCGGACAGTGCGCGGTAGATCGTCCAGTGATCGATACCCTCGACCTCCTGAAGCACGGTTTGGGTCAACTGCTGCTTTACCGGGTCGAGCTGCCAGTCGGGCAGCTTCTGACCGCGCGGCCCAACGTTCAGCGCCAGCAGCCGACGCGCGAGGATGTCCTTGTAGATCTGCTGGCGCGACTTGTCCGCCAGCTTGGCGAACTCGGTGGGCGGCAGGTTGTGCGGCTGGTTGAAGGCTTCCAGCAGCACAGCGCGGCCTCGCTGGACGTCGGTTTCATTCGGTGCCCAGCGCGTGTCGGCGCGCAGCGCGGCCGCCTTGCGTGCAAGGGCCTGACCAACGGTCTCGCCCTCCAAGTTAGCGGGCAGTGTCACCGCTTCCACACGCTCGTGGACGAACGCCTGCAACTCGGCCGCGAAAGCCGTGGCATCCCGGATTTCGACGGTATCCGCGAAGCGGCGCACATCTTCCACCGTGACGCGCGGCAGACGGTCGGCAATGAATTCAATGGCAGTGGGCATGGTCATCTCCCGAGTAGGTTTGAGACAGGATTCACTCTAGTCGCCTTTGTCGCGCTTGTCAACTTTGTCGCCTAGAGAGCAACCTACCTGGCGGAAGCAGCGTCTTCGCAGCATAGACCGAGGCCAGCGCCTGGTCGCCGTCCAATGCATTCGAGCGAGTTCCACATTGACGGTGGAGCCGCAATCCAAGCCCCGCTATACCGAAACGGTTAAAGGCCAAAGGGCCGAAATGGCAAGGGAATGGGGTGCAAGGGGAAAGGCCCTACCTCGAAAAGGCCAAAAGGCCTCCCGGTCGGCCCGTCATTAGGACACCTCACATGCTCTCCCTGTTCCAGCGAAAACGGCCCTCGGTCGCTGCCGATCCATCGCCAGCACCCGCCATCGATCTCCCGAAAGGGCTGCTGCGGCCTGGGTCGGCCGCTTCGCTGCTGGCGACGCCGCGCCGACAGAAGCTGCTGGAACACATCTGGCAGCGCACGTCGCTCTCGCGCAGGCAGTTCGCCACCTTGTACCGGGCGCCGCTGGAACGCTACGCCGAGCTGGTCCAGGCCTTCCCGGCTTCCGAGGCGCATCATCACGCATACCCCGGCGGCATGCTGGACCACGGCCTGGAAATCGTCGCCTACAGCCTGAAGCTCCGGCAGTCCCATTTGCTACCCATCGGTGCCAGTCCCGAGGATCAGGCGGCGCAGTCTGAGGCCTGGACCGCCGCCGTCGCCTATGCCGCGCTGCTCCACGACGTTGGCAAGATCGCCGTCGATCTGCACGTCGAACTGGCCGACGGGACCGTGTGGCATCCGTGGCATGACCCTCTGGTCCAGCCATACCGATTCCGCTACCGCGAAGACCGCGAGTACCGCCTGCACAGCGCCGCGACGGGGTTGCTCTACCGCCAACTGCTCGATCGCCACATCCTGGACTGGCTCAGCGGCTATCCATCTCTCTGGGCACCGCTGCTTTACGTCCTGGCCGGACAGTACGAGCACGCCGGCGTGCTGGGAGAACTGGTCGTACAGGCCGACCGCGCTTCCGTGGCTCAGGAGTTGGGCGGCGATCCAGCCCGCGCCATGGCAGCGCCCAAGCACGCACTGCAACGCAAGCTGCTGGACGGGTTGCGCTACCTGCTCAAGGAACAGTTGAAGCTGAACCAGCCGGAAGCCTCCGATGGCTGGCTCACCGAGGATGGTTTGTGGCTGGTGAGCAAGACAGTCTCGGACAAACTGCGCGCACATCTCCTGTCTCAAGGGATCGATGGCATTCCTGCGAACAACACTGCCGTGTTCAACGTGCTGCAGGATCACGGCATGCTCCAGCCTACCTCGGACGGCAAAGCGGTCTGGCGCGCGACCGTGACCAGCACGACCGGCTGGTCCCATTCGTTCACCCTGTTGCGTCTCGCTCCCGCGCTGATCTGGGAGTCTGGCGAGCGACCAGCACCTTTCGCAGGCACGGTAGAGATCGACGCGACGCCCGCAGAAAACGATGCCAGCACGTCGGCTCCCGCGCCTACTGTCTCGGGGAAACCAGCGCAGGGAGGTCAAGAACCTCCAATTTGGGAGGGCGACGGCACCACCATCGTTTCACCTCCCGCAGCCCAGCCCATGCCCGACGTCATGGAGGACTTGCTCGCGATGGTGGGCTTGGGTGAGTCGGCCGGCGTTGGCCAGGATGCCGAGGAGTTCTTCCACACTCCCACGCCAGCGACAGCCGCAACCTCCCTTCCATCACCTGCACCTGCGCCTACGCCTCTGTCATCGGCGACGAAGCCATCCGGGGAACATTTCATGGCTTGGCTGAAGCAGGGAATCGCCTCACGACGGCTCATCATCAACGACGCGAAGGCGCTCGTGCATACGGTGAATGACACGGCCTACCTGGTCAGCCCTGGTGTGTTCCAACGCTATGCGCAGGAGCATCCCGAAGTGGGCGCGCTTGCCAAGCAGGAGAATCAACAGGATTGGCAGTGGATGCAGAAGCGCTTCGAGAAGCTGCAGCTACATCGCAAGCACCCCAATGGCCTGAACATTTGGACTTGTGAAGTCACGGGCCCGAGGAAGTCCCGCCGACTGCATGGCTACCTCCTGGAAGATGGGTCCTTGGCATTCCCCGAAATACCGCCCAACAATCCCTATCTTGCTCTGACTCAGGAAGGATGACGCGATTCGGGCATTGATCGCCACCACCGTGTGGCGATCAATGCCCCGCGAAAGCTGGCAACATTTAGCGAACTGAGCTACTCGGCCCGCGCCAACTCCTGTGCAAGGAACGGAGCGGTTCGGCTGCCAGACGTTCGGGCCACCTGCTGAGGGGAACCCGCCACTACGATGCTGCCGCCGGCAGCGCCCGCGCCCGGCCCCACGTCGATCACCCAGTCGGCCTGGGCCACCGCGCGCATGTCGTGCTCGATCATCACCACGGTATTGCCGGCATCGACCAGGCGCTGCAACTGCACCAGCAGCCGGTCGGCATCCGACGCATGCAGTCCGGTGGTCGGCTCGTCGAGCACGTACAGGCTTCGGCCGCGCTGGCTGCGCTGAAGCTCGGTCGCCAGCTTGATGCGCTGCGCCTCGCCACCGGAAAGCTCAGTGGCCGGTTGCCCCAGGCGCAGATAGCCCAGTCCGATATCACGCAGCAGTTGCAGTGGCCTTGCCACCGCATCTTCACCCTCGAAGAATTCGCTGGCCTCGTCCACGGTCATCTGCAACACCTCGGCGATGTTGCGCCCGTTCCACTGCACCTTCAGCGTGGCCTCGTTGTAGCGTGCGCCATGGCACGTAGGGCACGGCGCGTACACGCTGGGCATGAACAGCAGTTCCACGCTCACGAAACCCTCGCCCTCGCAAGTCTCGCAGCGCCCCTTGGCAACGTTGAACGAGAACCGTCCGGCGTCATAGCGGCGGCGTCGCGCATCGGGCGTGGCGGCGAACAGCTTGCGTACATGATCGAACAGGCCGGTGTAGGTAGCCAGGTTCGACCGCGGCGTGCGCCCAATCGGTTTCTGGTCCACCTGCACCAGGCGCTGTATGGCGTCCACGTCGCCCGCCAGATGACCACCGGTCGCTTCGATCACGGCCGGCCCTTCACTGGTGGCGTTATCGGCCGCATCGTCTTCAGGCTCGTGGCCCAGGTGTAGCAGCACCAACTCCGGCAGGGCCTGCGCGACGAGGCTGGATTTGCCGGAGCCGGAGATACCCGTGACGGCTGTTAGCACGCCCAGCGGAATGCGTGCATCCACGCCATGCAGGTTGTGGCGGTGAATGCCCTGCAGCTCCAGCCAGCCGGTCGCTTCGCGTGCTCGGCTTCCCGGCGCGGGGATCTCGTCGAACAGGTAGCGTGCAGTACGCGATTCGGCAATCTTGCGCAGGCCATCCGGTTCGCCGCTGTAGAGCACGCGGCCGCCACGCTCCCCGGCATCCGGCCCGACATCGACCAGCCATTGCGCGCGGCGCATCAGGTCAAGGTCGTGCTCCACCACGAACACCGAGTTACCCGCATCGCGCAGCCGGTCGAGCGCGTCGTACAGGGCCTGGCTGTCGGAGGGATGCAGGCCCGCCGAGGGTTCGTCGAGCACGTACACGACGCCGAACAGCAGGGAACTCAATTGCGTGGCCAACCGCAGGCGTTGCAACTCGCCGGCCGAAAGCGTCGGCGTGGCTCGGTCCAGCGTCAGGTAACCCAAACCCAGCCCACGCAGTTGACGCAGGCGCGCCATCACGCCACCGGCCAGGCGCTGCGCGGCGAGGCGCTTTTCTTCCGATAGCGCCGAGGTGCGGCGCACGTCGGGCGATACCGCATGGACGGCGCGGCCGGAGGCCGCGCGTTCGGCACGGTCGCGTCGGGTCGCTTCCTTGTCCGTAGCCGCCCCCGCTGCATGGGCGCGGAAATCGCCCTGGGCGATGGGTTCGAGCAAGGCCGCCAACTGATCCAGCGGCATCTGCATGAACTCGCCGATGTCCACGCCGGCGAACGTGACCGACAGCGCCTCGGGCTTGAGCCGCTTGCCGTGGCAGGTGGGGCACGGTTTGCCCTCCATGAACCGGGACACGCGCTTTCTCATCAGCGCGCTCTGGGTGTTGGCAAAGGTGTGCAGCAAATACCGTCGGGCGCTGGTGAAGGTGCCCATGTAGCTCGGCTCCATCTTGCGTTTGAGCGCGGCGCGGGTCTCGGCAGGCGTGAAGCCGGCGTACACCGGCACCGTCGGTGTTTCCTCGGTGAACAGAATCCAGTCGCGATCCTTCTTCGGCAGGTCCTTCCACGGTCGGTCAACGTCGTAGCCCATGCTGACCAGGATGTCGCGCAGGTTCTGGCCTTGCCAGGCGGGGGGCCAGGAGGCGATCGCCCGCTCGCGGATGCTCAGGGAGGGATCGGGCACCATGTTGGCCTCGGTCACCTCGTACACATGGCCCAGGCCGTGGCAGGTCGGGCACGCTCCCTGCGGCGTGTTGGGCGAAAAATCCTCGGCGTACAGCATGGGCTGGTTGGCTGGGTAGGCGCCAGCGCGCGAATACATCATCCGCACCAGGCTGGACAAGGTGGTCACACTGCCCACAGAGGAACGCGCGTTGCTGGAGCCCCGCTGCTGTTGCAGCGCCACCGCCGGCGGTAGGCCGTCGATCGCATCGACGTCCGGTACGCCGGCCTGGTCGATCAGTCGCCGCGCATAGGGGGCCACCGACTCGAAGTAGCGCCGCTGGGCCTCGGCATAGATGGTGCCAAAGGCCAGCGAGGACTTCCCGGAGCCGGAGACACCCGAGAACACCACCAGCGCGTTACGCGGGATGGCGACATCCACGTCCTTGAGGTTGTGCTCGCGCGCGCCGCGCACTTCCACCATGCCGCTGGCGGCAGCGGTACAAGAGGATTCACCGAAAGAATTGTTTGGCATGTTTTTATCCGGTAGTTCGTCCCGCTCAGGACGGGACTTCCTGAGTTCGGGTGCCGCGGCGGCTAGCTTCGAGCGCTGCGGTGACAGAGCGGGCGTCGTAGCTGCCGCGCAGGCGGCGACCCTCGACGAAGAACGTCGGCGTGGCGTGCGCACCGCTGGCGACCGCACTGGCGAGGTCGCGCTCGACACGCTCGATCACCGCAGGGCTGTCGAGATCCGCGATGAACCGATCGACGTCGAGCCCAAGCTCTGCGGCGTAGCCGATCAGATCCTCGCGCTCCAGCGCGTGCTGACGGGTGAACACGAAGTCCAGCCACGGCCAGAACATCCCCTGATTCGATGCCGCCTCGGACGCACGCGCGGCGATCGGCCCATGCGGGTGGTGCGGCAAGTGGCGCACCACATACCGCAGGTCGTCCCCGAAGTGGGCGCGCAGATCCTCCCAAGAACCGGTAGCGTGCGCACAGTACTCGCACTCGAAGTCCACGTACTCCACCAGCGTGAGCTGCGCGTCCTCTGGCCCGCGAATGTGATCGACCTCGGGATCGACCGGCGGCTCAAGCACCATCGGCAGATCGGCGGTCTCCTCACCCCACCTGCGAGCGGCAACCTTGAAGATGAGCCACCCGAGCAACGTGGCGAGCATCATCGACACGAGCACGCCGACCGTCGCCTGGCGGCCCAGGTCGGAGGTCGTGCCGAACGCGAGCCCGATGATCAGCAGCGACACGGTGAAGCCGATCCCGGACAGCGCCGCCCCACCGAACACGCTCCCCACCCCGACGCCCTCGGGCAGCCGGCCCAGGCCGAGACGGACGGCGACGAGCGTGGTGAGCCCGATGCCCAGGAGCTTGCCGAGCACGAGCCCCGCGATGACGCCCCAGGTCACGGGCGAGCCGAAGGCCTCAGCGAGCAGCCCGCCACGCAGGTCCACCCCGGCGTTCGCCAAGGCGAAGATCGGCACGATCAGCAGCGCCGTCGGCAACCGCAGGAACTCGTGCAATCGCTCGTTCACCGAGATACCCCGGGACAGCCCGCAGTCCACCGCGCGGGCCGATGCGGCACTCGGCGACTGCCAGAAGTCGCGGAACAGTTGTCTTGCCGCAACGACCCCGTGACGTTGCGTCGCATAGGCGGGGATCAGCAGCCCCGCGGCCATCCCGGCGAGGGAGGCATGGATGCCGGAGTACAGGGTTGCGAGCCACAGCACGATCACGATCAGCACATACGGCATTGCCCGCCACTGGCGGGTGCGCCCCAGCCACCACAGCGCAACGAGACTGGCGAGGGCGATCAACAACGGGACGACCCGGATCTCCTCGCTATAGACGATGCCGATGATGGACACGGCGAGGAAGTCATCGACCACGGTCAGGGTGAGCAGGAACACACGCAACTGACCGGACAGCCGCGGACCGACGATCGCCAGGGTGCCCAGCATGAACGCCGTATCGGTGCCGACCACCGCACCCCACCCGTGCAGGCCCTGACCTCCGGCCAGCCCCACGAGCAGGACGTACACCAGAGCGGGAAGCACGACACCCGCGACACCCGCGATCAGGGCGAGACCGGCACGGCTGCGATCCCGGAGCGATCCGTGGGCGAACTCCTGACGCACCTCCAGGCCGATCAGGAAGAAGAAGACGACCATCAGGCCGTCGTTGACCCAGTGATGCAGATCCATGTGCAGGCCCAATGGCCCAAAGTTGAACCCGACGTCCAGGTGCCACAACCCGAAATAGGCATCGGATAGCGGCGAGTTCGCCCACGCCAGCGCCACAACCGTGACGATCACCAGCAGCACCGCCGCCCCGGACTCAGTGCGTAGATAGCGGGCAACTCGACTCCGTCTGATATTCGCAGAGGATTCACCGAGAGAAGCGTCTGGCATGTTCTTATTCTGTAGTTCGTGAGGTAGCGATGGGCCGATTTCGGGGGGGATATCGGTCAAGTGTACGGGCTTAGCGGCGTCGCGTCATCGAGCGAGCGCAGCCAAGTGAGCCTTTCTCCCAGCCTTCGCTCGACGCCCCTGTCCGTTGGCTGGTACCAGCCCGGCCGCGCCACGCCCTCGGGAAAATAGGTTTGCCCAGCGGCATAGCCGTTGGGCTCATCATGCGCGTAGCGGTAGCCTTCGCGATAGCCCATCTGCTTCATCAGCTTCGTCGGCGCATTGCGAAGATGGAGCGGCACAGCCTGGGAGCCGCTGCGCTTGACGAATGCCTTGGCCTGATCCCAGGCGGCATAGGCGGCATTCGACTTGGGGGCCAGAGCGAGGTAAGTCACCGCCTGGGCCAGCGGTATCTCGCCTTCGGGTGAGCCCAGCCTGTCGTAGGCCAGCGCGGCATTGAGTGCCAGTTGCAGCGCCTGCGGGTCGGCATTGCCGATGTCTTCGCTGGCCATCACCACCATGCGGCGGGTCACCTGGCTCACGTCGCCGCTGCCGTCGAGGATGCGGGCCAGCCAATACAGGGCCGCATCGGGGTCGGAGCCCCGTAGCGACTTGTGGAAGGCTGAGAGCTGCCAGTAGAACTCGTCACCGCCCTTGTCGAACCTGCGCAGCGATGGACTCGTGGACAGATTGGCGAACTCGCCATCGACCACGGTCTTGCCCGCGCCCGACGCCGCATTCGTCACCTGCTCAAGCAGATTGAGGAAGCGCCTGCCATCGCCATCGGCAAAGCCCTTTAGCAGGTCCAGCGCGTCCGCGTCCAACTTGACGCCCTGGAGATGCGGCAGTGCGCGTTCGTAGAGCTGGTTCAGTTCGTCGCTGGACAGCGGTTCGAGGGTATAGACCTGCGCGCGCGAGAGCAGTGCGGAATTGACCGCCAACCCCGGATGCTCGGTCGTCCCCCCCACCAGGGTCAGGAGCCCCGACTCGACATGGGGCAGCAGGGCATCCTGCTGCGCCTTGTTGAAGCGATGGATCTCATCGACGAAAAGCACCGTCGATCGACCATGGTTGTCCAGTTCAGCCTGGGCCTCGTCGATGGCTTGCCGGATGTCCTTCACCCCGGCCAGCACGGCCGAGATGGCGATGAATCGGCTGTCGGTCGCACTGGCGGCCAGGCGCCCCAGGGTGGTCTTGCCCACGCCTGGCGGCCCCCAGAGGATGAACGAGTGCAACTTGCCCGCCTCGAACGCGAGACGCAGCGGCTTGCCGGGGCCGAGCAAGTGCCGTTGCCCGACGAATTCATCCAGCGTCTTGGGCCGCAGGAGTTCGGCCAAGGGAGGCTTGGGCTTTGTCGTGAATAGATCGGTCAAGTTGCTCTCCCTGGCATTTCTGATAGTTGACGTTCCGATAAGGTGGGCACCTCAATCCAGAGAGCCGGATTTATCCAACGCTGTGGGCTCTTTGTCGGCAATCGCATGCATGATGATGCGAGAGCCGCGGTAGCCGATGCTGTGGTTCCATACCCAGCTCAAAGCGACGCTGAGACGATTTCGCGTACCGATCAGAAAGTAGATATGCGCGAGCTTCCAGATCCACCACGCAAAGGCACCACGCAGCTTAACCCGCCCCATGTCAATCACGGCCAGGCTGCGGCCGATGGTGGCCAGGTTCCCCTGATGCCGGTATATGAAAGGCCCGTCAGCGGACTTGCCTTTCAAACGCCGTCCAATGAGGTTGGCGACGTACTTCCCTTGCTGTTTGGCGGCCGGGGCGATGCCCGGTACGGGCTTCCCGTCGGCCATAGTGCACGAGGCGGTATCGCCGATGGCGAAGACCTCCGGGCGACCAGCCACCGTCAGGTCGGGACCAACGACCACTCGACCCGCACGATCAGACGCAGCACCCAACCAGCGAGCCGCGGGAGACGCCTTGACCCCTGCGGCCCAGACGATGGTCTTGGCCGAAAGGGGCTTGCCGCCATACACCACGCCGTCGGCCGAGCATTCGGTGACCGGCGTACCCAGCACGACCTCGACCCCGAGCTTTTCGAGTGCCTGGCGCGTATAGGCCGAAAGATCCTCTGGAAAGACCGACAACAGACGCGGGCCCGCCTCGATCAGTACAACCCGGGACGTGCTCGGGTCAATAGAGCGGAAGTCACGCGCCAGCGTGTCTCGTGCAAGCTCGGCGATGGTCCCGGCCAATTCAACCCCGGTGGGACCACCACCGATGATGACGAACGTCTGCAGCGCGGCACGCTGCTGAGGATCGCTCGTGAGCTCGGCCTCCTCGAAAGCCGCGAGGATTCGGCCCCGAATGGCCGTGGCATCTTCCAGCGTCTTCAACCCCGGCGCAAAAGCCCCCCATTCGTCGTGTCCGAAATAGGCATGGGTAGCGCCTGTCGCGAGTACGAGCGTGTCGTAGGTTTGGCGTGAGCCATTGTTGAGAATGACCTGACGCGCGTCCTGGTCGATGCCTTCCACTTCCGCCATCAAGGTGTTCACTTCCGGGCGATTGCGGAAGAGATAGCGAATAGGCCATGCGATCTCGGATGTCGAAAGTGACGCCCCTGCAACCTGGTAAAGCAAGGGTTGGAACAGGTGATGATTGCGCCGATCGATGATCGTCACATCGACCTCGGCACCAGCAAGCTCGTTGGCAACCTCGATCCCGCCGAAGCCCGCTCCGATAATGACGACGTGATGTCGGTTTTTGGAGGTCTTTGTCATAACCTGATCTCATCTCTCTCAGCGTTTCAGCGCCGATGCGTGGTATGCCATATGCTCGCCAATGAAACTGGCAATGAAGTAGTAGCTGTGGTCGTAGCCAGGGCGCAGATTCAACGTGAGCGGGTGCCCCGTCTCGTCGCAGGCTTTGCGCAGCAGATCGGGCTGAAGCTGACTCTCCAGGAACTCGTCGCCCAAGCCCTGATCCACCAGCAGCGGCAGACGCTCCTGCACGGTGCGAATCAGCTCCACGGTGTCGTACTGCTTCCACGCCTCCCGGTCGCTGCCCAGGTACGCCTCGAAGGCCTTGTGTCCCCAGGGAACCTGGGTGGGCGCGACGATGGGCGAGAAGGCCGAGACGCTTCGATAACGGCCCGGGTTGCGCAGGGCGATGACCAGGGCGCCATGCCCGCCCATGGAATGGCCGCTGATGCTCCGCTCCGCCGTCACGGGAAAGTGGGCCTCGATCAGCGCCGGTAGTTCCTGCACCACGTAGTCATACATCCGATGATTCGCAGCCCAGGGTTCCTGCGTGGCGTTGACGTAGAAACCCGCCCCCTGTCCGAGGTCATAGGCGGGATCGTCGGCAACGCCTTCGCCGCGTGCGCTGGTATCGGGCGCGACGACGGCAATGCCATGTTCGGCTGCGTAGCGCTGGACGGCGGACTTGGTGATGAAGTTCTGCTCGGTGCAGGTGAGGCCTGAAAGCCAGTACAGCACCGGCACCTTGCTGTGCTGTGCCTGCGGAGGCAGATAGACGCCGACCTTCATCGTGCAACCGAGCGTCGTGGATTCATGCTGATAAACGTCCTGCCAACCATCAAAGCTGGCGTGATGTTCGATGCGTTCCATGGTGTTCTCCTATGTTCAAAGGAACGGCGCAGCTCTCGCGCACCAGGACGGCAGCTCTTCAGGAAGATTTCTCTTCCGCTGCCGTGTCACCGTGGGCGTGTCTGATCCTGCGCACGATCCACCAGATCGTCAGCATCACCGCAGGCACCAGAACCGCCATCACCGGCGCCACGCTGTCGTGAACCATCGGAATGCCCTTGAGTAAATAGCCGAGAAGACTCACGACGTAATAAGAAATTGCCGCGACCGACAGGCCTTCGACGGTTTGCTGAAGGCGCAATTGCATCTTGGCCCGGTTGTTCATCGACGCAAGCAGATCGCGGTTCTGGCGTTCAAGCTCGACGTCGATCCAGGAACGCAGCAACGCGATGGCCCGGGTCAGCTTGTCGGAGAGCTTGGTCTGGCGCTCCTTTACGGATTGGCATGTCCGCATGGCGGGAGCGATGCGACGCTGCAGGAAATCCGCCCAGGTGAAGTACCCGGATACGGCTTCTTCCGAAAGCGCTGCCAGCCTTTCCTCGACGATCTCGTAGTAGGCACGGCTGGCGCCGAAGCGATAGAGATTCGCCGCAACGCCAGCTTCCAGCTCGGCAGCCAGGGCGGTCAATTCGGACAGCAGCACGTCGCTGTCGCGCCGTTCCACCAAGCTCGTACACATCTCGTCGGTGATCGCCGCAAGGCGCGACTCCATGCGCCGCAGCTCCGACGTCATCGACCGCGTCAACGGCAAGGACAGCAACGCCAAGGTGCGGTAAGTCTCGATCTCCAGCAGACGTTGAGCCAGCGCACCCGCCCGCGCCGGGGTCAAATCGCGGGCCAGGACGAGCATCTGCGTCAGGCCATCCTCATCCTGTCGAAAGTCGGTCAGGATGGCGGCAGAGCCGTTCTCCACCAGCGAGTAGCACAGGCTGGCAGGATCGAAGCGATCGACCTCCTTCTCCGTTTCCGGCGTCCACGGAAGAAGTCTCAAACGGATGCCGGATACGACCGGGCCGGGAGGAACAAATCCATGCTTGAACGGATTTTCGCCGCACGGCTCTCCCGTCTCGGAATCCAGCGAAGCGCACCATAGATACGTCGAGAACTCGGTGTGCTTTTCGCAGTGCAGGTCTCCTTCATCCCATGTCACGCCGTGAAGCGGCGTAGCATGGTCGGGTTCGGCAACGCCGAAGCGATGAGACAACTCACTCATCGCCATCTGATCCCTGGCCTGATCGCCTTCGGTAATGAAAGCGAGCTGCAATATGCTGCGGGGGGCCTGAATCAACAGATGCGGGCGCGCATGCACTTCACCCACGGCCGCAGCACGATCGGCATAGGCCGGCATGCCGTACACGGTGGCGGTCGGGGCGGGTTGTACGGTCGTCGTATTGATGTTGGCCGGCTCTTGCATAACGACCTCATTTCTCATTGGTTGAAAAACACGCTTCAAAGCAAATGCCCGCAGCCATGCGTTTCGCACATGGCTGCGGGCCGATCTTCATGAGCGGGCACCGCTCTACACGGTCCGTCCAATAGGCTCGCCGTGTAGAGGCTTGTGCTGGCCTTTTCAGAACGCCCTCAGCTTCCTGGCTTTCAGACGAAGGTGTACGCGCAAACCTTGTTGCCCGCCGGATCACGCAGGTAGGCCGCATAGGCACCCGGCAGGTGGCCACGCGGGCCGGGCTGGCCCTCGTCGGTGCCGCCTGCGGCAAGGCCGGCGGCGTGGAAGGCGTCCACTTCGGCGGGAGTGGCGGCCGCAAAGCCGACCGTCACGCCGTTGCCGGAAGGCGCTTCACCATTGCCCGGACGAGCGATGATGAAAGCCGGCTTTTCGCGACCGAAAAGCACCCATCCGTTGCCGAAAGGACCGAGGTTCTTGATGCCGAGAGCACCCAGAGCGGCGTCATAGAACGCGGTCGACTTCTGGAGGTCGGCGGCGCCGACGAAGACGTGCGAGAAGATACCGTCGCCGGAAATGACAGGATTGGACATGGTTAATTTCCTTGGTGGTTGGTGTTGAATGGATAGTGGGTGATCAGTAGTGGATCACCGTGCGAATCGACTTGCCTTCATGCATCAGGTCGAAGGCCTTGTTGATGTCGTCGAGGCCCATGGTGTGGGTGACGAACGGGGCGAGATCGATCTCGCCTTTCATTGCGTCTTCCACCATGCCGGGAAGCTGAGTGCGGCCCTTGACCCCACCGAAAGCCGAACCCTTCCAGGTGCGACCGGTGACCAACTGGAACGGGCGGGTCGAAATTTCCTTGCCAGCACCAGCCACGCCGATGACGATCGACTGGCCCCAGCCGCGGTGGGCAGCTTCCAGAGCCGAACGCATCACGTCGACGTTGCCGATGCACTCGAAGGTGTGATCGACACCCCAGCCGGTCATCTCGATCAGAACCTCGTGAATCGGCTTGTCGAAGTCCTTCGGGTTGAGACATTCGGTCGCGCCGAAGGTACGAGCCAGTTCGAACTTCGCCGGATTGGTATCGATGGCGATGATGCGGCCCGCTTTGGCCTGGCGTGCACCTTGAATCGCAGCGAGACCGATGCCGCCGAGGCCGAAGATGGCCACCGAGTCGCCGGGCTGTACCTTGGCCGTGTTGTGCACGGCGCCGATGCCGGTGGTCACGCCGCAGCCCAGCAGGCAGACGTGCTCGGGATTGGCGTCCGGGTTGATCTTGGCCAGCGAGACTTCGGCGACGACCGTGTATTCGCTGAAGGTCGAGCAGCCCATGTAGTGGTAAAGCGGCTGACCGTTGTACGAGAAGCGAGTCGTACCATCGGGCATCAGCCCCTTACCCTGGGTTGCACGAACCGCGACACACAGGTTGGTCTTGCCGGACTTGCAGAACAGGCACTCGCCGCACTCGGCGGTATAGAGGGGAATGACGTGATCGCCAGGCTTCACGCTGGTNATAGAGGGGAATGACGTGATCGCCAGGCTTCACGCTGGTCACACCTTCACCCACCTCCACGACGATACCCGCACCTTCATGACCCAGCACGACCGGGAAGAGACCTTCGGGGTCGTCGCCCGACAGGGTGAAGGCGTCGGTATGACAAACGCCGGTGTTCGTGATCTTGATGAGCACCTCGCCCTTGCGCGGCGGCTCGACGTCGATCTCGACGATTTCTAGCGGCTTTCCTGGCCCAAAGGCAACTGCTGCACGTGATTTCATGATGTCGCTTCCTTTACTAGCTAACTAAATTTGCCCTCACCGAGGGCACCCTGGTGCCTCTACCGCAGATAGGAGCGGACGATAGAGATGGTCTCGTCAATGGACTTGTTCTGCGAATCGCTCCTGATTTCGCTACTGGGAAACTCTTCCCGCAGATAGCTCTCCAGAACGGTTGCCATCAATCCGTTGACTGCCCCACGAACGGCCGCAAGCTGCTGAAGAATTGCAGGACATTCCGCACCTGCATCAAGCGCTTGCTCAAGAGTCGCTACCTGACCTTTGATGCGCCTGATGCGCGTCAGTGCTTGCTTCTTTTCTTCCGGGCTGTGTGGCATCGAACACCTCTCTACTTGGGTACATCGCCGCATTATACAATACTCCCCCATAGTATATGCGGCCGAACTTCGCCACAAATTCTGTGCTCTTCGAGCACTCTTACAGGCTAGTACAGATTTGTTCCCAAGAAGCGCAAAACATTCAAATCAATGAATATTTTTTGCATGTATCGACAGCATCGGGGCAAGTTCAAAACTGGTCAAACTGGAAAAATCTATGTGCAGATAGACATGGCCTATGTACACGGATTCATCGAGCTGAAGCTATCAAGATGACCCCGGCTAGGCGACCTTACGACCCGAGTACCGAGCATTCCGCAGTGCAGGCAACATCTGACCGTCCCAGTCGCGATCGACTGCAACCTGGGCCTGTTCTTGGTTTCGTTCGAGCGCATCTACGTCAAGATCAGCGATCGCCCATGTCTGCGTGCCGCAAGTCGTCGCGAGAATGCCATCCTCCGGGAATCCACGATCCATTGGTGCGTAGATCGTGGCCTCGCCAGTGTTCGTGTCCAGCGCCGGACTCCAGTCGGCAGTTCCAGTCGTCACGGCCTGCGCGATGAACATTCGGTTCTCCAGTGCCCGCGCCATGCAGCCCACACGGACCCGGGTTGCACCTGCTCGGGTGTCGGTACAGCTCGGGACCAGCAGCAGGCGCGCCCCCGCCTCTCGCTGGGCTCGCACGGGCAATGGAAACTCACTGTCGTAGCAGACAGCGATGCCGGCACGCACGCCTTTCAGATCGAACACCTTGAGTTCGTCGCCACCCTCGATGACGCCGGTGTCTTTCTCGAACCCCGTTAACTGCAATTTGTCCTGGTAGTCGCGTGTACCGTCAGGCGCAAACCACCAAGCCCGGTTGCGATAGCGGTTCAGTCCAACCTGGGTCAAAAACGTACCGGCCTGAATGGTCATGCATAACTCGCGCGACAAGTCGGCATACAGTGCCAGCCACGGAGACTGCAAGGCCTGCAGCGCGGCCAGAGAGGCGTTGAAATCATGGCGAATGCTCGGCTCGCACGTTGCAGCCAGTTCGAGGGATAGATACTCGGGCAACACGGCCAGTTCCGCCCCGCCACGACGCGCCTCCTCCAGAACCAGTCGCTGCCGCGCAGCAAATGCCTCGAAGTCCGTGGGCTGGCCCACTGCGTATTTCGCAACTGCCACTTTCATTTCGCGTTCTCCAGGGAGTGCAGCCACATCGTGAGCGTCTGCTCGGTTTCGCTTGGCTCACCCACCTGCTTCCAGGGCAGCGTAACCTTCATGTCCGACTGCCGCACGTAGCCACGACGGGTCCAGAAGGGATCATTACTGCGGTAGTTGGAAGGACGCCGAGGATCGTCGTCTGCTCGATCCACCGACGCAAACGATGTCCACTGCATGCCGCCCAACGAACGAGCATGCGCTTCGCGTTCGTCAAAGAAGCGGTGGCCCAGGCCAAGCCCCCGGAAGGCCGGGAGCAGGACTGATTCGCCGCAGTAAAACACTGCCTCCATCGGGACTCCTCGATCGGCGAACGGCACCTGGAAGGCCGGCTCTGCATCGCCGAGAGGCAACCCCGTGGACGCACCCACGACCAGGTCATCAGCGAGCGCGAGCACCAGCAGGCTGTCTGCCGAACGAGCGTACATGGAAAGGTAGTGCTTCTCGTATTCGATGTCGCCCTCGTACAGGTATGGAAAGCTGCGGAAGACCTTCGCCCGCAGATGTGCCACGGTGTCGAACCATTCGGCAATGTCCGATCCACGACGAACCAGCACCTGCACGTCGCTGGTCATTTCAGGCATCCCCTCCGACCTGTGCGATCCAGTCGCCGAGGTTGTAGTAGTTGGTGACACGAGCGATCTTGCCATCGCGGATGTCGAAGAACGCGCCACCCGGCAGCACGTAGCGCTGGCCCTGTGCTTCCGGCAGTCCGTCGTCCGTCACTTTGTATTCGCCATGCACCACATACTCCGCGCCTGCGCGCAGGCCGTCGGCGCTGACCATCACCACGATGCCGCGCAGTTGCTCGCCATAGCAGCGATCCATGCGCCGCAGGAAGGCGCGGAAGGCTTCGCGACCGACCTCACGAGCGCCTTGGTTCAAGTCGTGCGCAACGTCATCGGTCAACATGGACAGCATGGCCTCGCGATCGCCGCGGTTGAAGGCGTCGTAGTAGGCGGTGATGAGAGTCGCAGCGTTCATTCGCGTTCCTTGTTGGGTTGTTAGGCGCGGAGCATTCGGGGGTGTTGCCAGTTTGGGCAACCGCGCCTCCCTTGTATATGGAATTGTTGCGATTTTATAATTCCACTATCTGGAACAATTAACGAGCAGCGAAACTGGCCATGAGGTGTTCGTCATGAACAAGGAAATGGAACTACTGCGCATCTTTCGGGTGGCGGCCGAAAGCAGCAGTTTTCGCGATGCGGCCGTCCGGCTGGGGACTTCTCCGCAAGGTGTCACCCGTGCCATCCAGCAACTGGAGCAACACTACGGCGAGGTGTTGTTTCATCGAAGCACACGCCAGGTGCGCATCACCGCCTTCGGCGAAGGGCTGTTAGACCAGGTGCGCCCGGCATTGGAGCGGTTCGAGGATCTATGGCGGACGCCTGGGTCCGACCAGCAGGCATCCCTGTCCGGCACGGTTCGCATCACCGCACCGCACAGTTTGGGCACCAGAGCGGTGCTGCCTGCACTGGAACGCGTGGCCGCGCGTCATCCTGGTATCACTCTGGATGTGCGCCTGTCCGATCGCATCAGCAACACGGTTGACGAAGGGATTGACGTTGGGATCAGGGTCGGATTCATGCGCGATAGCCGCTTCGTCGCGCGCAAGGCGGCCGACATGAGACTCCCAATCGTTGCCGCTCCGCGCCTGATCAAGAAAGTGGGTGTACCTGAAAACATCGATGCGCTAAGCAGCCTGCCGGTCACCGTGGCCTTGGATATCAATACCGGCCGCCCCTGGCCTTGGCACTTCAAGGCGGGACGCCAGTGGACACCCACCGCTCCCACCCTCGTCGCCGACAACGCCGACATGGAAATGGGGGCAGCGTTGGCCGGAATCGCGTTCGCGCAACTGGCGGACTACATGGCTGCCCCCTACATTGCCAGCGGGAAGCTCGTGCGAGTGCTGGAGACCGAAGAACCTCCGGCATGGGGGTTGTACGTCTATCGGCCTCAGCGTGGCCCCATTCCGGGAAGGGTTCGAGCGGTATTTGATGAAATGCTGGTCGCCGTTGGATCGTTGCCAGCTTTGCGCTGACACGCCGCAAGACGCTGTAGGACACCTGCCTTGGAAAGCGGGGCACTGAGCCTCGGCGGTTCACCCCTCCGTTTGAATGATGAGCCGACCGTCTGCCCCTTGCGCCAAGTGCAGATCGGTCGGCCATGCAATCCAATGCCGGCGAACGATTAGATATAAATAAATTGCCGGTACAACCCATCCAACTGATGACGGATATCTTCCACGCGCTGCTCGTCGCCAGTATCAGTAAATTCGAGCAACTGTTGCTCCTTGGCAGTAATTTGGTCGCAAAGGTCGGACAAATTCTCGCAAAAAGCCTCGGTATGAACTGTGGGCTCCTCCGTACTCGTCTCTTCTCCTGCTAGTTTTCGCACAGAGGAGACCGGAGAAATTCCATTTTCTTCGTTAAAGGCAATTTGAAGCTGCCTGCGCCTATTTGTCTCATCGATCGCCTGTTTCATCGCCGGAGTCGTCACGTCGGCGTACAAGATCGCCTTTCCGTTTTCATTCCGAGCAACTCGACCTATCATCTGAATGAGTGCCTGGGCCGACCGCAGGAAGCCTGCCCGATCCGCATCGAGAATAGCAACCAATGATGCCTCGGGAATATCCAGCCCTTCGCGCAAAAGGCTAATCCCAATCAAAACATCGAACTCTCCTGCGCGCAGGCCATTGATGATCTCAACACGATCCTCCGCTTTTATGTCCGAATGCATGTAGCGCGCTCGAATCCCATGGTCCGTCAAGAAATCCGTTAGCTCTTCTGCACTGACCTTCGTCAGCGTGGTCACGAGCACGCGATTTTTCTTCTTCACGCACTTCGATATTTCAGCAAGCAGATCATCTATGTACCCATCCGATTTGCGCACCTCAACCTCGGGATCAAGCAGTCCCGTCGGCCTGATAACCTGTTCGACAACCCTGTCTTTCGACACCTTCAACTCGTAGTCACCCGGCGTCGCGGAAACGAAGATGGTCTGTGGCTTGACCTTCTCGAATTCACCAAAGTTCAACGGGCGATTGTTCTTAGACGAAGGCAAGCGGAACCCGTAATCTATCAACGTCTCCTTGCGCGCCTGATCCCCCCGGTACATTGCGGATATCTGTGGCACCATGACGTGGGATTCATCGACGAACAGAAGCCCATCTTTCGGCAGGTAATCCAGCAATGTGATCGGAGGCGAGGCCGGGTCCCGGTCGCTGAAGTAGCAGGAATAATTCTCCATCCCCGAACAATAGCCTACCTCGCGCATCATCTCCACGTCATGCGTGATCCGCTCGTACAGCCTGTTTGCCTCGACCAAGCGATTATTTCTGTTAAGCTCGGCAACCCGCTCTTCCATATCAGCGAGTATCTTCTTGGACGCGGAATCTATTTTATTCGTGGGCGGTGCAAAAAGCGTCTTTGGCGAAACCAAGTAATGGTCAATTGCCCCCAGCGTTTTACCTGTAACAGGGTCTAGCCATTGAACAGACGCAACAGAGTCATCCAGCAGTTCCACCCGAACTGCCCTATGCTCGGAATCAGCAGGAAAGATATCGATCACATCACCTTGCACCCGAAACGTTGCACGTTTGAGAGTGCGCTCAGTGCGATCATATTGCAGCAGAGCCAAGCGACGAATCAGCTCTCTCTGGTTTATTTTGACGCCAGGGGACAGAGCGATCTGTAACGCTCGGTACGCATCCGGGTCACCCAGGCCGTAGATTGAAGACACCGAAGCGACGACGATCACATCGCGGCGCTCAATCAAGGATTTGGTCGTGGACAGGCGTAGGCGCTCAAGGTGGTCGTTGATGGCCGAGTCCTTTGGAATGAAACGATCGGTGCCCGGCATATAGATCTCGGGCTGAAAATAATCGTAGTAGGAAACGAAGTACTCGACAGCATTCTCGGGAAAGAAGTGCTTCATTTCACCATAAAGCTGCGCGGTCAACGTCTTGTTAGGAGCCAAGATCAATGTGGGCCGCTTCAGACGATGAATCACATTCGCCATCGTAAAGGTCTTACCTGAGCCGGTGATACCTTTCAGCGTCTGGTGTGTCGCACCTTCTTCTATGTCCGACAGTAGGCGCGCTATCGCCTCTGGCTGGTCCCCCGCCGGCGTATAGCTGGAGTGCAGAATGAACGTACCGGTTGACATTAGATATCTCCTAATTGAGCTACTTCAATTTGTCCTGATGTATCGGCTATTTCAGAAGACCTATAGCAGTACCAAACTGGGGTGTAAATGACGGCGATCCTGCCGCGCCCCACCTGGGCGCAGGCGTCGCCAACATGATAGCCCAACACATGGGCGGGCTTCCCAGTGCATATCCGCCGATCGCCACGACGTCAGCCAGCGGCCCGTCTGCCAATGCACCTGGAGCCACTCGCCTCGTTGAGCGCCGACATCGAGCCGTGGCGGGCGAGGTTGCTCTGTACGCCCAATGTGTGGCGCCGGCTCCCGCCGATACGCGCCTTTGTCTCTCTCAGCCCTCCAGACGAGGCGTTGGAAACGTGGAGCTACGTCGCCCCTCTAAAGATGCACGATCTCAACATTCGGCCATTTGCCTGCAAGGTACTCGGCCACTAGCCTCCGATGGCAGTGATGGGGCTTGTCTTCGCTGCAAAGCAGGCAACTGTTATCAATCTTTTCTTTATCGATTGACTCAATCTTTCGGGACGACATTAAATCCAGAAATTTCCTGGCGTAGATATCCCAATCTCCCCCTTTTATTTTATATTCCTCGAACATGTCTTTGGTTGGAGCAAGTGCTGGTAGATGTTCATATTCCATCCCGCACAACGCCTCGGAAAAATATCGAAGATCCTCGCGTTTAGCGAAGCCGGCCAATTGCGAAACATTATTCAGGCGAACATCGACAAGGCGCTTGGCACCAGAAGCACTTAACTTGGTGAAGAAGGACCGCGCGGAGGTCTTAGTGAATCCAATCGTGAATATCTTCATCTGCCTCATTCCCCTCGTTCCTTCATCCATAAATGGCTGTTATTGAGCTACCGCCAGGCATGTCCGTCAATCGCAGCTAAGGAAACGCTGGGGGCATGGTGTACTAGCTGCGCCACAACGGCCACGGCAGGCTCCATTCTCTCGCCGCTTCAACGACTCGCGGCCACGACCCGAACAGCTCAAGAGCTTAGCACCGCCTTTTGCGGTTGCGTGCCTCACCACTCACGCTTACTCCCTTCCAGAACGCGCCAACTGCTAAGCTACATGAGGACGACTCGCCCCACAGCGCGAAGCACCTGTGTTCGCGCTATTGGCTGTCCCGTGCGTTGTGGTGCTGACCGTCGATGACGAGTCGAACCTACTGTATGGGCACTGCGCGCAGCAGCCTTTCATGCGTGCCAGCTATGTGTCCAAGGTTGGACGCGGATCGAAGCGTGCGCAGGGTTTTTCGTGAAAGTATAAAATCTAATCAACTTTATCAGAAGAAAATATATGATCGTAAGAAACTTTGAATACTTGCTTGCTTTGCACCGTGAAGGCCATTTTGGCAACGCGGCCAAAAGCTGCAATGTTTCTCAGCCGACACTCTCCGCGGGCATTAAGCAATTGGAGGAAGACATGGGTGTCGAGATCGTGCGTCATGGCCGACGCTATGACGGCCTCACTTCTGAAGGGATGCGCGTACTGTCTTGGGCTCAGCAGATGTATGACGACTGCAAAGGGCTGGAGCGAGAACTCTCCGCACTACGGCGAGGTATAGAGGGGCAATTCCGGCTAGGGATACTCCCAGGAACTGCCGGTGTAGCGCCCACATTAAGCATCGCCCTTGCTGAAAAAACGCCCTTACTTCAACAATCAGTTCTGGTTTCCGGCGCTTCTTCCCTGCTACAGGCGATTCGAGAAAACAATTTGGATATCGCACTCATGCATTTGGAGGATATCCCAGGGGAAGACTTCGATACTCACCTTCTGTACCGTGAACGCATTTTCCTTTTTCACGCCGCGAGAACACAGCAACCCCGAAGCACAACGTGGGACCATGTTCTCAATAGACAACTCTGCGTGCTGAACTCGGCAGTACCTGAACCCATTCAAGATAGGCTGACGCAATGTACCGCACAGACTATTCGCACTGATTCAATTGACGTGCTATCGGCACACGTGGCGACAGGAAAATATTCGGCAGTTCTTCCGCAATCTCTCGCCGGCCAACTCGCGCACATTCCAAATCTCCACGCAATCGCAATCAATGGACCAATGTCGCACTCAAATGTCGGATTCGTTGCTGGGAAAAATGCGTTCGAGGCACCGTCATCGCGTGCATTGCTCGAAATGGTGCACACCCCCGAACTCGCTGCCACGCTTCAATCCGTTATATCGATCCATCGTCGGTTCCAGCCCAAAGCAGACTCATCTCAAAGCCCCCTGAAATAGCGAGTCTTGAAGAGCAACTCTGTATTGCTTCAACCAGGCGAAGATTGCAGGCATGCCGTGTGCGCCGCTAACAGGCGCCACGTGCTGAGCAACCCATCGAAGTCCACCAGGTCCAGGGGCAACTAGGGGGACAGGAGTACCTGCTGCGTGCGGCGTCCTCATGTTTCGCTGGGTCGAGCTGACTGTTCCTAGATCAAGCTAGGAGGCGCGATGTAGCGATGATCGTTGCCCTCTCCCGGCTAGGAGACGAGCACGGCTCGACGAGCCCGCGTAGATAGATTGTGCCTATCTGCACATAGATTATTCCAGTTTGACCACTTCTGAGCTTGATCCGATGCTGTCAAGACCGCAGAAGGAGACGCGGCCAACGGCTAGGCAGTACCACGATCGTTCTTCTTGACAGCGGTAAGTCTCGTTTCCCACTTCGATTTAGAAGATGGAAACATTAACGCACAGAGGTGACGAAATGACTCCGACCGGTAACCGAATCGTGACTTTCGAGAAGCCCTTGGAAATGAAGGTCAACACCTTCAAATTTCCAGAGCTGATAACCCCTCAAGGGAAAAGCGCACCCCATGGCGCTATCCTCAAAATAGTTACCACAAATATCTGTGGCAGCGACCTTCACATTTATCGCGGTTCGTTTGCTGTTCCCAAGGGAATGACCATGGGCCATGAAATGACCGGCGAAGTGATCGAAGTGGGATCAGACGTCGAAGTCGTGAAGAAGGGCGACATCGTTTCCGTTCCCTTCAATGTGGGGTGTGGGCGTTGTTACAACTGCAAGCATATGCGCTCCGATGTATGCGAGAACACCAACCCCGAAATCGACTGCGGAGCCTACGGGTTCAACCTCGGTGGCTGGACGGGGGGCCAAGGTGATTATCTCTTCGTACCGTATGCGGATTTCAATCTCCTTCGCTTCCCTGACAAGGATGCCGCCATGGAAAAAATCCGCGATCTGACCCTTCTCTCTGACGTACTACCCACAGCTTTCCATGGGTTCGCTGGCCCAGACTGGCCAGCCGCACCGGCCTACGTCGTCGGCGAGAACATCCTGATCTTCGGTGCCGGGCCGGTCGGCAGAGCGGGTGCCGCCTGCGCCAGACTTCTGGGTGCAGGCGCCATCATCGTTGCCGATTACATTCAAGAGCGGCTGGACCTTCTCAAGCCACACGGCGTGGAAACCATCAACCTTTCCGACGGCGTGCCGATCGAGGAGCATCTCGAACGCATTACCGGGCACAGGGAGGTGGATCGCGTCATCGACTATGTTGGTGTGGACTGCCGCGGGTTTGGCGCGGAGGCTGACAAGATCGTGGAGAGCGCTGTTACCAACGCAATGCTCAAATATGTCCGCTTCGGCGGAATGACCAGTACGGTCGGTGTGTACTGCGCAAACCCGATCTCGAAAGACCCGAAAGCCAAGAAAGGCCATATGGATCTGGAATGGTCCAACGCCTGGATCAAGTCGCCGCGAATGTCGGCTGGTCAATCTCCGACGGCCAACTACAACCACGCGTTAATGCGGGCGATACTGAACGATCGCATGCCTTACCTTTCGCCGATGATGAACACTAAGTTCATCAAGCTCGAAGACGCGCCCGCCGCGTACAAGGAGTTCGACGCGGGTTCTGCATACAAGTACGTCATCGACCCGCATGGTTCAGTGCGGCAGTAAGCATCCGGCGCGGGCTAAGCATCAGGATGTCTCACACTTTCTGGTGAGAGGCATTCTGGCTCCGCAGGTCCCCGGCCAGCAACTGGAGCCGGCGAATATTTTCGCCGGCATTTGCCTGCTGCCCCAAGGCGTTGTGATTTTGACGGGGTACTTGCCTTGGCTCGGGCCAGGAGCAGAGCCTCAGCATCCGCAGGTGATGATCAACCGCAGGCGTGTTCGGGCGCCTGGTTCGCAATCGACCAAGGGTCGGACGGAGGCGATGCACGGCGTCCATTGACGTGCATGGCTGGACATAGCCTTCGTCTGATCCTGACCACCCCACGGACTTGATCAGGCTCGCCTGGTGTTGTGCCGGCCTCGGGCCATCGCACGATCAACCCAGCCCTGGCTCATTCAGCCAGAAGTTTCCAAAGACGTGGCCGAACTCGCCGCCGCCAGAATGGCAGTCACTTCTATAGGGAGATAGCACAGTGTTGGATAAGTCGGAACGGGAGGGTGGCCTATGGAGCTGCGCCATCTTCGCTGCTTCGTAGTTCTTGCTGAGGAGCTACATTTCACGCGGGCGGCTGAGCGCCTGCATATCGAACAACCACCGCTATCACGAGCCATCAAGGAACTTGAGGACGAGTTGGGCGTAGTGCTCTTCGACCGCAACCGGCGAGGAACAGTTCTGACGGCGGCGGGTGCGGTCTTCTTGCAAGATGTACGCCGTCTATTCACTGTGCTGGAACAGGCTCGTGAAAACGCCAAGGCTGTGGCAGCGGGCTTGCGCGGTAGCCTGCGCATTGCAGTATCAGATGGAGCTATCGATCCACGGCTGTCGGCATTTCTGGCTCGTTGTCGCGCCGAGGAGCCGGAGATCGAAATACGCTTGTCAGAGGTGCCTCTGGCAGAGCAAGTGCGTGGCTTGCGTTCGGGCGACTTCATGATCGGGTTCGCGCACACGGCCGATGTCGGCGACGGTATCGCTGCCGAAGCAATCTGGCGCGACCCGCTGGTGATTGCTGTGCCAGCTCGACACTCATTGCTCACCTACAAGGAGGTGCCACTTCAAGAACTCCAAGGCCATCCACTTGTCCTGTGCGACCCGCAGGTATGCGAGGGCTATTGCCGCGAACTCAAGCGGCTGCTCAACACGTTGGAGCACAAGCTGAATGTTGTCGAGGAAGTATCCTCGCTCGACATGATGCTCACCTTGGTCGGCGCCGGCTACGGCATCGGCTTCATGACGGCGACCAAGATTCCCATCTCCCAACGGCCGGATGTGGTGATCCGCCCCTTGGCGATGGATTCTGCCGTGATCACGACCTACCTGCTTCGGCCCGACGGCAGCAATTTATCGGCTTCGGTGGAGCGATTTATCGTTCGCCTACGCGACTCTTCGGACGGTTGACGAAGCCTGGCAGGCCAGACACTCAGGGATCAGTGTCGGCACGCAGATTGCGTTCGGTCGCCGTCATCAGGTCAGCCGCGCTTATTCCGAGTGCCGTAGAAATTTTCAGTATGAGCGGAAGCGTGGGCACGTGCTCACCACGCTCGATCTTACCCATGTGAGAACGCGAAATGCTTGCCCGAGATGCGAACTCGTCTTGCGCGACTCCCTGAGCGACGCGCGCAGCGCGCACGGCCTGTCCGAAGGCTAACGCCGACTCGGATTCATACGTCGATGTGCCAGAAGGACGGCCTGGCTGAATTGTTGATTTCTGCATTAGCAGAAGCGTCAAACAATCTGCCACAATTAACCACGTTAAAAATAACGACGTTAAACTTCACTCTTTCCTGCGACGCTGGTTTGCCTTTCTGGACAGATCGCTTATTGGGGGCCCTCATGCATGACGCCACCAGCCAGTTTTCCCATTTCAGGCTTGCTATCGCACCTGGAGTGCCATCCTCTTGCCTCACAACGCTTCTTGCCCTACAGCGAGCGGAGGAGCCGGAAGTCACCATCGCGTTCTTTGAGACCTCAGGCGACGACCTGATGACGGGCCTTGAGGAAGGCCGCTATGACGCTGGAATGTCGCTTCGGAACACTGGTGCTCCGGCCGTGAAAAGCCAGCCGCTCTGGGTCGAGAACATGGCCGTTGCAATGCCGCTGGGGTCCCCCTTACTTGCCCAGGCGAAAATCACGCTTGCCGAGCTTCTGGACTATCCGGTGTTTCGCTGGCCGACGGAGGCATGCCTACTGCTCGATCAGCGACTGTCTTCCCTTCCGTTGAGCCAACAGAGCATTCAGCATGTGACTTCGTTCGAGATGATGGCGCTTTGGGTCACCGCTGGCTACGGAGTGGGGCTCTCCGCGCAATCGCGCATTGAGCGTGCCCATGCGTGGGGGATCACTATGCGCCCGCTTTCAGACGGCCCCTACGAGATCGTGACATACCTGCAGCGGCCCCACGCCCAAGCCGACTCCGTTTTTGAGCGGTTCGAGCGCAGAGCGATGGAAGTTGCCAGGGCAGGCGCTGCGTAGCAGGCGCCCGCGGCCATAGGTTGAAGCGCGAGTGTCAGGCACCCTCAAGCACCACTGCGCTATCAACCAACCGGCGGACGCTTTGCCGCACATCCTCGGGGATGGGGTGCGGGGCAATAGTCTCGGGCGTATCCGCATGGTGCTGGTAGTCGCCCGTGATGACCCGGATGATCGCGGGCACGTTGGTCGGCGTGACCGTATCAATGGCCGCGCGGTCCCCCAGGTCAGGGTGCGGCTGGGTCAGCATGCGGTACAGGTCCCACGAATCCGCGTGTGGATACTGATTCATGAGCACCTGAGCCAGCCTGTGCTTGAGCGGTACAAGTTGCCAGTCGGGAACGCGTTGTCCCCGGTTGCCCAAGCTGATGGACAGCAGCTTGCCCGCCTTCAGCTCGCGGTTGATCTGGTCCTTGGATTTTCCGGCCAGCTTGCCGAACAGCGGGACCGGCAGGTTGTTCGGCGACTCGTACATGGCCAGCATTTCTTCCCGCTCGCGCTGGATTGCAGAGACTTCGGGCTCCGGGGCATGCGTCGGCGGTGGCGGCACCTGCGACAGCCGCTGGAACGTGATCCCGCCGCTGTTCGGGGTCACGACGATGGGCGTGGCCACCACTGGCGGGGCGACGGAGGGAGCCTGCTCGGCCACCGCGGGGGCCGCGTCCATCGCGTCCTCCACTTCCGCCATCGCCGGCACCCCGTCGATACGGATGGTCAGGTGCGCGCTCGCGGCTCCCACTTCGCCCTGTTCGAGCAGGTCGAGGCGATCGGCCCAGTCCTGCATCATCCGGCGGCGCGGCTCCACGTACTTGGCGTGGTTGTAGGCCGAACTCACCTTGTTCGGGTCGGAGTGCGAAAGTTGCGCGTCCACCCAAATCTTGGGGTAGCCGATCTCGTTGAGCGCCGTCGAGATGGTGCCACGAATGCCGTGGCCGGTCAGACGCCCCTCGTAGCCCATGAGCTGCAAGGCCTTGTTGAGAGTGTTCTCGCTGATGCGCTTCTTGAGTTCGCTACGGTGCGACAGCAGGTATTTTTGCGCCGGCCGCATTGCGCCCAGGAGGTAGCGGACGATCTCGATGGCCTGCAGGGACAGCGGCACGATATAGGGGGGCACGTCCTGCGGCCGCTTCCCCGCCTTGCGCATTTCGTCCTGGAGCTGCTTGACGATCTGCGGCGGGATGATCCACAAGCCCCTGTCGAGGTCGAACTGTTCAGGTTCGGCCAACCGCAGTTCGCCGGTGCGCACCCCGGTCAGGAACAGTAGCCGGACGCCAAGCTGGGTCTGCCAGCCACGGGGGTTGTAGAGCCGGAGCCTCTGAAGGAACTCGGGCATCTCGGGCAGGTGCAGGTAGGGGTTGTGGGCCACCGGGGGCTTGGGCTCGGCCACCACGTCCAGGTCCGCGGCCGGGTTGACTTCCAGTCCCTCGGCGATGACCAGCGCATATCGGAACATCTGGTTGAACCAGGTGCGGACTTTCTCGGCGGTGGTGAACGCCTTGCGCTTCTCGATCGCCGCCAGGACGCCCAGGAGCTGGGGGCGACGAATGTCGTAGATCGACATCTTTCCCAGAGTGGGCAGCACGTCCTTGTTGAAGATGCGCAGGATCTGGGAAAGCGTGCTCTGACGGCCTTCCTTGAGTTCCTTGCGGCGATGCTCTACCCAAGCATCGAAGACGGTCTTGAAGGTGTATTCGCCCGCCAGCTTGGCCGCGTGCCGTTTCTGGTCGCGCTCGACCTGGGGATCGATCCCCCTGGCGAGCAG
Organism: Stenotrophomonas sp. MH181796; assembly: GCF_009659995.1. Classification (NCBI taxonomy): domain Bacteria; kingdom Pseudomonadati; phylum Pseudomonadota; class Gammaproteobacteria; order Lysobacterales; family Lysobacteraceae; genus Stenotrophomonas; species Stenotrophomonas sp. MH181796. The sequence continues at coordinate 716,127 of NZ_RAHU01000002.1, forward strand.
GGCCTGGGCCTTGTCCCGCTCGGTCCGGGCCTCGCGCAGGCTGAGGGCAGGATAGCCACCCAGGCACAGGCGCTTTTGCTTGCCCAGCCAGTAGTAGCGGAATTGCCATGACTTGCCGCCTGCGGCTGAGACCATCAGGCCCAGGCAGTCGTTGTCGGAGAGGGTGTAGCGTTTTCCGGTGGTCTTCGCCTGCCGGACGGTCAGATCAGAGAGCGCCATTTCGAGACTCCTAAGTAATGACTTAGGCCCTATGCTCGTCATGGTTCCCGCTCAGCCCCAGCAACTATCCGGTAGCCAACCCACCCATATTCTTGTGCCTTATTTGGTCACTCAAAAACGGTAGCTGTGGGTGGATTTCCGTGGCACTCGCTGGAATGAAAAAAGGAGCCGAAGCTCCTTTTTTCAATGACCTACAGACCCCAGTAGAAGTCTGTGGATCAAAATTTGGAGCGGGAAACGAGACTCGAACT